>CAYPAA010000091.1:0-1567 GCA_964408625.1 uncultured Roseburia sp. | reverse complement strand
TCGTCAAATCTTGTGGATAACGGAAAATGGGATGAGATAATAGAACTATGCAGAGCGTCTCGTAAAACAGTTGAAGAAGCAAGAAAAAACAATCGATAAGTTTGTCCAAGTAAAGGCTCTTATTTGAATACTTCTGAATACTTCAGGCAATGAAGGCTGGTACAGTACATCTTAGGAACCCTGAATAATTTCCTTTCGCTGCTCCGACAACGTTTAATTATTCAGAAGTTCCCATATAAAAATCTAACAAATAAAAGGAGCAAGCATTATGCCAAAAGTGGTAACCTTCGGAGAAATTATGATAAGGCTGCAGCCATATCATTATGAGCGATTTGTCCAAGCGGATCATCTGCAATTTTCGTTTGGTGGAGGAGAAGCAAATGTTGCTGTATCTTTGGCAAACTATGGATTTGATTCTGTTTATGTTACAAAACTGCCATCACATGCCATTGGTCAATGTGCCGTGAACTCTCTGCGCAGGTATGGTGTGGATACATCTAAAATAACACGTGGAGGCAACCGTGTGGGTATTTACTTTAACGAAAAGGGAGCTTCTCAACGCCCTACGGTATGTATCTACGACCGTGCAAATTCTGCTATCTCGGAGGCAACGGTTGAGGACTTTGACTGGGATGAAATTTTTGATGGAGCCGACTGGTTCCATTTTACAGGAATCACACCTGCATTAGGCTCTAATGTCACTAAAATTTGTGAAAACGCATGTATTAGAGCAAAGCAAAAGGGAATAAAGATTTCATGCGATCTTAACTATCGTGGAAAACTTTGGACTCGTGACGAGGCTCGAATTGCCATGAGTGAGCTTTGTAAGTACGTTGACGTGTGTATCGCCAATGAAGAAGACGCAAAGGATGTGTTCGGAATCGAAGCGGAATTCACCAATATCACGGCAGGCGAACTTAATAAAGAGGGCTACAAGTCAGTTGCGAGACAGCTTGCCAATCGTTTTGATTTTGAAAAAGTCGCAATTACACTTCGTGAAAGTAAAACAGCATCTGATAACGATTGGAGTGCTATGTTATTTGATGCAAGTAATAATGAATTTTGCTTTTCAAAAACTTATCACCTGCATATTGTTGACCGTGTTGGAGGCGGTGATAGTTTCGGTGCAGGTCTTATATACGCCATCTTAAACGGCAAAAGTAATCAAGATGCCATTGAATTTGCGGTCGCTGCCTCTGCTTTAAAACATGCCGTCGAAGGCGATTACAACATGGTTTCCGTTGCCGAAGTTGAGAAGCTTGCTGACGGTGATGGTTCCGGCAGAGTTCAGAGATAAGGCAACACCGCACAATAGAACAAGAGCGGATTTCGTCAAAAGTTTGCGTTAGAATGAGGCGCAAATCCGCTCTTCAGGAGCCGCAAAGCGGCGGGCATACCCCCTTGAGGGTAAATCCTGACGGATTTCAAGGATTTGTAACGAAATCATAACGCAAATTTTAGGGAACCACTGATGAAATCTCCTCGGCCAGCCATCCGAGAGATTTCATCAGTGGTTCCTTAGTTCTGATTAAAGCGGGACAGGAACTGTCTGGTACGTTCCTCCCTG
>CAYPAA010000090.1:0-1632 GCA_964408625.1 uncultured Roseburia sp. | reverse complement strand
ACATCATAGAGTTGAAAAAATGCTTTGCCCCGGAGGACAGTCTTTCAGACTGGGTAAAACTGTTCAATGCAACGACGGAGGAGGAACTGGATATGATTAAAACAAATAATATCGGAATACAAACAGGGATTCAGATGGTGAGAGAGATGAGTTTAACAAAACGAATACGAGCGGAAATAGAATATCGTGAGAAGGCGAGACGCGATCGTATGGCAGAATTGGCATATGCGAGAGATGAGGGCATGGAACAAGGGATAGAACAGGGAATAGAGCAGGGGATAGAGCAAGGGCAGGACATGATAAATGCATTGAATATCCGATTGATAGAGGACGGACGGTTGGACGATTTAAAGCATGCTGCTGAGGATTCTGAGTTTCGGGAACAGTTGATGGAGAAATATGAAATTAAATAGGACATGAGCATAGGAAGATAGACAAGATGTTCGGGATGGATGATTACAAAGCGGAAAAGGAAGCGAGAGAGAAGCGCTTATTGGCGTATTCAGAAGCGATACAGGAGAGAATGCAGGCATGACAGGAATTTTGCCTTCTAATTTAGCAAGATTTGAAAGTGGAACCAGAATTCCCACCTTAATTGTATTGGAGAAATATGCAGCAGCATTGGGGAAGTATATTGATTTTCGTCTTTGTGATGATGGAGAAGAAGAATAAAGAGTTCTGTTAGCAGAACCTTTTGAATAATTATCATTGATGAATGGATTAATTAAAAAGCAGGAAAGAACACCTATAGAAGAAATCAATCTTGCAAAAAGTCTCGGAAAAATATTAAAATTGAAATGATATAATCTTTTTGTTGCGTTTCTTATTTCGTATACCATTGAGGGTCTGGCAATTTTTATATAAAAGACGGATTCCAATGAAAATACGTTTTCTGAGACACACATGACGTATTCGGAGTTTGACATCCAAAACGCCGATCAGGTGGTAAATCCCGGCGGGATGACGCCGACTTGTGACACCTCCGGCGCATATTCTTATGGCGGAAACCGCATTGACGCCACCTCTTATTTTGCACGCAGACTGAATACAGTCACGGAGGTCATTGACCCGAATTTTCTCACATCATATGTCAAAGATCTTCTGTCCCATGCGCATGAGATTACCACAAAAAAAATGTAACCGCTATGAAGTGACAGACCTCTTTTTGCTCGAAAGCCCTGTGATTCCCAGAGATGAAAACTATATCAATACGATTAAGATGTGCCTGAAGGAGTATGCCGTTTCCATGTCCATATCAGACGCAGAGTGGGAAATATCAATTTGCAATCAATTCAGAGTTGGCGCTTTATCCTTCGGATACCAACCGGTATGCACTGTGCCTTAGCAGTGACAGTGTGGTGACTGCTCCCGGTTCCTATAATCTTGGAACAGGAGATTTTGCGGTGGAGGCATGGATTAAGCCTGGCTACGGCTTTTATGAAATCAATACCGATGCTGTATCCGGCATTTTTGACGGTAAATTTCATCATGTGCTGGGGTCGCGAAAGGACTGTGCGCTTGAAATATACGTTGATTTTCAAAAGATTTTCGCCACGTCGCGCACGGATCGTTTTCCGGAACTGAACATAAACAACAGTCTGCGTCTTGCCGCCGGTTTTACGGACCAGGTGC
>CAYPAA010000089.1:0-1660 GCA_964408625.1 uncultured Roseburia sp. | reverse complement strand
TCAGCGCCGACACGCTTTCGCCGGACGGCATTCAGGCACGACTGGTGGAGCTTCAGCAGGAACTTATCAAGAAGGCCAACAACAAGCAGGATTACGATGCCATTGCCGACGAGATTTTCCGGCTCCGCGACCAGAAGGAAAAGTCCGAGGTCGACAGCCATCACCGGGAAGAGACCATGAACCGGATCAAGGAGTTGCAGGACTTCATCGCCCAGCAGAAAACCGACATCACAGAGTTTGATGAAGCACTGGTCAAAAAGCTCATCGAGAAGATTACCGTCTTTGAGGATCACTTCACCGTGGAATTCAAGTCCGGGATTAGCATTGCGATTGACGAATAAAAATACAAATACACGAAACCCTCTCGACCATTTAGGACGGGAGGGTTTTTCTATATAATAAGCATTCGCTTAAAACGGTAACGATGACCTTTTTAGAAACTCATCGTCGTCTGAAACTGTCTCCAAATTAAAATAAGGATTGACATGATAAAACACAGTATCTTCTTGTTGAACATAAAACATACATATACCGCCTTTTATATCCTTATCCTTTGTATATTTCCGATAGCGCAATAGGCAGTCATTACCAACCTCATCATCTGCTTTATACCTGCCAAGGACATCAATATTGCTTGAGCCGGTAATCAGTATCGTGTCAAAGGGACACTCATGTGAATAGATTACATTTTCTCTTTCGCTAACAAAAAGGATATACAATTCTTCTGGCATAGAATCAAAATCTTGGCTTGCTTCGATATATGCATATGATAAGTTTTGATCTGGTTCATCTTTAAGTTTTTGCTGACGAACTCCAGAAATCGTATGCCTTCGATTTTCGATATAGACATCCCTTTTGTATTCTTCTTTGAATACATCAACAAATTCATTCCACGAATTACTCAGGAAATCAATTGTTGTCTGAAGCTGAGTAGATAATTCTCTTTTGTCATGCGCTTCACCTTTTCGTGAAAACGCTCCAATTTGCGCCGTGTTCGGACTTCCGAGTATCCCCATAGATAGCTTGTTTGCAATATCTGCTGTATGCTTAGTTCTGTTATTTATTGCTTCAATATACTGAAATTCATCTGAAACTTTTATTTTTTCCAACCATGCATGCATTTTAGGAAAAGCTGCACTATAAGTTTGTTGCTCAAAAGTGCGAATCATAATTTGAATATCAACTGAATCAACTTTTTTCCCTTTGTTTGCCAGTAAACCTGCATTTATAATCTGACTGATGGAGTCAAAGCTATTCATCGCATATTGAAAAAAATCTCTCAAAAGCTTATCAAATAAAAACCATGGATCGATTTTTTCTCCTACGACTCTTAATTCATAAGTGGGTGTATTATCTGTTGTTACAGTTACCCGTTTCACCTTTTTCCCATCTGCAGTGACATCGTCCACAAAATCAGACAGGATATCTTGTTCCCAGCGTATTGTTTTAATTGACATCTTATCCACTATGTTGTTTATTGTGTCTGCGCAATATTTCACAGTTTTTATATTCTTTTCCGTATATTCAATAAACTGCCATGATGAATAAATTTTATGCGATATTAAATCCTTTTTAAGTGACTCATCTATCATGTGCAAATCTTCCTTTCATAATCATTCTCTACGTCAATTAATCCGACATACGTTCTACATCTATCTCG
>CAYPAA010000088.1:0-1730 GCA_964408625.1 uncultured Roseburia sp. | reverse complement strand
AAACAGTTCGTAGGGGAATCGAACCCCTGTTTTCGCCGTGAGAGGGCGACGTCTTAACCGCTTGACCAACGAACCATATGTCTCGTTGCCGCTTGCCGCGACAACAAAACTAATATACACTAATGACATTCTATCGTCAAGTGTTTTTTCAAAAATTTTAACTTTTGACTTTTAACTTTTAATCCTCGTACCCATTTGGATTGTTCTTCTGCCAATTCCAAGAGTCGCGGCACATCTCCTTGATACCAAACTTTGCTTCCCAGCCCAACTCTTCCTTTGCCTTTGTGGCATCAGAATAACATATTGCAATGTCGCCGGCACGACGTGGCTTGATCACATATGGAATCTTGAGGTCATTTGCTTCCTCAAAGTTCTTGACAATATCCAGAACACTATAGCCAACACCTGTTCCCAGATTATAAACACAAAGACCGGCTTTTTCTTCAATCTTCTTTAATGCCTTCACATGACCAACTGCCAAATCAACAACGTGAATATAATCTCTCACGCCTGTACCGTCCGGAGTATCATAATCATCACCAAAGACACCCAACTGCTCCAACTTTCCGACAGCAACCTGTGTGATATATGGCATCAGGTTGTTTGGAATACCGTTTGGATTCTCACCCATTGTTCCGGATGGATGTGCTCCAATTGGATTAAAGTAACGAAGCAGAATGACATTCCATTCCGGATCTGCCTTTTGCATATCTGACAAAATCTGCTCAAGCATAGACTTCGTCCATCCGTATGGATTTGTACACTGTCCCTTAGGACACTCCTCCGTGATTGGAATCTGTGCCGGATTGCCATATACAGTAGCCGAAGATGAAAAGATAATATTCTTACAATTATTCTGTCTCATAACATCTACTAATGTAAGTGTGCCGGCAATATTGTTCTCATAGTATTCCCAAGGCTTCTGCACCGATTCCCCAACAGCCTTGAGACCGGCAAAATGAATACATGCCTCAATCTTCTCTTTTGTAAAGATGTCGTTCAAAACTTCTCGGTCCAAAATATCACCTTTGTAAAAGGTAACTTTCTTTCCAGTCAAAACTTCTACTCTCTCCAATGACTTCTCGCTCGAATTACACAGGTTGTCCAATACCACAACATCATAGTCTGCATCCAGCAATTCTACGCATGTATGACTACCAATGTATCCAGCTCCACCAGTAACTAAAATTGCCATATCGATTCCTCCTTAAAACCCCATATGTTTTCTAAGTTGATTATAGTATATCACAAAGAATAGTTAAAGGAAACTATTTTTTGTTATACAGTTTCCGTAGACAGCTGACAACTAATATGTCCGGAGACAGGCATAAAAAAGAACCTATACCCGAAAGTACAGATTCTTAGAAATTTTATGCTATCTTTGTCTTTGCCAATGTAACCAATTCAGCAAAACCGGCCGCATCATTTACAGCCATCTCAGCCAACATCTTGCGGTTCATCTCAACACCGGCCAACTTCAAACCATACATAAACTTGCTGTATGACAATCCGTTCAAACGTGCTGCAGCATTAATACGTGCAATCCAGAGCTGACGCATCTGTCTCTTTCTCTGCTTGCGTCCTGCATAGGAACTTGTCAACGCTCTCATCACTGACTGCTTTGCTACACGATACTGTTTTGAGCGGGCACCTCTGTAACCCTTTGCCATCTTTAATACTCTATTATGATTCTTTTTAGCGTTCATTCAGCCTTTTACTCTTGCCATCTT
>CAYPAA010000087.1:0-1803 GCA_964408625.1 uncultured Roseburia sp. | reverse complement strand
GACAGGTGGACCGTTTGATCATCGCTTATAAAGAAAAAGGCAAGGCTGCCTTTGTGCATGGAAACCGGGGACGCAAGCCCGCCATTACTATCCCCGACGAGGTCAGAAATGCCGTTGTCGATCTCTACCGTACTAAATACTTCGAAGCCAATTTCGTACATTTTACGGAACTTCTTCAACGTAATGAAGGGATCTCTCTGTCCGTTTCTGCGGTCTCCAGCTTTCTCGAGGCTGAAAACATCCTTTCTCCGCGTGTTACAAAAGAGAAGAAAAAGAGGAAAAAGAAAGAACTGGAGCAGAAAAAGCTTGCTGCTAAAACAAAGAAGGAAGCTGATGAAATCCAAGCAAATATCGTAGCTCTTGAAAATGCTCATTCCAGACGCCCCAGATGCGCCTATTTTGGCGAATTGATACAGATGGATGCCTCTCCTTACGATTGGTTCGGAACCGGGAAAACTACCCTTCATATCGCCGTGGATGATGCTACAGGTAAAATTACCGGTGCCTATTTTGACAATCAGGAGACCCTCAAAGGCTACTACCATATATTCGCCCAGATCCTGCGCAAATACGGTGTTCCCTACAAGTTCTTTACCGACCGCCGCACTGTTTTTACCTACAAAAAGAAAAATGCCCCGGATATCGGGGAGGATACCTGCACACAGTTTGCCTATGCCTGCAAACAGTTTGGTACTCAAATCGAATACAGCAGCGTCCCTCAGGCCAAGGGACGCGTAGAGCGGATGTTTCAAACGTTACAGTCACGCCTGCCAGTCGAACTTAGACTGGCAGGAATAACTGACATAGATGCGGCAAATGAATTCCTGGACTCCTACATCAACGAATTCAACGCCAGGTTTGCTCTACCATCTAATAGTATCAAATCCGTATTCGAAACACAACCCTCAGAAGAAACTATTAATCTGACGCTGGCCGTTCTAACACAGAGAACCGTAGACAGCGGGCATTGCATCCGGTTCAATAAGCATTACTACAGAATGTTAAACTCACGTGGTATACAGGAGCATTACCTCAAGGGCACAAAGGTTATGGTCATCCAGGCATTCGATGGTTCACTCTTCTGCTCTGTAAACGACAAAACCATTTATGCATTGGATGAGATTCCGGAACATGAGGAAAAGTCAAAAGAACTGGATTCAGACTACAAAAAAGCGAAACCAAAAAAACGCTATATTCCACCAATGAATCATCCATGGAGGAGCAAATCATTCTGGCAATTTGTAAAATCACAGGAACACCATCTGATGGATAATATTCCGACATAAGGAGCGGAGTGCAGCGTCCCTAAAAACTGCAACAGCACCGCATTACACGGTGCTAATGTTTTCATTTTTTTGAGACATTTTCAAAAATGCTTGACATGCATTTTGTCTTTCCTTTTCACATTGTTTCAATATGCTGCCTTTTTTCAATTTCCAAATATTGCCATTTGCCATAACAGCATACAACGCGCTTTCACAAAAAAAGAACAAACACGTTTTCTCATACAAGAAAACCAACATTTGTCCTTTTCCTTCCACCATACCAGTGATATCGCAAAGTCAAATCTATTACCTATCTCTTTTCTTCCTTCTCACATTCCCTGCCACATATAACAAACCCAATCCTATAGCTCCCCCTAACGCATCGATCATGACATCCATCACCTGTCCACTTCTTCCGGGCACAAACAATTGATGGATTTCATCGCTGGATGCATACAGCATCGTACAAAGCAAGGATAAAACGAAGCATGATTTCCCTTTATATTCTCTAAAATAAAGTTCTATAAGAATTGCCAAT
>CAYPAA010000086.1:898-2135 GCA_964408625.1 uncultured Roseburia sp. | reverse complement strand
AAGCGTCCGTGCCCTGAAGGTTCTCAGGATAGTTGTCTACGCAGTCACTTTCCTGATCATGAACCGTGTCCACAATCTCTGACGCGGAATCCAGCAGTTTAATTGCTTCTTGGAGCCTGTTACGTCTTGCCGAGTTCATTATATCACACCTCCATGCAAGAATCAGGAGTAACCTTTGCAATGTTGTCTGACAAGTTGATGAACTCATCTGTTTCAGAGACGAGTTCGCCTTGGGCTATATCCCAGTATGCAATTTTGGAGATACACCCCTCTTCATGAATAGCTCTGAGAGTAGGGACAAACCCTTTGCAATTCATCACCAGAATGAAGACATCCCCACACGACGATTCCTTGTACAGGCAGCGGTCGATCTTCTGTACGATACCAGCATCAACTGACTTCCCCTTGTTGTCTGATTTCTTTTCATATACGGACAAAACAGAATCAGACTCGCCAAACAGACCCCATATGCTGTCGTTCCGAGACGGTGTTGTGCCAAACAGCATGACACGTTTGACATCTGCGATATTGCCTTCAGTCACATAACTCAGAAGCTTCCCGAAGTCGATACGCCATGCGTTATCAGTTGCCTTCGCTTTTTTTGCGAAGAACATATCATCCGACCAGCCCTTCAACACAGCAGACGCATACTTGCCGTCCGACCAAGTGTTGTGAGCATCTACAAATACGAAATAGTTCATCAAAGTCACTCCTCATCAAAAATCTCATATTGTTCGTCATTTTTAATATCTGGTATGCGCAAATCCTGAATTTTCGATTTTTTTCTGTTGTCATAGTCATAAAAACCATCAAAAACATCTTCGCCCGGTCTTACTTCTGTATACCGTATGTGATCAAACTTTGGATCTGTGAAATCAAAGATGCGACGCCCCTCTTCTATCGCCAAGTAGACGCAATTTAGAACCATTTCCGCAGTTTCCCACGATGTGTAGTCGGCAACGAGATCCGATTGCCCAAGCGCGTCAACTCCTAAAATAGCAGATGATTCATCAGGATGCTCAAAATCGCATTCAGCAGTCAAACTGTGAAGCTCTTTGATACACAGGCACCCTCTTTTATAATACTTGAAAAACATTTGTAACCACTCCAATCTGAAAGAAAAGAACCCATCGACAGCACAACCATATTTATTATTATACCATGTAAATATAAACTTGTCAATACTAATTACGCCGGTATATGGAAATTACATACAATTTATGGCGCTATACAATCT
>CAYPAA010000086.1:0-888 GCA_964408625.1 uncultured Roseburia sp. | reverse complement strand
TCCGGATAAGCACATCCGTTTGGCGTCTCAAGAGGTTTTGTACTATGCTCATATTTGTGCTCTGATCGTTGCCATTGGTTGCCTGCCTTGTGAGCTTCATAATACTTGTGTTGATACGTCCGCATTTCCTCTCTGTGTGTTAAGTAGTATTCGTGGCCGTACTTTTGGGCTTTTTCTTTGTGCGCTTGACGGTACTGGCGTTGGTATTCACGCTGTTTGGTTTTGCGCTCTTCATCAGACATCCGCAGCATCTCCTCATATAAATGTAATACTGATTTCAGTTTTGCTCATTGTTTATCTCCTTCGGCAGCGGCGTCAGATTCTTCACAAGATTCTTCTGAATCTTTTTGCAAATCGAATCCGCCTGCTTATCCGTCAAGTAGCCATTGATTCTCAGCAGGTTGTAAGCGTGTGCAATTCTATCGAACCACTCCGCCTGTTCACCTAATGTAAATCCCTGCTCATTGGCTTGCTCTTCATATCTTGGTGCCAATGCACCGTGGCGGAATCCAACCGTCTTCTTACCCATGATTCATCCTCCTTAATTAAGCGTTTACATAATAATTTCTGCTGGCTCGCCGTATGCTTTCTCGTTCAAACTGCCGTGCCAACGCTTCTCAGGATACCAAAATGAACAGTTTACAAATCCATCACCCCTGTCTGGGTACTTCGCCCTGAATTTCTCTACAGCCTGACGTTCATCTTCCGCAAGCACGATAAGATATGTATTCCGAAACGGGAACCGTCCGTCGCTGCCGAATGTGAAATAAAACTTTTGCAAATTATCGTTTATGACGGCTGTTTCATTCATACTTCATTCTCCTTCTCTGTTTTGGATCGGATACACTGGTCAAACGCTTCGGTAACTTTGCTAAAGAACTCTTCGCC
>CAYPAA010000085.1:0-2198 GCA_964408625.1 uncultured Roseburia sp. | reverse complement strand
TGGCTGCGCTCTGCGAGGATGCACAGCGATTCAGATTGGAAGATGTCTGCTTTGTATCATTTTCTACTAAATCATCAATATACACAAAATCAAGGAAAAAGTCAATTTTTTTCGCCGCTCCGTCATTGCATCATCTTGTGTCAGATTAAAGTCCAAAGTTGCTACCAGAAAGAACTTCCGCACAGTTTCATTGGACATAAATTCCTGAAACGCAAAATCCACTTTTAATGATACAATACACATACACATTCCTCCCTTGATTGTATTCGCAGGAGTTTTTCTATCACGCATACCACAAACACCGATTATGACCTTCAAAAATCCCGCTTCGATTGTAAATTTGGAATAAAAGCATAGATTTTCGAACAAAGATAGATTTTCTGAATTGCATCAGGATGTTTGCAAGTAGAATTTTACAATAGATGACACACTTTTGCATTCCCGACTTACACTGCTTTTCCGGTCACCATAATATTCGCCATTCCAATCCATTCAAAAATGGCATTGTCATCAATGTGTGTCCACAGATAGTTTTTCTTTTGTTCCAACAACTTTAGATATTCCATTCCCTCCTGCACAGTCAGATACTTACTTCTCTCATCTAAGAAAAAATATGTTTCAAATTTTGTTTTCTCATCTGCATACCAAAGTTGCAGGTAGCGTTTTCGCTTCTCCTGCGTCAATCGGGCATCACTGAAGGAAAACGCATACCCAACCGGAAACAACGCGATTTCCGACAGTCCTTCCTTTACAAACATCCCCGGTATTTTTCCACTATTCTGCGCAAATACGTATCCCCTGACAGGATTGATTCCTTCATACATCGCCCATACCTTATTATATAGGGTGCGATAGCGTGCCATAAAACTGCATTCCTCTGGATAATTTCCCTCATCAATCACCATCTCGTTGATTGACATGGCTGTAATGGAGGTAATCGTGCCGCCGGGTTTTACAACCCTGTGCATTTCACGGAGCGCCTGCGCGGGGTCCTCCGTGCTCGTCAAAAATGTGTGGCTCACGACATGATCAAATGTATTGTCTGAAAATGGAAGTTGTGTTGCCTCTCCATACAAATACGTAATCTGTTCCAAGCCTTCCTCTTTCGCATAGTTTTCAGCTTCCCTTAAAAATCTCTCATCCCGGTCTATCCCTGTAAGAGAAAGTCCCTCTCTTCCTCTGCAAAGATAACGGCACAGATAACCCGTACCACATCCCACCTCCAATACGCTCTCATTGTCTTGAATCCTCATTTTGCGGATGATAAGTTCCTGCATTTCCCCGGTGAGCATATACTGTCTTGTATATTCCAACAGTTCCGGATTCTGCATGTATTCTGACCACTTTTTCATCGCATCTTACCTCCCCTCCTTAAAATCACCACGAGCTCTTGTGAAAATAACCTTGTCTATCCCACATTGCCTCCTCGCCGGAGCGCGGCAATCCGTATTCCTCCCAAAGTTTTCTCAAGTTCTGCATTCGTTTCTGCTGCATTGCAAAATACTCTTTCTGCTCCTTTGAAGGCTGCAGTTTTCCACAAACCCCCAGGCAAAGCTGCGTTGCAATTTCGGCGAGCAGAGGTTGCATGCTCTTTTCGTCTGCCAGCCGAACGCTACCGACATTCACATAAACATTTTGGGAAGCCGCCGTTATGGCTCCCATTTTTTCTGTAAGCTGTCTCATGTACGATACGGCGCTGTCTCCATGATTGCTGTCCGCCGTGGACAACAAAACAGCGGTCTTTCCTATCAATGGCATCGTATGCAGCCAGAAGGAAAGTCTGTCAATCAACTGCTTCATATCCCCAGACACCGCTGCGGCATAGACGGGTGAGGCTAACAGGATGCCGTCTGATAACAACAGTTTTTCCCTAATCACTTTCATTCCATCCTGTTCATCCTGCGGACAGTATCCCTGCTGAAAGCAGGTTTCGCAAGCCAAACAGGCATGAATTCCCCATTGGTCTGAAGTTAAAATTTCTGCAGTTATCCTATCCTCACCGCATTGTTGCTGCACGGTGGCAATCACCTGTCTACACAATTTTGCTGTGTTGGAATTTTCACCCTTTCTTGACCCCACAAGCGCCAACACCCTGTACTCCTTCATTCGCTACCTTCTTTCTTTGATTTCGTATACATCCGGGAACAATTCCGGCGCATATGCTCGTTGCATCTGATATAGCCAGCCTCCCTCACCCC
>CAYPAA010000084.1:0-2278 GCA_964408625.1 uncultured Roseburia sp. | reverse complement strand
TTATCTTCTGAAAATTCAGACAAAATACACGACGTACAGCTATGATGAACTCCTCGATGCATTTATTCTTGGAGATGATCTTCCAAGCGATAAGATTCAGAATGCTATTGATGACCTGCCAGAGTATTTCCATGTTAGTAAGTTTGACGCATATGTCTCACTCATTAGCGAGGAACTTGATATACCGCCAGCATCCATAGAAAAAGCATTGAGTGATGTTTATCGCTTGACAGGCAACACCTACCATCGGACAAAATTAACTCGCTCAGCCCTTTATGCTGAAGTGGTTCGCAAATATTATCCTGATGGCATTTGGGTATATAACGGAGCAGTATTACAAGAATTCCGTCAGCATCTACTAGATGATTATGGCGTTAATGTGTTCTCACAGAGCGATCATGCACTGGCATCAATTATTATGCGGAATTGCATTCTCTGCGGACGCGGCACATATCGAATCAAGGATAATTCGTATCTTTCACCAGAACTGCTGTCTCGCATTTATCAGTACATTGAAGATAGCCCTAACAATATTGTACTGGCAAACGCAGTGTTTGAAGAGTTCGAAGCAGAACTGAGGCCTTTTGGAGTAGACAACCGGTATTATCTCTTTGGAATCCTGCACGAGTTGTTTGACAATGATTTCATTTTCCGTAAAGGTTACATATATAAGAGTACCGAAGCTTCTAACATCTACATGGAGATTGTGCGGTTTGTTAAGCAATCAATAGTTCCTGTTACCAAAGATGAGATTTACCGTAAGTTTCCTGGTATTACAGAGATTGTAATCAGCATTGCCTTAACCGATGACTCGATCCTAAACTTTTTTGGTAAGTATCTTTATGCTGGGTATCTCAATATATCTAATTCTGACCGGGCATATCTCAAGAAGATGTTAGATTGTGTCCTTGCAGATGAACAAGGGCACCATTGTAAGGAGATATATGAAATTGTTTCATTTGAGCGAGCAGAGATGCTTAAACGAAATGGCATCACCTTTGGGTTCCGACTTTATAGTGTGCTTGAATACCTTTTTAGGGATGAATATCAGTTCTCGCGTCCGTACATAGCGGAAAAGGACGTTGTGATCGGAAGCACAGCGGATCGATTGAGAGAACTTATTACATCTGTTGATGAAATCAATATTGCTGATATTTCTGAATTTGCAAAAGAAAACCATTATGTAATCTACAGTATGATTGACTTTGTCGATTCTTACAACGAAGAATACTTCTTTAGAAATCATGATTCTATTGCACGGATAGAAGTTTTGGGAGTAACAGAGACCCTAGCTCACGAGGTAGAACGGTTGGTTCTGGAAGAGATTTCGGATACTACAATAATAGCTAATCTTGAGTGCATCCATCGTTTGCCCGTCATTGCTGTTCCATGGAATGAGTGGATAGTATACAGTGTATTGAGACGCTGGGGTTCACAACTCGATGTGTCAATATCCGCCCCACGATTGAAAGCGGCAACACCTTTGGTCGCTCCTAAAGGTCAGATTGATACGCAAAAATACAGTGGCGCACTTGATATCGGGGCGATTTCTGTTGTTCAAGCGGACAACCTTGACGACATTGATGACCTGATTGCTGATTATGTGCTGGATGGTGATATGGATGAATTATAAGGATGACTTAGATCTTCAACGAAGTTATATAAGCATTGGGGATGGCGGGATCGCTCCGGCGTTTTTGGTTCCTGCGATGAAGTGCACGAAATTGTATCAGCGAAGCGTAGGCTTTTTTTCTTCCGGCGTATTCGAGCCGATTATGGACGGTATTGTGGCGATGTCACGCAATGGTGGTTTTATTCAGATTATTGCCAGCCCGAAGCTGTCGGAAGATGATATAAATGCCATCAGTGCAGGTTATGAGGAACGCGAAGCGCGGATTCGGTTGACATTTTCACGCGATTTTGAAGAAGCTCTTGCGGAACTGGACGATGATAAGCTTCGTCTCCTCGCTACGCTTATTGCGCGTGGTATGCTGGACATCAGAATCGCCGTTACAGAAACGATGGGAATGTACCATGACAAGCTTGGCATTCTTGAAGATTTCGATGGTTACAAAATTGTGTTTTACGGTTCTCCGAATTCTAGCATCAACGGATATCAAAACAATTATGAGAAGATTCGACTGGTGCGCAGTTGGATGTCCGGTGAATCTGAAAGCGTAAATGATGAGGTCAAAGAGTTTGCTGACCTCTGGTATGGATTAAATCCTTTTGTGAAAGTGTATGAATTTCAGGAAGGAGCAAAAAAGTCGATCCTGCA
>CAYPAA010000083.1:0-2427 GCA_964408625.1 uncultured Roseburia sp. | reverse complement strand
GACATATTGCCAATCAGTTCGCCGCCTCGAATTATATTCGAATCGACTAAAAATTGCCTTAGGTCCTCAGACGCAAAGGTTCTTGTGGGTACTCCGTTTTCCAACAGGGCAGAAATCACCACATCGCCAAAGTTACGGATTGGGCTATCGCTTTGCACCAGCATAGTGTGCAGAGTTTCTATACTTTGGCTATCCATAGCAATAATTGTGCGAGCACCCAGTTCTTCGCCGTAATAACGCAGAATGCTCTGCAACAGCAATGGTGTCCAATGCAGATTGCGGGGTAATATCGGCAGCTGCTCAAACCAGAGAGGTTGAATCTCTCGGAGAATGATATGATCCCCAACATCGGCAAACAGTCTATGCATAGCGTTCCTTACTTGATTTTTCCAATCCTCGTTTATTCCCATGCATTTTGCATAAATAAGGATGCCTTCATCATAGTAGAGGAAAGAAGGCTCAGAGTATATTCTCATCTGCCCACGGAGATTTCCAAGCTTTATCCCTACACTGGTGAGGTACTCCTCAAGATCGGCAAGTCGAAATACGCCACCCTGATCTTCCGCAAATTTGCAGAAAACATCAAAGTTACTTGTCATCTGAGAGCTTTTTGAAATATGCGTCTTCCCTGTAAAGGAATAATGCTTGCCGGAATAACCATTTTTTTCAAAAAGGTGCTGCGCAAGTTCATATACAGCACGCTCGTCATCCAAATCATTGTCGTTGAGGAACATATGCATTTCGGCATGGGCATAATCATACAACTGAGCAGCAGAAACATAACCGTTATTCTTTTTCATCAACTTTTCTATAATAGTATCCATCTGCGCAGTACCATCATCCCAGTCAATGAATGCATCTTCGTGATAAAGCTTTCCCTTGATTTCCACAATATGCTTTGCTGCTGCAACAAGGCGTTTGGCTTCGCTCATTGTTATGCTCATCCTGCTCTGCAGAACATCGTAGGGAATGCCCTCCATATCCGCATCCAAGATGACATTCTCAATTTCTGATATGCGTTGCTGCAAATGGTCGGTTTCTATACCGCCTGCGTTAGAATCGGGTGGTGTTCCTTCAACCTCGTTTGCCGTTGAACCTGCAAGCCGCTTTTTTACTCCAATTGATTTGCTGGCGGAAAAACGAATCACTACATTTTCATAATCCACATTACACAGTTCTAAAAGATGCCCTATGTTACGCACAATGTTTTCCGCAGACCGATTGATTTCCAAGACGAACTCATTGCAAATAGCAGCAGGGCGAGTAAAACGATCCTTTTCCGTGGCAACAACAGTAATGGCGGGAGATTTGCCCATAATATAATCATCGCTAAGAGACTGAAATATATGCGGATAATCCTCGTATAGACACTTTGCAACTGCAACATACATACCGCACCACGAATGGTCGAAAGCAATATCTTCCCCAAAGTAAGACAGAGAAAATGGTTTTGTTCCGGTATACTTTTGGATTGCTTCAAAATCAACAATCTCGTTTGTGATTTCTTCGCCCTTTGCCGGTTCAGCATTTTTCTGTGTGTTTACCGTAGAATTGCGATGAGGTGTCACTTGCTTTCCTGTTTTGAACTCCACATATTTTTTTAAGGCTGCGCTGAAGCGATTATGCTGTTCGGCATTATAGCGGATAAAGATCTCATTCGATAAGATCGCTTCACAGACGGCTATTAAATCGTCCCCGGTAAGTGTTAAAAAACTCTTTTCGGTTATGTTATTTTTGCGGCAAAACGCAAGTAGAGATCGGAGGTTAGATGCATAGGCATGACATGTCCTATCAGACATGTCACCTCTCGACAGCATCCACTCTGTAAAAGCCGAAAAATCCCCGATGGTTTCGGAATTGGAACCAGTAGATGTCCCCGATTTCTCTGCCGAAACAGCCATTGCAGGAACCATAGCCTGTGTTGTCGCAGTTTTCTGTAAATCGACCAAGTACTCGTAAAAATACAGATGAGTTTTGTCATATGTAAGCGCAGCTTGCCGGTGCATTACGCGAAACAGATGTGTCTGAAGCAGTTTCTTTGCCTTTGCCAGATAATCTTTCGGATCTGATATTTCCCAGAATGCCCGTTTCGATATATTGTGTTTGGCGGCATATGTAGAGCATTCGTCTTGAACGGAAACAATTTGTCGAATGGAGGCTTTCAGTTTCGGCTTCTCCTTCAGCCATTGCATAAAGTTTCTTTTACATTCCTCGTTATCCATTGTATCAGCAACAGTTCCTTCCCCTACAGCGCAATCAGCTTCCATAGAAATTTTGCCTTGTTGGATATCCGATTCGTTATGAATACCAACCTGACCGTGAGAAATCGTCAGAAGTCGGTTAAATGACAGCCGATCATTTTTATACAGATTAAAAATCTCTGCAAACAATTTTGAGTCATTTGGAATACCCTTTCTGCCTTCGGTA
>CAYPAA010000082.1:0-2463 GCA_964408625.1 uncultured Roseburia sp. | reverse complement strand
TCACTGCCTGCGATTGTTAATGCTGTTTTCATAATGAACTCCTTTCAAAACTGCATTAATTTTTTAAAGCGACACAAGGTGGTGCCCCCAATTTGCCGCTGTATGTTATTGTTTCTAAAATTGGTCTACTGTATTCTCTACAATCTCACGAAATGCACGCGTCGCGCCTTGAATATCCTCATTTGCAAAGATACCGCTCACAGTCGCAACACCTGCCATATGACGCCCTTTCAATGTCGTCACATTTGCCGCCGTGATTCCACCGATGGCAACCACAGGAATCGATACGCTGTCACAAATCTGATCAAGCAGATCATGCGACAATGGCAACGCATCTTTCTTGGTGTCCGTTCCAAACACGGCTCCGCTTCCCAGATAGTCTGCCCCTGCCGCTTCTGCTGCCCGTGCCTGCGCGACGGTCTTCGCCGTCACACCGACGAATGCATTTTGTGGCAGATATTTTCTGGCCTCTGCAGCAGCCATATCACTCTGCCCAACATGCACGCCGTCTGCACCGATTCGCCGTGCCAATTCCACATCATCATTCACAATAAACGGAACCTGATGTTTCCGGCACACATCGCGAACGGCAATGGCTTCCGCCTCAAGTGCTTCTCCCACCAAATGCTTCTCCCGAAGCTGCACGAGGGTCGCTCCGCCAAGAATTGCCTCTTCCACCGCCTGTGCCACCGTTTGATTTGGCTTTAACCACGCAGTATCTGTGACTGCGTACAGTAGTAATAATTCTTTTTTCATTTGCATCCTCCTAACAAAAAAGGATACCGCACACCAAGTACGATATCCTCTGCAAACTCACAAACTATATCCCTACGTTGGCATTACCCAAATCAGGTTATGGGTCAAGGCTTCCGCCTTATCTCAGCCCATCACTATGAGCCCCCCTTTGAATTGTAGTATCAGTCAATTAACCTTATTCTATTATACAAATCCTGTCTTATTTTGCAAGATATATTTTAAATCTGTACCAATTCATACGCACGCGTACCAAGTCCCATCTTCTCAGCATGAGCAAGGCATGACTCCCACTCGGTATCCGGATGTGTCAATTTGAAGTGGTCATGTCCGCAATGTGCATGCTCCTCCTCCGTCATTGTCTTTGTATTGTCATCCAAAATACTTCCCTGCATCACAGGCATCTTGTTGCATAAATCTGCACATGCCTGATCGAGTGCTACCGGGTCGAATGATGCAAGCATACCGATGTTGGGAATGATTGGGATATCATTTTCCGAATGGCAATCGCAATTTGGTGACACGTCGCAAATCAATGAAACATGGAAACAAGGTCTGTCCTTACATACTGCATATGCATACTCTGCCATCTTGTAATTCAGCATGGTGATGGAATCTGCATAGTCTGCCGCAATCGCATCCTTCGGGCACACTGCCAAACATCTGCCGCATCCCACACACTTGTCATGGTCGATGGTAGCCTTGCCATTTTCAATCACTGGAGCGCCGTGTGCGCAAATGCGACTGCAGGCACCACAACCGATACATGCATCCCGGTCCACACTCGGCTTTCCTTCGCAATGCTGCTCCATCTTACCGGCGCGCGAGCCACACCCCATACCGATGTTCTTGATGGTACCGCCGAAGCCTGCCATCTCATGTCCCTTGAAATGTGTCAATGAAATAAACACATCGGCGTCCATAATCGCCTGTCCGATTTTGGCTTCCTTTACATACTCTCCGTTGATGGGAACAATCTCCTCATCTGTCCCCTTCAAACCGTCACCGATGATGACATGGCATCCTGTCTGAAGTGGCGAAAATCCATTGACATACGCTGTATCTAAGTGGTCGAGCGCATTTTTACGACTTCCGACATAAAGGGTATTACAGTCGGTAAGAAATGCTTTCCCACCCAATTCCTTAACATAATCTGCTACAACCTTGGCATAGTTCGGTCGAAGAAATGCCAGGTTCCCATACTCACCAAAATGAATCTTGATGGCAGCATACTTCTCGTTGAAGTCAATGTCCTCGAAGCCTGCCGTTTTCATCAATCGATGAAGTTTCTGAATCAGGTTCTCGTTTGATGTTGTCTTAAATGTTGTAAAAAATACTTTTGAATCTTCCATCGTTGTCTCCTTCTCATCTTTGGGATTTGGTTTGATTATACCAAAAAATCTGATATCCTATTTAATCTTATATTCCTCCATCAACTGTTTTTGGAATTCTGCATCCTCTGTCGCTCTCTTCAAGTCTTCGATTCTTCCTTCTTCGATAAGTCGACGATGCAATGTGTTCACCAGTTCCTGGCCTTGTTCTATCCCTTTCTCCATGCCCTCATCTCTCTCACCCTCTGAATCCCTGCTTGTATTCCGATATTATTTGTTTTAATCATATCCAGTTCCTCCTCCGTCATTGCATTGAACAGTTTCACCCAGTCTGAAAGACTGTCCTCCGGGGCAAAGCATTTTTTCAACTCTATGATGT
>CAYPAA010000081.1:0-2870 GCA_964408625.1 uncultured Roseburia sp. | reverse complement strand
CTCCCCGACTAGTGCGGCCATGCCCGATGCCGATACAGCATCCGGCAGACTGTTGGCTTATATCATACAACATTTTCCCGAAAGAATCAAGCCGCTGCCGTAAAAATCTTCCCCTCCCCCGGCAAAAAAAGCTTTACTTTTTCGGATCTTCTGGTATACTATTACTTTGTTCAGAAGAATCTGAACCGTTACACAAAGCAGCAAAATAAAAGGGCCCGTAGCTCAGCTGGGATGAGCGCACGGTTCGCATCCGTGAGGTCGAGGGTTCGATCCCCTTCGGGTCCACCATAGTAGACAAAACCTGCGTTTAACGTTAGTTATACGCAGGTTTTGCTTTTACTTGGCTACATAGCACAAAAATCGTCATGAATTGGCAATAATTACATATTAGGCAGGTTATCGAGCAGATTTAAGGAGATAGGTTCTTCCTTAAACCTGCTTTTATTTATGTTTTAGAAAGGTGAGACAAGTATGAAACTTCCATATGGCTATGTTTGGGTTGACGATGAAATCGTGATTCATGAAGAAAAGGCAGATGTTGTCCGTGGCATATTTGAATGTTACCTTGCTGGAGCCAGTTTGGGAAAGGTGGTAGAGATGCTCAAAGTTAAGGGTATTCCCTCTCCAACTGGTAACCTCCAATGGACACGGGCCGCTGTCGATAAACTTTTAGCAAATGCAAAATATATTCCAATCGTTGGTATGAAGAGGTATATGGATGCCCAGTTTGAAAAGGATCGCCGATGCAATGTGGACTACGATAAAGCTGGGCATCCGAGGAAAACGATCAGATATCAGTTTCCTTGCCTTTGAAATGAAACTATGCAAATCCCGCTTTTTCTGTTATACTTGCAAAAAAGGAGAGCAGAGCCATGACAGAGAAAGAAATCAGCGAACTTTACACACGTCTAGCTTTTCAGTATGAGTCCGCGATTGATATACTCCTCGCAAAGCGATTGATAGATACGGAACTTGCTACTGCAACCAAAGAAAAATTTTATAATACACTGGATGAAGAAAAGCTTCGGTCATCCAAAAAATCAGGGACTACCGTGAAACCGTCCGTCTCTATATGAGAAAAATGTGCTGTAATGATATGGTGTCGTTAACCGAATTGGCAAAGAAATATTCCGAAGAATCTCCTGCATATGTCATTCAAAGTTGGATGTGCAGCCGCAACACGATGGAATTTCTGCGTCAATGGGAAAATGACATGAATGAGGAATTCGATGATAGGGCCTGTGAGGAACTGATTCATCAGGGACATACGACATCGCTGACCATTACACCATCTCTGTGGATTCGAAAGACTCACGCTGTTGGGATACATGTAAAGCAAGGTAAAGGTGGAGGTGTGAGTGCTTATCCTGAAATTGCGGCAGACTTCCAGCTATGGATAGATCCGAAGGTTCGGTTGGCAATCGTTAGGAAACATATGTAAAACAGAAATTGATTAAAGTGCATGAGTGGATGGAGAATGGTATGTTTCGTATCAAACCAGTTTACTCCTTATTTATTTGTTAATTATGGAGGGAGCAGCTACTCCATCTACCAATGTGAAGGAAACCATTACAAAACGATTTTAAGCAACTAAATTTGGAAGTCTCAATATGTGCCAGAGTTTGACAGATAGTTTAGTGGAGTGGTGTTGAATATGAGATTTGAAGTAGTTCAACGAGGACAAACCGAATGCGTTTTTACAAAAAATGTAATACACCTCCACAAAGACGGTTGGAATGACTGGTTTAAATATGAGACGATGTTTTATCTTTCCTATTCTGATGAAAAAGGGAATACAGTGGAGTTGGGGAGCGTTAAGATCGGTCAGATAGGAATGGAGCAGAGAACCCCTGATTTGCCGAAAACTTTTGAAACGTTAACCGATTCGTTTTTTACACTGGGGCAAAGTGAAGATTATTATGAAAATGTCAAAAAACTGGAACACGGAGAACTACGAGAGGATATTTTAACTGCGTTAAGAGATATTGCGTATAACCTGACGATTTTTGAGGCAGTGAAACAGGAAAATGTCACGCGTGAATCTCTTATGCGCGATCTTGGCTCCAGAATCATCAAGGAACAATTTCATCGAATCGCTAACGGGGGCGCGAAATTGACCCCTTTTGATATATCCTACAAGCTCCCAGGTCAGGTCGGAACCGATTACCAACTGGAGTTTCATGTAGTCCCGGATTCCAACCCACCGACTAACATCCATGTATTGATTGGGAGAAACGGCGTCGGAAAGACCCATATGCTTACGTCAATGATACGCTGCCTTTCAACAGGCAACCAGGATGGGCAATATGGAAAATTCAGCTTTGAGCATCGCACAAAATTTTCAAATTTTGTATGTGTAGCTTTTAGCCCGTTTGATACCTACCCAATGCCGGATGACATAGAAGAGGATGAATATAGTGGAAAATACACATACATTGGTTTAGGCAGCGGGCAGGAGATACGGATGCAGCGGCTGAGGGAGCAGTTTATTGCGGCGCTGCGGTCATGTAATAAATATAAAGAAAAGCGTACATTATGGATTGCTACTATGACGCTACTGAACTCAGACCCCATTTTTGCGAACAATGGTGCCTCCGCGTTGCTATCTCCACAAGGAACAGAGGAAGGTGAACTGGTCGTCTCTGCGCAAGATCTATTTAGCCGTCTAAGCTCTGGCCATAAGGTGATTTTGCTGACCTTGACCTGTCTGGTAGCGATTACGATGGAACGCACTCTTGTGCTCATGGATGAGCCGGAAAATCATCTGCACCCACCGTTGCTCTCTGCATTTGTTCGGGCGTTATCTGCGTTGCTGATTCAAAAAAACGGACTGGCTATTATTTCTACGCACTCGCCTGTTATTTTGCAGG
>CAYPAA010000080.1:0-2956 GCA_964408625.1 uncultured Roseburia sp. | reverse complement strand
GTATTTACCACGCATTACCGGCGAGAGAGTTGTCATCAGATGATTTCGCATTCCATCTGCAAATTTATGATGATTCGCTGAAAAATGACGGTCTCAAAGTGAATACGATCGATGGATATCATCGGTTTGTGTTGTATTTTTTATCATATCTTGAAGATAGAGGTTACCATCAGCTTTCTGAGACAAAAAAGGGAGATGTTACCTTATTTATTGTCCTTGTATGTCAGGAGCACTACGCACCTACAAGCTTGGGATCTCATCTTCCGGGATTAAAACGTTTTTTGGAACTTTTTCCTGAAGTGAGACCCTTCACCATTGAAATTCCTGAACGTGTAAGAAGGAAACGGGATATCACACCTTCTTATACTCATGAAGAGCAGGAACAGATAGAGCGTTTCCTTCTGGAAAACAAGCTCTCTGCAAGAGATAGGGCGATTGCACTGATTGCATTCAAAACAGGACTCCGTGCAGTTGATATATGTAAGCTGCAGTTGGATTCCATAGACTGGAAACATGATACGATTTCAATAAATCAGGAAAAAACCGGAAAGTCATTAGTGCTGCCGCTATTCCCATCATTAGGGAATGCATTAATGGAGTACTTATTGGACGAACGCCCACATTCAGAGTCCACATACGTTTTTTTAGGTAAGTCGGCCCCTTTTCACCCCTTAGCAGACCATTCTGCCATATATAATGTATTACGAAAAGTACTTGCGGAAGCAGGCGTTGAACCGCAAGGCAGGATAAGCGGAACGCGAATGACCAGACACAACTACGCATCACAACTACTGCGCAAGGGAGTTCCCCTTCCCGTTATTTCAGAAGCACTTGGCCACAGTAATCCAAACAGCACCATGCGATATGTCTCGACAGATGGCAAAGTGCTTTCCACGCTTACGCTTCCGCTGCCGAGGGGAGGTGTGCATAATGGCTAAATCTATAGTTCAGTTTACAGATGAATTCGTCATGTACAAACACAGTTTGGGTTACGTATATGATACACAGGAGCATTATTTAAGACGATACTGCAAATTTGAGGATTCATATGGATGCAGCTCCATCTTAAAAAAAGCAGTTGTTATAAAATACATGGACAGTCTTTCTGAATCTCCCGGAACATTGTATGGTACTGTATGTGTATTACGCGAGTTTGGCAGGTATTTATATCGGCATGGATATAAAGATGTCTATATCATTCCGGATAACACAGTTTTTCAGCGGACACCAACACCGCCATACTTTTTCACACAATCTGAGATTGATGAATTCTTCCGTGCTGTTGATACAGTAGAACCACACCCGCGATTCAGGGGTCGTGAGCACATCATTCCTGCTTTATTCCGGGTTCTTTATTGCTGCGGAATACGCTGCAAGGAAGCCAGAATGCTGCGATGTGAAAACATGTCGCTTGTGGAAGGTTGGTTTGACATCGTTCAATCAAAAGGGCCAAAAACCCGCCGCATATACATCGATGATGAACTGGCTGGTTTTCTAAAGACTTATAATAAAAAGATTGAATCAATCTACCCAGAAAGGGAATTTTTCTTTCCTGGATATGATTGTCATAAACATTTGTCAAAAGGATTCGTAACTGATAACTTTCATCGTTTCTGGAATCTTGCATTTCCAGATTTCACAGGAGACATTTATCCTCGAGCTTACGATTTCAGACACCATTTTGCATGGGCAAACATTAATAAATGGGCTGCGGATGGAATGGATGTCAATGTCATGCTTCCATATCTAATGCGCTATATGGGTCATCAAACGATAAGACAAACACTTTACTATTTCCATTTCGTCCCAGATTTTTATACAACATTTCAACGTATGGAACTGTCTCTGGAAGATATTATCCCGGAGGTGCCGGAATGAAAAAAGAACCGTTTCATAACAGTACAGTTTTCTGGGATACTGCAAGAGTATTTGCACATCATTATCTTCCAGATATTAGAAAGGTGAGTCCAAACACAGTAATCGCTTATAGAGACAGCCTGAACTATTTCATTGATTATCTGGATACTCAGCAGAATATCAAAAGAAAGGATATCAGCTACAGTGATTTTTCCAAAACTATAGTGCGTTCTTATATGGATTGGATGTTAAATGTTCGGAAGCTGTCTCCTAAAACATGTAATCTCCGAGTTACGGCAATCAATTCGTTCTTGAAGTATTCTGCAGATCAATATCCTTCATTAATGGCAATATATGTTGGTGTCAGCAGTCTGGATATGGCAAAAACTGCAAAAAAACCAATCGAGTTTTTTGAAAGAAAACAAATGAAGGCTCTGTTAAATGCACCTGATCCAAAAACAAGAACCGGAAGGCGCAATCAGATGATACTAATTCTTCTTTATGATACTGCCGCCAGAGTATCAGAACTTCTGGATCTTACGTTGGGTAATCTGCATTTGAATGCAGATGTCCCTTATGTTGTTCTTCACGGAAAAGGTGACAAGTACAGAAATGTTCCATTACTTGAAAAAACAAAAAAGCACTTGCTTACCTATATATGTGAATTCCATATGGAATCGGGCAAAAAGGAACCTTTATTTTATGCTACCATGAATGGACAGAAGCACAGTCTGTCGTCAGATACTTTAGAAAAACTTATAAAAAATAGTGCAAAAGCAGCATGTAATAAAGGGATAGAAATGCCGGCACGATGTCATTGCCATATGATTAGAAAAACAAGGGCAATGGATCTTTATCAATCAGGAGTTCCGCTAACACATATCCAACAACTGTTAGGTCATGAAGATATTTCTACGACTTCAGGTTTTTATGCATTTGCGACACTGGATACACTATCCGCATCCATGGCCAAAGTCGATGCTTCAAGTAAAGATGAAAAATTCTGGAAAGATTCTAAGACAATGAGGCGTTTGTATAAGCTGTAAAAACTATGCCGATATTTTATGGTTGTATCAAATGAATATCAGGCGTTTTCATA
>CAYPAA010000079.1:0-3091 GCA_964408625.1 uncultured Roseburia sp. | reverse complement strand
ACAGACGAATTCCTTTCGCTGATAGACATTCTGGTTGACGGGCAGTTTGTTGATGCGCTACGAAATATTACATTGAAATTTCGTGGCTCATCGAATCAGAGAATTATTGATATGCACAGGGAGGGATAAAATGAGTGCAGAAGGGACACACTCTGTGTTCGTTATGCTTGGCGCAAGCAATCATAGTGAAAACGAAAGAGAAAATAATGACTATTATGCAACAGACCCTGTTGCTTTAGAGCTGCTCTTAGAGAAAGAGCAATTTTCGGACAGGATATGGGAATGCGCCTGCGGAGCGGGGCATCTTAGTAAAGTGTTGGAAAATCACGGATATGATGTGAAATCCACCGACTTGATTTACCGTGGATACGGTCAGGGGGGGATTGACTTTCTGACATATAACGGAGAATTTGACGGCGATATTATTACGAATCCTCCGTACAAATATGCAAAAGAATTTGTTGAACACGCCATTGAAACGGTAACTGATAACCATAAAGTGGCGATGTTCTTGAAGTTGCAATTTCTTGAAGGAAAGGCACGTAGGACGCTGTTTGACAAGTATCCGCCCAAAACTATCTATGTTGCTACAGGTAGAATTAACTGTTGTAAGAATGGAGATTTCAGCAAAAGGCAGCGTGATAACAATAGCGCAGTGGCGTATGCGTGGTTTATATGGGAGAAAGGATTTTGCGACGAACCAACTGTAAGATGGTTCAACTAATTACATTGATACATATATTCAGAAAGAAAGGATGTGTAGCATGAGCGGAGGAAGATTTGATTATCGGGATTCGTCACTGAAGGACGAGATTTTCGGATGGATAGAAGATGGCGACAGAATTCCGAATGTGTTCGAGGACAGAGAAATCAGCGAACTTACATATGATTTACTTAATCTTATTCACGACTACGACTGGTATGCCAGTGGCGATACGGGTAAAGAAAGTTATCTGAAAGCCAAAGAAACGTTTAAGAAAAAATGGCTTGGGAATCGTGGAGTTCGTGTAAGGCATATTGTTGACGAAGCAATTGCAGGGTTGAAGGACGAGTTGTACGAAACATATGGTCTTGTGAGAGAAAGTGGTAATAGTTAAAGGAAGGTGCTTAATGGTTATCAATATCAAGAAGTTGGATAAAAAGGCAATTCTTCCATCTTGTGGGTCAGAATACGCTGCAGGGCTAGATTTGTATGCGAGAATCCCGGATGGAACACAGCGTATCCCGGCAGGGAAAACAAGAAAGGTAGGTACTGGTATTGCAGTTGAGATTCCACGAGGGTATTTTGGTGCGATATTTGCCCGGAGTGGTCTCGCAACAAAGCGTGGTTTGCGGCCTGCAAACTGTGTAGGAGTTATTGACTCTGATTATAGAGGAGAGCTTATTGTTGCATTACACAATGACAATGGTAGCACGGAAACAATTGGAAACGGCGAAAGAATAGCACAGCTAGTGATTATACCGTATCTGGACGTTCAGTGGAACGAGGTTCCGGAGCTTGAAGATACGGAGCGTGCATTCGGCGGGTTTGGGAGCACAGGAGGCTACGGCGAATATGTCTATGAGCAACTCAGCATATTTTGATAGTAATGTAGAGATGGGAACGAAACACGCCATAGAGGTTCCAGTCTGGGAAAAATACACATTAACAGTGAAAGAAGCAGCGCGATATTTTCGGATTGGTGAAAATAAGTTAAGACGAATTATTGCCGAAAATAAAGATGCCGATTTTTTGCTTTGGAATGGGAACAGACCGCAGATTAAACGAAAGCTATTTGAGCAATATATTGACCATTGCAACATAGTTTGATGCTTGAAAATCGGAACTTGGTATGATACAATAAAGTGTCGTACTAGGTTCCTTTCTAGCAGAAAGGGATTGTTATGTCAGAAAAAAGAAAGGATAATAAAGGCCGTTTGCTAAGAAACGGGGAAGTTCAACGCTCGGATGGCAAGTACATGTTTCGATACGTTGACCAAGATGGAAAACGTTGTACCGTGTATAGTTGGAAGCTTGTGGACACGGATAAGGCCCCAACAGGGAAGAGATGCAAGACAGCATTGCGCGAGCTAGAAAAACAAATACAGCGTGACCTAGATGATGGAATCAGAACCGGAGATGCAATCTCGCTAACCGTCAATGATTTATTTTGTACATTTATGGGTATGAGAGTAGACTTACGCAAAACGACGCGAAGCAATTACATTTGTCTGTATAATAAACACGTCAGACCTGTTGTTGGTCACAAAAAACTGCGTGCTTTAAAGTTTACGGATATCCAAGGCTTGTATTTGCACATGGTTCAAGATTTGCACCTCAAAACAAGTACAGTACAAAGTGTGCATTCTATCTTATACCAGATGTTTGAGATCGCAGTAATGGATAACGTGATACGAGTAAACCCAGCTGCAAATGCAATAAAAAATATGCGGAGAATATTTGGGGCAGAACCTAGCAAAAAACATGCACTTACCGAGGAAGAACAGGCCAGATTAATAGACTACGTGTACCATTCAAAGCAGTACAACAGGTGGGGGACATTATTTACTGTTCTACTTGGCACCGGTATGCGTATCGGAGAAACTCTCGGACTTAGATGGTGTGATTGTGATTTTGATAACAACATTGTCTTTGTCACGCACACACTATTATACAAGCCAAGCGAGGATGGCGGATATCAATATAGAATTTCTGAACCAAAGACGAAAGCGGGGATGAGAGAAATTCCGATGTTCGCTGATGTTAAGAACGCATTGCTGGCTGAAAGGAAGAAAAAGAGAAATCCGACATTACAGCCGTTTGTTATCGATGGGTATACTGATTTTATATTCCTCAACAGCAACGGAAAAGTCTTTACTCCTGGGGCTGTGTTTGATGTGATTCAAAGCATTGTCTGCTCATACAACCGAGAGGAATACTTCCGAGCAAAGGAAGATGGCAGAGAGCCTTGTTATCTTCCCAAATTTAGTGCCCACATTTTGAGGCATACATTTTGCACGAGATTATGTGAGAATGAATCGAACATGAAAGTCATCCAAGATATTATGGGGCACAAGAACATTCGAACAACAATGGATGTGTACAGTGAAG
>CAYPAA010000078.1:0-3238 GCA_964408625.1 uncultured Roseburia sp. | reverse complement strand
GGATAAACGCTGAAGGCATCTAAGCGTGAAGCCCCCCTCAAGATGAGATATCCCCTCCTAAAAGGAGATAAGATCCCTTGAAGACTACAAGGTAGATAGGGCAGAGGTGGAAGTGCAGTAATGCATGTAGCTGACTGTTACTAATAGATCGAAGGCTTAACCAAAGTCTAGAATGCTTAGTGAAAGCGAAACATTAATTTTGGACTCTGTATGAAGTTTTGAAGGTGTTATACCTTATTACATATATTTTTGAAGTTCCTGTAATCGACTGATTACAGGTTTTTTATTCTATGAAATCATCTATTGATTTTACTGACGAGGATGATTATAATGATTTTCATAAGCAGGATTAGTCTATCGGTAGGGCGCTAGCTTCCCAAGCTAGATAGGCGGGTTCGACTCCCGTATCCTGCTTTTTTTGTGTGCAAAAACAAAACTTGACGAACGTCAAGAAAGATAATAATATAATGAAAAGATATGATGAGGGCAAAACTGTATGAAGATATATGCAATCCGAAATGCTGAATCTAATAAACATAAGGATTTGGGATATTTTTTTATTTTGAAAAAATAAATGAGTATTATATTGAACTGGTGGAACAAATCGATGAATGGGAGTTGCCATTTGTGTTAGATTCCTATGTCAGACGAAGTCAATGGACGATTGGGATGGATGATACAAGGTTATTTATCTCTCAGCGTATTGTACCTCAAGACCGACAAAATATCGGGATGGTGTTAAAAGATAATGGCCTTGAGGATTATGACGAGGCAAAGTTGTTTGTTTTATCTGATGGGAGATGTGCCCAAGATGAATGTTATATCAAACAAATTTCAGAGGAAGAAGTGGATGAGAGCGTAAGGAAACGCAGAGAGAGGTGACTGTTGTCGTTATATCGAACGGCGGATCATCAATATTTGGTTTCCTTTGTGAATGGAAAGACAGCACTATTTGATGTGTATCAGTTGAAAGAACAGGATGCCTTTGCGCAGAAGACGTTGGCATATTACGACTTATTTAGTGATGCGATGACGCGCTGTGTCGGTGCAGAAATAGCATTTTGCAATGGCACGGGAATTACCTACGATACTGTCTATCATTATGCAAAGGAATTGCCTTTTACAGTGGAGCAATTATGCTCGTTTTCCAATGCCACCATCATGTCTACACAGGAAATTACAGAACAATTAAACTGCAGTAGGCAAAATATTAATGATTCTGTTAAAAGAGGGAGAATTACACCATTAGACACCAACACAAGGGAGCAGTTTTTTCTGAAATCAGAGGTGTATAAGTTGATGTAGAAAATGAGGGGGCGGACGATTCTAATCTTTGTTCGGCTTAGGAGATACAACGAAAGAAAAATATCTTTCCGATGTTTTCGTTATTTCCCCTATAAATCCCGATGGTTCAGTTCGTGAAACCGGAACTTGTTAATTTGAGATAGTTATCCAATATCGTTCTAAATATACTTTTTTCCCCGGCTCATAGACAGTTGACTCATATACGCCGCCATTGTTTATGATGGTCTTTCGGCTACCTTCATTGCCGATCACGCAGGAAATCAGCACATTATCTATTCCAAGGGCTTTACATTTAGGTAAAACTTCTCTTAGCATCTGCGTTGCGTAACCCTTTCTTCGTTCGCTGGGACATACGGAATATCCAATATGACCGGCATACTTTTCTAGGAACTCATTGAAATGGTGCTGGATCTGGATTACTCCGACAATCCAGTCCTGCGTTCTATCGAATTTCCGAAGCGAGCACATCCGTCCATGGAACCTTCGAATGTCAGGAATTCCTGCCGGTATGCTTGGATTTGTTTATCATATTCCATTGTTGGTTCTATCAGTTTCATAATGTCCACTCCTATTATTCGGGGGTTTTCCCTAAATCCTTACTTTTTCCGCCATTTGCCTTGATCATCTGATGCCATCCTATCTGCGCACACATTTTATATAGAAAACGCGGAAAAGCAATGGACACATACTTATTTTCTTGTACTTTCTTCTTAAGAATGATATCCGAAAGATCTGCTAACGCTTTGTCAATCGGCGCCTTAGGTCCATGTCCGGGTTCCAGTTTGGGCATCATTGCCAGTCCGCCGCCTCCGCCGACACCAACGTCGCCACTCCAAGTAAAGCCTGCCTTTAAACTCCAATTCTGTAAAAGATTCAATGCCAATTGCGCTTGTATCCCTTCGTAAAATCCACAATTCACAATACCATAAATATGTGTATCTGACAATTTTGTAAACGTGCTTCTTCTAACTGAATTAAGCAAGACAGTAGGTGCTCCGGAATTCCATCCACATAAAGAGGGTATGCAAATATCCATACATCTGTTCTCGCCAATTCTTCTACAGATTTATAGAAGTAAACATCCTTTACCAGACCATCATAATTATCCGCATTTGCTTTCAACAGTTCTCTGGCTGTTCCTTTTTCTATATCTGTAATGTTTTCGCCATAGAGGTGTGCAGACTACGTAATGATATTTTTATATCTTCGTTTATGGTGCATTTCCCCTTTTCGAATCACAAAATCCGCATGGATGTAGGAGATAGCACGATCCTGTACCATTTTTACAAAAGGACTTATACTACCGTAATAACAGCGGCTGATCAGAATGAGTTCAGTACATTTACCCATGTCGCTCCCGGTTCCTTCGTAACCATCATGAAGCACACACTTGCCCGGCGTTTTGACTCAGCATCCAAAGCTTCATTGTGATGTCTCCTTGACTAAATTCTACTGCAAAAAAGAAAATAATGCCATAAAATTCCGCTTCATCTTCCTTTTGAAGAAAAAGTGCCAGCATTAGAAAAAAGTTGTTGCTTTATGAATCGGCATTTAGTATAATAATTGTTGCTGATGCAAAGGGGATTAGTTCATCGGTAGAATAAGAGTCTCCAAAACTCCAGAGCCGGGTTCGATTCCTGGATCCCCTGTTTTTGAAAAGCCTTGAAAATTCAACGATTTTCAAGGCTTTTTTCTTGTATACCTATACAAAAATAGCCAATAGCTGAGTTTATTTTACTCAACTATTGGCATTGATATATAAATATTTTGCTCCTTTAATGTCATATTATGGCATTGGAGGTTTTGTATGTGCCTACGGTACGAAGAGTTAATTAGTGTCTGCTTTTGGTTACTAGAAAGTACTGCAACCCATTGATGTTACTGACATTTTCGGCTATTTATGGTATACTGGAAGTGCAAAGAAAAACGTAGT
>CAYPAA010000077.1:0-3241 GCA_964408625.1 uncultured Roseburia sp. | reverse complement strand
ATTCCCAAATTTATCCCCTGACTAATACCATCATCCACCAACATCTGTCCCAGTCAAGATTTTTTATTCCGTTTCAGAAACTCCGCCACTTTATGGTCTTGTCCATTACTTATGATATAGTCACATACATTCCTTTTACGAATCACAGCCCGGATCAAATTGTCATCCAATTCAGGAAGGATATCGATCAGACTGCGCTTTGTCAGACCATTCAACTCTTTCAGAATCTGCGTATCCCGACGTTTTCGTTTGGCATCCTTCTCAGGATAACCTGTACCAAGGGGTGACTCAAACAGGCTGTCCATTGTGCTCTGAAGATTGATTTCTCCTGCCCATCCGAAATTCAATCCCAGCGGATAGGAGACTGCATTCCCATCATTGATCCGCCCGAAAAGAAACGCATCCGCTGGATTTTCCACATAACCGCACAAAACTCCCGGCAGACTGTTACATGCCAGCATCATCCCCTGTCCGGAGGAGCATCCGGTAACAACAAAATCAACAGACCTGCTTTCCAGCAAAAAACTAATGCAGACCGCGATTTCTATATAAGAATAAGATTCTGTTTCCGCCGGAAATACACCAAAATTAATAACTTCAGCACCATTTTCCCGAACAGCTTTTTTTACACATTCATGCAAGACCGTATTCTTATCCTTTTGCGAGCTTGCCTGTATCACGCCAATTTTCATGTATGATTCTCCTTTTACTTTTTCGATCCATAAAGAATAATTGTGTCTGCTCTGATTGTTTCCCAATTGTTAGCGTCGGGAGAAATTAGCCATTTAGCGTCGGGAGAAAACGACCAATCTCAGTCAGATAGAAACAACCAATGCATCAGCTTTTCCTTTCCTTAATGTTGTGCTTTAGGCAGTGCAGATGGAGCACCGGCTGATAATGCTATTGTTTCACATTTTTTGCCACGATAACTGTTGCCTTTAATCATAAATACTGTGGCATCGTCAAATATACGATCAAGGGCACATAACAGTGAGGAATCTTCATTGAAGAATTCTCCCCATTTATCAGGACCTTTGTTGCTAGTAAATATCATAGTGTTTGGCCCTTCTTTATTGTATCTACGGTCAATGATATCAAAGAACATTCGTGTGTTTTCTCTATCAAAGACACATCTTCCTATCTCATCGATAATCAGACAGGAAGGTTTTACAAGTCCATTGATTGTACTGCTTTCGCGACCATATTTGCGGGCATCGGTCAAACGCTGGTTCAGCTCGGTTGCTTTTAAGAAATACGCTTTCAGACCATTTTGGCAACACTGTCTCCCATATGCCATTGCAAGATGCGTTTTCCCAACTCCTTGGGGCCCTATAAACGCAAGATTTTTATGCGCATAGAGAGCTGATAATGAGGGCAGATTTTTGAGTGCATCGGTCTGTTTGCCATGAAGCTGTCCAAAATCAAAGCCTTCGAAGGTTTTTGGCTCTTTTAATGGCAGACGACTCAAACGGAGCAGCGTTGAGACGATATTTTCTTTCTTTTTTTGCTGCAAATATGCAAACATATCAGCAACTCTCCGTATGTTTTCTTCACTGAATTCATGGTCAACAGCAAACTGTGCCATCTCCTGTGCGCTTAGGTCAAGATTTAAATATTCAGCAGCATTTTGAATCTGTTCAAAAAGTGAATTATTCATCCCACAGTCCCTCCTCGAAGTTGAATCTGCTAAAACCAGGATCATACTGAAGCGGTTCGAGCTGTTGGATGTGTATCCTTACTGGCGCAGTGGGTTTTTCTTCGGGCTGTTCCGTGACATATTGGTCTTTGCAGAAACTGTCGCGGCGGCTCCATGTCACATCATGTGTGGTAAGAACTTTCGTCATTTTGGTATCGTATATATAGAGAATGTAGCCATCCCTTTTTACACGACATGTCTTCTCCGTATACCAATAAGGTACTCCAAAACGGCGTCCTTCATAGTGAACAAAGCCATCAAAGGAAATCTTACGTTCCGGACATAGATAGTATGATAATTCGATCGATTCTTCAAGTACAGCGGCATTGTTCATGCAGAACATCATATGTTTATCATGTGGAACACAATCAACTGCACGATGATAAACGCCATTCTGGGTATTACACCAGCGGATTGCATCATAATTCAGATCTGTGATTTCATTAAAGACGCGTCCAGGCAGAAAGTTATCTTTTACAAACCGTACCAGACGCTCAACTGCGCCCTTGGTAAATAGATGCCTTGGCTTACACAGTCTGGTCTCAAAGCCCAGATTACCCATGAACAGTTCATAATCTTTCTGCCAGATTGGATGGCCCTGTTCGTCACGACGGATCACAACACTCTTCATGTTGTCTGTCAGGACATACTGGGGAATTCCCATATATAAAAATGCATGGATCATTCCAATAAACAGGTTCTCCTGTTTTGCATTTGGGAAAAATTCGATATACCGCTGCCCACAGCAATGACAGATCATAGCAAAGCAGGCAACTTTATATTTGTTGCCGAAAGTATCTTCCACTTCAACGAATCCCCAGTCCATCTGGTAAGATTCTCCCGGCATCGTGTGATAACGCTTCCCCCGGTTACCCTGAGGGGCTACAAGCTGTCTTTTCGGTGGAATGAGTTCTTTATGGCTGGAAATGTAATCTTTAACAATAGTTAAACCGCCTTGGAATCCATTCTCTTTTAGTCTGTCATAGCAGACCATGGAGTTGGTAACTCCCTTTCGGAGCAGTTCATCAATAATACCCGTAAAACCTGTCAAAAGAGTGTGTTCCGACTTTCGACCGGTAAGGGCATGTGGAAGGTCGACAAAGCCTGTTTTTTTGATTCTTCTCAGTTTAGCTCTCGAAATCCCGGTTCTGCGTTCTAATTCCGCAAGATTTACTTTGTCAATGTTGAAGGTATTACCTTGTTGCCTCTTCATTTCATTGAGGGCTTGTGCTATTATTTCAGTTAAGTCATTGTATTTTTCTCCCATAGTGGTTTCTACTGATGCATTGGCATACATCATTTTAGAACACGAAAAGGAAAATACAATGGCTTTTTCTATCCGACTAAAAATGGTTAATTTTAAGCGGCTCTGGGTGGTCGATTCTACCCGACGCTAACAAGCCAAAAAAGAACAACGATATAGCTATCAAAAGCTATATCGTTGTTCTTTTTTTTCATTTTATAAAGTATATTTCCCCGGAAATTAATCCTTTTTACGCCTCATGCCCTTTGGCTTTGATCACCTCAATGACCTGACCGACATAC
>CAYPAA010000076.1:0-3284 GCA_964408625.1 uncultured Roseburia sp. | reverse complement strand
GCGCTTCCACAACGGAAATTTCACCCGTTATGTACTCCTTTCGGATAGTCGTTACAGCTTTCAATATCTTGACGTTTTATTTACAATATAACCTCTACTATTGCCTTTCTTTGTCAGTTGCGTTGGAGAAGCGTCTATACATTTTTCCTTTACAAAATTTTCCATGTCCATATGGCAATTAAAAGTACCAATCAAGACTCCATGCTTATCATAAAGTTCCCATATTTTGCAATTTCTTTTTGCCCCGACACCTGATGTTATATATGACTTCTGTATGTTATCCCTAGTTGTTACCCATTCTAAATTAGAAGCCGCATTATTCCTATTATCTCCATCAATGTGATTTACCACAGCACCGTCAAAATACCCACCTACAAAATGCTCTGCAACGAGACGATGTATTGCGAAGGTGTACTGCCCATCATTGCGGCACAATATAACATTCAAATATTTTGTGCTATTCTTTGGGTCTTTTGGCTTCAGTATATGCAAATGCGGTTTTTTCTCGCGACCGCGTAGCCTCATGGAGTATACTTCCCCGAATTCAGTTATATAATAGTCGTCAAATCCTCTTATTTGTTTGTATTCCCCGTTAATATCGCAAAAGTTCATATAATTACCTCCGCTCATAACGTCAAGATATTGACTTGCCACGGTATTCTCGTGCAAATATGTTTAGAGTCTACCGTTAGCAGCATTTCTGCCACACCCAGCATTTGCTGGTTCACCAGATTATTTTCTATATATCGCTATATAGGGAGACTATGTTGTTAATCTCCAATTTCTTTTCTGTCTTCATTACAAAACCGAGAGAATACCGTGTGCCAAACCTCCGGATTTAAGTCGATGATATCCGTCACATATGCCACTCGTGAGCCTCCCACAGAACCACGAGCAGTACCAATAGCCATATCATGTTCCTTACACCAACATATCAATTCCGACATGGATAGCATAAATCCATCCATCTGCAGTTTTTGGAATACACGCATCTCCTCGTTAATAGCTGTTCGGAAAGCTTGCTCCTGCTCCGGCGGGATAATTCCGCTGTCCAATTTCTCTCTAAACTTCTTCTCTACGGTTTCAACAAACATTCTGGAGTCTGCCTCCCTTGAGCCGTACAGAATCGGATACTTAATTGATGTGTCGAGTTCAATTTCCTCCGTCATATCATACAGGCGGTTCGTATTTTCGATAGCTGCCATGTATTCGGATTCCGGCAACGCGCCTTGCACTCTAAACATTTCGACCAGTTCATTGTATGTCTTATATGATAAGTCAAAGGCGTCCTCGTCTCCGTATGATTTGTGCTTTGCATCCAGCAAAACTGCTCGGCATTCTGATTTATACGTACTGGAACTATGCGTATCAGTCCCTGCAATCAATGGCGTTCCAATTTCTTTGGATAATGCTAAGAGTCGTTTGTTAAAAGCAATTTGCTCCGGGTGATTATGTGCCTGCACTTCTAAAAAATCATACTTTCTAGCAAGCTCCATATATTTTGGATGCGTATCTGGGAGCTTATTCAGAGGCGATGCCAAACAAGCACTTGTTGATATAATATTATCTGAAATTCCAAGGAACTCATCGAACGTGATTCTGTTTGTATAATAGAAATGCTCCTCATCGCACGAAAGCTTAACCAACTTATTTAGTTCCAGAACTCCAGCCATATTTCGAGCCATCAAAACCGTGTGGTAATTATCCCTGACCCTTTCCTGTAAAGATTCGGTCAAGTAAATTTCAACGGAATGTATGTATCGGATTCCTGCCTTTTTACACGCCGCCCACTTTTCTGTCCAATTCAGCGGCTTACCGTGTTCAGAGATAGACAGTGCTTTTTGTCCATTTGCCACTGCCAAATCAACATAGTCTTGATATTTTGTACAGCTATCAAGCAGACTGTACTCCGTATGGCAGTGATACATAATATAATTTCCTATACCTCGCACCTCCCATCCTTAATTAGGAACTGGTTTAGGAAGGTATCTAATGCGTTCTGCCCTGTTTCATCTTCCCCTGTTTCATCTTCCCCTGTTTTACTTCCCATATCAAATGAGACTAATGCATCTGCTGCCTCAATCGCAGCTCTACTGTCCAAATTTGAAAAAACTTCGTATACTTCATTTAACACCTCGCGCGCACTCACAAAAGTCCCATTCACATATTTTAGTTGTATACCAAGCTTGTCTAAAACACGCATCGCACTCTCTATATCATCGTCCTTTGCAAACAAGCTATCTAAGTCGCAGCCTCTGTTCATAAAGCCTATTAAAAACCTCCTTCCCTTTATCCACGGGGCTGTCTTTTTCGTTCAACCAGTCCCATCTATCCCACAGAAAATCCACGTTAATATATCGCTTGAGTTTTTGGATGTTCTTATCCTCTCGGACATTTATCTCTTTGTCCAGTGCAAAAACGACTCTGCATCCCAATCTCGCGAGCAGTTTCATTTGCGCCGGATTCAAATGTGATGTAAGGATTGCTCCGGTATTATGGATTCCCCATGTATCTGCAATCAAAACACTCTTACATCCTTCAAAAAGGATTATCTCTCGTGCTTTTAAGATTGCATCCATGTTTTCAAATACCCCATAAACGGTGTCCAATGTCCCCCACGAATGAAAATATGTATATTTGCGCAGCTTCTTCTCCTTCCACTCTGGGTCGAGCGTTCTGCCGCCAATGTTTACGATTTTCCCTTCAATGTTTCTGATTGGATAAACCAATCTGTCTGAAAAGCCATCATAGAACACCTGAAATTTGTCCAAAGACTCTCTTGAGATGCCCTCTTGCTCCCAGACAAGAAGCTTGTCATCCCGTTTTTCATACCGTTCCATGTAATCATCCGCCAGGATGACACCTTTGGATTGTTTTGGCTCCGTTTTCTTCCTCATAAAACGCATACAGTCAATAGTAGCAGCCATCTTTTCCTGTCTTACAGCGACTTCGCCATCATAACCTGCATACTTTTTAATAATTTCCACTGCTTCACGATTGGAGCAGTGGTTGTAATGCTTTACGAAGGTGTAAAGATTCCCACCAATGCCAGAACTGTAATCATAAAAGAAGGGAGGGTCTTTCCTCACGGAAAATGACGGTGTTTTTTCCTCTCGGAAACACGAAAGCCCCCACCATTCCTCTCCTCTCTGCTCTAAATCAACAAACTGTGATATATATTCCACAATATCAACGGACTTAATCAATTCCGACAGTTCCACACCGTCACCTCCTTGTATATTGTATTATTAGCTCGATATGTTAATAAGGAACTTGAGGAATAT
>CAYPAA010000075.1:0-3407 GCA_964408625.1 uncultured Roseburia sp. | reverse complement strand
AAGGAGAAAGCACTTTCTCTCTATGATGATCTCTTGGCAAACAAAGAATCACCAATGTCCATCCTCTATATGTTTTCCCGGCATATCAACATTCTCTTGCAAATCAAGGAATGTTTTAACCTTGGGCTGAATAGAAATGAGTTAGCGAAAAAATGTGGAATTCCACCTTTTACAGTAGCAAAATATTCCAAACAGGCTGGTATGTTTAAACGCCAAGATTTGTTAAAAATGCTGGAAAATCGTCTTGAATACGAGGAACGATTCAAGACCGGAAAAATTTCAGACCAGCTTTCCGTTGAACTCTTTTTAATTCAAGCATTGACAAATTCGTGATTTAATGGTTTAATCTATATTGTTCGACAATGGAGACGTATCGAAGTGGTCATAACGAGAACGACTCGAAATCGTTTTGCCTTCACGGGCACGTGGGTTCGAATCCCACCGTCTCCGTTTTTTCTTATCATTATTTCTGGGCCATAGATTAGTATGGTCTTTCTGGGAGGAGAGATAGATGTATGAAAGAAAATAAAAAAATAGTAATAGGGTGTATTGCTGGTGCGTGTGTATTTGTATGCTTACTCATCGCTTTTTTTATCTCTAGCAAAGATTATTTCAGCGGTAATTTTGCACCACATGCCATTGTGAGTAATACGGATGTCAGTGCAATGTCGGTGGAAGAGGCTGTTCAAAAGATGAATGATGCGGAAGGATTTACCGTATCACTGACAAAGGATAAAAGAGAATATACGATTGATATTTCCAGCGCCGTTTCTAGGGAATTTGACCGCGAACAGGTTCAGAACTCAAAGAAAGAGATTTCCTTTGTTGATTATCTGTTTCATCGTGATGTAGTACTATCTCTGCAGCCGAATGCGGTGCAAATTGATGAGGAGAAGCTACAGGAAATTCTGCAACAGCAGTTGCCGGAGGCGACAACATTTACTGCGGATGCCTATTTTGACAAAGATTTGAACCTTGTCAAGGAGGTTCAAGGTGATGATGTCAATATGCAAAGCTTATTGACATCTATGGAGCAGGATATTAAAGCAGGAAATGAAATTCGCTACGATTTGTCAGATTTCTATAATCGGCCGAATGTAAAATCAAGTGATGAGAAGATTATTTCACAGGAGGAGGAAATTAAGGCATATCGTAATATGCAGATTACCTTTACCTTTGGTGACGATACGGAGGTAATTGACGGTGATACAATAAGTGAGCATCTGACCTACAAGAATGGGGAATTGAAGCTTGGCAAAAAATGGGTTTCCACATATGTAAGAGAACTGGCTAAGAAATATAATACTTATGGCAAGACAAGAAAATTTAAGACGACAAAGGATGGTACCGTTAAAATCCACGGAGGTATTATGGGATGGTGGATTAATGAAGATGAAACTGTCAAAAAGATAAAGAATCTTTTGAAGAAGAAAAAGAGTACCACGATGGAGCCGGTTTACCGCAACGTTGCCGCCCAACATGGCAAGGATGATATTGGCAAAACGTATGTGGAAATCAGTCTATCCAGACAGCACTTGTGGTTCTATAAAAATGGTAAGTTGAAGATGGAATCGGATGTTGTTACCGGACTGCCGACGAAGGAGAGAAGAACGGTGACAGGAGTACATCGCATCTACGGTAAACAAAAAGACCGTTATCTTGGTACCATTGCTGTTCAGGGATATCGTAGTCATGTAAATTATTGGATGCCATTCAATTGGGATGGTCAAGGACTACACGATGCCACTTGGCGTAATAAGTTTGGTGGTTCTCTTTACAAACGTGGTGGCTCTCATGGATGCGTCAATATGCCATTGAAAAATGCTGCTAAGCTTTATGATTATGTCAGTATTGGAACTCCAGTAGTTGTTTATTAGAAAAGGGTGCAGCTATGGTGACAACAGTTGTCTTTCTTTTGATTGCTTTGCTATTATATGGATATTCCTTTTTGCGGTATCGTTATTTGTGGTCGCGGACAAGGATAGCAAATGAATTTTATTATGTGTTCCAAGTGTTATTGCTTGGGACACTATTTGTATGCTTTCTTTTTCCTTATACGATAACCAATGATTATGCGTTATGGGGGATTCAGCTTATCTGCGATATGTATCTGACGGTGATGATTCTCACGCCTTTCTTTAGTCTGGTTCGCGGAGCCATACGTATGCTTGGTAAACGAAGACAATGGAAAAATTGTGTTTACCGTTTTTTTAATCACCCCTCTAAGGTTAGTAAGATTGTGTTCGCTCTTACGTTGGTATTGGGAATTGGTGTGTTCGTACAGTCAAAAATACCACGTCTTTCTGAAAATACAATCCGAATAGAAAAGCAGGCACAAGTTTCTTCCCTTTCTGTTGCTACGGTTTCTGATTTGCAAATTGGACGTTGCATGACCCGTTATGAAATCAAATGGTTCTTTGAGCGGTTAGAACAATTGCACCCGGATTTTGTTGTGTTTACGGGCAATCTATATTCATATCCGACGAATCCCTCTCTGCGAGAGTATACGAATCACTACCTGAAAAAGCTTGTTTCTCATGTCCCGGTTTATTTGATTGAGGGGCCTGATGAGGCGAGAGAAGACGAAGACCGTATGGAGGAAATTAGAGCATTCGGTGTGCGCCTTTTGAGAGATGAAATCGTGCAATCAGCAGAGGATGTACAATTGGTTGGCTGTCGCAATCAAACGAATGAAAAGAGAAAAGAGGTATCCGTTACCTTTTCTTTACTCGATAAAAATAAGCCTGCCATCGTTTTCTCCTATGAAGATTTGTCAGAGGAGGAGAAACAACTGGCAGACTATGATGTATTATTACATGCAACTCCTTATGGTGGTAGTTGGATTGTACCAAAACAAATTCAGCTGACACAACTGCAATTTCAGTAGTTTATTATTTCTTATATATTATGCCCAGGGAGTGAGTACTTCTCCAATCGGAGCATGAATAACAAGATCGGCGTGATTGTCACGTGCGGTCTTGTCTTTGTTTATCAATACTAATTTGTTGCCTTGATAATAGTCAATTAATCCTGCCGCAGGATAAACAGCAAGAGAGGTGCCACCGATGATGAGCATATCGGCATTTTTAATATAGGAAACAGAGCGCTCTAAAATATAGGAATCGAGACCCTCTTCATAAAGAACGACATCCGGTTTGATGGTGCCACCGCATGGACAATGGGGAATCCCTTCACTTGCTAAAATATCATCAAGGGAGTAAAATTTATGACAGTGACTACAATAGTTGCGCAATACAGAACCATGAAGTTCATATACTTCCCTGCTCCCTGCCTTTTGATGAAGACCATCAATATTCTGGGTAATAACTGCTTTTAATTTCCCTGTCTGTTCCAGATTTGCCAATGCCCTATGAGCTTTATTCGGTTCAGCTTCCGGAAAAAGCATT
>CAYPAA010000074.1:0-3459 GCA_964408625.1 uncultured Roseburia sp. | reverse complement strand
CTGAAAAACAGAGAATTCATCTTCTGACAGTTTAGACGTTGCCTTCCTCTTCATGTCCACAGTTGCTCTTGCATATACCTGGACGCTTTCAAGATTGGAATGACCGAGCCAATCTGCAATTAAAGTAAGATCAACACCTGCCATATAAAGGTGCATCGCTCTTGTCCTTCTGAAAAGATGTGCATGCAGGTGCGGGAAGTCCGGTCTTGTTTCTTTGGCTTTTGCTTCATATTTATGAAGGATACGCTGTGTATTGTCATCAGACATTTTCGAAGGTTCACCTCCTCTTCTCGTATTTTTTGTTGTGAAAATAAAAGTATCTAAATCACTATGGATATCTATTCCATATGAATTACAATACTGATGAAAAATCTTAGCTACTTCTGCGGAGATCGGAGTCACTCGGTACTTGTTTCCCTTCCCTATGACATGAAGTTCAGCCGTATTAAGGTCATCAACGATAAAATCCTTGATTTTCAAATCCAAAATCTCTTGGTCACGACATCCGCTGTCATACAAAAGAGCCATGAAAAAACGATCTCTTATCCCTGTTTTTGTATAAGTATCAGGCATCTGCAAAATGAATTTCACATCATCTACGCTCAGATAAATGAATTCATTCTTGCGGAGATCATCCAGTTTAGATATGTCATTGATTTTACCGAGTTCAGCAAGCGTAAGAAGGTTATTTTTCATCATATAATTGCAGAATGTCCTGATGTGTGCCAACCGCTGATTAATTGTCGACACTTCATGTCCACGGTTAGGACGAAGCCAGTTCATAAAGGCGAGAATATCGTTCCTTGTGAAATCTGCCGTACTAGCGGTAAACATCGTTTTTCCTTTTGTTTCTTTAAGGAAATCGAAGTAATTGTTTATTGCACAGCCATAGGATTTCACAGTGTTCGGACTTCTTCGTCTCACAATAGGAGCATAAATTTTCATGAAATCCGTAATTGCTGAAATGAGTGCGGGATCCTTAGTTTTCTTCATAGCCGTGCTCCTCCTCGTATACTGTGCTGAACATGCCCCAATCAATACCGGAAGATTTGCGTATTCTGTTCGGAAGCAGATGAATGTAATAAAAGGTGCTGCTAATTTCTGCATGCCCGAGATATGTGCTGAGATAAGGGAGAAGAGTCATAACGTCATTGCCATTGTCTATCCATCGCATCATTGTGCGTGTTGCGAAGGCATGTCTTAAATCATATGGTCGTGGCATCTCACTTTTTTTCGATCCACTACGATTCCAACAAACATGAAACTGATAGGTCATCCAGTTTGTTCGCAGCGGACCGCCATCGGGATGTGAAAAAAACCATTCATGTTCGCCCATAAGAGAACGATACGCCCTGCAAAGGTCTAGCATATCATCGGACATAATGATGTGTCTTTCCTTGTTATGCTTTGTTGCACGGATGTAAATGTCACCACCGGATAAGTCAACATCTTCATAACGTAGGTGAAGCGGCTCTGCAGGTCGCATGCCGCAGCAGTACATCATACGAAAGAGAACCGGAAGAATAATTTCCGAATTAAATTTTGAGCCGTTTCCCGGATATGTTTTGTATGAATCTATGGCATTGAATAAAGCGACCAGTTCGCTGTCATTGAAAATATAAGGCTGATATTGATCTCTCTTAACGGAATACTCTTCATCCGGGATAAATGCAGCTTTGCCTTGCGCATTAATGAAACCGGTGAATCTTCTGAGCATTGCAATAAAGACAGCCTGTGTGTTATTTGACTTAAACGAGTAGTGTTTCAGCCATTCATCAATCATTGCTTTTGTGATATGCGTCGCTTCGGGATGATTTTTTGCGCTGTATTCAATAAAGGGAGGAATAGAATATTCATATGTTGTCGTTGCAAAACCTGCAGATTTTCGGTACTCCACCATGCGATTAAAATCTGCCATAGTGTCTTCATAAAATCCCATGTTCATGCGCCTCCTTTATCAGATGAAAAATATTTTGCATATAGTCCATCAGTTATAGGAATTTCCGAGAAGTCTGATGCCACAAAAGAAATTTGATTTCGACTATATGAAAGATAAGGTTTATCAGATCGTAAACTGCGATGTCCTAACAACTCTGATATCTCTCCGAGCGGAATGCCTTTCAGGGAAAGCTCGGTGGCAAAGGCTCTGCGAACGCTATGGAAGGCTCTACGCGGCTTTTTTTCAACACCGGCAAGCTTGCAGTATTTCCCAATAATATTATCAAGGGCATCACTGCCGCAAAAGGCTTTGTAAGGAGGTCGATGCGAAAGAAACACTTCTTTTTCTCCATTATCCGGTCTGGCATCAAGGATGTAATCAGCCAATGCATTCAGCACGACGCCTTTCAATGCCTGAGTAACCGGGTGTTTCGTTTTGCTCTGTTTTATTGATAAAGTACCTGCTTTCCAGTTAATATCTTGATTCTTTAGCTTGATGATGTCTATTCCACGCAGACCGGTATCGAAAGCAAGCAGCATGATCGCATAATCCCGCTTTCCTATTGGTGTGGTGTCAATGACATCCACTATACGTTTGATTTCCTCATAAGAATAAGGTGGAATCATGTGGATTGCAGGTTTCTTGATTGGAAGTAATGAAAAATCTGTACTCAGCTTCTCAGACCCATTTGCTTTCAGGTATGTGGATGTGAGTCTCACAGCACGCATGATTTCAGTTATACACCCCTTGTGCGATTCTGCGACAGATGAGAGATAATCAAAGAAGACACTGTCTGTAAGTTCCTTGTCCGTTATTCCCTGTGATTCTATATAACAGAAAAGATGTCGAATGCGAACGTGAAGGTTTTTAACTGACCCGGGTGAAATATTATTTAGCTCAATAATATGATCCACAAGTTCTTGATGCTCAGGTGAAGGTATGTACTGTTTGTCGGACTTTGCACTTGAAAAATCAGCCGTGCCGGTTTCCGCTACTGTTTTTAGTAGCCTCACTATCCTTGAGATTATAGAGTAATAAGTTAAACTTATTTCGTTGTTTTCAAGCTTTTCCTTTTGCATAATGAGATAATTATCCAGTATGGATTCCGAGTACATGCCGCCGTTTCTTTCATCGAAGAAACGAATGATAGGGTTACAAAATCCGTTTTTATATGTGTTATAAGATGTATCAGCGATACCGTACGCCTTATACTGCCTAAGCATGGAATCAACAACGGATCGCAATGGTTGTAGTTGCATATCGCATACCTCCTAAAATTTATTTAGGTATACAATAACATAAAATCCCGATATTTCTGTATGCAATAACTGAAATTCCAATGAAATTTCTGCATTATCGGGATTTCATGAAAATCGGGATAATCGGTGTAGAAATTGAGTGTACAGGTTTAACAAGATCGGCAGCGGCAAAGGCTGTCGCAAAAGTTATTGGCGGTTCTCCGGAACATTTCGGCGGCAGTTACGACAGATATGACGTTTACGACAGCCAGAACAGACGTT
>CAYPAA010000073.1:0-3590 GCA_964408625.1 uncultured Roseburia sp. | reverse complement strand
TGAACAAGCTATATGCGTCAAACAAGTTTGAATTTACCGTAATATATGGTCGGCGTCGTGTCGGAAAAACTGCGCTGATCAATCAGTTTATCAACGACAAAAATGCAATCTATTTTATGGGCGTCGAAAGTAACGCTAAGCAAAATCTTGAAAACTTCAGTAAAAGCATTATTGAGTATAATACCGGAATTGAAACTGAAACGTCCTTTCTTTCCTTTCAGGCAGCGTTAGAGTATGTTTTCAAACTGTCAGAAAAAGAGAGACTGATTCTTGCTATTGACGAATATCCCTATGTTGCACGGCCGTCCAAAAGCCTTGCCTCTACGCTTCAGCTTTTGATTGATAAATACAAAGACAGTTCCAAGCTGATGCTAATCCTCTGCGGTTCGTCTATGTCCTATATGGAGGATCATGTCCTTGCCTATAAGGCACCGCTTTATGGCAGACGGACGGCACAGATGAAGATACTCCCATTTGACTTCGATGAAACCTGTCGTTATTTTAAGAATTTCACCGATGAGGACAAGGCTCTAATCTACGGAATCGTCGGTGGTACACCGCAATATTTGCTTCAAATGAACGACGAGCTAAGTGTCGAGGATAATATTAAAAACACCTATTTGAATCCTACCTCTGCCCTCTTTGAGGAACCGGAAAATCTGCTCAAGCAAGAAGTGCGTGAACCGGCGTTATACAATGCCATTATCACAGCGATTGCAACCGGGGCATCCCGTATGTCAGAGATCTCAAGCAAAGTTGGAGAAGATACCAACATTTGCTCGGCTTATGTGAAGAACCTCGTCGCTCTCGGCATTATACAAAAAGAAACGCCATACGGCGAAAAGGCGTCTCGGAAATCGGTCTACTCTATCGAGGATAATATGTTCCGCTTTTGGTATCGTTTTGTGCCGGAAAACAATTCTATTATCGCCCGTGGTGCGGCTGACCTCGCTTACAAGCGCATTGAGCCTTTCCTGTCAGACTATATGGGTAAAGTTTTTGAGGAAATTTGCAAGCAATACCTTTGGAATTTGCTGCTTGCCGGCAAATGCCCGATTGAGTTTTCCTCTCTCGGACGCTGGTGGGGTAACGATCCCGTAGAAAAAAGTCAAGCAGAAATTGATATTCTTGCCGAGCAGGATAAAAACACGGCTCTTTTCGGTGAGTGTAAGTGGACGAATGAGAAAGTCGACCTTGGTGTTTTAGAAACGCTTGTAAAGCGCAGCGAGCTGTTTTCTTACAAAAAGGTGTATTATTATCTCTTTGCTAAGTCAGGGTTTACCAAAGGATGTGTTGAAAAAGCAAATGAGCTGGGTAATGTTACTTTGGTAAGTTATAAGGATATTGGAAAAGAACAACTTTAGAAAACAAAGCAGGAAAGTGCTTAAAATAAACAAGATAGCTAATAATGCAATTTTTTCTAACAGCGGGAAAACCTACTGTTGAATAAGTGAGGTTAACAGGTATGTCAGATAAACAAGTAATCAATGCAATGTGGGACGATGCCCCTGTTGATGTGTCTACGGAGACCAACTTCATTTGGTCGATTGCGAACAAACTAAGGGGTCCTTACCAGAGTGATAAATACAAAGATGTTATCATTCCCATGACCATCATTCGCCGCTTTGAGTGCGCTCTTGCGCCCACCAAGAAGGCCGTGGTGGACAAGTTTAAGGAAAACCCGGCTTTCCCCGACAAGGCCATGTGTCGGATTTCCGGCTTTCAGTTTTACAATACCAGCGAGTTTGATTTGGCAGAGCTATGCAATGACCCTGACCACCTTGCAGAAAATTTCAAGAGCTATATCCACGGCTTCTCTCCCAATGTTCAGGAAATCCTTATGTCGGAAGAGCGTGGACTTGACTTCATGAAGCAGATTAACAAGATGGATAAAAACAACCGTCTTTTGTCCATAGTCAAGGCCTTTTCCGAGCTGGACTTAGACCCTCGTACTATCGACAATGTGAAGATGGGGTACATATTTGAGGACTTGATTCGGAGATTCTCCGAAAATGCCGAAGCCGGCGACCACTATACCGGCAGGGACATTATTAAGACGATGGTAAACATCTTGCTTGCGGAGGGATGTGACGACATCTTCGATGATGGTAAGGTTATTACTATTCTGGATCAGGCTTGTGGCACGGGCGGTATGCTCTCGACAGGATATAACTTTATCAAAAGATACAACCCAACAGCAGATATTCGCTTGTTTGGTCAAGAGAACAACCCAGAATCCTATTCGATGTGTCTTGCTGAGATGCTTATCAAAGGGCAGTTGGCTGAGAATATCCGCTATCAGGATAGCTTCAAAGTAGATTGCTTTGCGGATGTAAAAATGAGATTTGTGCTTGAAAATCCGCCCTTTGGAACTCCTTGGGGCGGGAAAGATGCGGCAGAAGGCGTTGAAGATGCCGTTAAAGCAGAGTATGCAAAGGGATTTGACGGACGCTGGGGAGCGGGATTGCCCGACTCCGGCGATGGACAGATGCTCTTTTTACAGTCCGCTATCGACAAAATGGACGACGAGCTGGGGCGCTGTGCTATCATTCAGAATGGTTCTTCGCTTACAGGAAGTAAGGTTGCCGGTGGGGATAGCCAGATTCGCAAATGGATGTTGGAGCAGGATTTGATTGAGGCTATCATCGCACTACCGACCGACCTGTTTTACAACACCGGCATAGCCACCTACATTTGGGTGTTGTCTAAGAATAAGCGCACAGAGCGAAAAGGTAAAATCCAGCTTATTGATGCAAGCCATCTGTACCATAAGCTGCGGAAAGCCTTAGGCGACAAGAAGAACGAGATTTCTCCCGAGGATCGCAAAGCAATCACGAAGCTATATGCTGACTTTGAGGAAAACGAGCATTGCAAGATTTATAAGAATGAGGAGTTCATCTACCGTGAGTACACAGTAATGCAGCCCCTCCAGCGTAGTTATGCTATTACGCAGGAGCGTATCGAGGCTATGCTGAATAAAGGTTCCCTTTCTTCTCTTTATGATGAAGCAAAGGTAGCGGAGCTGGAAAATGCGGAAGAACTCACCGGCAAGGAACAAAACAAATTGGACAGCTATTACAACAACAAACCGCTCTACGAGTCAATCATTGCGGCGCTGGGTGCTGCTGTGTCAGAAGATGTCTACCTTTCTCCTATGACTTTTGTCCCAGTCCTCGCCGCAACATTATCTAACTTGACCACGGATAAGAAGCTCCTCGACAAGATTGCCGATGGACTTTCCGTAATGGACAAGTCCGCCGAGATACAACGGGATAAGAAGGGCGAGATCATCTATGACAAGGAATCCAAGGACACAGAAACGGTTAAGTTTGAGGAGAGCATTGAGGACTACATGGCCCGTGAAGTGCTGCCTCATATTCCCGATGCGGTGGCATTCTTCGAGGAAAACCTTGGTGCGAAGAAGCCCGTTATCAAAACAGGAGCAGAGATACCCTTCACCCGCTATTTCTACAAGTACCACCAGCCTGTACCAAGCGAGGAACTGGAAGCAAAGTTCATGGAGCTGGAACTTTCTGTTTCCAAGCGTGTGGCAAAGCTGTTTGAGTAAGCAGAAAGGAACTACATATGCT
>CAYPAA010000072.1:0-3764 GCA_964408625.1 uncultured Roseburia sp. | reverse complement strand
CTGAGGGATTGCTCAATGCTCTGCTCATCGCCGATGTCTGCATAGATGTCATCAAAGATGGAAAGTTGACTTCGGTCCTTGGTAGGGATGTGTAATCCCGCTTGGCCCATAAGGGTAAGCAAACCGCATGTCTTTAGGGAAACCGTCTTACCGCCGGTGTTTGGACCGGTAATAATCAACAGGTCAAAGTCCTTGCCTAAGGTCAAATCAATCGGTACGACGGAATCCTTTGCGAGCAATGGATGTCTGGCACTGCGAAGGTGAATGATGCCATCCTCATTAAAAATCGGCTCGACGGCATTCATCTTTTTTGCCAGTTCGCCCTTTGCAAAAATGAAGTCGAGTTCTGCCAAAATCGAAAAATCCTGAGTGAGTTCGTCGGAATGCTCCGCAACAAGATTGCTCAGTATGGCAAAAACCTTTTCGATTTCTTCCTGTTCCTGAATTTGTAATTCGCGAAGGGTGTTGTTCAAATTCACAACAGACATCGGTTCGATAAAGATGGTGGAACCGGTAGAGGACTGATCGTGTACCATGCCGGGAACCTGAGATTTGTACTCCGCTTTGACAGGCAGGCAGTATCTGCCGTTTCGCATCGTGATGACGCCTTCCATCAGATAACCGCGGGTTGTGGAGTTGTTCAGCATGGTGTTCATCTGTGTACGAATGCGTTCTCCAATCGCCGATATCTGACGACGCACATTTTTGAGCCCCGGGCTGGCATCGTCTGCGACGGTATCTTCCGATAAGATGCAGTGACAAATCTCCTCACATACGAGTGTCAGGGGTGCCAAATCATGAAAATAAGATGCCAGTGAATCCGATTCCATAGAGGTATCATTCTCGCTGCGTCCATAGGATTTTGCATGTTTACATACCTTGAGCGTAGAGGCGACGTGAAGCAATTCGACAGCGTTTAATGTCCCGCCGATGTCCAAATGTTTCAGAAAGGGACGAATATCCCTGACGCCGGAAAAAGAAATGCTGCCGCGCTTGAAGATGCGGCTAAGTGCATCTCTTGTCTCCGTCTGCATTTTGAAAATTCGTTCTTTGTCGGAGACAGGCTTTAGCGCGCGACAATATGATTTTCCCTGCTCACTGCTTGCGCAATCCACCAACAGGTCGATGATTTTGTTGTATTCCAGTGTATTTAAAACTTTCTTATTCATAAGTTGTATTATACACATTTATTCTATAAATAAAAAGGGAAATGAGGTATAATAGACGAAATGGGCAAAGCCATTTTTAGATTGGAGAATAGCATGAGATTTATTAAAGATTTAACAGTAGGCGAACAAGTAAATGAGGTATATCTGTGCAGAAAGAAACAGTCTGCATTGACGAAGGCGGGAAAGCCGTATGAGAATTTGACGCTGCAGGATAAGACGGGAACGTTGGATGCAAAAATCTGGGACCCCGGCTCGATGGGGATTGACGAGTTTGACGAATTAAATTACGTGTTTGTCACAGGTGATATCACATCTTTTCAAGGTGCATTGCAGCTCAACATCAAGCGACTTCGCGTGGCGGAGGAGGGGGAGTACATACCGGCGGATTACTTGCCATGCTCTGATAAAGATGTGGATGAAATGTATGGGGAATTGATGAGCCTAATCGCAAGTGTCAAAGCGCCATATATGAAGAAACTGTTAGACGGATATTTTGGAGAGCAAGAGTTTGCTGAAATATTTAAATTCCATTCAGCAGCCAAGAATGTCCATCACGGCTTTGTAGGTGGACTCTTGGAACACACGCTTGGTGTGACAAAAAATTGTGATTTCTTTGCACAGATGTATCCGATACTCGACCGTGATTTGCTTATCACAGCGGCGGTATTTCATGATATCGGAAAGCTGACGGAGTTGTCACCGTTTCCACAGAATGATTATACAGATGAAGGGCAACTGCTGGGGCATATTATGATTGGTGCGAAGCAGGTCGAGGACAGCATTGCGCAGATTCCCGATTTTCCGGCAGTCAAAGCAAGAGAATTGATACACTGTATTTTGGCACATCATGGGGAACTCGAGTTCGGCTCGCCAAAGAAACCGGCGATTGCAGAAGCGATAGCGTTGTCTTTTGCGGATAATCTGGATGCCAAGATGGAGACCATGAAAGAAGCTCTGTGTAATGTGGCACCGAATGATGTGCGCTGGCAGGGATTTAACAGATTGTTTGAATCCAATATTCGAAGAACAAGTCCGGAGGAATATTAGAGGATTGTATGAAAAAGAATGATACCTTTGTTGTGACAATTGAAGATATGAGTGTAAACGGAGAAGGGATTGGAAAACAGGACGGCATGACCTTCTTCATCAAAGATGCGGTAATCGGAGATAAGATTCTCGCAGGTGTGACCAAACTCAAAAAAGGGTATGGTTATGCAAGAGTGGTGGAGGTGTTAGAACCTTCACCAAAGCGGGTTACGCCGAAATGCGATATCGCGAGACAGTGTGGCGGCTGCCAGATTCAAAATGTATCTTATGAAACACAGCTTGAGATGAAGGAAAAGAAAGTCTGCGATAATCTTATGCGTATCGGAGGATGTTCTGAGGAGTTTCTTCGACAGGTGATGGAGCCTATCGTGGGGATGGAGGATCCATTTCGCTATCGCAATAAGGCACAGTTTCCGGTGGGACTGGACAAAAATGGAGAGATTGTGTTTGGATTTTACGCGGCGAGAAGTCATCAGGTGATTCCTGTTTCCGATTGTTATCTGGGCGTGGAGGAAAACAGCGAGATTCTGGAATGCATCAAATCTTATATGGAGACATGTCATGTGAAACCATATGATGAAGTGACGCGGAAAGGTTTGCTTCGCCATGTACTGCTTCGCAAGGGATTTGACAGTGGAGAAATCATGGTCTGTCTGGTCATCAACGGGGACAAGTTGCCAGCCACCGATGTGCTTGTGGACAAGTTATCCGGTTTGTCGGGAATGACAAGCATATCGGTGAATATAAATATGGAAAATACGAACGTGATTCTTGGCGATAAGACGAGGCTTCTTTGGGGGCGGGATACAATTCGTGACACGATTTATCGAACGCAGGAAAAGGAAACTGGAGCGTTTGAAAAGACGACGGATGGCGTCACCTTCTCAATCTCTCCCAAGTCATTTTATCAAGTGAATCCTGTGCAGACAGAAAAGTTGTATAGCATTGCTTTATCTTATGCCGGGCTGACCGGACAGGAAGTTGTTTGGGATTTGTATTGTGGTATTGGTACGATCTCTCTTTTTTTAGCGAAATCGGCAAAACAAGTCTATGGCGTGGAGATTGTACCCGAGGCGATTGTGGATGCGAAGACCAATGCGAAGAATAATGGTATCGATAACGCAGAGTTTTTTGTTGGAAAGGCAGAGGAAGTTGTCCCGAAGTGGGTCGAAGAACATGGTGGTGAGAAGGCGAAGCCGGATGTAATTGTAGTTGATCCTCCACGAAAAGGATGCGACGAGCTCTGCCTGCAGACGATGCTTGATGTGGCACCGGAGCGCATCGTGTACGTGAGTTGCGATTCTGCTACCCTCGCAAGAGATTTGAAATTTTTGCAGGCGGGCGGATACGAGTTGAGGCGTGTTCGCCCGGTGGACCAGTTCTGCCATAGTATGCATGTGGAGTGCGTAGTCTTGATGTCACGGGTGGAGAAATAAAGAACTGAAAAAGTGTTGAAAAACAAGGAGTTTCCGGGAGTTGGGACTGTTTGGATGGCAGTTTCAATTCCCGGATTTTTTGCGTTTGGGAAGTCTGTGGGAACTGGTCTAC
>CAYPAA010000071.1:0-3809 GCA_964408625.1 uncultured Roseburia sp. | reverse complement strand
CCTCCAGTTCTCTCTGATATTCAACCGAAGATGCATCAGCCAACGCCCCGTGCCCTACATAATCATTCCGCCACCGGACAATCTTGTATTTTTCATAAAAAGATTTCATCTGCTGCATAGCGCCGCCAAACGCCGAATTTTTACCAAAAAATCGAACAACTGCCGTTGTCAGTGTATTCACCCAGTCTCCAAAAGAAAGCGACAGTTTGGGATCACATAATACCTTCACAATATCATCGGACTGCATGCCTCTGCTAATCGCACAGCCGCACAGCACATAAAACCGCACAAGCAATTCGAAGCAGTCCCTGAGCGTCATCATCATACCATAATATGAACGGCTCTCAGTCAACTGCTTCAATTGCGCATATTTAAAGGCAATCACCGATGGTGCCTCAGACAAAGTCTTCGCATTCCAAATGAAATTGTCTTTGAATATATCTTCTATATCTCTCTTTGTATCCTGTTCATCAACATGTGGCATAATCAATCGCTCCTTTATAGTAGACAGTATATCTTATTGGCCACTACGGTTACAACTATAATTTATTACATCCCCTTCGCCAGTTACAATTCACATTTGACAAACTTAGATATAGTCTACTGTTTAATGTCATAGTTTGTCAAATTTTTTAAAAACTTTGTTGTATATTTTGTACGCGGCTGTATTTTGTGATATAAGATATGAAGCTTAATTTTATTGTTGGCATTTCCAAAGTGCCATTGGATGTTCCTTAATTCTTTCCACAATTTCTTCATCATCAAATAACAATTCCGGAACATACTCTTTTGCAATGAAACGATCCATATATTCCTGCTCCCGCTCCGTCAGCTGCATCAAATCCGCTATATAATCCTTAGCCTGTCGCTTTCTTTCGTCCAGCTTAAAATTATCTTTCTTACTGAGCACAGGAAATAAGTCTCTTCGTATTTTATCAAACTTCAAGGAATCAATAGCTGATGTATCAAAATCTCGATTTACAATCTCTGCAGAAATTGTTGTGTAAAATGCAAAGCACTTACGAAACATATCTCTTTCTTCCTCAAACAATTTCTCAGCAATCAGATTTCCCCAATCATACAAGTCTCTGGCTGCAGCTCTGCTAATCAACGCATTTCCTTTTGCCGCAAAAATTTCCATCGGAGTTACCATGCGAATTGTCATACCATCGTCAAATACTTCCGGAAGAATTCTTTTATGTACCGGCTCCAAAATATGTGCACGTAAGGAATAATTCAATTCTATCTCAATCATATCTCTGTTGCCACCGGCATTCTGATACTGATAATAGAAAGCATCCAAACTGTGCGTAAATCTGGAACCTTTGGAGAGCTGATATCCTTCTGCCTCCATATAATCCTTAATAAGAGTGGTAATCTTCTCTCTAGCCTCTAACATGTCCCCTTTCGTATCGTTCGGTGTGTAGTCCATATCAATATCTACAGACAAACGCGGCAGGTTGAATACAGTCAAATTGATGGCTGTTCCGCCTTTTAAAAGCAGATGTTCTCTCAGATATTCTTCTTCATTCAAATAACGCAATATCTCTCTCAATCGCAAGACCTTTTCGAAGGTATCTCTCACAAATCCATGCTGCTGTGCAACACGTCCAATCTCTACTTTATTATATATCGGCATCCATCATCACTCCATTCTTCATATTTTGTAAATCATCTGGCACTACCAGTTTCCAGGTATCATCGTAGCAGCCACCATCCTGATCACGTGTAAGATAACGCTTGCTTTTCCCAATTTGCTCCTTGCACTTTTCAAAGAACGAATCAGACAATCCCATTTGCTCCTTGCGCTGCCATAACAGATATCCCATCTTCTGATACAAAAATTGATTTTGGTAAAGTTCCAGATACTTAAGCAGTCTTTTCTCCTGCATTCGATGTACACTTTCTATATTCTGCACAACTTCTTCAATACCGGAAATCTTGTCCATATCCTTGATACTGTCTACAATGGTACGTTCCAAATTAGTTACTGCAACACCGCCACTATAAGGAGGTTTCTCAATACCTTCTGAACTTTTCGATGCAACATAACAGTACGTATAGCCATCAAATGTAAAATCACGAAAGCTAGTCTCAGAAGATACATACACATCATAATAGACCTGATCCGTAATTCCATAATACTCCATAGCTGTATGATGAGACACATAGGATGTTGGCGTAATCTGGCTGGCTATCTGGAAGCGATTGGCAATCGGTGCACCAGTTTCTCCGCTAATACAGGTGTACATGTTATTACGAATCTTTGCCACCATACCTTCCTTCATCAATCGTTTAATCGCAGAACGTGCACTATCCATATTATTATAAAACACATTTACATCTTCCATATCGAAGACTGGTTTTTTTAACAGTTCAAAATATAGTTTCATACTCCACCTCCGTTCATTTTATTGTCATTTTGGTTTTTGTACAAACCATTTTGTCTATCTCTTAAACTAATGATACTATCACACAGTTTGTTTGTCAAGTTTATATTTTTATCATTTTGGTTTACTATAAAGCCATTACGAATCAAATTCAAACTTTTTATTGTCATAAACATAGTATTATCATTCCAAATCAGTTTCATACCAATAAAAAACAGGTCTATCAAGGCAATCAATGCCCCAATAGACCTAATTCTTCTACTTATATTCTCTTTCCATAATCCAAACTAATCCATCCGGCACCGCTTTTCAGCTTGCCCCACTTTGTTGCTCCCTCGCCATCAGCTTCTGCAACAATGATAAACAAACACCCTTTTCCATAGACACAATATTTTTTACACCTTTTACATATCCTCTGCCAATCCCGGTATTTAATAAGCTTTGCTGGGGATCCTGCGGCAATTCCATTTTCAGGTATCTCCGTATTAACAAAAGAATTTACTCCAATTATAACACCATTATTAAGTTTACTTCCCTTGGCTATTACACATTTAGCATGTGAACTTCCAGAAATTCAGTAACCACAATGCCCATGTCATGTCCCTGTGCCTCACCCTTCATGTCAATCTCGGACTTTCCCTGCGCAAGACCTCGCAGGCTTTGAAGAATCTTTACAACGTTAGCATCTCCCATCAGCAGATCGCCAACTACTACAAAACCGCCAGAAAATGTTTTTTGCAAGTACTTTTTGCAGAAAAATGCAAAATATTTTGTAGGTGGTTGCACCTACATTTTGTAGGTTACAACGGCATATGCCGACCGGCTAAGACCGGCATAACCATTGCGGACATACTATTAATAAGTTTTTCAGCGGTTTTAATCTTTACTGAGTAACCATGTGGTGCCATCTTCGGCTGCGGGGTCCTCCCGCCAGCCAGTGTATTCCTTAAGATAGGCTTCCCGCTCAGCATCGGTCATCCCTTGCATGGCCCGGCGAATGTCGCGGTCCATACGGTAGACATCGAGAAAATCAGCCTCCGTATTTCTGTTTCCGCCTCCTCCGTGATCACCCGGGTGCCTCCTTTGTCGCAGCGTGTTTTGGGCACAAGGGCATCCATTCCGCCACGGTTATACAGGCTGAGCCATTTAGTGAGTGTTTTCGCTTTATATTGTACCTGGCGGCCATCCGGAAGTTTAACAGGGAAAGCGGCCACCCTGCGGCAGTACGCGGACATGGATTCATCCGTAAAAGTCCCCTGCACCATCGGAGCGATCAGCCCGAAACGGATCCTTGCGATCTCCATCTGTTCTTTTTTTGTGTTATCTGTTGCCATTGCCTTGTCTCCTTTGCTTTTTTTCAGCATAACAGGACGATAGCCGGGATTCAATTCCCGTATTATGTGACGCCTTTCAAATGGC
>CAYPAA010000070.1:0-3933 GCA_964408625.1 uncultured Roseburia sp. | reverse complement strand
CGCCAAATTGGCTGCGAGAAGCGATGTTTAAGATGAAGATGCGTGGCTGAAGGAGGAACTAGACAGTGAATCTGAAACAGATTTTACCGATAGAGACAAATTATAAGCTGCGACATTTCCGTGAATGGGGAAAAAATGAACATCCTGATTACATAACGCAGGATATGCTTAATTCAAAGAAAAGAGTATTTTTCCTCGATGCACCTGCATATGGAAATCTTGGCGATCAAGCTATTGCCTATGCGATGGAGACATTTGTAGCACGAACATTACCTGACTATACACAAATTGAAATCACAGAAGATAAACTCCCTTCCTGCCTGCAATGGCTAAAAAATACCGTAAAAGAAAATGACCTGATATGCCTCACGGGCGGGGGAAATATGGGGGTTATGTATCAAAGGTATGAGTCTGTCAGACGACTGGTTCTAAAAACTTTCCCTCATAACCCTATTATTATTTTCCCTCAGACGTTTGATTACGGTGAAAGCTCTTATGTTCGTAAGGAATTGAATAGAGCGAAATCTATATATGGAGCGGTGTTGAGACTGGTTCTGTGTGCCAGAGACGAGGGGTCCTATGAAAGGATGAAAGAAAACTTTCCAGGTGTGACTATCGTTTTTTGTCCTGATATTGTCTTGTCACTCGATTATAGGGATCGGTTTGTAAAAACAGGCGAAGTAGGGATTTGCCTTCGTGATGATGCTGAATGTGTCGTAGGAGCAGCTGCATATAAAAAACTGGCGGTTAAGTATCCTGAATCTGTTCCGTTATCGACCACAGATGGAGATGACGTTGTTATCAATTTCCAAAATCGAAAGAGTGCTGTTGAGAAAAAACTTCAGGAGTTTGGATCGAAAAAATTGATTGTAACCGACAGACTTCATGGAACCATATTCGCTTTTATCACAGGAACACCGGTAATTGCGCTGCCGAATTCGAACGGGAAGGTTGAACGAGTTTGCAGATACCTGTCTCCTTGTGGCAACGTTATTTTTGTGAAGAATATAGATGACATTACAGAACCGGAAACGGAAGCACCGGGAACTGTTATGGATCGATTTGGAGAGATTGCTGATGCTATCAAGTGTGTTACAGAAGGGTAAAGTGCTCGTTCGAAGTTCTCAGCATAAATTCGACATAAAAAGAATTAGTCAGATGCCACCGATTGATGAAGTTGATACGTTGCATTTAAGCTTTGATGATGTACATCAAGTGTTTATAAATGCATCGAAACCGGTGTATCAATCCGTATTTGAACAACCCTTCTTGTGCCAGCTGAAGAAGTTTCATGATGAGTACGGTGCAAAATTCACCTTGTACTGCCTTGAAGATCCGTCGCATCGGTTGCATGACCGCTATTGCAGAGAAATAAGTGAAGCCGGGTGGCTCAAAATAGGTTACCATGCAGATGTGAATGGAACCGTATCATTAGAAGGGTATCAGATGTTTAGCAGCTATTATCTCAATAAAGAAGTTCCTTTGGCAAATACAATCAGGCTTCACATGTTTAGTGCACCGGAAAAATTGATAAAGTATTTTGAAGCAGAAGGGAATAAAACGCTTCTGTGTTCTGATGACAGTCGTATTAGCTACGGTATCTCTCCGAACCTTTACTTGGGGGGGTATCAAAATAATGGTATTAGGTATGTTCCAACAGATTTAAGACTGGAAAAGGTGATATCAGGAGTTGTTTGCCATAAGAAAAAGCTTGTAGTGTTCGCCCATGAACGGCCGTTCATGATATACAAGGAGTTTGAGAAATTAAAGGAATTATTGAGACTGTTTATTAATGTTCAATATGAACTTGATTAAGGAGTACATGATGGACAAGATTAAGCGTTTTGTGGATTGCGCAGTGCCAGTGCTAACTTGCAATATGCGCTGTCCATACTGCTACATTGCGCAGGAGAGAAAGTTTCTGAGCGATCTTCCAAAGTTTAAATATTCTCCGGAAACGATCGGAAAAGCATTTGCCAAAAATCGTTGGGGGGGGGTAATCCACATTAATATGTGCGGTGGAGGAGAAACACTCCTGCCACCAGAGATGACCCCGATTCTGTACGAGATATTGAAGCAGGGTCATTATATTGCAATTGTGACCAATGGAACGATTACTAAACGATTTGAAGAGCTGTGCCAATTTCCGGAGGATTTCAGAAAGCGGTTGCTATTCAAGTTTTCGTTCCATTATCTCGAATTGGTAAGGATGAAAATGCTAGACCGTTTCTTTGAGAATATTGAAATGGTCAAAAATGCAGGTTGTTCGTTTTCTCTTGAACTGACACCGGCAGACTATTATGTACCTTACATTGACGAGATCAAAAAGATTAGTGTCGAAAGATTAGGGGCTCCTTGCCATATTACTGTTGCTCGGAAGGAGACCGATCCGGATCTGCCCATACTTACAGACATGTCAAAAGAAGAATATCTGAAGAGATGGGGCGAATTTGACTCAGACCTCTTTGAATTCAAGATGAAGACTTTTAATGTTAAGCGTAAAGAGTTTTGCTATGCCGGAGACTGGGTCAGCTATTTAAATCTTGGAACGGGAATTCTCAAGCAATGCTACTGTGGTACAGCACTGCAGAATATTTTTGAAAATCCAGATGAACCTATCCGTTGGGAAGCAATGGGGGCGAATTGCCCCGAACCACATTGCCACAACGCACATGTTTGGATGACACTTGGAGCATTGCCGTCAGTTGAAACACCAACATATGCATCCGTGAGGGATCGGGTTACTGAGATTGGAGATCATTGGCTGCAGCCGGAGATGAGGGAGTTCTTAAGTGGGAAGTTAAAGGATAACAATCTTGAATACGATGAAAAGAAAAAACGCGCAGTTAATCTAAAAGAGTTTATCGAGATTGGTGTTTTTTATAGAGCCCGCACAGTGGCAAAGAAAGTTTTCTATAAGTTGCCACAGAAGACACAATCAAAGATCCTCCGCCGCATACGGTATAACAGATAGCCCGAATCTGAGCACCATATCCTTACTGAAATCTATTCAAAGGTGAGGTAAGGAACAATGGAGCCGATCAAGAGATTTTTTGAATGCTTGTTACCGGTAACAGCATGTAACCTGAAGTGCAGTTACTGCTATGTGATCCAAAGAAATCGTCGAAAGATGCAAATGGCAGATCTAAGATACACTCCGGAGCAGATGGGTGAGGCGTTAACCCGTGAGCGTCTCGGTGGGATTTGCTACTTTAGTATTTGTGGCGCTGGTGAAACTACATTGCAGCCAGAGATTGCCAAGATTGTGTATTACATTATGCGGAATGGACATTATGTGAATATCACAACAAATGGAACAGTAAGCAAGAAGATCGATGAGATATTAGAACAGAACCGAAATTATATTTCAAGATTGCATTTTGCTTTTTCTCTTCACTATCTCGAACTTGAAAGGCTTAATCTCCTAGAGCACTTTTTTGAGAATGTTAAGAAAGTGAAAGCTGCAGGTGCTTCGTATGTCGTACAGTTAAACCTGTGTGATGAGTATTTGCCTCACTTGGATGAAATTGAAAGGCTTTGCATAGAACACACAGGGGCCGCTCCGCAATTGGCAGCCACACGAAAAGAGGAAACAGGATTGCGAAAGGTGGAACTGATGACTGAGATGACGGAAGAAGAATACATTGCCGCTGGACAGCAGTTTAACTCGCCATTGTTTAAATTCACAATGAAGAACTTTAATATGCGGCGACATGAATTCTGCTATGCGGGTGATTGGGCAGGAAATCTGGATTTATCCACAGGTATTTTGAGAAGGTGCTATTGCTCCTATTTGAGGCAGGATATTTTTAAGGACCCTGCTGAACCCATACGTTTTCTGGCGATTGGACATATGTGCGGATCTCCTTTCTGCATGAATTCAAGTCACTTTATGTCGCTTGGAATCATCCCATCATTGGAGACTCCAACCTA
>CAYPAA010000069.1:1722-3993 GCA_964408625.1 uncultured Roseburia sp. | reverse complement strand
ATCTGCTTTCAGTACCGTCAGTACGGTTTCATAAAAATTTGCCATATTATTCTTCTCCTTCATCTATGAATAGTTCTGGTACATTGTACTGGATTTCCTCGGTATCTCGTTTTACCAGTTCGTTCGGGCATTCCAACAGTGCTTTCTTCAGCAGCTTGGGATTGTCCGATGCGCCTCTCACATATTTATCGGCATTTCGCCGTATATATTCAGTCGAATCTCTCTTAAAGCCACTCCGCTGTAGGATGATTCGTAGGCGGTTTGTTGTCCCATATTCCACAAATTCGTACCAGTCATTCGTAAACGGCTCATTGGGATGCTGTCGTTTGTATTCCTCCGAAAATTTCAGAAAATAATTTGACAGCCGAAACAGCAACACATCTTCGATTGCCTCCAAGGTGTCGGCAATGATGATATTCTTATGCTTTTGTGAACCGTCAAACGGTTCCCAGGTTTTATAATCGACCTTTACCTCCTTTTTCTTCTTATCAAAGTTTTCAATGCTTTGCTCAATAATATAACTTAATCCATACCCTTGCATCCAGCGGGTTAGTAAAACCGCGTACCAAGATAAATTGGGGTAATCCCGACCTTGTCCAGCTCCGAGGGTGCGATTTTCATAAATGCGCCATTTGAATGCAACAGCCAGCTTGTTGAGAAAGTCAAGGGTCTCGTAATAATCCGCACCCCGTTTTGGGTCTTTGATTCCCGGGCAGGCAAGACCATCGCGGATGAGTTTTTCGATACCTTGTATCTGATCGTATGAAACATTGATATCGTCATCCGGCTGTTTGCCCGCCACGGAAAACTGCTCACGGATTTTTGATTCAGTCTCAGGTGTCAAATAGGGAGCAAACTCTCTCCTTATACGACTGTTCCTACCGTCCACGATATCTCCAACAAGAATCAGCATTGTTTTTCTCATCAATTCGTAATTGTCCTCGCTTTGATGTTTACTGGACTTGTGTATTTCTACGTTGCCGGAAAGAAGCGTATCCACGATAAGCTTTTTCTGATTCGAGTTTAGCTCTGCTTCTATTGAAAGTTTCTGCGGAGGCACATCGTCCTTCAGCAGATTTTCAAATTTCTGTAAATCTTCCTCGTGTTCCTGCTTCTGAAGCCGAACAATAAACACATTTCCGTAGAGATTGTATTTCGCACGGCCAACACGTCCTACCAGATTTTTGAAATCCACTTCCGAGAAGTCGCTTCTGCCTTTCTTATAGCTTGTAATAAATAAGTTTTCCGCAGGCAGATTTACACCCTCAAGAAGGGTACTTGTGCAGAACATCGTTTTAATAAGACCTTCTCTGTAATAATCCTCAAGTTGCATCCTGATGTTTGCAGGAAGATATCCGATATGATATGCAACGCCTTTTTCCACCAATTCTGCCAGATAATACTCCTTATGAACATCGCTTCGGATTGCCTCCGCAAATGTCTGGAGCCTTTTGTCACCAATTAAATTCTGCGTATCCGCATAATCCCTTGCAAACTGAATAGCGTCATTCTTGGACTTACAATACACTATGTTGTGCCGTCTGTCGCCGATCCTGGCGATTACTTCGCTCAAAGAGTACTGGTGGCTCATTTCATACAGCAGTATAAATTTCTTCGAGTATGAGTCGAAAATACGGATATTGCGCTCCCACAAGTCAATGATATATTTCAGTTGACTGACAGGTGCGTATTTACACGCCACAATAGAATCCTCGTCTACAATCCATTCTCCCTTTGAAAGGGTGTCGAGATAAACTTGCGGATTCGGAATGTTCGGCGAAGCAAATATGATGTGAGCATTGCTGTGTCGCTCTTCCAATTTGTTAATGACTTTGTAATAAAATGCACTCCTTTTATCGCCGGATGATATTTTGTGCGCCTCATCTACAAAAAGGTAGTCTATTTTAAGATCAGGATCGTCAATTAATATATAAAGCATCCGTTCCGGCGTCAGAACAAAAATATAGTTATGCTTTGTTTCAAGTGCCATCGAGCCTGATGAAGTGACAATGCGGTAGTCAGTCTCCTTCAAAAGTGTGGTAAGGCTTTCAATCAACTCACTTGTAACTTCATTAATGAGCGCCTTTGTTGGAATAAGCAAGGCAAAATTCTTTTTTTCACCGTTCATGATTTGGTGCTTAATAAAAGTACGCATCATGAAAGACTTGCCCATTGACGTTGGTGCAGAATAGCTAAAATAGGATTTGGACAAGCTATCATATATTTCCTTCTGCGCCGGGAAGAAATGGGACTCCTCTTCAGACGGCACTG
>CAYPAA010000069.1:0-1712 GCA_964408625.1 uncultured Roseburia sp. | reverse complement strand
TCCGGTGTCAAACGTTTCATGCTGAGAAAGTTGCCGGTATTTGCGAGAACGGAGCCAAGATAGTATTTTATCTGTTCGTCATGCGGATACATATCGTAAAGGAGCGCGACCATCTCTTGCGCACGGGTTTTATGTATGTCAGACAAATTTGTGCCACAGGATTTTGACAGGATATCTGCAAAAGTTAGCGCATCTCCGATATTCACAGGCTTTTCATCCATCTCATCCAAACGAAACAGTCTCTTTGAGTAATTGATGAGAATGTTGTGATAAAGTTTCTGTAAATACTCATTGTCATCTATTTTGGAAAACAGGTGCTCTCCGAAGGTGATATCTCTAAAACTACTCATGACATACTTCCCCCAGCTTGCAGTAGCTTGTCCATAATATCTTTCTTATCCTCATCTGCATCAGAAAAAGGAAGTAGATAAATATACAACGAATATCCGTCAAGTCCATACTGTGTGACTTTGGATTCAATAAATGGAACCTGCGTTAAAATATCCGCCTTTAGCCGGTCAAGCACATCATTCTGATAAACATCAATAGATTTCCCGCTTGAGGGTACGCCACTCAATGTGTACCCGAGGAACATACCGAATGCTGTGGCGGGCTTCTTCCCAGGGGAGTCAGCGGGCAGAATAATCGACTCAAGTTGCTCGTACACACCATCTGGGAATGATGCTGCAAAGATATTTGATTCAACAAAGTGTCGCTCGTCTTTTTTCCTGTTTTTCAACTTCTGTGCTTCTGCAAAAGCTGAGTCAATAGCCGTTTGCAGATTGCCATTTATCATAGACGTACCCAATACCACCTGATTGAAGGGGACAGCGGCATCAGCAGTTAAGAGATGTATGCCAGCGCTTTTGCTTGTAAAAAAACCACCATGATTAGCAAACTCAACCTTGCTCATCAATTTGGGGGCATTAAGAACCTGCTCCAAAAAGATATAAAGCAAAAGTTCTCCGAGCTCATTCCCAGTCGGCATTTTCCCGCTTGCAATCATTTCTTTAATATGTGCTATAGCATCATAGGCAAGTGCGGAAATCTCATCGTCATCCATATATTGCTGTATCTGTGCTCTGGAATAAACATAGTATCCGATGTTTTTGCGGAGATGCTTCCAAAGGCCATGATAGTCAAAGTCATAGTCATCAAATTTAAGGCAGAAAATCTGAAGGTCGTGATTCGAAGATATTGATAGCCTCTCGCTCGATACGGGCGTAAAAACCTTATCAAATCTACCTTTGCTTGTCAGCGGGATCGCAGCTACGTTTTTCGGTTTTGTAACCTCATATAACTTGATTGTGTCAACCATCTGATTGTAGATGGCATAAAAATCTTTTTTAATTGATTTTGTAAAAGCCGCCTCTGTCGTATTGTCGGTTTTGGCAATAGCATAGATGAAGACATCTGTTAAAAATTCGGACAATACAAACTCATTTTTGCCCTTGAGATCGTTCTTTGTTAGGCGGCTGATGGTCCCAAGCTGCGTGGTATCAGCGATAGTGTTATCTTTCAAAATTATGTTTTTTAGTGCAAGAACGGCGTTTTTCTTTCGTGCTTCCTCCAAGACGGGAATAATATCATTTAGAAAATACCGTTCAATCGCACGGGCGTCTTTTGTAAGAGCCATTTGCATTACTTCGGTGGGCAGGTTCTGACTTGCAGAGTGAATTTTGTTGAAATTCGTGTATGTGTATATGACATCA
>CAYPAA010000068.1:0-4259 GCA_964408625.1 uncultured Roseburia sp. | reverse complement strand
ACCTCGACAAAGAATCTGAGCCGGATATCTACAATGCGATCAAGCGCAACGCTCTGCTTGAGAACGTTACCGTTGATGCAAATGGCAAGATTGACTTTGACGATAAGAGCGTTACAGAGAATACGCGTGTATCTTATCCAATCAATCACATTGACAATATTGTACGTCCAATTTCTTCTGCTCCTGCAGCAAAGGAGGTTATCTTCCTTTCAGCAGATGCATTTGGTGTGCTTCCTCCAGTGTCTATCCTGACACCGGAGCAGACAAAGTACTATTTCTTATCAGGATTTACAGCAAAACTTGCTGGTACAGAAAGAGGTATTACTGAGCCAACACCTACATTTTCTGCTTGCTTTGGTCAGGCATTCCTTGAGTTGCATCCTACAAAGTATGCTGAGGAATTGGTTAAGAGAATGGAGAAGAGCGGTGCTAAGGCATATCTTGTTAACACAGGATGGAATGGTACAGGAAAGCGTATCTCTATCAAGGATACACGTGGTATCATTGATGCTATCTTAGATGGATCCATTGCAAAGGCTCCTACAAAGAAGATTCCTATGTTTGACTTGGAGGTTCCTACAGAACTTCCGGGAGTTGATTCCAATATTCTTGATCCGAGGGATACCTATGCACATGTTTCTGAATGGGAGACAAAGGCAAAAGATCTCGCAGGACGCTTTGTTAAGAACTTTGTGAAATACGAAGGCAATGAAGCAGGTAAGGCACTTGTTTCTGCAGGACCTAAGGCAGAATAGAATAATGTTATATTTCCAAAAATTGTTTTGAAAATATGCTAGTAATTTCTCCATATATGATATATAATAAAATCACCAAGAAAACCTGAGATGTTCGATTTAACCTGTTGTTTTGAACCTACATTTATTTTTCATGGGATTCTTATATTGTCTGTCGGATGTCAGGCCGCATCAGTGCGTACGATGAGCTACCATGCATTTGGCGTGGAGATTAGCCGGTGGAAGGCAGAAGACAGATTGCGGTTACCCACCTAGCTTTGCTAGGAGTCAAAATATCAGGCCCGGCATTTTGGGCGAATACATAAGATGATTTTTTGATACACATAAGAGAAAATCATAAGGTACATAAGCATAGGAAGTTGCTTTGCAGCAACTTCCTTCTTTGTTGTATTGTGAAAAAAAGGAGATAGAGTTTTGGCGCGATATACAATCAAACGTCCGGAAAAGCACATACTGATTTTTCTGATTTTTCTCTGCGTATTTTTGCTCATATTGATTCTTTACGTGCAGGGTGAAATGGCAGGATTACAAAAGTTTTTTATGCGAAATGTACAGTCAGACAATGCGGACAAGCAGGAGGTGGTGGAGGATGTGCCGATGCCATATACCTGCGACTTGCGAATAGCGCTTACAGATGTTGATGGGGATATTTATCGAACCGGCGCGCAGATTTATGGAAATCAAGGCATGACAGTGGTTGTTGACGGTGCACAGAGTGTTGTTGGACCGAATGAAAAATATACATATCCCGGAAGCGGTGCTGTTCAAATCACACCGGCGGAAGGTGGACAACTCTATATCGTAGGAAATGCCAGAAATTATGGATATGAGGGTGGATTTGAGATTATATCTGTATCATCCGGTATTGTGATTGTCAATCAAATTCCGATGGAACAATATTTAAAAAGAGTTGTGCCAAGTGAGATGCCTTATACTTACGGACAGGAAGCATTAAAGGCACAAGCGATATGTGCCAGAACATATGCATATGGTCGCAGCAACGCATATGCATATCCGGAAGTGAGTGCGCATATGGACGATACGGTATCGTTTCAGGTTTATAACAACTGTGAGGAAACGGCAGAGACCAATCAGGCGATAGCGGATACGACAGGTCAGATTTTGATGCGTGGAGACACCGTGCTGGAGGCTCTCTATTATTCTACATCTTGTGGATATGGGCAGGATGGAAGCATCTTTGGTGAGAAGATGGACTTGAGCGTATTTCCTTCTGTTTATATAGGATTTGAAGAACATAAAGAAGATTTTGATTCTTATATTCGCAAAGCGGATGAATCGGCGTACGAGAGAGGAGAGCGTTATTTCCGTTGGACTGCAAGGACGGATGCAGATTGTCTGCAGTCGCTTCGCAGTGCCATTTTATCTGTTCAAAAAGAAGATGGCGCAGTTGAGTGTAATAAAAAAATGCAGGGGCGTTTGGCGGATACGAAAAAGGACGCTTCATTGACACTGAAAGGGCTGGAAGAGATGAAAGTCATTGAGCGCAACCCGGGCGGTGCTGTGACAAAGCTTGAGATTAGATTTGCTACGGGGAAGGTCAAAATCAACGGACAATTGCATATTCGTCAGGTTCTTGGCAGCATATGTAACAGTGTTACGTTGCAAAACGGAGAAGTCCTATCCGATGTGACAAGTCTTCCAAGTGCTGCCGTCTCCATTGAAAAACAAGCAGATGGCACTTATTTGTTTTATGGTGGAGGTTTTGGCCACGGCGTAGGTATGAGCCAGAACGGAGCGAAAGCCCTATGTGCGGTTGGATATTCCTACAAAGATATTTTGGGATTCTTTTATAAAAATACACAACTGACAACCATACAGTAGAAAGGTTTGTATATGGTTTGGATGATTATTGGATATGTAAAGACATATCTGGACAGATGTAAAAGAGATAATATTGGTGCGTTTGCGGCACAGGCGGCATTTTTCATCATTATGTCAGCGATTCCGTTTTTGATGGTGTTTACTTCTCTTCTGCAGTATACGCCATTGTCAAAGGAATACGTTATGACGCTGTTGTACGATGCGATGCCGGGATATATACGGCCATTTCTCAGCATTATTCTCTCTGAGGTATACTCGCGCTCCATAGGTGTGATTTCTATCTCAGCGATTGTGGCACTGTGGTCTGCAGGCAAAGCGTTACAATATATGACCTCCGGTCTCAATGTGTTAAATGGTATTGAAGAGACACGCAACTGGTTTGTGGTTCGTTTTTGGTCTGTTATTTATACATTGATTTTGATATTTGCCATCCTGGCAGTTCTGATTTTGATGGTGTTTAACCAGCATATTCAAAAACTGTTTAATGACATGTTTGGGTTTACCGGTTTGCTGATTGCGATTGTCAGCGTGCGACCGCTGTTGCGAGGCTTACTTGTGTTTGGCATTTTGACAGGCTTATTCGTTTGGTTTTTTACGGTACTCCCAAATAAAAAAGTGAAGGCAGTTTCACAGATCCCGGGGGCAATCATCTGTGCAGCCATTTGGTATGTGTTTTCAATTTTTTTGTCTTTATATGTAAAGATATATGACAGATTCTCGATTTATGGAGGTTTGTCGACATTGGTACTTATGATGTTTTGGCTCTATTCGTGCATGTACATCATGTTTATGTGTGCGGAGGCAAATGTTTTCTTTGGAGAGGTGTTTGGACGCTATATGAAGAAAAAGAAATCGCAAATAATTGAGAAATGGAACCGGCGCCGTGGAAAAAATTCTTGATGTTTTCTTAGTGCTGTGCTAGAATGTCAACTGTTAGAGGCTGTGAATGCGCACAGTAGCAAACCATACTTTTTACAGCGAGGGATGACCAAAGGCTGGGAGTTGTCCTAAAAACAGGTGGTTTGTGAATTTCACGCAGGAGCTACATGGCTGAATCTATAGTAGGCTGTGTCGGGTAGTGCACGTTAAGCATATGAGTGTCAGAGCAATCTGGAATCAGGGTGGTAACGCGGAGTGACTTCGTCCCTACTTGGGATGGAGTTTTTTATTTTAAAAATAAGATACGAGGAGAAACGACAATGAAAGACAAATTGCAAGAAATCACAAAAAAAGCAATGGAACAGATCGATGCAGCCGAAGAGATGGGAACATTGAATGATGTTCGTGTTGCAATTCTCGGAAAAAAAGGAGAACTTACAGCGGTTTTGAAATCGATGAAAGATGTCAAGCCGGAGGAACGCCCTATGGTGGGGCAGCTTGTAAATGATGCGAGATCTGCGATTGAACAAAAATTAAGTGAAGCAAAAGAAAAGTTAGAGCAGGCTGAGATGGAGATGAGACTCAAATCTGAGGTCATCGACGTCACGTTGCCGGCATATAAGGCAAAAATTGGACATAGCCATCCAAACGCAAGCGTATTGGATGAGGTGGAAGACATCTTTATCGGTATGGGATATGAAGTTGTGGAAGGACCGGAAGTTGAGTATGATTACTACAACTTTGAGGCGCTGAATATTCCGGAGAACCATCCGGCAAAGGATG
>CAYPAA010000067.1:0-4676 GCA_964408625.1 uncultured Roseburia sp. | reverse complement strand
CCCCTAAAAAAAGAAGGGAAAAGCATCCCCTGCATACCGCCCATCAGTCCATCCGCGAAGTCCTTTGTATCTGCCATACCTTCCGGTTTGCTTTTTTCACACTGCTCCTTCTCTATAACGGAAAGGATCATCGTCTGAATCTCTGTAAGATACGGTGAGAAATAGTATAACTCTACCAGTCTTGTCATATCGAGCAAGTCACATAAGCCCTCCGGAAAACTCCGATAATAGCTATTGAGATTGAGTTTCGTCAGCCTTTGGCATAATTCCTTTAATATCTGCTCCGTCAGATTTTTTGCCCGCATGTCCTTGCGCAAAGCATACCATGCCGCAAAGGCAGGTAAAAGCCCGGGGATGCCTTCCAGCATATGAAACGGAAGATTTGTCAGATAATATCGGTGATTCTCGTTTGCCACCAAAATTCCCTCCGGCGTTTTATCCTGTAAAAAAAGTTTCTCCCAAAATAAAATTCGTTCGGACAGAATCATTCCAATCTGTTCTAACTGCGGTTTTTCCTCGCTCCAAATTTTTTTGCACGCATCATAAAGTTCGTCCTGCGGCATATTGCGATTTAGGGATACTGCAATTCTTTTGCATTGAAGCCACTTGTCCTCCTCGTTCAACGCTTCTCCCCTTTGTATCAGAAGCCTGTGAAGCGTCATCCCCTTCACCTCACGGCACCGACTGTCCAGAGATACCGTAAGCCGGGGAATATATCCCCTTCGCAAGGCGGCCTTCTCCTGCTTGATCAGGATACAAGCAGAAAGAGATTTGTTTTTGCGCTTTCCCATCACTTCCTCCATACAGCCGAGACGCTTCTCAAATTCTTTCCTGTTTTTTGTTCCCTCCGCTGAAAAAATCCAGCCCAAGATATCTGCATAATCCGAAGTATTTCGGGTTAAAAAACGGACACGGCAACCTCGAAACTTCTCCGTGATGCCAAACTTTTGCACGGTATCATATGCCAGTTCAAAGCCGGACAGAATGGAATCTGTATAGTCGTCTCCCTTATGTTTTCCATTCTTATCGAAAGGAAGATTGCAAAAACCCATTTTTGAAGCGGTGAACGCATCATTTCCCGGACAAATATTTCCTCCTGCTGTAAGAAATGGGAGCAGATTTGTTCTCATTACCGAATCGAAACGATATCTTTCTTCCGGGGAAAGTCTTGTCTTCCCCATCACCGAAGCCGCACAGGCCCGCACGCCTGTCTCCAAATCAATTAAGACAGGCCAGTCTCCGCAGGCAATCATGTTTTCCGCATGCAAATCCGTCCCTTGCAACACATACGCAATCCCAAGCAGAAATCCACAACGGAAGTAAAAAAGAGAAAACCCTTCCTTCCCGCTGACCGGCATTGATGGAATGAATTCCTCGAATCCATAACGCTTTCTCTCTATCAGCCAAGGTGTCCGCGCATCGCCAAGACCTGCCTGTTGAGACATCTGCCTGTAAAAATTCTGCCACTTCCGTTCGAGGGTAAGGCTTCTCGGTTTGTAAACCACCCGCTCCCCGCTCTGAAAACGGATGATATGCACGCACTTCCCCTGATGAATGTCTGAAACACCCCCATCTATCTCAACAACACTTTCCAACTTCGTGCCCAGACTTGCCTGAATTTCCTCCCAGTCCGTTTCCAGCCGCCTTGACAAAAGCGACACATGACGGATAAAATCCCTATCCCAGCGTTTTACCACATTGCGCAAAACCTTCCTTTCCTTCAGCAACTGCTGCCAGCACTGCGCAAGAGCATCTTCTGTCGCAGATTTGTACCACTTACTTTTTCTATAGAATTCAATAAAAGCGTCCCCCACCAGCATATCCAGATGCTCGCAGTACAAAAAACAAAGTTGATCCAATGCATGTATATCCCACAATTCGGGCGTAAGACGACACTTTTTTTCCATGAGAAGCCACGTCTTTTCATATTGAGAGGAAAGATATCGCAGGCGAAAAGGCATCCTTTGATTCTCACTCATGTCCTTGTTCCTCAAATAGCTTGTGTATTTCTTTTGTCCAAACCTTTGAAGAATACATTTTATCAAACAACATTCGATACAGTTTTTTCATCTCCTGATAATGACAGTTTGCATTGCCGCATGCCTTGCAGTTTTCCACATCACAGGATGGGTATAACTTAGCAAAAACCGTCAACGGGTCCGCAAAATCATTGCAAATCTGCTCTCCCATTTTTTTCTCACCAAGTTGGAAGATAATCTCTTTCAGCATCGCATCCGAAACGCCCTGTGCCTTTCCCTTGAGAAATGAGAGCAACAGATTTTCATAGGCGTACTCCTCCGTTCCTTTCTCATTGAGCGACATACATCGCTTCAACTCACTGACAGCCTCCTTATAATTCCCCAGATAATAATAACAGACAGCCATCATAAAACTGATTTGGTCATTTCCACCATGAAAGTTTCCGGAAATAGGCATGCGGCACATGGTTGGAATGGTGTTCTCCAGTACGGAATAGCGGAGAAGTTCGCCGCAGCCAAGCAGTTTTTTTGCCTTTTCTCTATCCATATGTGAAATATCCTGCAAGAAAGTCACCGCGTCATATTTTATTGCATAAGCCTTTAGCACTGTATAATCTATAGGAATGATTTCGCTCATATTTTCTATGTAAATGGACACCGTCGGAAACCCAAGATGGGACATGTCCGCTATGTATAACTCATATCCGTTTTGTAAAACCCAATCCGTCATCTGCTGAGCCAGTTTACGGTTTGTCAGATCCTCCGGTTCCCTCCACGGCTTCCATTCCCAATCAGGCGTTTTGCCCAAAATGGATGGATAGTAAACACCCCCTCCTGTTTTCATGAGGTTGAACATGTTTCTCTGGGCATGAACGTTCTGTGATTGAAAGGAGAGAACGTTAAAAACTGCAAATTCCTCCAGTCTTTTTCCCTGCATTGCTTCTGTAAAAATCCGTTCCAGCGCAATCTGCATATTGGGGTGCGCGCCGAATTTCACACCAAAGGTCTGCTCCTTTCTGTTGAATATGATACCGCAGACCACAGGAAGGCCGATGCCAAGCGAACAATCCTTTATGACAACATGGTACGGACCTGCGTTTTCAATGTTTCTTATAATTCTCATAATGAGTGGGTACTGCTCGAGAATCTCTGCCGGAATATCTGGCGGCGTTAAATTCTCCATCAGTATCTTGCACTGTGCATACCGTTCAAATATCTCGGAATACCCCTGCACCAGCGCCTCCTCCAATGTATTCCCCGCTGCCATACCGTTGCTGGCACTTACGTTTCTGATTGCATCCACCGGAATCCATTGATAAGCATGACTTTGTACATGATAAAAGGGCGCCATAAAAACCCCTGCTGTTCTCCACCATGGAAACAGCCGAATAAATTGCGCCCATACCAGTTGTTCCTTATCCAGTTCATCCGACATCTCTTCCATTGTACGGACATATCTTCTGACCAGCCTATTTATAAAACCTGACTCGTCCGCCTGCAGTTCCTCCAACGGAACATAATGACAAACTGAGTCCTTTTCCCCATCTTCATCGCAAAATGTGCACTCTCTATCAAACGGCTGTGGCTGATACGTAAAAACCTGATTCTGTATTCGCTCCATCAGTTCTGCATATCCGCTGACCATGCTATATTCCCTTGTTGTTCCCTTTCCGTTTGCACTGATATATTCGGAGAGTGAACCATCCAGAGAAACCCTGCAGGAAAAGCAATCCGGCACATCCTCCTCAAGACACTGTGCACTTGCACTCAATCCTGCACTCCAAAGGCATTCCCTGATTCTTTTCAGCGTTTCCTCGGGACTGCTGTCCTTCCCCTTTCTGTTTATAAAAACCTTCTCCTCCATCGTAAATTATCATTCCTTTCCTTATAAAATGCGTTACTATATCTTTAAAAGCAATAGCCGGTAAATTATCATTGCTTTACATTAAACCCTATATACTGTTTTCTCTTATACTGCTGCAGAAGCCGCAGATGCTGCGGCACCAACACAGGTAGACACTGCGGAAACAATTTCAGATGTGGATGTGCTTCCTACCAGCGTCTCCTTTTCACTCGGAGATACGGAATGTATCTCCTTTCGGAATGCCTCCATCGTATTACAGAAGGCATCCTTGTCATCTTTGACCCCTTCCTTTTTCGCAATTGCATATGCCTCATCCGGGCTTCCCGCAACTGCCACTCTCTTCGCTAATTCAAGATCGCTGTTTAACTTTTTGATAAAATCCTTTGTATTCATACTTACCCCTCTCCTTCATTTACCGGCTATTACTCATCCGGAATATAGACAATAATATCGGATATCCTACATTGGAACATTTCACAGAATCGATTTAGACTTTTCATTGTAAAATTGTGATTATTTCGCAGCCTTGATATTTCCGCCGGATTCAAGTCATATGTGTTTTCCAAACTGTATGTAGATATGCCTTTCATCTCCATTTGCTGCCAAAAAGGTTTTGTTGATATCATAGTCTTCCTCCCTGCCATCACCTTAACAGGCAATTTTTGATTTTTTAAGTTACAAGTATGTAATTTTTTTCGGCACAAAAATAGCGTAGCAGTCAATAAAACTGCTACGCTTAAAATGTCTGATTTGAGGAGATGCCTCCATTGTTTGATGCTCAGTCTGTCATTTCCCACGTCTCAAACGATGCATTTTCAAATGTCATGTTGTTG
>CAYPAA010000066.1:0-5241 GCA_964408625.1 uncultured Roseburia sp. | reverse complement strand
CTGTATGTACATAACCGTCCCCGCCTGCATCTTCGTAATCTCGGAACAACTCCCAAAAAGCTTCCGCTTCCATCTGCGACCAAGCTCCAGATGGATTGGAATCTTTGTTCGTGTAGTAACGATAATTTTGCAGCAACCTATCACGCAATTTGTTGCGTTCTCTTCGTTTGTTATCTTCTTCCATCTTAACAAGGTGTTCGCTTGTCTCTGTTTGTAGTTTTCGAAGTTCCTGAATTTCTCCATCAAGCAGTTGTTGAATTTGAATACTTTGCTTTCTGTATTCCGGATACTTACGGACCGCAAGCAACGCTTCTTTGAGCTGTTCATCTTTTTGCTTTTCGGCATCATGCTTTTTGATAAGGTAATCTTTTACTTTCTTGTAAACACAGAACATAAAAACGAATGCCATGCAGAATTCAATAACCTGTAGAACAGTGACGTTTCCGAACAATGTGATGAATTCATCTAATCCTTCCAAGATTCATACCTCCTGAAAGCCGGATGCATTTTTAGCGGGCATCCAGCTATATTACAAAGTTAACTCTTTTTTAAATATGCGCTTGAACAGAAGCCGGTATATGATTTTCCGCTTGAATCGGTGTATGAGATATAATACCATTTCACTTTGTTGTAGGTAGTATAATATCCGTAGTTCTTCACGGAGCTCCCCTTCGGCATGGTACAAAGCGATGTTTTCTCAGTGCCTGCTCCGGCACGTAAATTCAGGTTAGCAGTAGTCTTATATGTCCCGGCAATCGACTTGCTGTAAGAACTTGCAGAGTCAACTTTTGTGCCGCTTGAAACAGATGCAGTTTTGTTTGCAACATAGGTATAATATGCGCCGTTAGCATTGCTAGTATATGCATATCCGCAACTTGCGTTTGCCCAGACAATTTTATACCATCCAGACGCTAACACTTCTAAAACTTCAACAGTCGTCCCTTTTGCAATTGTGCCATAGCTATCATACGATGTGCCCGCACCAGAACGGATATTCATAGTAGTCTTGGCAGTGGCGGTCCCAACGCCTTTCCCACTGTAAGAGGTGTTGGAACTGGATGCAATTCCTGCCTTTGTAAGCGTCTGAGATGCGCCAGAACCGCTTGTTAGACCACAGACGGTGTGAGACCCGGCCTTAACATAAATGGCACCACGGACGCAATAAGAGGCGCTGGAGAGGTATGTGCTGCTGGTGACAATCTTATACCCCGCTTCTTGTAACTTCGACCTCATTGTGCTTGTTGTCCAGCCATTACTGGCGTATGTAACGCCTGTGGCACCAGACGCAACCGCTGCTACGTTTTGGAGAGACGAGCAATCACAGTTACACTTACCGACCTTGGACAGATCGTAATTGAGCGCTTTAGCCAAAGTATTCAGAGTATTACGATCACTTTGCCCATAACCGATATTGTCGTTGGCGCAAGCCTGTTCAATCGCCTTTGCGTGTTTTTCACGCACATTTGCATCTGGATGAATTGCCATGTAGTCCCACGGCTTACTATACCATTCACGGATACAAACTTCCTTTTTAGTACTATCGCCTTTGACCCCGTTGATACCGCCGGTCTCACTAATGCTTGCATGCCCAATTAGAATACTCATACAATTTCCTCCCTTATATGAAAAGAGGATAGTGCCATGAGGACACTATCCATAAAATTAATATTTGGTTTATTCTTTCTCGGTGTTATTGGAGTTGGCTTTAATAATATCTCTGAGTGTTTTGAGCGAGTTGTTAATCTCGGTATCAATCCATTCGAGAATTGTATCCTGGCTTGTTGCTTTAGAAAGAACAGGATATTTTTCGAAGATTTCTTCAATAACCTGACTTCGCTTGATAGAACCAGCCTCATTCCAATTGTCAAAGTCGATTTCTGCGCTTGTAATCATTTTTAACATGGTTTGCTGAATTTGCGTTTTTGCAATTTCAATTTGCTCGTCTGTAGATTTAGAAAAGAAATTAATTGTCTTTCTTGCGATTCCGACTATAATACCAATACAGACTAAAATAGATACCCAGTTATCACTTAATATCATCAGAAAATTGTTTATACCTTCCATTATGTACCTCCTACCCGGCAGCATTTTCACTGTCATCTTTATAGGTTATTGTTTCCTCCGCAGACTTTAGTGCCATGTCATACGTTATACCGCCGGTCGTGTTTTCGGCGGTAGCCTTTCTAGCATAAATAAAATAAGTCAATACCTGTGCAGCTACGTCAGTAACCAGCACGCCAAGGTAGGTCAAGTCTGCAAAATACCACATCGCAATCATTGCATACGCAAGAACGACGTTGAGAATGAAAAATAAATAAACTGCCATCAATTTTGAAGTTGTTGGCAACTTTAATTTGAGTCGGTATTTATCTTTTTCTTCTTTTAATTTTTGCTTACGTTGAATACACTCATTCCGTAACTGTAGCTTTTTAAGTCTCGCGTTGTACTCGGTTCCTGAAATATATTTCATAGTGCTCTCGTTTTCGTAATTTAAATTTCCGTTGATTTATTATCTGACCACAAATGCCAAAGATTATGGCCTCCCCTTATCGGGGAGGCCATTCTTTGCATATACACAATTTGATGTTATTCCTCTCCAGCAAGTAAATATTTTACATCTTCACGGATAGACTCCGGCACATCTTCTATTGTCTTTTTCCCTTTTAAAATAAGTGCCGCATATACTTTTGCAATAGCAATCATTACTCTGCACCTCCGAGCATCATTTCATATAATTCGACCAGCGCTTCCTGAAGTTCGGTTTCTCTTGCCTCCTGCAGCTCTGCTTCCAACTCAGCCTCGGTCTTTTGACGGAAACAAATATAATATTCTCCAGTCAACTGCTTCTGTTGCTGGATAAAAGACCAATTTCTAAATTCCTCTATTGAGCCGTCGTCTTTAGTGATGGTGCCGGAAACGAGATTCTCATCTGTAAAAATAGATGTATCAATTTCAGTCTGATTTTGAGTAACAAAGTTTGTGCCATTCAAATCGGCGAACTCAATGATGGTACCGTCCGCTAAAGTTATTTTATACATAGTGTGACCTCCTTTAGTTGGCCATAAAGTGCCATGATATTGGCATACTGTTGCTTGCTCATATACCTTCTATGGCTTTTTATCCACGAATTTACCCATTCAGAAAAATCCTTATGAGTCATCCGTGGAGCAAGGATCTTCATTTTTCGCCTCTGTGCCGTAACTTGTTTTGGATTTATTTTTTGGATGATTCTGCCAGAATTAGTCAAAGAATACTGTATCTGTAAAAATCGCCAATATTCAGATATTTTAACGATATGTGTCTTTTTCTCGTTGACAGTGATACCAATATCTTTTGCCACTTTAATGATGTCTGCCAAAAGCGATTTCAGAAATTCTTTATTTGGATGTAAGATATACGAATCGTCCATATACCGCGCATAATACTTTACAGACCTTACGATTTTTATATAGTTATCAATCGGTGACGGATAGAGTATCCCTGCGCTTTGCGAGGTTTGGTTTCCAATATCAAGATGTTTGGCCATGTATTTTTTACCAGTTAATAATGACTTGTCCAATTTCCAATGTTCTAACGCACTGAATACTTTATTCATACAATTTGCATATTCTTCTTCACTCATATACGAGACATCTACTTTGAACCTTCTAATAATTAGTTCCAGCAACCATATTGCAGTATCATCATGAACATATTTCCGAAATTGTTCTAATAAAATATCGTGTTGAATATTATCATAGTATTTTCTGAAATCAATTAGTAAAACATACCCATCATTACCATAATGGTTGTAGTAGCTTACTAAATCCTTTACCAGCTCTCGTCTGGTGAAGTTCACCCCTTTGCCCTTTAGTGATGCTCCATTATTGTAAATTAAGTATGGGCGTATAGCAGGTACAACAGCATTATCATTTAGACTATGCTCGACAACCCTGTCTCGTACCTGCTCACCACGTATGGGACGTTCTTTACCGCGTTCTCGTATAACAAACTCAGTTGATTCTCTGGGGATATATGTTCGTGTAATCAATTCATGCTGTAAATCGGCAATATGGCTTAACCAGTTCATCTCAAACATTTGAACTTTTGGTTTCCAATCGCTATTTTTCTTTGCACAGAGCCATGCATCATATAAATTATTTGCATCCGCTATTCTGTCAGGCGTATAGGAAGCGTGATCGTAATCAGTTCCGTCCTGACGTGTTTTTATTTCATTATTCATGAAAAAGGACTACATCTCCTTTCTTCGGTGCGCGGCCTCAATTGGGCGCTTTGCGTACCGTTAAAATCGGGACGAACTCCATTCACGTTCGAGGCGTTGTTGTAGTTGGCATTGCCATTGTTGTTGACATTAGCAAAGTAAGCCGAAGAAACAACATCCCGGAGCCAATAGTTGGCGCGAAACGACGCAAGTAAACAGACGTAGCCCTATTTAGTAATAATTTTCTTAAATTTGTTATCGGATTTACGCCATCCTTTTATAAGGTCTATCTCTATCTGTAACATTTGAGCAAACCGTGTATATTTGTTGATATCAACAGGAAGCGTTTCTATTGAATACTGTAATTCCTGTTTTAAAGAGTCACAATATCCTAATGCCTGCTCCTGTAAAAGTCTACGTCTTATTAACTCAGCCTCAAATTGCGGGTAAATATCATTTGCTGAGAATAGACATCTACCGAGGTTCCGTAAGTAGTCGATAATGGCCTGACGTTCATCTTTGATAAACCATTCGTTAAATGCCTCATCCCGGCATTTCATCCTATCAAACCGTATCTTTTCGTCCTCATTCATTTCGTCATACGGTTTATTGCCATACTTATTTGCCATCTTCTTCTCATGTTTTTCCGATGAAAATCCGAAATCTCGTAACAGCAAATCTGTAATTTCTTTTCTTAGTTTATAGTAATTATGAAATACCTCAAATTGGGACTCTTTTCTTTTGCTCTTTAGTACAGACATTGCAAGATACTTTCTTTCTTTTTTATTTTGGGGCGCATTGTGCCGTAAACGGCGGAATAGTATACGCATGCCAATCACACGCCCCTAAAGGGGCCGGTGATTTAAGATATAATGAAAGCGGGACGAACCCCATACACGCCCGAGGCGCCGCCGCAGGAGGCACCGCCATAGCTGTAGACATAAGCAAAGGAAGCCGAAGAAACAACATCCCGGAGCCAATAGGTGGCGCGAATATTGATATATTGTGGAGCAAGCGCAAATAAAGGAAGCTGAGATTTC
>CAYPAA010000065.1:0-5260 GCA_964408625.1 uncultured Roseburia sp. | reverse complement strand
GCAAGTGCTGGTGGTCTTGGTTTTAGAGGTTCAAGAAAATCTACTCCATATGCTGCACAGATGGCGGCTGAAACTGCTGCGAAGGCAGCTCTCGTTCATGGATTAAAGACAGTAGATGTTATGGTTAAGGGACCAGGATCAGGAAGAGAAGCAGCAATTCGTGCTCTTTCTGCATGCGGAATTGATGTAACAAGTATTACAGACGTTACTCCAGTACCACATAATGGATGTCGTCCACCAAAGCGTAGAAGAGTTTAATTAGGAGGGATAATCTAAGATGGCAGTTAATAGAACCCCAATTCTTAAGAGATGTAGATCGCTCGGTTTAGAGCCTGCATACTTGGGAGTGGATAAGAAATCAAATAGACAGTTAAAAAGATCTGGAAAGAAGACCTCAGAATATGGTCTTCAGTTGAGAGAGAAGCAGAAGGCAAAGTTTATCTACGGTGTATTAGAGAAGCCTTTCCGCAACTACTACAACATTGCGGATAGAAAGAAGGGAATGACAGGTGAGAACCTCATGACCATTCTTGAAAGCCGTTTGGATAATGTTGTTTTCCGTATGGGATTTGCCAGAACTCGTAGAGAAGCACGTCAGGTTGTTGATCACAAGATGTTCTTGGTAAACGGTAAGCCGGTAAACATTCCATCATATCTGGTAAAAGCCGGTGATGTTATAGAAGTTCGCGAAGCTAAGAAGGGTCTTCAGAGATTTAAGGATATCGTTGAGGTGACAAGCGGAAGAGTTGTTCCTGAATGGATGGACGTGGATCTTGAGAAATTACAGGGAACTGTAAAAGAGTTACCTAGCAGAGAGCAAATTGACGTTCCAGTTGATGAGATGCTTATCGTCGAGTTATACTCTAAGTAATAAATAGCAGAACAGCAACTATTCATAGAGTAAACATTATAAGGAGGGCAACCTAGTGTTCGATTTCGAAAAACCAAACATTGAAATCGCTGAGATTTCAGAAGACAAGAAATACGGAAGATTTGTTGTAGAACCTTTGGAAAGAGGCTATGGTACAACACTCGGCAATTCTCTTAGAAGAATTATGCTTTCTTCATTGCCAGGTGCTGCTGTCAGTCAAGTTAAGATTGAAGGCGTATTGCATGAGTTTAGTTCAATTCCTGGTGTAAAAGAGGATGTAACGGAAATCATCATGAACATCAAGAATCTTGCGATTCGAAATAATTCAACTTCAGATGACCCTAAGATTGCGTACATCGAGTTTGAAGGCGAAGGCGTAGTAAAGGCTAGTGATATTCAGGTGGATTCTGATATTGAAATCATGAACCCGGACCTTGTAATTGCTAACTTAAATGGTGGTGCAGATAGCAAGCTCTATATGGAACTTACGATTACCAAAGGCAGAGGGTACATCAGTTCTGATAAGAACAAGACTGAAGATACTCCTATCGGCGTTATCGCCGTGGATTCTATCTACACACCAATCGAGAGAGTTAACCTTAAGGTTGAAAACACTCGTGTAGGTCAGATTACTGACTATGATAAACTTACATTGGATGTATATACGAATGGAACAATTCAGCCGGAAGAAGCAGTTAGTTTGGCTGCAAAGGTATTGAGCGAGCATTTAAGTCTCTTTGTAGACTTGTCTGAGCGTGGTATTGAGGCTGATGTTATGGCTGAGAAGCCAAGCGATCCTAAGGGTAAGGTTATGGATATGAACATTGATGAGTTGGAATTATCCGTTCGTTCATACAACTGCTTGAAGAGAGCAGGTATCAATACGGTCGAGGAATTGTGCAACAAGACTGCGGATGATATGATGAAGGTTCGTAATCTTGGACGCAAGTCTTTGGAAGAAGTATTAGGTAAGTTAAATGAGTTAGGACTTCAGTTAAGAACTGGAGATGAGTAATGTATTAACGGATTGTCAGTAAGACCAAAAGGCGTGACAATCCTGTTTCAGAGGATGGCAGACCATGCACCCTGCCAGTAAGACCAAAAGGCGTAGCAGAGCGAGCCGTCACAGGAGGAAAAAATGGCAAAGTATAGAAAATTAAGCAGAACATCTTCACAGAGAAAGGCTTTGTTGAGAAATCAGGTAACAAACCTTTTATATCATGGAAGAATCGTTACAACAGAAGCTAAGGCAAAGGAAGTTCAGAAGATTGCAGAAGGCATTATCGCTATGGCAGTTAGAGAGAAGGATAACTTTGACGAAGTGACTATTAACGCTAAGGTTGCCCGCAAGGACAAAGATGGCAAGAGAGTAAAAGAAGTAGTTGATGGCAAGAAAGTAACGGTGTACGATACCGTTGAAAAGAAGATCAAGAAAGATCAGCCTTCACGCCTTCACGCCAGAAGAGAAATGCTTAAGGTATTATACCCGGTTAAAACTGTCGGTACAAAGAAGAAGGATATGAAAGAAGTTGATATGCCTAAGATGTTATTCGAGGAAATCGCTCCTAAGTATGCGGACCGTAACGGTGGGTACACAAGAATTATCAAGATCGGACCTCGTAAGGGCGACAGTGCTATGGAAGTAGTTCTTGAGTTAATATAAGAATGGTATGATAGCATTCCCCTTAAGTAGACTGGATATTACCGAAGTCTACTTAGGGGGTTTTTGTATTTATTTATGGGATTTGGAGTGTTTGAGTGAGGAACATAGAGAAATGATGCAAGAGAAGAAAATTGCCGGAAGAACTGCATATGCAATTGATATGACGCATGGCTCGATTATGCCAAAATTGATTACATTTTTTGTTCCATTGATGTTTTCAGGTGTATTGCAACTTCTGTTCAATGCAGTTGACCTGATGGTTGTAGGAAATTGGGCGGGCAGCCGTGCGTTAGCAGCAGTTGGCGCCACATCAGCCCTTATTAATATGTTTGCAAATCTTTTTATAGGAGTATCCTTAGGGGCAAATGTTGTGGCAGCCAGATATTTGGCTTGTGAAGAAAAAGATAAAATTAGTGAGACGGTCCATACTGCCATTACTGTTGCGGGGATTATGGGCTGTGTTATGCTGGTTTTTGGCCTTGTGATGGCACCGGTTGGTTTGCAGCTGATGGATACGCCTTCGGATGTGATTGAAGCGTCTGTTTTGTATATGCGAATCTATTTTTGCGGTATGCCATTTTTCATGGTGTACAATTATGGTGCGGCAATTCTTAGAGCGGCAGGGGATACCAGAAGACCTCTTTACTATCTGATGTTTGCTGGAGTGCTGAATGCTGTACTTAATCTGATCTTGGTTATCGTGTTTCATCTGGGCGTGGCCGGCGTGGCGTTTGCTACAGTTTTTTCACAGATGATTTCCTGTGTATTAATCCTTCGATGTCTGATGAAGAGTCAGGAAAGCTATCGTTTGGATGTAAAAAAGTTACACATTGATCCATTCATTTTAAAGAGGATTTTTGCCATAGGAATTCCTGCAGGCATACAGTCTACGGTTATCAGTTTTTCAAACGTATTGCTGCAATCCTCAGTGAATAGTTTTGGCTCCATTGCCATGGCAGGGTATACGGCTGCGAACAATCTGTTGGGTTTTCTTTTTATGTCCATTGATTCTATTTCTCAAGCATGTATGAGTTTTACCAGCCAGAATTACGCGGTAGGAAAGATGAAGCGAGTGAAGAAAGTCTTGGCGGAATGTTTGCTTTTAGATTTTATTGTTGCTTTTATTCTTGGTTCGTTGGTATATGTTTTTGGACCACGGATTTTGAGAATCTACAATTCGTCATCGGATGTCATAGCTGCGGGAATGAAGATTTTAAACTACACGACCCTTACATACTTTATCTGCGGCTTCATGAATTGTATGCCGGGAGCTCTTCGAGGTTTGGGATATTCTACCATACCAATGGTCCTTTCTGTGATAGGTACAGTGGGAACGAGAATTATATGGATTTATGGCTTATTCCCGGCACACAGAAGTTTGGACTTCTTATTCATTTCCTATCCGGCATCCTGGTTGTTTACCTTTGTTATGCAGAGCATTTGTCTGATTATAGTATTAAAAAAAGTTCGGGTGAACTCACCATTGCCAACTATTTGAACGTGACAATGGTGACACCTGCGTCTCCTTCGCCGAACTCGGCGAGGTGAAACTCGTCTACAATTTTCTGTTTTCGTAAATACTGGTGTATCGCACTTCGCAGAGCACCGGTTCCCTTGCCGTGTACGACGCGTACGGTACTCAAATGAGAGAGATAAGCGTCGTCCAGGTATTTGTCCAGCTTAGCCACCGCCTCGTCGCCGTTGAGACCGAGAAGATTAATCTCGGGAGATATCGTGGCAGACTTATTAAATCCGCCTCCGCTGCCGGTATATTTACTTTGTTTCACTTTGGCTTTGGAAGCAGTGTCATTATCCTCCATAAGAACCAAATCCCTGATATTTACATTGGAACGCATAATACCCATCTGTACCTGCAGATCACCTTTTGCATTTGGAAGAGAGTAAACGGTTCCGGTCAAATTCATGCTGAGAACCTTGACAGGGTCGCCAATGCGGAGATTCTTTGGGATATTGTGATTTGGTGCAGGCTCTTTTTTTGCAGCCGATGCTTTTCCCTGAGCATCTTTTAATTTTTTGCCGACCTTGGCACGCTTCTCTTCCATCTTGGCAATGTCGGGATTTGTCTTGCTGTACTTGTTAAAGTCACGAATGGTCTCATCGGCGATGCGCTTTGCATCCTGTAAAATACGAGAGGCATCCTCGTTCGCCTGACGGAGAATCTTTTCTTTTGATTCGTCTAATTTCTCTTCGCGCCGCTGTAATTCTTTTTGCTGTTTTTCGATGTTAGAGCGCTCTTGTGAGATAAATAACCGGTCTTTTTCCATGGCGACGCGCTTCTGTTCTAAATCCACAAGCAGGTCCTCAAGGGACTGATCTTCCTCATCCAACTGTTCTTTTGCAACGGCAATTAAATCCGTCGGCAATCCCAATTTCTGAGAGATGGCAAACGCATTACTTTTTCCGGGAATTCCGGTCAAAAGATGATAGGTAGGGCTGAGCGTTTCCAAAGAGAATTCACAGCAGGCGTTTTCGACATACGGAGTTGACAATGCATACATCTTCAACTCCGTGTAGTGTGTGGTTGCCATCGTGAGAACATGCTGTTGATGTAACTGATCCAAAATGGCTGTTGCGAGCGCAGCTCCCTCTTTTGGGTCGGTACCGGCACACAGTTCATCAAAAAGACAAAGATAACGCTTGTCGTAGTTTGTATTTACATTTTTCAATATGCGGACAATGTTTGTCATGTGAGAAGAGAACGTACT
>CAYPAA010000064.1:0-5291 GCA_964408625.1 uncultured Roseburia sp. | reverse complement strand
GCAAAGGCACGCAGGCAGGTTGCCGAACTCATCGGAGCTGTACCTGAACAAATCATATTTACATCCGGTGGCAGTGAGGCAAACAATATGGTTTTTGCAGGACTTCGAGATTACATGGTTCGCAACGGGAAGCACCACATTGTTACATCTCAGACTGAGCATGACTCTGTGCTAAAGGCAGTAAAAAACCTCACCAAAGACGGGTTTGGTGCAGCTTTTGTTGCCCCATGTCATAACGGGGTTATACATCCAAGGGCTGTATCGGATAGTATCACAAAAGAAACCGGCATTGTATCTGTGATGCATACAAATAATGAAACCGGTGTGGAAAATCCAGTAGATGAAATTGCGTCTATGTGCAGAGAAGCTGGCGTATTATTTCATACAGATTGCGTACAGGCGGCTGGGTGCCATAAGATTGATGTCGGTAAGTTAGAGTGCGATTTTCTATCGTTGTCAGCGCATAAGATTCATGCTCCAAAAGGAATCGGAGCTTTGTACGTTAAAGATGCGTCGAAATTGTCTCCGCTTATTTTTGGTGGTGCGTCACAGGAGTTTGGTCTGCGCGGCGGAACTGAAAATGTGGCGGGAATCGTAGGTTTCGGTGAAGCGTGTAGGATTTTAAGGAATCAGCTACACGAGGACGAAACTAAAATCATGATACTGAAGCAGCGTCTCTATAATTCTATAAAAAAGGGATTGGAAAGACACGGGCTTTCAGATATAATGCATCTTAACGGAAGTTCCCCTATCCAGAAAGGAAAGGTGTTGAATCTCCGTTTCGATAATGTAGATGGTGAAACCTTGTTGTTGCTTCTTGATGCAAAGGGAGTATATGTTTCTGCCGGTTCTGCATGTAGAAGCCATGAGTCCGAACCAAGTCATGTTCTCGTAGCGATGGGAATTGACGAAGAAGATGCAAGAAATTCCATAAGACTTTCATTATCAAGAATGAATACGGATGAAGAGGTTGCGCAGGCAGCAGAAATAATTGTGGATTGCGTAGTCGCGCTTCACTAACGATATTGAAAAACCGAGGAATTTATGGTAGAATGTAAATTGTATAATTAGGAGGTGCTCCAATGGAAGAGATTGTTGTAAAAAAGAACGATGCTGTGGCAGATAGTGACCAGCGAAGCGAACTGGATAATTTGATAGATGCGCTTGCACAGAAAATTGCAGAGGATGAATCAGGAGTATATGTGGCAAATTCGCAAAGGGTACAATGTGTTGAATTAGTGCATGAGGCGATGAAGCGCATTGTGAATGGCGTTGGGATAAAAATATTATGTGAGATGAATGAGCCGTATGCAAGTATGGGAGCGGTATCTGTGATTGGCAAGGAAATTGTTGTTACGGATACGAAGGTATTTGCGATGGCTGCAAGACTGGCAGATAATGTAGAGGTATATCCCAAAGTAGATGGTACTACACAGATAAATCTCACATTCCATCATTTAACGAGAAAGGTTGGTAACTGAAATGGGTTTCGCAAAATGTTTTGATGTGGTCACTATGGTCACAGATGAAGCAACTGCACAGTTTGGTAGCCTTCTTTGCGAGGAACAAAGCAAAAAAGAGGCGCTCAAAGTATATTGTGACATGATTGATTCACTGGCAGAACGATTCGATGGCGTGTCATTCGAGGTTGAGGTGGATGATGATACGACTGATATCACGGTATCGTTAGTATGCGGGGAATTTGAGATTGATGATTGCTCAGATGATTTCTATAAGTTGGTTGAAGCGGCAAAGAAGGTTTCGTTTAAGGCTGCGGACGACGACACAATCCAAGTGGACTTTAAGTTTGGTGGTATTTGGGTCAAAGCATCATAATCCTCGGAGGTGCGGATGAACAATAAACGGAGAGAAATTTTGAGAAATGCAGTCAGGTTTCTTGACAGCGCATCAAACCTCATCTCAAATGCGCTGGAGCAAGAAGAAGACTGCCTTGATAATATGCCGGAAAATCTCCAAATGAGTGATAGATATGAGACGATGGAGGCAGCTATTGACCATTTGGAGGATGCGTCCTCGCTTCTTGACGAAGCGAAGGACAAAATAGGCGAAGCTATTGGGAGGTAAGAAATGGCGCTGATACTCTTGTTGGTCGTCTTGTTATGCATGTTCGGTGTAAAAACAGCCGAATGGGTTCGTGGAAATCATTACAAACAGGAAGACGCAAAAAGAACACTTGCTGCATTAGCGGCAACGAAGGATGGGAATTTACCACTCCCCGGCGATGAGATTATATTGGGGCGTGATATCGAATCTAATACGAAGCAGAAGTTTTTTGATAAGCGATTTGAATGTTTGGATATGATACAAGATGATTTGCTTGAGGTATTTGGCTCCAATTGGAAGCAATTGTTTGAAGAGTACCCGTGTTACTACGGTTGGTATAAGACCGGGAATCGTGGGAAGGAGAAGGAGTACGATTCGTTTCTTACGCTTCCATATTTCAGGAATATATGGAACATAGCGTACCAAATCTGGCTTTCCAAGCAGGGATTTATCCCATATGGCAAGGAGAAGTATTCTCTATGGGAAGAAGAAATTGGAGGAGCCGGTTTAGGAGTTAAGGAGAAGGGCTATACAGGCGATACGATTATACAGGCGGCGACCAGCGAAAATGCAGAGGCGGAAACTCAAAATAAGGCATTGATTATGAAAGCTTGTAGGGTTATTGAGAGAAATCTTCGTGAAAAACATCCCGGCAAGGCTATCTGCCTTGCCAATTGTGACCCAAATAGCAATTCGCAATCTTTGCGTGGCGTGCCCATGCGGGTCAACGATTACTCGTATGTAAAACCATGCCTGATATGGGCACATGTGTTCAGACGGGAAAATAAAATCCCACTGTCATTTCCGTGGTAATGCAAAAAGCGGCACACCTGTGATGGTGTACCGCCCAGTGTGCCACGCTATCCCCGCTAAAAGATAAGCTTGGCAATTCAAGGACGATGACCACGACAGAACACCGTCCATTTCATATTATATCACAGCTTCTCGCTGAAATCAATAATGTCGGCGGTCATTATCTTGGAGATGCAAGAAAAATTTTTTTGGAGTAAGTTGTAAAATTAGCTTGACAGACGCAGATTTTTGTGCTATACTTTTCATGTAATCAAAGTTACAGTGAAAAGGACGGTGGCATTTTGAAGTATAAATCTGTTGAGAGACAACCACAAATCGGGGATGTCTATTTAATGAAGTTCGCAGGGAGCGGAAGCGAGCAAAAGGGGTGGAGACCAGGACTGGTTTTCCAAAACAATGTTGGTAACGCGCATAGCCCCAATATCATTGCGCTCCCATTAACAACTGCTATCAAGAAGTCTGGACAGCCGACACATGTCGTTATCAATGCCAGTGATACTGATTTGCGGGAAGACAGCATGGTTTTATGCGAGAATCCAGAAAGAATGTCAAAGGATAGAATGGGTAGGTATATCACAACTTTATCAGACTCATATATGGCTGAGATTGCAGCGGCAAATCTTTTGGCATCATCTGCGATTTCTTATATCGAACCAGATGTTTTGCTGTCTCTGTGGCAGCAGGCATTATCTCTGAATACAGGTAAACAGTGTATTGCATGATACATAAAAGAAAGGAGATATGCTATGTATAACACAGAGGTAAAAAGAAGCTTCTTAGATGCGTTTGTAGCTAATAGTGGCAGGAAGAACGCAGCGGAAACGATGTTCAACGCATTGGAACCGTATGAAACGGAGTGGGGTGCTGATATCTGCACGAGAAGTAAAGAGGAGGCACAACCCGTTGTCAGTGAAATTGTTGGTTTTCGGACTAACAGCAAGAAACTAAGGCTGACTATTCTTCGTGAGTATGTTAAATGGTGCATGGATAACGGGATTGAAGGAGCTTGCGATGGGGTTCTTCAAATAGAAGAGCTTGGGTTGGCTAAGTTAAAAAGGCAGATGGTTGCTAACCCGATGCATCTCCAGCGGTATATGGATTGCATTTGCGATAAGGAGTCAGAGGAGACCGTAGATTGTATTTATCGGTGTTTTTATTGGCTTGCCTATGGCGGGATGAATGAAAAAGATGTTCTTAGTGTGGTAGTATCCGATGTTGATTTGACTGATATGGTGGTAAACTTCCAGGGTGCAAAATACCCGATTTACCGAGAAGCAATTCATGCATTCAGAAATTGCATTGAATTGAATCAGTTCAGATACAAACATCCAAATTATGGCGCAGTGGCTTATAAAGACAGAGCAAGTGGGAATATGTTGCTGCGCGGAATCAGCGAAACAAAGTCACTGACGGCGGTGCGTGTTGAGATGTCGAGAAGGGCTAAGAACCCGAAGTATGGCTCAACCACAAATGATGCGTCATTGGATTTGAAGCTTAGTTTCTATAGAGTCGGGCTTTCCGGGTTGTTTTATAGGGCGTATGAGGCAGAGCGAGCAGGGACAGCGCCTGATTTTATGGAAGCAGCACAGAATTTTATGGAAGGAAAATCATACAAGTTAGATAGCGGAAGAAATCTTATCGGAGCAAAGCAAAGACAGCTTGCAAGCGATTATCTGGAAGATTACAATCGTTGGAAAGAAGCTTACTCTATCTAATTAAGAGTTGCTCACCTAAAGGTGGGCTTCTCAATACATATATCAAGCTAATTATACACCATGCAATATAGGGCTGTAGCCAAACGGTAAGGCAGTTGACTTTGACTCAACAGATTGCTGGTTCGAGTCCAGCCAGTCCTGCTCGCACTAAGGTGCATATTAAAAAATGAGAGGAGGTATATCCGATGGGCGATAAAGAACGCTTCATTGAGTTGTGCAGTTCAATTAAACGAGATGGAATCTCGGAACTAATGAAGTGGCTTGAAGACGGGGATTTTTATTATGCTCCGGCAAGTCGTTGCTATCACGGTGCATTTCGAGGAGGGTTGCTGAAGCATTCTCTAAATGTATATGACGAATTAAAGAGGCTGCTGGCTGCGTATCCAGAGATTCAGTGTTCTGAGGAAAGTGCCGCAATTTGCGCATTGTTCCATGATTTCTGTAAAATCAGCTTCTATGGCACAGAAAAAAGAAACAGGAAAAACGAAGCTGGTCAGTGGGAAAGCTATGATGCGTATAAGATTGACGAGAAATTTTGCTTTGGAGGTCATGGAAGTAAGTCGGTTTTCCTGGTTCAACATTTTATTAAACTGACGCCGGAGGAGGCGGTCGCAATTAACTGCCACATGGGGGCGTTTGCGGACGAAAATGTAGGTAAATCTTATGAGCAGTTCCCACTTGCGTGGGTTTTGCATGTGG
>CAYPAA010000063.1:0-5662 GCA_964408625.1 uncultured Roseburia sp. | reverse complement strand
AATTTTGTATAAGGTTTGAAACTGCACGTTTCAGAAGGTCATGGTCTGCACTTATCAGACAAACGGAAAGTTCTTCTTCAGTCAGCCATTCAATCGGATATTTGCCATCTATATCGGTATTGATGAAATCTACTACCACCTGTCTGACAATAGCAACTGCATTCTCTTGCTTTACATGAACAGGTTGCATGTTGTATTCCAGTTTGGAGGCAAGGTTCAGATCACTGACGAGATTCCGTATCCGCTCACTTTGCTTTAAGATAATGTCTGCTTTCTGCCGCTGCTCAGCTGTAAGGCCAGGAGAGGTCTGTAACTGATCGGCATAGCCCATAACCATGGAAAGCGGAGTGCGAATATCGTGTGAAACACCGGCAATCCAGTTAGCCCTTGCAGTTTCTCGCTTTTTAAGTTCCCTCTTTTGCATTTGAAGCACTTCAGAAGTAGAATTGATATGGGAGGCTACCTCGGATAAAAGCCCCGTTTCCTTAATATAGACGGGTTCGCCGGATGGCAGAGCCTGAATCCCGTCTGTTATCGGTTTGACGGAGCGAAGCATCTTTAAATTTGCAGTCACATAAATCAGAAGAATGACAAAAACATTGACGATCAGAACAGCAAGGGCAATTTGGGGTGCATGGGCAATCAGTCCATAATCCCAACTCGGCCACATATGTTTCCAGAAGCTGGTTTTCGGGAATCCCAACACTACAAGACCGGTTTTCGTACCACTTGTAAAAGTAGGATACACATCAATATAGCCACGTGTCAGGCTTGCAATGTCTGATAAGGTATAGTTCATTGGTACAGAATCCGGGAGATCATCACTGTGCCACACAACGGTTTTTGTATCGTTGTCAATGAGAATCGCCCATGCACCAGTAGCGTTTAACGCCTCTGTGCCTTCGCTTGAAAGAATGTAACTGTTTTCTGTTTGGGAGAGTGCGGCTGCGACCGTATCTGCCGTACTCCATGGGCGGGCGTTTTCCATCTGTCTGGAAGCGATAACGGCGATGATCAATATATTGACAACAATCAATAAAATGAAACTCAAAATAAGTAATCCGACGAATCTACGGATTAGCTTGGGTACGCTTTTCATATCATTTGTCCTCCAAAATCAGCTTGTAACCAAGTCCCTTGACTGTAACGAGCGATATCGGCTGAGATGGATTTGACTCGATCTTTTCCCGGATTCTACGAATATGCGCCATCAGGGAATTTTCATAGCCAAAGGGATTGTCACCCCATGCCGCTTCACACAGGGCGTCGATAGTTACAATCCGTCCGGCATTGCGATAGAGAGCAGACAGCAGATCGTGTTCTTTTGCGGTTAATGGGATGTGCTCTCCTTCTTTAATAACTTCCGCACGGGAGAAATCTATGACGCTGCTTTTCAGCCGAACAAGGGATTTTTCTTCTTTGTATGTCCTGCGAAGAATCGCAGAGATACGGAACAGCAGTTCTTTGGGAAGGAACGGCTTTACCACATAATCGTCTGCTCCGAGGCCAAAGCCGCGGAATTTGTCTTCTTCCTCGCCACGGGCAGTCAAGAAAAGAACAGGGTAATCACCAGTTTGCTTTATCCTTTCATAGAGATCAAAGCCATTCCCATCCGGTAGCATTACGTCTAAAACCGCCAGCTCCGGCTGGATCTCTTTGGCGATCCGTACCGCTTCCTTCACGTTCTTTGCAGTGGTAATGCTTTGATAGCCGTCATTTTGAAGAATAGACACGACCAAATCCAAAAGTTCCTGCTCATCGTCCACAAGCAAGATACGCTTGCTTTTCAAATATGAAAAATCCATGAGGATACCTTCTTTCTTTTCCTTTATTATAACATGAAATTATGACTTTTCCTACCGTGCAACCAGAAAGTAAGGTAAATGTAAGGTAGCGAGAATGTTGCCGTAAGGTTGGGCGTTTAAAATATGGACAGCAAAGGAAAGGAGCATAGACATATGAACATTATTGAAACGCAAAATCTAACAAAGTCCTACAGCGGTTTTACAGCGGTTTCTGGAATCAATCTTCATATTCCCAAAGGCACGGTCTACGGTTTTCTCGGCCCGAATGGGGCAGGTAAATCCACCACAATGAAGATGTTTCTCGGACTGACCAAACCGACAGACGGTTTCTTTGTGATTGACGGGAAACAGTTTCCGGCAAACAGGGTGGAAATATTGAAAGAGGTCGGCTCGTTTATTGAGGCTCCAGCCTTTTACGGGAATTTGACAGGTGAGGAAAATCTCGATATTGTCCGCAAGATTTTAGGACTTCCCAAATCTTCCGTATCGGAAGCGTTGGAGCTGGTTGGTCTGACACAGTTCCGAAAGAGGCTGGCAAAGAAGTATTCCCTGGGCATGAAGCAACGGCTGGGATTGGCCAGCGCCCTGATTGGTAAACCGCCTATCCTGATCCTGGATGAGCCGACCAACGGACTTGATCCCGTAGGTATCCATGAGATACGGACGCTGATTCGTTCCCTGCCCCAGCAGTTTGACTGCACGGTTTTTGTATCGTCGCACCTGCTCTCCGAGATTGAGCTGATGGCGGACAATATCGGCATCCTCAATCATGGTCGGCTTATCTTTGAGGGAACACTTGACAGTTTGAAATCTGATGCGGCGGCGCAGGGCTATCCCACTGACAATCTTGAGGACACCTTCCTCGCTCTGATCGATGCAGATAATCGGCAGAGAGGAGGTAAACGATGAGCTTTGCTTTGGAGTGCAAAAAGGTCAAAAGAACAGGTTTCCTCCCTGCGTTTTTGGGAGGAGGAACTATAGCTGCTGCCATCCCTGTTGTAAATATGACAGTACGATCAGAAACATTTATCGGCATGGATGCTTCTCCTGTAAATATCTTGCTGGGCGCAAACTGGCAGTTGATAGCAATGCTCAATGTCCTACTCGTTATAGTAGGGGCTTGTATTATGTACAGCAACGAATATGCAGACAATGCTATTCAAAGAATGTGTACCTTGCCTACAAAGGAAAGCAAGATTTTTTTCGGCAAAGCCGCAGTAATGATTGCCGTGAGTATCATGGTAGTAGTCATTGAAGCCATATCGATTTTCTTTTGCTCTGTGCATTGGTTTGAGAGTAGCTCTGATTTATATATAGAGGTTTTGAAAAACTTTGGCTTTCTCTTTATGATGCTGTTGCCTGCGATTATACTATCTCTTTTAATAGCCTCAGCTTGTAAGAATATGTGGATTTCTCTGGGAATTGGCGTTATCTGCGTACTAATAGCTACCATGCTGCCAACAAATAATTATGTATTATCGCTTTTCCCGTATAGTCTGCCATTCCAGACGCTTTCTGATAAATCGGTAGATGTGATCCGAAATTATGCGATTGCCAGTTTGGTTGAAATTGTGGTAATCGATATTCTGGAAACTGTATTCTTAAAGGTTAGGAGGTCGTTTGAATGAGTTTTTTATCACTTGTCGGCGTAGAGTGGAAAAAAATACGCCGTTCTATAATCATTTTGTTATTGGCCTTAGCTACCATTGTTCTCTTTGTGCCTTCCATTTTTAATGCACACATGAACTTTGAAATGCAGGCAGAGGGTATTTCACCCGAAAACAACTACTTTATCCAAGAATTTTTGGGCATGGTTTGGTTTATATATCCTGCAAGCATGGTGGTCATCACTGTCATGCAAAACCAAATTGAGAGAGGCAATAAAGGAATTTTGAAAATGCTCTCATTGCCTATCAATACAGCTAAGCTCTGCCTTGCTAAGTTTGCCGTGTTGGTAGTGTTCTCAGCTATTCAGTTTTTAATGTCAATCGGAATGTACTATATCTGCGTGGCAATCATTTCACATACGCAAAATTATGACTTTTTCTTATCCCCGCTCTTTGTTCTCAAAGAAGCAGGACTGGTATGGGCCTCTTCCATTCCGATGTTGACATTCTTCTGGTTACTTGCTGTATGTATCCAGACACCGATTTTCTCCGTAGGAATAGGTCTTGCATCGGCTGTTCCATCCATGCTGCTGATCAATACGAAAATATGGTTTGCGTATCCAATGGCATATCCAATCTATGTGCTATATACGGAATATGGAAAACTTGCAACAAATATCACGAAGTATGATCTCAATCTGATCCCGTGGCTTCCTGTGGCCATTATGATTACCGTAGTATGCTTATTGATTTCCTGTATCCGTTTTGGGCAGGCAGAAAGGAGATAACAATTATGAAAAACAAAATTTTGACAGCAATCAGCGCCATTATGGTGCTTGTCCCTTGGACGATCCTTCCGCTGAGAATCTATACCCAATGGGCATTGGACTACGCACATATTATGATCCCATGCTATGCGGCATTTATGATTCTCTCCGGTATCTTTACGATTTTTGCCTATACCGCAGGCAAAGTCAAGAACTCAGCGATGAAAATTTTTCTCGTAATCAACAGTGCCTATGCGGTGTTTGGCATTGTTGTTGTTGGCATGATGATAGCACAGAAATTTATGTAAGGAGGATGACGCACCTATGAAAACGGCAAAGAAACTTGTAATTGTGCTGTTATCCCTTTGCCTTGTGTTGGGATTAGTAGGCTGCAGAAGTCTGAAAGACGGCTTTCTTGATGGCTATAATGATTTGCTGCAATTCACCAGCAGATACGCACTCACCAAAGAAAGCAATCTGCAAGGTGAAAAGGCAAAGGGTGACGATGCCTATGTGGGTAAGTATACCGCCGAGTATGAAAGTTTTAATGAAGAGGAATATATTTTTGGCGGTACGGGTTTGGAGCGAAAAGATGGCAACGAACTTACCGTTACCTACACATTGAAAATCACATCAGGCTCTGCTTCCTTGAATTGGATTCATAGCGGAAGCGAGTACACACTTTCCAATGAGGAAAGTAGCGATACTACCACTGTCACATTAGGTTCTGGCGACAATTACATTGTACTAAAAGGCGAGGATTTTACCGGCAGTCTTGAATTGGAAGTCAAATGAAGCCACCCTATATCCGCACAGTCTTGATTCACTCCGTTTTGGGTATCAGCATTGTCCTGATCGGGATACTGCTGATACCCTTAGGAGTTTTGGCTTGCTTATCGGTTTTATATGGACTGTTGCTGACAAGATCATTTGCTTTTTAGAAGCGAAGATTAAAGTTTGAAAAGGAGTTACATAATGAAACGAATTTTGGTTGTAGACGATAATTTTGAGTTTTTACAACTCTTATCCGCTATCCTTAAAAAGGATTTTGAAACTTTTGAAGCTGCCGGGGTTCAAGAGGCAATAAAACTGCTCGAAACCGTCACTGTGGACGCGATTTGCTCGGACTACAATATGCGTGACGGCACAGGACTTGATCTTTTTCTTAAATTGCGTCAGCAAGGCATAGAAATTCCGTTTATGATTATGTCAACAAGTGAAGATCCTCATATTATAAACGAGGTTCAACATTGGGGAATATCGTTTTGTGATAAGACAAGCCGATTGCTGATAAATACAATTGCTGCTTTGTGAAGGTGAAATAATGGACATTGAAAGTTTAAACAAACGAGCTTTTCATTTGGAAATTCCTATATGCTTGTCTGCTATGTGGACAGGCAAATTTTAAATACCATTCCAAAATTGATGATTTGAACCCGTCCGAGCGATTTGAACCCGTTTTTCTGTAAAAATAAAATTGTAT
>CAYPAA010000062.1:0-5669 GCA_964408625.1 uncultured Roseburia sp. | reverse complement strand
CAAGAGAAGTAGTTCGCCAGACAAAGCATAGAAGACTTCGTAATACTCTTTCTGGAACAGCAGAGAGACCACGCCTTGCTGTTTACAGAAGTAACAATCATATGTATGCTCAGATTATTGATGATACAGTTGGTAATACACTCGTTTTCGCTTCTACGCTTGATAAAGATGTAAAGGCTGATTTAGAGAAAACAAATAATGTTGAGGCAGCGGCTAAGTTAGGTACTGTTATTGCAAAGAGAGCATTAGATAAGGGTATTTCCAATGTTGTATTCGACAGAGGTGGATTCATATATCAGGGTAAGATTGCAGCTTTAGCTGATGCGGCTAGAGAAGCTGGATTAGAATTTTAGGAGGAAATAACACATGAGACATGAAATCATTGATGCTAGTCAATTAGAGTTAAATGAACAAGTGGTATCAATTAAGCGTGTAACAAAGGTTGTTAAAGGTGGACGCAACATGCGTTTCACAGCCTTAGTTGTTGTTGGTGATGGCAATGGTCATGTTGGTGCAGGACTTGGCAAGGCAGCTGAAATCCCTGAAGCAATCCGCAAGGGAAAAGAAGATGCTATGAAGAAGTTAATCACTGTAAAACTTGATGAGAACAACAGTATTACACATGATATCTCTGGTAAGCATACTGGTGCATCTGTATTATTAAAGAAGGCTCCAGAAGGTACGGGTATTATCGCCGGTGGTCCGGCTCGTGCCGTTTGTGAGTTAGCAGGAATCCAGAACATTCGTACAAAGTCATTAGGTTCTTCAAATAAGCAGAACGTAGTGCTTGCTACAATCGATGGATTGAGCCAGTTAAAATCCCCAGAAGAAGTTGCGAGACTTCGTGGCAAGACTGTAGAAGAGATTCTCGGTTAAGGAGGAAATAGAAATGGCAGAAAAGAAATTAAGAATTACACTTGTAAAATCACCTATCGGGGCTGTTCCGAAGAATAAAAAGACAGTGGAAGCATTAGGTCTTAGAAAGCTCAACAAGACAGTTGAAATGCCTGATAACGAAGCTGTTAGAGGAATGATTAGACAGGTAGCACATTTAGTAAAAGTTGAAGAGATTTAATTAAGATATTAAGGAGGTGTCACAATGGATTTATCAAACTTACAGCCTGCTGAAGGTTCAAAGCATAGTGATAATTTCAGAAGAGGCCGTGGACACGGTTCAGGAAATGGCAAGACCGCTGGTAAAGGACATAAGGGACAGAAAGCTCGTTCCGGAGCTCCCAGACCAGGTTTTGAAGGTGGTCAGATGCCTTTATACAGACGTATTCCTAAGAGAGGTTTCACATGTAGAAACTCTAAGAATATCGTTGGTATTAACTTGTCATACCTTGAGAGATTCGAGGATGGCGCAACTGTAACTGTTGAGACATTAATCGAAGCCGGTATCGTAAAGAACCCAAGAGATGGTGTTAAGATTCTTGGTGGCGGTGAACTCACAAAGAAGTTGACAGTACAGGTAAATGCTTACAGCGAAAGCGCTAAGGAAAAGATTGAAGCCCTTGGTGGTAAAGCAGAGGTGATCTAATGCTAGAGACACTCCGCAATGCATTTAAAATTAAAGAATTAAGAAAACGAATTGGATTTACATTTTTGATGCTTATTGTAGTGCGAATTGGAAGTCAGCTTCCAATTCCGGGAGTGAATCCGGATGTCTTCAAAGAACTGTTTCATTCCAGTGGTGATGCAATGAACTTTTTCGATGCAATTACCGGTGGTTCTTTTGAGAAGATGTCAGTATTCGCTCTGAACATAACACCATACATCACATCATCTATTATCATGCAGCTTCTTACGATTGCGTTTCCTAAACTTGAAGAGATTCAACGCGATGGTGAGCAGGGTAGAAAACTCATGACAAAGATTACGCGTTATGTGACAATCGGACTTGCACTTGTCGAGTCACTTGCTATGGCAATTGGTTTTGGACGAAGCGGTCAACTTACAGAGTTTAATGCGTTATATGTAATTGAAATTGTTACAGCACTTACTGCAGGTTCAGCAGTACTGATGTGGATTGGTGAAAGAATTACAGAAAAAGGTATCGGAAATGGTATTTCCATCGTTCTTGTAATTAATATTATTTCGCGAATTCCAAGTGATTTGACATCACTATATGAGCAATTCGTTAAGGATAAGACAGTAGCTAAGGGTACATTAGCCGCAGTTATTATCCTGGCAATTATTATTGCCGTTGTTATTCTTGTTATTTTCCTTCAGGGAGCAGAGCGCAGGATTCCGGTACAGTATTCTAAGAAGATTCAAGGAAGAAAGCAGGTCGGAGGAAGTGCAACAATAATCCCAATGAAGGTAAACACCGCTGGTGTTATTCCTGTTATCTTTGCACAGTCATTGTTGCAGACGCCGGTTATTATTTGCACATTGTTGAATAAGACAGGCGGTACAGGATTCTGGGGCAAGGTTTTGAGAGGTATGTCACAGTCAAACTGGTTTGATCCGGACAATTGGATTTATACAATCGGTGCTGCTGTTTACGTATTATTAATTATTGGTTTTGCGTATTTCTATACATCCATTACCTTTAATCCACTTGAAATTGCTGACAACTTAAAGAGACAGGGTGGCTCTATTCCTGGTATTCGTTCAGGAAAGCCTACAAGCGATTATTTGCAGTCTGTATTAGACCATATCATTTTCATTGGTGCAATCGGATTGTCAATTGTTGCGATTATCCCGCTTGTCTTTAATGGCTTGTTCAATGCAAGTGTTTCTTTCGGAGGAACATCTATCATCATCATCGTTGGTGTTGTTATTGAGACATTGAAGCAGGTAGAATCTCAGATGCTCGTACGCAACTATAAGGGATTCTTAAATGATTAACGAATGAACATTCCTATGGAGATACTGGCTTAGCCGTATCTCCTAAGGTGTTATAAGGAGGTTTTTATCATGAAAATAATTATGTTAGGCGCTCCTGGTGCCGGTAAAGGTACACAGGCAAAGCAGATTGCAGATAAATATAGCATTCCACATATTTCTACAGGGGATATCTTCCGTGCAAACATTAAAAACGGAACTGACCTTGGAAAAAAAGCAAAAGAATACATGGACCAGGGCTTGTTGGTCCCGGATGAGTTGACATGTGACTTGGTTATGGATCGTATCAGTCAGGACGATTGTACAAATGGTTTTGTACTTGATGGATTCCCACGTACAATTCCACAGGCAGAAGCACTGGATGCAGCACTTGCAGAGATTGATGCAAAGATGGACTTCGCTATTGACGTTGATGTTCCGGATGCGAACATTGTAAACAGAATGTCAGGTCGCCGCGCTTGCTTGAACTGCGGTGCAACATATCATATCGTGGCAATTCCACCAAAGCAGGAAGGCATTTGCGATACCTGTGGCAAGGAATTGGTTTTGAGAGATGATGATAAGCCGGAGACAGTTCAGAAGAGACTTGATGTATATCATGATCAGACACAACCTTTGATTGACTACTATCAGAAGCAGGGAATCTTGAAATCAGTAGATGGTACAATGCCGATGGAAGATGTATTTGCTGGTATTGTAGATATCCTAGGAGCATAGTGATGTCCGTAACCATAAAATCTGCCCGCGAATTGGAGTTGATGAGGGAAGCGGGACATATTCTGGCAAATGTACATCAGACACTTGGTGATGCTTTGATAGAGGGTATGTCCACACTTGAAATCGATCAATTAGGAGAAGAAATCATTCGCAGTTATGGATGTGAACCTTCTTTTTTGAATTATATGGGATATCCTGCTTCTGTTTGCGTTTCTGTAAACGATGAGGTAGTTCATGGAATACCCAGAGCCGACAATATCATTGCGAACGGAGATATTGTCAGTTTGGACATTGGCGTTATTTACAAAGGATATCATTCGGATGCTGCCAGAACACATGGTATTGGAGAAATATCAAAAGAAGCGCAGCAGTTGATTGATGTCACGCGTGAGAGTTTTTTCCGGGGTATGGAGTATGCTACGGCGGGAAAACATTTGCACGACATCTCGGCAGCCATTGGCGACTATGCATCAATGCGGGGCTACGGAGTTGTTCGGGATTTGGTCGGCCACGGCATAGGGGCACATTTGCATGAGGAACCGGAGATACCAAACTTTCGTAAGTTTAGAAGAGGCATCAAGTTGCAGGCCGGAATGACTTTGGCGGTAGAACCGATGATAAATATGGGGAGCCCGAATGTAATATGGATGGATGATGAATGGACGGTTGTGACAGAGGACGAATCCTTGTCGGCGCATTATGAAAACACCATTATTATAACAGATGGGAAACCGGAAATACTTACCCTTACCGCTGACGAAAAACGGAGTCTTCAGATTTGACTTTATATATAGAAGAAAAGAGTTGGAGGATAAAGATGAAGTTGATGCTTGCCAAGTCCAAGGCGGGACATGATAAGAATCATATCTATGTGATTATCGGCGAAGAAGAGGACATGGTGCTTCTTGCGAATGGAAAGACAAAGAAGTGCGAATCGCCAAAAAGAAAAAAGAAGATACACATTCAACCGATTAAGCACCTCGCACCGGAACTGTTAGAGATGGTGGAGGGAAAGGAATGGGACGATGCGTTAGTGGCATCGGTTTTGGAGTTATATAACAGGAGGAAATGATATGTCAAAGGCAGATGTAATTGAAGTAGAAGGAATTGTGGTTGAAAAGTTACCAAACGCCTTCTTCAAAGTTGAGTTAGAGAATGGTCACCAGATTCTGGCAACCATCAGTGGAAAACTTCGTATGAACTACATTCGTATTTTGCCGGGCGATAAGGTGACGATAGAGATGTCGCCATACGATTTGACAAAAGGACGGATCATTTGGAGAGACAAGTAAAAAAGTGTTGACTTTTCAAAAATGAGAATATATAATGGTAAACGGACGTTTTTGTGAGATTTTACCATCAAAAACGCCGGAACCCTAGAAAAAGGCAGGATGAAAGGAGGAATTCCCGTGAAGGTCAGATCATCAGTTAAGCCTATTTGCGAAAAGTGCAAAGTTATTAAAAGAAAGGGAAGCATTCGTATCATTTGCGAAAATCCTAAACACAAGCAGAGACAGGGCTAAAGGAAAAGTGAAAAATGTATATGTTATGTGCGGCTGATGTTCCATTTTATTATATGATTGCGTAAATAAGGTAACATTTTCATAATATATGCAAATCGTCCCGCATACCGGGGATGGTTAGTTTCGTCTCAAAAACGAAACGCTTCCTTATCAAATGATTTAGGAAGGTGGAATCAAAGACAGGAAATGCACACATTTCAGGCCAGATATTCTGGAGCTGTATGGAATGGCTTTGAGGATGGTAGTTATTAATCAAGAAGAAAGTTAATGGAGGTGTAAACACACATGGCTCGTATCGCAGGTGTAGATTTACCAAGAGAAAAACGTGTAGAGATTGGTTTAACTTACATTTACGGAATTGGTAGAGTAAGTTCCAATAAGATTCTTGAAGCAGCAAATGTTAATCCTGACACACGTGTTAAGGATTTGACAGATGATGAAGTCAAGAGAATTAGTTCTGTCATTGATGAGACAATGATGGTAGAAGGTGATTTGAGAAGAGATGTAGCTCTCAACATCAAGAGATTACAGGAAATTGGATGCTATCGTGGTATCCGTCATAGAAAGGGGCTTCCGGTT
>CAYPAA010000061.1:0-6082 GCA_964408625.1 uncultured Roseburia sp. | reverse complement strand
GAAGTTCTACCTCCGCAGCCTTCGGATCACCTGCGCGCTCTGCAAGTTCTGCACGGCTTCCGATACATTCCTGATGACCGCACTCACACTCCCAAATATTGAGTGGTGTACCCCAATAACGGTTACGGGAGATTGCCCAATCCTGAATGTTCTCCAACCAGTTACCAAAACGCCCCGAACCGATTGACTCCGGAATCCAGTTGACTGTGTTGTTGTTTCGAATCAAATCATCCCTCACCGCTGTCTCTTTGATGTACCATGACTCTCTCGCATAGTAAATCAGCGGTGTATCACATCTCCAGCAATGTGGATAATCATGCTCAAACTTAGGAGCATCGAACAGCTTTCCCTCTTTATCCAAATCGATAAGGACATCCTTATCCGCGTCTTTTACAAATTTACCGGCATATGGTGTCTCTTCTGTCATCTCACCCTTGCCATCCACAAACTGTACAAATGGTAAATCGTATTCGCGTCCTACCTTCGCATCATCCTCACCAAACGCAGGTGCGATGTGAACAATACCGGTACCGTCTGACATCGTTACATAGGAATCACAAGTGACATAATGTGCTTTTTTGTTCTGGCTGGCAGCGGATTTTGCAGCACAGGCAAAAAGCGACTCGTATTCTTTGTACTCCAATTCCTTACCTTTACATGTCTCGAGCACTTCGTAAGCCTTCTCGCCTTCTTTGGCAAGCTTGCCTAATACCTTATCAAGAAGTGCTTCTGCCATATAATATGCAAAACCGTCTGCAGCCTTTACTTTACAGTATGTCTCATCCGGATTTACGCAAAGCGCTACATTCGACGGCAACGTCCAAGGCGTTGTTGTCCATGCCAGAAAATAGGCATCTTCTCCTACCACCTTGAAACGAACGATGGCAGAACGCTCTTTTACCAGCTTATAGCCCTGCGCAACTTCCTGTGATGAAAGCGGTGTGCCGCAACGTGGACAATAAGGAACAATCTTAAATCCCTTATACAGAAGCTTTTTGTTCCAGATTTCTTTCAAAGCCCACCACTCAGACTCGATAAAATTGTTGTCGTAGGTAACATATGGATTGTCCATATCAGCCCAGAAGCCGACCGTTCCCGAGAAGTCTTCCCACATACCTTTATATTTCCATACCGACTCCTTACATTTGGCAATGAAAGGTTCCATGCCGTACTCTTCAATCTGTTCTTTGCCATCCAGACCGAGCAGTTTTTCCACCTCAATTTCAACCGGCAAACCATGGGTATCCCATCCGGCCTTACGAGGTACATACTTCCCCTTCATCGTCTGATAACGAGGAATCATATCCTTAATCGTACGGGTCTCCACATGTCCAATATGTGGCTTCCCATTTGCAGTAGGAGGTCCGTCATAAAAGGTATATGTCTCTCCCTCTTTTCTGGAATCCATGCTCTTTTGGAAGATGTCATTGTCTTTCCAGAATTTTTCTGTCGCTTTTTCTCTCTCAACAAAGTTGAGATCCGTAGTTACTTTCTTATACATGTCTTTTACCCTTTCTTTTTTAAGCATGTAATCATATAAAAAGAGCCTTCGCCCGCATAGGACGAAAGCTCTGTTTCGCATACCACCTATAACGCTGTACTTAAGTTTTTCTTGCATACATGTTTTCTATAACGTAGAAAAATACGGCGTCCCTACTCAGTTTCCCTTTCAGTGTGCTGCTAAGAAGTGATTTTCCGCAGGAGATTACTCATATCGGCTCACACCGTACCCGACTCGCTCATCTTTCATCCATCCTGTATACTTTCTTCCTCAACGCATTTATATCAGTATCTAAATTCTTTGAAATTATACTGAAATCTCGGCACTTTGTCAACAAACACAGATCAATTTAAAGAACATCATGAGTTTCCGGCACATAATATTCAAAAATATCCTCGATTTCGTCCCGATTGAATTCTTCCACCATTTCGTTTTCCATCATATCGACGAATGCTGCGTTCGACAGCATATATGCATAGCAACTGATGAGCAAACAGATGGAAAGTGCTCCCGTCACAATACCGGCAATTGCCATTCCCTTATGCTCATATGACATAATCTGAATGATACCAAAAACAATAGCAAGTATCGCAGGAATGATGTTGACACATGTGCAGAAGCACAAAAGCGCAATGATGCCAAGTACCATAGAAGCAATGCCAAATCCCAATCCCGCTTTTTCATCGTTTGTATCGTGTGATTCCTGTTTCATACTATATGGATTTTGATTATTCTCGTTCATACATATCCTCCCATCCGCATTTAATAGCCATTTCGTTATATCTTATCACGAATTCTTTTATTTTGCTATAGAAAGGATTATAATGGATACACTAATTTTGCAAAAGAAAGGGTTCCAAAAATGAACAAGCGTAATCTTACACTCTTAACAGACTTATATGAACTTACAATGATGCAGGGATATTTCAAAGATAACAACCATCACACGGTCGTCTTTGACGCCTTCTATCGCAACAATCCTTCCGACGGCGGATACGCTGTCTGCGCCGGCGTCGAGCAGGTCATAGACTATATCGAAAATCTTCACTTTGATGCCGATGACATCTCCTATTTGCGCGGACTTGGCATTTTCGATGATGACTTTTTGGATTACCTTTCCCAGTTCCGGTTTTCGGGCGACATCTACGCGATTCCTGAGGGAACTGTCATTTTCCCGATGGAGCCATTTATGAAAGTTGTCGCTCCCATCATGGAAGCACAGCTCATTGAAACAGCGATTTTAAATATTATGAACCACCAGTGCCTCATCGCCACTAAGGCCGCCAGAGTCTGCTATGCAGCCAAAGACGATGGCGTGATGGAGTTTGGTCTCCGCCGCGCACAGGGTCCCGATTCCGGGACATATGGTGCACGTGCCGCGATCATTGGCGGATGCAAAGGCACGTCCAATGTCTTGGCAGGACAACTGTTTGACGTGCCGGTTCTTGGCACACACGCCCATAGTTGGATTATGAGTTTTGAGAATGAGTATATGGCATTCAAAGAGTATGCCCATCTCTATCCAAATGCCTGCACATTATTGGTCGATACGTATGACACCTTAAAGTCCGGTGTACCGAATGCCATTCGCGTCTTCACAGAGATGCAAGAAGCCGGTATTCCGTTGATAAATTATGGAATCCGCATGGACAGTGGCGATCTCGCTTACCTGTCAAAGGAAGCCAGAAAAATGCTCAACGCGGCCGGATTTGAAACTGCAGTTATTGCAGCGTCCAATGACTTGGACGAATACTTAATTCAAAGTTTAAAAAATCAAGATGCAAAGATTACCTCCTGGGGTGTCGGCACACATCTGATCACCTCAAGAGATTGTCCTGCTTTCGGCGGCGTGTATAAGCTGGCTGCCATCCAAGAGGAAGACGGCAGCTTCACACCAAAGATGAAACGCTCCGAAAATATAGAGAAGGTAACCACCCCGGGCAACAAAACCGTCTATCGCATCTACGATGAAGAAAATTGTAAAATAAAGGCTGATTTAATTTCTCTTGCAGATGAGGAATTTGATTGTACACAGGAAATGCATTTGTTCGACCCGGCCGCGCCGTGGAAAACCACCACGTTGCGCGGCGGCTCTTACACCATACGCGAATTACTTGTTGCAGTAATAAAAAAGGGAAAACGCGTCTACGCTTCCCCATCTGTTTTGGAAATCCGTGATATCTGTACCAAGGAAAAGGGCACTCTCTGGGAGGAAAATAAACGATTTGTAAACCCTTCCAAAGTCTATGTGGATTTATCACAAAAACTTTATAACTTAAAACAAGATTTATTAATTGAATCCCATGAACCATTGCGATAATTTGTATGCCTTGACAGAGAGATATCGTCCTGTACGCCCCGGAAGATTCATCGAATTGCCAAGAACGCCCCAGCGTATATGACGATATGTCCGTATATCTTTCTCTTTGATATGCGCCCAGAGTTCCTTGACCTTTCTGAGATTCTCCGGATTCTTAGAGACATACGCAAGCGATGTGGACACAACCGTAATCGTCTCGAGGAAGGAAAGCATATACTCTCGCAGGTGCTTCGATTCAATTTCCCACACATCATACGCATCAATCAGACGGCGATTCACATAAAGTTGCTGATCAATTCGGTCTATCATCGTCTGCTCCGCGACAGACTGCCCATCTCTTCCGATGTAGTATCGATAAAAATCAACATTCAGATAATACAATGTTTTTACATATGGCAACGGCTCATAAACAAACAAATTGTCCACATAAAAGGTATGCGGCGGCAACTGCAGATTGCATTCCCGTAGAAGTTCTGTGCGATATGTAACGGAATGCATTAAAATCGAAAAACCCTTACAGTTTCTTTTCATATCATCCCATGTCATGACAGTATCCATATCAAATAAGAAGGTATACATCATTCGGCGCTGCTTGTTTTCACTCACTTTTTCATATACATAGTTTGTCAAAAGCATATCTACCTGCGTATCGTTCTCAACAAATCCACGCAATGTATCCAGCACTTTCTCATATGCCTCGCCATCGACCCAGTCATCACTGTCTATCACCTTAAAATAACGACCGGTCGCATTTGCAAGCCCTGCATTGACCGCTTGGCCATGTCCCCCGTTCTCCTGATGAACCACGCGAATCATGTCCGGATACTTCTTGGCATACGCATCTGCAATTTGTGCTGTGTTGTCCTTAGAACCGTCATCTACAATCACGATTTCAACTTCATCGCCACCCGGTAACAGCGATTCGATACATTTGTCCATATACTCCTGTGAATTATAACAGGGAACAGCAAAAGTAACTAACTTCATATATCAATTCTCCTTTTTAACACGCACATCGTGCCAATTCATTATACAGACTTTTTCATATTTTAGAAAGTATTTTTTTCAGGTCCCAACTGCAATTCCACAAACGAAGCATACTTTTCAAATGCAGTCGGAATCGCATATTCTTCTCTTGTCTTTTGTATTTCCACCATAAAATATGGCGCTTCCTCAGGCGATTTCCTCTCCGAAAGGTAACTGTCAACGTCCGCTACATGCACCATATATCCTATCATATGCCATTCAATGTGAGAGAATATATGCTTCGCCTCCGGTAGCTCTTTTATTTGCAACGGAACCAGTCCCTGTCTCTCCACAAAAGTAAGCACCTCCTGCGAAGTTCGATGTCCCGATACATTGGGCAATTCATAAAGACCTGCCAAAAGTCCTTTGTCCGGGCGTTTTCCCAGTAGAATTTTTTCGCCATCTCGTATTATCATCACTGTCTTTTTCTCAATTTTTCTCGCTTTCGCTTTCTGCTTGACAGGCAAACGGTGATAACTCTTGTGTGCGCGCGCCGCACACTGTCCTCCCCAAGGACATTCACCACACTTTGGTTCTCCGTTCGGTATGCAAATCAATGCACCTATTTCCATCAAAGCTTGATTAAAATCCCCTGCCGCATCCGGCATAATCTCGCCAAGCGCACTCGTCACTTTTCGTTTTGTCGTCTCCTTTAGGATATCCGAATCGTCCTCCGTCACCCTCGAAATAATGCGAAGCACATTGCCATCCACCGCCGGATTTTTATAGTCAAAAGCAATGGAGCCGATAGCACCTGCTGTGTACGGACCTATTCCCGGAAGCGACAATATCGCCTCATAGGTACCCGGCATCTCTCCGTCAAATTGTTCCACAATAACACGTGCCGCCTTTTGCATATTGCGGACACGATTGTAATATCCAAGACCTTCCCAAAGTTTCATCAGGCGATCCTCCGGACAGGTCGCCAACGACTTGATATCCGGCAATGCCTCCATGAAACGATGATAATATGGTATCACCGCCTCCACTCGTGTCTGTTGTAACATGATTTCAGAAACCCAGATATGATACGGATTTTTATCTCTGCGCCAGGGCAAATCCCGCTTGTTTGCCTGATACCAGTCCAGCGCCGGCTTTACAAGCTGTTCTAAGTCAAAGTCATCTATCATTTTATCTACCTTTTCTTCGATTTGTCCTCCCTATTGTACCATAAAATCTTCCTCAAAACGGACTTTCCAGTATTTTTCAATGATTCTTAATACATTCTTAATATT
>CAYPAA010000060.1:0-6082 GCA_964408625.1 uncultured Roseburia sp. | reverse complement strand
CACAGATGGACACCGGATGTGCCTATGGTGGTGCCTGAGATTAATCCAGACCATATGAAGGTGATCGAGTATCAGAAGAAGAGGCTTGGAACAACAAGAGGTTTTGTCGCAGTGAAGCCGAATTGCTCCATTCAGTCATACGCACCGGTACTTACCGCATGGAAGGAATTTGAGCCATATGAAGTAGTCGCGACTACCTATCAGGCAATTTCAGGTGCAGGTAAGACATTTAAGGACTGGCCGGAGATGGAAGGAAACATCATTCCATTCATCGGCGGTGAGGAGGAGAAGAGTGAGAAAGAGCCACTTCGTATCTGGGGACACATCGATGAGGAAAAAGGGGAGATTGTTCCGGCTACTTCACCGGTGATTACTTGTCAGTGCATTCGCGTTCCGGTCTTGAACGGACACACGGCAGCCGTATTTGTGAAATTCAAGAAGAACCCTACCAAAGAACAGTTGATTGCTGCTTTGGAGAATTTCTCCGGTACTCCACAGGAGTTAGGTCTTCCCAGCGCACCAAAGCAGTTCATCCGTTATATGCAGGAGGATGACCGTCCACAGATTTGCATGGACGTAAACTATGAGAATGGAATGGGAATCAGTGTTGGCCGTCTCCGTGAGGACGCCGTATACGATTGGAAGTTTGTAGGTCTTTCCCACAACACCGTTCGTGGCGCAGCGGGCGGAGCAGTCCTTTGCGCGGAACTTCTCAAGGCACAGGGATACATTACAAAGAAATAAGACAAAGAAAGACAAATACCACAGAGAGCATCCCCTGTGGTATTTTTATGCCGGAATGCATTTGTCTGCTTTTAAGATGTGGTTGATGAGCCATCCCAACAAAAATTCGGTAAGACTTTCCAGATACTCGTCCGGCCGTTGGTACAGCTGCATTTCGTCAATCTCATCCAACTCTGCGATAAATGCCGCATGCGCCCGCTGTTGCGCTTCCAGTCCTTCGTATCCAATGCTTTTCATATAATCTTCCTCGTCGGTAAAGTGATGCTTTGTGTACTCTCGAAGTTCACCCAGAATACGGATGACTTCAGGGATATCGGAATAGGACACTCCTGCCCGCACCAGATCCACCACTTGGCCGGTGATGGAAAAGAGCATGCGGTGCTCCTCGTCAATCAGTGCGACACCGGTTAAGTATTCTTCTGTGAATTCACAAGGATTCTCCCGCATCATCCATTCATCCAGCGGCTCCAGTTTTCCAATCATGATATCGCTTCCCAGAATATGTTGATAGAGCCACTTTGCGAGGAAGGTCAAGGTATCTCTCAAAACTTCCTGCTGCGCGTCGTCTGTCTCCAGTGTCTTAGAACTCAATTCCCAGACCATTGAGCGAAAATGGTCGTGCTGTACGCGCTGTAGAATAATCTCCGGGTCCCGTATGCTCACCATATATTCTTCTTCCCGGGAAAAATGTAAATTCGCGTATTCAAACAATTCATCGAAAAGCGCCTTGATGGCGTCGTATTTATCCTGTATGAAATTGTTGTTAAGCAACTCGACTCCCCGGTTGATTAAATCAAAAAGATGCTTGTGGTCATTGTCAAGGGCGTCTGTGCCGATGAGACAATCTTTTGTAAATTCAAACATAGAGTACCTCCTAACATAGTGATAAACCGATGGTACATCCTGCCACCGATATTTTGATAGAAACATTATAGCACATTCGCAGGATGCCCACCAGTCGGTCTTGTGCTTTCCTTTGATTTTCGTTATAATAAAATGTGTGACTTCTTAAATGAAGATTTAGCAAATGAAAAGATTTTTGGAGTAAGTTATGATTTCAAGAGTGACAGAATTGAAAAAATTAGAGGCGTTGTATCAGCAGTCGGGAAACCAGTTATATGTGCTGTATGGGCGTGCTGACTGTGGAATGGAGATGCTTTTAAAACTCTTTTGCAGAGATAAGAAGCATTTTTATTATCATGCAAGAAATGCGTCTTTGCAGGAGCAACTACGGCAAATGCAAAAGGAGATAGGAAAGCAGTTTCGCGTCAGTCTTACGAAGGATACCTATGACGAATGCTTCAATCGAATCAAAAGTGGGAATCCATCAAAGCTGGTTGTTGTGGTTGATCAATTTGATTTGATTGCAAAGAAAGATGCGACGTTTTTGGAGAGTATTCTGAAATTAAAGGCTAAGAAATTGTATCCGGGGCCTGTCATGATTCTGCTCTGTAGTCAGGCGATTCCGTGGACAGAAAAAGAAATGCCGGCATGCTTTGGAGACGGCATGTCAAAAGTGGACGGATGCATGAAATTGGATGATATGAATTTCTTGGATGTTGTTCGTGCATTTCCGGAGTATTCTGTTGCGCAGTGTGTTGAGACATACGGCATCATCGGTGGTGTGCCGGCATATTTGAATCGTTGGAACGGAAAGAAATCCATTAAAGAAAACATTTGTAATAATATCCTGCATCCAAACGGATTTTTATTTTCAGAGGCGGAAGATTATATTCGCGGTGAACTCCGGGAGTTGTCTGTCTATGATACCATTTTAGCATCGATTGCCGCCGGCAATGAAAAGTTGAATGACTTGTTTGCAAGCACGGGGTACTCAAGGGCGAAAATCAGTGTTTATATGAAAAATCTGGCTGCTTTTGATGTGATTGAAAAGGTGGTTTCCTTTGAGACCGGTGGATGGGATAATGCCAAGAAGGGCATCTATCATATTCGCAACCATTATGTGAATTTCTGGTTTACCTTTATCTATCCAAACCTATCTGATTTGTATATGATGACACCGGAGGAATTCTATGATGCGCATATCAAAGACAATTTGGATGACTATTTGGGTCAGTATTTTGTGAGCGTGTGTACTGAATATTTACAGTTGCTGAATCAGGTCGGACAGGTGCCTATCAAGTTGACAAAGATGGGAACCTGGGTTGGAAAGAAAGGGACAATCGACGTGATAGGTCAGAACGAGCAAAGGGAAAATGTGGTTGGTATCTGCAACTGGAAAGAGGCGGAACTATCTTATGAAAACTACGAAGATTTGCTTGTACAGATGAAGAGGGCAAAGATTTCTGCAAGGGTGATTTATCTTTTCTCAGCAAAGAAATTTGATAAGCGTCTGGTGGACCTTGCAGAGGAAAACAAAGAGATTGTTTTGGTCGATATGACGGAATTATAAAAGGAAGTTGATGTATGGGTAAGTCCTTATTTATTGCAGAGAAACCGAGTGTGGCGCAGCAGTTTGGCGCGGTGCTCGGGGAACAGCTTACAAGGCGCGATGGTTATATGGAAGGGAACAGTATTATCGTGACCTGGTGTGTGGGTCATTTGGTGACGATGAGTTATCCGGATGCCTACGACGAAAAATATAAAAAGTGGCGGTTGGACACACTTCCGTTTTTACCACAGGAGTTTAAGTATGAAGTCATCGGAAGCGCTTCAAAACAGTATGGCATTGTGTCGGGGCTGATGAACCGGGAGGATGTGGAGACCATTTATGTCTGTACGGACTCGGGACGTGAGGGAGAGTATATCTATCGTCTGGTGGAACAGATGTCAGGCGTGAGCGGCAAGCAGCGCAAGCGCGTATGGATTGATTCGCAGACGGAGGAGGAGATTCTTCGCGGCGTGAAGGAGGCAAAGGATTTGTCCGAGTATGACAATCTTTCTGCGGCGGCTTACCTGCGTGCAAAGGAGGACTATCTGATGGGTATCAATTTTTCCCGCCTGTTGTCCATTCTCTACGGAAATTCAATGGCAAGTTTTTTGAACGAAAAATACTGTGTCGTGTCCGTAGGTCGTGTCATGACCTGCGTGCTCGGCATGATTGTTCGCAGGGAACGGGAGATTCGCGACTTTGTGAAGACGCCGTTTTATCGTGTGCTGTCCGATGTGGACGTGGCAGGCGCAAAACTTGCGATGGAGTGGAAGAGTGTCGTCGGTTCAAAATATGAGAATTCGCCGCTTCTCTATAAGGAAAACGGATTCAAAGAAAAGGCTTCAGCGGTGACACTCATTGAGGAGACGCTTGGCGTGCCGGCAGGGACAGCAGTCTTTGATGAGGAGGAGCGTATGCTGGGGAAGGCAGACGGTACGATTGAGAAAATAGAGAAGAAAAAAGAAAAGAAGAATCCGCCGCTTTTATATAATTTGGCGGAACTTCAAAATGACTGCTCTAAGTTTTTCAAGATTAGCCCGGATGAGACGCTTGCAATCGTGCAGGAACTGTACGAAAAGAAACTGGTGACATATCCAAGAACGGATGCCAGAGTTCTTTCTACTGCAGTTGCAAAGGAGATACATAAAAACATCGCCGGTCTTCGCGGCATTCCCGGTGTAAAGGATTTTGCTGAGCAGATATTAAATGACAGGACATACGAGGGACTGGCAAAAACAAGATATGTCAATGACAAACAAATCACAGATCACTATGCCATCATTCCGACTGGACAGGGACTCGGGGCGCTCAAGGGGATAAATACGAGAGTCATCTATGTGTATGAGGCGATTGTGCGCAGGTTTTTAGCTATCTTCTTCCCGGCCGCTATCTATGAGAAACTAAATCTCACCGTGAAGGTTGGTGGTGAGTATTTTTTTGCCTCCGAAAAGTATTTGAAGGAACCCGGCTATCAGGCAGTGATGGCGTATTCTTTCCGCAAGAAAAAGCAGAGTGGCGAGGAGGATACAGAGCGCGCAGAAGGTGCTGAAGATGATGAGGCAATGAATGCGAACATCGCAGAGATTGTTGCGAACATAAAAAAGGGTGACGCAGTTTCTGTGACGGGCATGCAGATAAAAGAGGGTGAGACTTCTCCGCCGAAGCGCTACAATTCCGGCGCGATGATTCTTGCAATGGAAAATGCGGGTCAACTGATTGAGGACGAAGAACTTCGTGCGCAGATCAAGGGCAGTGGTATTGGCACATCCGCGACGCGCGCAGAGATATTAAAGAAACTCGTAAACAACAAATATATTGCACTGAATAAAAAGACACAGATTTACACGCCGACACTGATGGGCGAGATGATTTATGATGTGGTCAATGTGTCGATTCCATCGCTTCTCAACGCGGAGCTGACAGCCAGTTGGGAGAAGGGGTTGACGCAGGTGTCAGGCGGTGCCATCACTTCGGAAGAGTATATGGAAAAATTAGAAAGCTTTATCAAGCGCAATACAGCGCGCGTGCTGGCAAACAATAATCAATATGCGATGCAGCACATGTATCAGACGACGGCGCAGTACTATAAGTAGGAGGTTTTTTATATGGAACAGTGCAAGATTTCAAATATGTATGATTTGACAAAGACGATAGCAAAGGATTTGTTTGACGGTCTCCAATATCCTTGGGAGGCACTTCCAAAGATTGGAGATTTCATTGTGGCATTGGGTGAGACTTTGGATGAGAATGTCTACGAGGAACGCGGTGAGAATATCTGGGTTGCAAAGTCGGCGACAGTGGCACCTACCGCGTCGCTAAACGGCCCCCTTATTATCGATGAGGATGCGGAGATTCGCCAGTGTGCTTTTATCCGCGGCAATGTGATTGTGGGAAAAGGTTCTGTAGTCGGAAATTCGACGGAGTTAAAGAATGTTGTAATCTTTGACAGTGTGCAGGTGCCGCATTACAACTATGTGGGCGATTCCATTTTGGGATACAAGTCTCATATGGGGGCAGGCTCTATCACATCAAATGTAAAGTCAGATAAGACGCTTGTCGTTGTAAAGGATAAAGCAGCAGGAGAGCAGTTGGCAACCGGGCTTAAAAAATTCGGCGCGATGCTTGGAAATTATGTGGAGGTTGGATGCAACAGTGTGTTGAATCCCGGAACCGTGATTGGACCAAATTCCAATGTTTATCCGCTTTCCAGTGTGCGTGGCGTGGTTCCGGAAAATTCCATTTTTAAGGCGGAAGATGACATTGTGACAAAGCAGTAATTTTTGGTAAAACCACTAGACGAATACTTTAAAATATGCGAAAATAATCACGGACTATTCACAGCATGGCTGGAATAAATATAACATACATCTTTTATGTATTACGAAAGGAGTTTCAAAATGATTTACACAAAGGAAGTTGAAAACATGTGTCCTGTAGCTAAGGGCG
>CAYPAA010000059.1:0-7448 GCA_964408625.1 uncultured Roseburia sp. | reverse complement strand
ATTCCATTCTACCGCCACCTTTGCTATAATTATCTTGTTATTCAAGATACACTGTTGTGTATCGCTGGATGTATAATACATCTTCATCTGTTATGGGTTGTCTGCGAAAACTTTCCAATAACCGTGAGGATGTATTTTTTATGCTCTGCTTTATCTCTCTCCTCAGCGGATTCCATGCCAGATATATCTGCATTATGATATCTGCTATTTGTGTCAGCAGATAATGGTTCTTCATGGCATTGCTGTTTTTTCCCTCTGTTTCGATCTCATAGGTGTAGCTGAATAGATTGGCGGTTTCTTCTTTTCCTGCCGAATCCATTCATAACTCTCGTCCAACAACTTCTGTCTGGCTGCCTTGTGTGTAAATATGTATTTCCATCTCTTCTGACGGCATATCTTCATAATAGATTCCGTAGCATAGAGGTTATCCCCCTGAATGCAAATCGGAAGCCTCGGATAATCTTTTGCCACGCGCTTTAACAAACGTTTTGCAGCTGTGATTTCACAATCCTGTTTTGATACATCCTCATTTTCATTCTCAATAAATTCTGTATCCAGACTGATCACGATCTTATCCGACAGCACCAGCTTTGCCTCAAGCACTTTATGATAATACGTTTTTACTTTTGTCCCATCCAGTATGACCCCCAGTACTGTCCCAGAAGCTTCCCTCTTTGGAAACTCTTCATACGGATCAGGTTCTTTATCAGTTTTTTTCTAAGTTCTGCAAGGCACCCGGGAGAGAGGTTTTCCAGATAATAATTCAGAGTATCGCTGTGCGGCATTTCATTTTATTCTTTATCTCCCGATAAAATACGGAGCGTCTCTATGCATCTCTTCTCGTTAAACTGTTCTTCCATGGAATGCATTGTTTTTACACCACATATATTTTTCAGCAGCCCCATATAAAATAAGTCCGACTGGCTGTATATGGTATAGGACGGATGCCTTGGATCTGTCATTTCTTCAATCCATACAGGCAGTTCCTCTGTCTTCCCCTTTTCTTCTGCGTTTGATTGCCTTTGTAACCCACTCATTTCTTTTTTTCATTGATTTCCTCCAGTGCGTAAAATTCTTTTTTTAATTTTACCGATTCTGGAGGATTTTCTAAAGCAATCCGCATTATTTAGTGCGAAAACTTTTTATTCTTTAACGCTGTCAAAATTATACATTTTATTTATCTTTGGACTCTCGCACCGGCGCCACCCATAATCGCTTCTACTTCTTTCTTTCTAGCCATTGTGGTATCGCCCGGTGTTGTCATCGCAAGTGCGCCATGCGCTGCGCCGTAGTTTACGGCAAGTTCCGCATCGCCCGTCGTCATCAAACCGTAAATCAGACCGGATGCAAAGGAATCGCCACCGCCAACACGATCCATAATTTCAAGTCCTTTATAATCCTTCGCCTTGTAGATTTCACCATCTGCCCAGCAGATTGCGCTCCAGTCATTTACTGTCGCAGTCTTAACCTCGCGGAGTGTTGTTGCAACTGCCTTAAAGTTTGGATACGCCTTTGCAGCCTCATTGATCATTTTCTTATATCCATCCAGATTTAATTCTTTGAGGTCTGCATCATTTCCTTCAATTTCAAAGCCCAAACAAGCCGTGAAATCCTCCTCATTGCCAATCATGACATCGACATACTTGGCAATTTCCTTGTTCACTTCCTGTGCCTTCTTTTGACCACCAATTGCACTCCACATTGATGGACGATAGTTCAAATCATAAGACACAATCGTTCCATATTTTTTCGCCGTCTTAATCGCCTCAATTACAGTCTCACAGGACTGCTCCGAAAGTGCTGCATAAATACCGCCGGTGTGTAACCAACGTGCACCCAGCTCACCAAAAATTTTTTCAAAATCAAAATCCTTTGGTGTCGCTTTGGAAATCGCTGTATTTGCACGATCGGAACATCCCACCGCGCCACGGATACCAAAGCCGCGTTCCGTGAAATTAATTCCGTTTCTGCAGATTCGCCCAATACCATCCGTCTCCATCCACTTGATGAGCGACGTGTCAACACCACCCTGAAGAATAAAATCTTCCATAAGCATACCAACTTCATTATCCGCAAATGCTGTAATCACTGCTGTGTTCATACCAAAACATCTGCGAAGTCCGCGGATAACATTGTATTCTCCGCCACCTTCCCAAGCGCGGAACTGTCGTGCCGTGCGAATTCGCCCCTCGCCCGGGTCAAGACGCAGCATCACCTCACCCAAAGATACTGCGTCAAATTTACATTCATTAGCTGGTCTCAGATTCAAATCCATTTTTCTTCTCCTTTTTTAAAAACTATATTGGGTACTAACTTGTATCCTTACTATATCACGCCGGGAATTTAGATTTGATAGTTTTTCACCAATGGAACAACTTTATCCATGTTTACCACAAAATATGCAATGTTTTATTTGCATCGAAGCACCTCTACAACATAGTCGTACATTCTCTTTGTCGAACTGATGCTAAGTTTTTCCTCCGTCGTATGAATATGATATATGTTTGGTCCCATAGACACACAATCAAGTCCCGGGATTTTGCCTGATAAAATACCGCACTCAAGCCCCGCATGAACAGCCTCCACTGTCGGCTTTTCACCAAACATCTTTTCATAGACAGCAACCATATCATCGCGAAGTTGAGATTCTTTTTTGAACTCCCATGCAGGGTAATAGCCGTTCGTCTCCACAGTGGCGCCAAACGCATCTGCGACACAAATCAACCGCTGCAACAAGTTTTCCTTTGCACTGTCAACAGAGCTGCGAAGCGCATAGTGAAGAACAAGTTCGCTCTCCCCCAGTGTCAGAATACCAAGGTTCAAAGAAGTCTCTACCAATCCCTCGATATCCCGGCTATAACGCATAATGCCATTTGGCAGCGCCTGAATCAGCGCTATCGCCTTAGCTGTATCCGCTACGCCCACGCCCTTTGACGTAATCTCTCCATCCTTTGTGAGCGTAATGTTCATATTCGGATCTGACGAGGCATATTCCTTTTTGATTTCCGATACGATCTCATCAAACCGCTTTGTCACTGCCTCCGCATCGGAAACCACAATCTCCGCCTTGCTGTCTCTTGGAATTGCATTGTCTTTCTTTCCACCATCCATAGTGAGCAAAGATACCTCACTCACCTTGTTTAACTCTCTCAAAACACGGGACATAACACAGTTTGCATTTGCTCTTTCTTTCTGAATCTCGACACCGGAGTGTCCGCCTGACAACTCACTGATTTGCGCTGTCATCTTTACACCGGTCTTATCCTCACGCGCAACCGGTAGCATAACCTTTGTACTGCATCCTCCCGCACAGCTTGCAAGCATAATGCCTTCTTCCTCACTGTCGATATTCAAAAGTTTTTTCCCTTTGAGCATGGACACATCAAGACCTGCGGCACCCTCCATACCAACTTCCTCTGATACCGTACATACAAACTCCAACCGCGGATGCTCCAAACTGTCGTCATCCAAAATTGCAAGCGCGTAAGCAACTGCAATACCGTCATCCCCGCCGAGCGTCGTATCTTTTGCATAGACGAAGTCTCCGTCAATTGCGAGGTCCAGACCTTCCTCCTCCATGTTCTTTGTACAGTCCGGTTTCTTTTCCGCAACCATATCCATATGCCCCTGAATGATAATCGGCTCTACATCCTCATATCCCGGTGTTGCCTCCTTAATCATCACGACATTATAGATGTCATCCCGGTAATACTCCAAACCATGCTCCTTTGCAAACGCCACCAGATAATCGCTGATTTTTTCTTCTTTGTAGGATGGATGTGGGATGTTACAAATATCCTCAAAGTATCCAAATACATTTGTAGGTTCTAATTCTGATAATACTTTCATGATTGTTTCTCCTTAATGTTATTTTTATATACAACAAAATGGTTTTTATGAAGGATTTTTATAAATTCACACAAACGCTCATAAAGAGGCTCTGCTTTTTCTCCAAACTCTGCTTTTACCAATGCACCAATGTCGTAAACAGTACGCGCACCGTCCATTTGTCTCCAGACGAAACTGCCGAATGTATCCAACTCGATATAACTATACTTCGGCCGCTTTGCAAACACCTGTGCAATTCTATGAAACAATCCTTTATTGTGAACCTTCACCTCGATGTTGCCCGCCCTGTTCTCCTGATAATCAAAAAGCGAGTTGTGCTTTGGCACATAATCGAGAAAATTCTCCTGCTGTTTTACCATTCTGTTTTTATTCCCTCTTTTTATTGATAAAAAAAATCAGTGTGGCACATAACGCCGCGAAGAACACAAGCCCGCCGATATTTCCAAGGTTAATGCTTCCGGACAAGTTGATGACATCGCCCAACGAACCTGCGCCGACCGGAATAATTGCAAACACTGCAAGCAGGATACCAACCAATCCTTCACCGGCAATCAAACCGGATGAATAAAGAATACCCCGCTCCACAGACTCCGTCCTTTCTTCCTCAGAAATACCCTTCTTCCTGTTGAAGTAGAGACGAATCAAGCCACCGACCATCATCGGTGTACTCAAATGAATCGGCAAATACAAGCCAACTGCAAACGGAAGCACCGGAATCTGTAAAATGGAAACGACAATAGCAATGGCAACACCGGTAAATACAAGCGTCCATGGGAGATTGCCGCCCATAACACCTTCCACTACCATCTTCATCAGTGTAGCCTGCGGCGCCGGCAATTCAGCCGAACCATAACTCCATGCCGCATTTAATAAGTACAATACACCACCAACGGCAAGAGCTGCGGTAACAACACCGATTAACTCACTCATCTGCTGCTTATAAGGCGTCGCACCAACGATATACCCCGTCTTTAAATCCTGCGAAGTGTCACCGGCAATCGCGGCAATGATACAAATAATAGAGCCGATGGTAATCGCCGCAACCATACCTGCCATACCAATCGTACCTGTCGCCTTGAGAATGGCTGATGAAATCAAAAGCGTCGCAATCGCCATGCCGGATACCGGATTGTTTGAGCTTCCTACAAGTCCTACCATACGAGACGATACTGTGGCGAAAAAGAAGCCAAAGATAATGATGATGATGGCTCCAAGCAGACTCACCGGAATGACCGGAAGTAACCACATCACAATCGCGAGGATACCAACGGCCAAAACCACGACCGTCATGGAAATATCTTTTGTCACTCTTGACTCAGCAACATCCGCTTTCTTTCCATACCCTTTTATCGCCTGTGTAAATGTCTTCACAATCAGCGGTAAGGATTTTATCAGGCTCAGGATGCCGCCTGTTGCAACGGCGCCGGCGCCGATATATCGCACATAGTTAGACCATAATCCCCAAACACCGAGTTCCAAAACGGGTGCTGTGGCAGGAGCAATCACTGCATCACCGCCAAACATAGCAATCAGCGGCATAATCATAAACCACGCTACCGTACCACCTGCTAAAATATAAGAGGAAACCTTGGGACCACAGATGTAACCGACTCCGAGAAGTGCAGGCAGTACATCGGCACCAAAACCGGCCCCCTGATATCCCTTGATTTCGAAATCAACCTCACTTGGGAAAACCTTCAGCCCATCTGCAATGAACTTATAAAGTGCCGCAATACCGAGTCCTGCAAAAACAGTACCTGCCTTTGCACCGCCTTCCTCACCGGCAATCAGTACCCCGGCACAAGCCTGTCCTTCCGGATAAGGCAGTTTTCCGTGCTCCTGTACAATCAATGCACTGCGAAGCGGAATCATAAACAAAACACCCAAAACACCACCGATCAATGCAATCAATGCAATCTCAACCAAAGAAGGCATTTCTGTCCCCTCTTCTGCCGCCCACATAAATAATGCCGGCAACGTAAAAATGGAACCGGCCGCTACAGATTCACCGGCAGAACCAATCGTCTGAACGATGTTGTTCTCCAGAATCGAATCTCTTCTCATAATCACACGAATGATCCCCATAGAGATAACCGCTGCCGGAATAGAAGCGGAAACTGTCATACCCACGCGCAAACCCAAATATGCATTTGCGCCACCAAATAATACCGCCAACAAAACACCGACGATAACAGAAGCGACTGTAATCTCAGGCATCACTTTGTCAGCCGGAACATAAGGTTTAAATTCTTGTTGCTCTTCCATGTATTCTCCCTTATTCTATTGTGCAAAAAATGTCCTTATGGCATCTTCGGAAGCCTCGACATTTCCCTGCACCATTTTATCACTTCCACCCCCTTTTGCATAGAATGTTTCCCTAAGCTCATTCGCTATCTGTCTGCAGTCCCTCGACTGACTGCCCAGAATAAATTGGTATCCACTCTCGTCATTTCCGGAAAAGACAGCGCATATTCCGGGGTGCTTATCTACCATGTCATTTACCAGGTTTCGCATCACCTTTGCCTCAAGTCCTTCCTCAAAAAAAATCACATCCTCCTGTCCTTTCGGCAGAGCGTTGATTTTTTCCATCATCATCTGTTCCTTCATCTGATTTCGTTCATAGCGCATCTGCTGTTCCTCGCTGACAAGCCGTTTTACGCGTTTTGGCAATTCTTCCGTGTTTGTACTCAACTGCCTTGTCAATGCCGTCACAATCTCGTCCTGCCTTCGGATTGCAGCCAGTGCACGGTATCCGCATAAAAAGCTGATGCGAACGCCGCCTTTATAAGTTTGTGCATTCATCACCTTAAAAATACCAATTTCTCCGGTATGCTGCACATGCGGTGCGCAACAGGCACACACATCGACGCCGGGTATGGTGACAATGCGAATCGGACCTTCCAATTCTTTTTTGCTGCGATACTGCATCCGGGCAAGTTCTTCGTCGGATGGGAAGCTTGCCTCCACCGCAATGTTTTCATAGATTCGCTGATTCACAATCGTCTCAAGTTCTTCAACCTGTTCTGCCGAAAGCGGGCCATCAAAATCCATTGTCACACTCGAATCACTGAGGTGAAATCCCACATTCTGATATCCATATTTCGCATATACACTGCCTGAAAAAATGTGCTCGCCCGTATGCTGCTGCATGTTGCTGAAACGATACGCCCAGTCCACTTCACCTTCGACTTCGCGTCCCACTTCAAGCGAAGCATTTACTTTATGCGTGATGACGCCGTCTTTGATTTGCACATCCAGCACCTGTGCGCCGCCTAAGATGCCTCGATCCGGCGTCTGTCCTCCCTGCTCTGGGAAAAACATGGTCTGATCCAGCACAACTTCATATGTTTCCCCCTCATTCTTTTTCTCACAAGATATCACCTTCGCTGTAAAAGTAACCTCATATGGTTTTTCATCGTATAAACATTTTGTCGCCTGCATACTACTATCTCCATCTTATTTTTTGTCATTATACCATAAAATGGGCGAAAACACGCCACCGTCAGCGATTCTCGTTTGTGTCAAGTAATCGTTGGCACGGGAGTTTCTCTTCCAAGTTCACATACGTATGCAAATATTTTTTGTTCTAACTCCTTGAA
>CAYPAA010000058.1:0-7949 GCA_964408625.1 uncultured Roseburia sp. | reverse complement strand
ACTGGAAAATGAATAAGACTCCAAGTGAGGCAGTTGCACTGATTCAGGAATTAAAGCCTTTAGTAGCAAACGATGATGTGGATGTCGTCTTTTGTGTACCGGCAATCGATATCATTCCGGCGGTAGAGGCAGCAAAGGGTACGAACATTCACATTGGTGCTGAGAATATGTATTTTGAGGAGAGCGGTGCCTTTACAGGTGAAATCGCACCTAACATGTTGACCGATGCAGGGGTTGAGTACGTTGTACTTGGTCACTCTGAGAGAAGAGAGTACTTCGCAGAGACAGATGAGACCGTAAACAAGAAAGTTTTAAAGGCTTTCGAGCATGGTATTACACCGATTATCTGCTGTGGAGAGTCTTTGACCCAGAGAAAACAGGGAATCTACATTGAGTGGATTCGCATGCAGATTAAGATTGCATTCCAAAATGTTACAGCAGATCAGGCAAAGAAAGCAGTTATCGCATATGAACCAATCTGGGCTATTGGTACAGGCGAGACAGCTACTTCGGATCAGGCTGAGGAAGTTTGTGGAGCAATTCGTGCGTGTATCAAGGAAGTTTATGATGAAACTACAGCCGAAGCAATTCGCATTCAGTATGGCGGCTCTGTAAATGCCGGTAACGCAGCAGAATTATTTGCAAAACCGGACATCGATGGCGGTCTTGTAGGTGGCGCTTCTTTGAAAGCAGACTTTGGTAAAATCGTTAACTATAAATAATTAAATTCCTTTTTCTATTTTGGGGTTAGGCTATATGGCTTGACCCCAATATTTTATTGTCTAGGACCTGTTTTTATGATAGAATACCACCGTAGGAGGAAAGGCTTTATGAAATGGAACTATATGGTTTGTCTACTACTTGTTGCCGTCATCTTAGGTGGTTGTACAAAGAAAGAGGACAAGCCTGCGAATGATGCGAGCGAAAAAGTAGAACAGCCGGTTGTCTATGCAGATTTGTATGATAAAGAATTGGAAGTATACGGGCTGGATGGAGTTTTGGAAGCACAGATAGAATTGGCCAATCGTTATGATTATGGTACTGCTGAAAAAGGGCAGAATTATGAGATGGCAAAAGAATGGTACGAAAAAGCAGCCGCAGCCGGAAGTGGTGAGGCATTGAATGCTTTGGGCAATATGTACTTAAATGGCATTCTGGGCGAAAGCAATCTCGAACAGGCATATGTTTTTTTTGAAGAGGCAGCAAAGCAGGGTTATACAGATGCATATGTGGGGATAGGACGCGCGCTGTTGGCGGGATATACAGGATTTGACTTGCAGGAAATTTCGGATGAAGCAGAGGAAGAGGCAGATAGGGAAGAACTGGATTCCTCCGTGGCAGCCTATCGCTTTATTGCGAAAGCGTATGATACAAAGTCACCACTCAGTACCTATTATATGGCGTACTGTTTGGAGGATGGCATTGGTGTTGAGTCCGATCCGACAAAGGCGATAGAACTGTATGAGCAGGTTGCGAATATGAAGGATTTGTCCATTTATGACGCATATCTAACAGATGCGGCAAAGACAAGACAAGGCGTCATGTATGTTGATGCAAAAGGTGTTGAACAGGATTATGAGAAAGCACTTTCTTTATTCAAGAAGAGTGCTGAAAATGAATATGCCATGGCACAGTATTATGTCGGTTTGATGTATGAAAATGGCTATGGTGTGAAAGAACGTGATTATAAGGAAGCTTGTAAGTGGTATGCAAAAGCGGCGGAACAGGAATATGCGCCGGCACTGAATCAGTTGGGCTATATGTACTACAAGGGCACCGGTGTAGATGCTGATGTGGATCAGGCAATCTATTATCACAAGTTATCAGCGATGCAAGGATATGCTGCAGCGCAGATTAATCTTGGTTACTTATATGAAAATGGGATAGGGGTAGAACAGAACTACGAGACAGCGCTTAAGTATTATCAAATGGCAGCGGAACAGGACAATGAAGGTGCCAGGGAAGCTGCTACTCGTGTTCAAAAAAAACTAGATGAAGAAAAATAATCATATTGTTGGTATCTGTGCCACAGCGTTTGTGGTACTGGTGATTGCGACAGTTTGGTATTTTTTGTTTGGATACACATGGATTCCAAGATATTTACACCATGAGACAAACAAAGTACAAGCAGAGAAGCAACTTCTGGACATTTCAAATGTTGATGAAGCATATGATGCCATATTAAATAAAAGTACAAAAGCATTTATAGGGAACCATCCGATTGACGAGGAGTTTCTCAGTTGGTTTACGGGGAACTATGGAGTGGAAGCGATTGAGAATATCGCGGCGTATGCAGAGCTGGATAAGGCGGATGTTTGGTTTGATATCACCGGCAGTAGTATACATGTTCTATGGTACAACTATTGCAATGACATGGGTATACATGGTGTCGATCATGAAAAAACCTATGTAAAAACATGTGAATCGCCTTATCAGGTTGTCATGGATTTTACAGGTGATTTTTCACTTGCAGAGGGCGTGGGAACAACGACGTATTTTCATAGCGTTGACGATGATCTGACGGAATGCATAGACGCGAATCTTCTTTCGGAGATGAAGTCGAGCGATATTATGGTTGTGAATAATGAGTTTGCCTATACGACGCGTGGGGAAGCGTTGAAAGGAAAAGATTATACGTTCCGTGCAGACCCGAAATACTGTGATAGCCTAGACCTTATGGGAACAGATGTGGCCGGTCTTGCAAACAATCATGTATATGATTATGGTGAGATTGGATTATTAGATACGTTGGATACGCTTACTGAGAATGGAATTCCCGTGATTGGTGCGGGAAGAAATATAGACGAAGCGTCTGAACCTGTTTACTTTATCGCAAATGGCAAAAAGATAGCCATTGTTGCAGCGACACAGATAGAGCGAAGTACTAAGTATACAAAAGAAGCGACGGAGAATTCTGCAGGCGTATTGAAAACGCTGAGTCCTCTTCGATATGTAAATGCGATTCAAAAAGCAAAACAAAATGCGGATTATGTGATTTGTTTTGTCCATTGGGGGACAGAGGGAACCCATAACTATGGCAGAGACCAGGAATTGTTGGCAAGGGCATTTGTGGAGGCCGGTGCTGATGCGATTGTTGGCGGACATACACATTGTTTACAGGGTGTGGATGTTATCGATGGTGTTCCGGTTTTTTATAGTCTGGGTAATTTTTATTTTTCGCAGGACCCGGAAATGCCGGCAGATTATGATACGGCGATGGCACAGGTGGTTGTGGAATCAGACGGTTCTATTCAGGCGAGAATTTTGCCGTGCCATTTTGCGAAGGGAAAATTGTCTCTTGTGGAAGATGAAAATCGATACAATCGAATTTTAGCAGATATCAGAAGTTATTCAGGCGGTGCAACCTTGGATGAATATGGCTATGTTGTTGCCAAGTAGAAGCGGAGTTCTGCGTTAAATTTTGGATATTGTGTCCATTGCATTTTATGATATTAACAGTAGAATAGAAAATAGATTGGATTATTAGGAAAGAAAGAGGAGAAAATGATGAGCAAAAAACCGACAGTTTTAATGATACTAGATGGCTTTGGATTGAATGAGAAACAGGAAGCCAATGCTGTTTTTGAAGGGAAAACGCCCAATATTGACGCATTGATGAAGAATTGTCCGTTTGTAAAGGGATATGCAAGTGGTATGGCGGTAGGCTTGCCGGATGGACAGATGGGTAACTCAGAGGTTGGTCACTTAAATATGGGCGCCGGTCGTATTGTATATCAGGAGTTGACTCGTATCACAAAAGAAATCGAAGATGGATCATTTTTTGAGAATTCGGCGTTAAAGAAAGCGATGGAAAATGCTAAGGCAAATGATAGCGCTTTACATTTATATGGACTGTTATCAGACGGTGGTGTGCATAGCCATAACACACATCTTTATGGGTTGTTGGAGATGGCAAAACGTGAAGGGGTGACGAAGGTATTTGTTCATGGATTTTTAGATGGACGTGACACGGCACCTACGAGTGGAGTGACCTTTGTACAAGAATTAGAGCAGAAGATGGCAGAGATTGGTGTCGGCAAGATTGCGAGTCTTTGCGGTCGTTACTATGTTATGGACAGAGACAATCGATGGGATCGCGTTCAGAAGGCATACGAGGCTTTGACAAAGGGAGAAGGTGTGCAGGCGACAGATGCTGTCAGCGCCATGAAGGCATCTTATGCAGAGGAAGTCACCGATGAATTTGTTTTACCAACGGTGATTACGGAGAATGGACAGGCAATCGGCAAAATCTCCGACAAGGACAGCATCATCTTTTTCAACTTCCGTCCAGATAGAGCCAGAGAAATCACAAGAGCATTCTGTGCAGACGATTTCGACGGATTTGATCGAGGAGAGCGCTTGGATGTGACATATGTTTGCTTTACAGAATATGATGTTACAATTCCAAATAAAGAAGTTGCATTCCACAAGGTGGAACTTCAAAATACATTCGGTGAATTCTTGGCGGCAAATGGTAAGACACAGGCTAGAATTGCTGAGACAGAGAAGTACGCACATGTTACGTTTTTCTTTAACGGCGGTGTAGAGGAGCCAAACGAGGGCGAGGATCGTATTCTTGTCAACTCTCCAAAGGTAGCTACTTATGATTTGAAGCCGGAGATGAGCGCCTATGAAGTATGTGACAAACTATGTGATGCGATTACATCAGACAAGTACGATGTGATTATTATCAATTTTGCAAATCCGGACATGGTCGGACATACAGGGATTGTGCCTGCGGCGATTGCGGCAGTGGAGGCTGTTGACACTTGTGTCGGACGTGCAGTAGAGGCATTGAAGTCAGTAGATGGAACTATGTTTATCTGCGCTGACCACGGAAACTGTGAGCAACTGATTGACTATGAGACAGGTGCTCCGTTCACGGCTCATACAACAAACCCTGTTCCATTTATTCTTGTGAATGCGGACCCGGCATATGGTCTGCGTGAGGGAGGTTGTTTGGCAGATATCGTTCCTACACTGATTGAACTTATGGGAATGGAACAGCCGAAGGAGATGACAGGAAAATCACTTTTGATTAAGAAATAATGAGATGGAGGACACATTTATGAAACCGATGAAAGAAGGTAAGGTACGCGAGGTATATGATAACGGCGACAGCATCATCATGGTGGCAACAGACCGTATCTCTGCTTTCGATGTTATCTTGAAGAATAAGATTGTTGACAAGGGAACTGTTCTGACACAGATGTCAAAGTTCTGGTTTGATTTCACAAAAGACATCGTTCCAAACCATATGATTTCCGTGGACACAAAGGATATGCCGGAATTTTTCCAAAATGAGGAATATACAGGTAAGTCTATGATGTGTAAGAAACTTACCATGCTCCCAATCGAGTGTATTGTTCGCGGTTACATTACAGGCAGCGGTTGGGCGAGTTATCAGGAGAATGGCACCGTTTGCGGCATTACCTTGCCAAGGGGCTTACAGGAATCAGAAAAACTTCCGGAAGCTATTTATACACCATCCACAAAGGCAGAAATCGGTCTTCATGATGAGAATATCTCCTTTGAACAGTCTGTAGAAGTGCTTGAGAAGCAGTATCCGGACAAGGGAGAATACTATGCAACGCAGATTAAGGACTGTACTTTGAAGTTATATAAGAAGTGTGCGGACTATGCACTTACAAAGGGAATTATCATTGCAGATACAAAATTCGAGTTTGGTTTGGATGAGTCCGGCAATGTGGTTCTTGCTGATGAGATGCTCACACCGGATAGTTCTCGCTTCTGGCCATTGGAAGGCTACGAGCCGGGAAAGGGACAGCCATCTTTTGATAAGCAGTTTGTGCGTGATTGGCTGAAGGCAAATCCGGACAGCGATTATTTGTTGCCGGACGATGTAATTGAAAAGACAATTGCGAAGTATAAAGAAGCATATGAGATGCTTACAGGCAAGAAACTCGGTGCGTAGTTTACATTAAAAAATAGAAAGAGGAGTTGTTATGAGTACAGATAGATACAATAGCCCATTATCAGAAAGATATGCGAGCAAGGAAATGCAGTATATCTTTTCTCCGGATAAGAAATTCTCTACTTGGAGAAGACTTTGGATTGCACTTGCCGAGACAGAGATGGAACTTGGACTTAGCCAGGATGGAAAGCCGGTTATCACACAAGATATGATTGATGAGATGAAAGAGCATATCAATGATATCAACTATGATGTGGCAAAGGCGAGAGAAAAGCAGGTTCGTCATGATGTTATGAGCCATGTATATGCGTTCGGACAACAGTGTCCAAAGGCTGCCGGTATCATTCATCTGGGTGCGACTTCGTGCTATGTTGGTGACAATACAGATATCATTATCATGCGGGATGCGCTTACATTGATTCGCAAGAAGCTCATTAATGTGATTGCCGAGTTAGCAAAGTTTGCGGGAGAGTATAAGGATATGCCGACATTGGCATTTACGCATTTTCAGCCGGCACAGCCGACGACAGTCGGTAAGCGTGCAACACTTTGGCTAAATGAGTTTGTCATGGACTTGGAAGACTTGGATTATGTTCTTTCTACTTTGAAACTTCTCGGTTCAAAGGGGACAACAGGTACACAGGCTAGTTTTCTGGAGTTGTTCCAAGGGGATCATGAGACAATCGATAAGATTGATCCGATGATTGCAAAGAAGATGGGATTTGAGCAGTGTTACCCGGTATCCGGACAGACATATTCCAGAAAAGTTGACACACGTGTTTGTAATATACTGGCCGGTATTGCAGCTTCTGCACATAAGATGTCAAACGATATCCGTCTGCTTCAGCATTTAAAAGAAGTTGAGGAGCCATTTGAAAAGAGTCAGATTGGTTCGTCGGCTATGGCATATAAACGCAATCCGATGAGAAGTGAGCGAATCGCTTCCCTATCCAGATATGTGATAATTGATGCGTTGAATCCGGCGATTACTTCTGCCACACAGTGGTTTGAGCGTACACTTGACGATTCGGCAAATAAGCGTCTTTCTGTTGCAGAAGGATTTCTGGCCTGTGATGGCGTTTTGGATTTATGTCTGAATGTCGTGGATGGTCTTGTTGTTTATCCAAAGGTTGTTGAGAAGAGACTTCGCAGCGAACTTCCATTTATGGCAACTGAGAATATTATGATGGATGCCGTTAAGAATGGTGGTAACCGTCAGGATTTACATGAAAAGATTCGCACGCTTTCCATGGAGGCGGGTAAGACGGTCAAGGTAGACGGTAAGGAAAACAACTTGTTAGAACTGATTGCCGCGGATGATGAATTTCCGATGGGACTTGAGGAATTAGAAGCGACGATGCAGCCTGAAAAGTATGTGGGACGTTCATCGCGTCAGGTAGAAAAGTACTTAGAAGAGGTAATCGCACCTATCCTTGACGCTAACAAGGACATCCTTGGTGTGACTGCCGAGATTAATGTTTAAATATTGCGTATAAAAATTCGTTGCGCTTTATCACGTTGAAGTGTATAATGGTCGTAGATTTTGTGAAAAACCAAGGTCGGAGTATTTTTATTAGGAGGAAAACATTCAAAATGGAATTCAAGAGTAGTTATTTACAGAGAGTTTATGATGGACTTGAGAGCCGCAATGCAGAGCAGAAGGAATTTCTTCAGGCGGTAAGAGAAGTATTAGAGTCATTAGAGCCGGTTGTCGCTGCAAATCCAGAATTGGAGAGATGGGGAATTATCGAGAGAATGGTTGAGCCGGAGCGCATCATTCAGTTTCGCGTTTCTTGGGTTGATGATAATGGTAAAGTACAAGTTAACCGTGGATATAGAGTACAGTTCAACTCAGCAATTGGTCCATACAAGGGCGGTCTCAGACTTCACCCTTCTGTAAACCTTTCTGTAATCAAGTTCTTAGGCTTCGAGCAGATTTTCAAGAACAGTCTTACAACACTTCCAATCGGTGGTGGTAAGGGTGGTTCTGATTTCGATCCTAAGGGTAAGTCAG
>CAYPAA010000057.1:0-8043 GCA_964408625.1 uncultured Roseburia sp. | reverse complement strand
AGGTATCCACAACACTGAATACCTACTCCCACCTGTTTCCACACAAACAGCAGGAACTTGTCACCAATCTCGAACAACTTGCAGCCAATGCACCGGTTACACCGACACTGGAACCTCCAATGAGCAATCCACTTCTGGATACATTGGAAAAGGCATCCGGAAAGGTTATCCCGATGCCCCAACGAAAAGCTATCTAAAAAATAAAACAATGCGAATAAGAATAGTTGTCCGAAATGCTGTTAGTAGCATTTTAGTAGCAGAACAAAAGAAAAAGCCCGGGAGAGCCCTGTTTTCAAGGCTTTCCAGCGTTTTTCGCTTACTCGAACTCAATCGTCCCCGGTGGTTTGCTCGTCAGATCGTACATCACTCTGTTGACGCCCTTCACCTCATTGATGATTCTGCTCATCACCGTCTGCAATACAGCAAATGGAATCTCGGATGCTTCTGCTGTCATGAAGTCGACTGTGCGAACTGCTCTGAGAGCAACTGCGTAGTCGTAGGTGCGCTCATCTCCCATGACGCCCACGGAACGCATATTGGTAAGCGCGGCGAAATACTGATTTGGCATCCACGGTGCTTCCTCACCGCTCGTCTCCTTGAACTCTCTGGCTGCCTTGTCCACTTCCTCGCGGTAAATGGCATCCGCATCCTGAACAATCTTTACCTTCTCAGCCGTCACATCGCCGATAATTCGAATACCAAGTCCTGGACCCGGGAATGGCTGACGAAATACGAGATACTCCGGAAGTCCCAATTCAAGACCCACCTTGCGAACCTCGTCCTTGAACAAGTTGCGAAGTGGCTCGATAATCTCCTTAAAGTCGACAAAATCAGGCAGTCCCCCGACATTGTGATGGGATTTGATTACGGCAGATTCTCCGCCAAGTCCCGACTCTACCACATCCGGATAAATCGTTCCCTGTGCCAGAAAATCGACGGCGCCTATCTTCTTTGCCTCCTCCTCAAATACACGGATAAATTCTTCTCCGATCATCTTTCTCTTGCTCTCCGGCTCTGTCACTCCGGCAAGCTTTGCATAATATCTTTCCTGCGCATTGACGCGAACAAAATGAATGTCAAATTCTCCGCCTTGGCCAAACACAGACTCCACCTCATCCCCCTCATTTTTTCTGAGAAGACCATGGTCTACAAATACACAGATGAGCTGTGGTCCGATCGCCTTTGCCAAAAGCGCTGCCAGAACAGAGGAATCTACACCGCCGGACAATGCCAGAAGAACCTTCCCGTCGCCAACCTTGTCGCGGATTTCCTTCACTGTCGTTTTCACGAAAGAATCCATTCTCCAAGTACCCGCACATCCGCAAACGTTACGGACAAAATTATAAATCATCTGCGTTCCCATCTGTGTATGCAGTACTTCCGGGTGGAACTGCACCGTGTAAAGTTTTGCCTCCACATTCTGCGTCGCCGCAATCGGACAATCCGCCGTATGCGCAACCACCACAAATCCGGGAGCAGCCTCTGCGATCCGGTCAAAATGACTCATCCAACAAACGGACTTCTCCGGAACGCCTTCAAACAACACGCCGTCAGCCGCATAAAAAATCTCTGTCTTTCCGTATTCTCCCACTTCAGGAGTAATCACCTTCCCGCCCAACTTATGCATCATCAGTTGCGCACCGTAACAGATTCCAAGAACAGGGATGCCCAACTCAAACAATTCCTTCTGGTAAGATGGCGAGTCCGCCTCATAACAACTATTTGGTCCCCCCGTCAAAATAATCCCCTTGGGATTCATTTCCTTAATCTTTTCTATATCTATCTTATAAGAATAAATCTCGCAGTAAACCTGGCACTCCCTGACTCTTCTTGCCACAAGTTGGTTGTACTGTCCACCAAAGTCGATAACAATGACCTTTTCCTGTTCCATATTCTTCCTCCGTAAATATACTTGTCGCCGACATAAATGCGACATGTTTATTATAGTAAAGCCTTAGCGAAATAACAAGTTGAAAAGGGTTTATTTTTCTGAAAGACCGTCGATATATATAATAAGAATTCAAAAAGGAAAGGGATTTCAAATGAGTTCATTTATGATCGCCAACACATTGGCACTTCGAAACAATTATACAGATGATCGTTCCCTATCGGTAAAGACAAACCGAAGAAACGCCACGACCGGGAAACTCAATCAGGCGGATTCCTTAGCACTACGCCAGGCAGTCCGGCGTCTTGCGGATTACGATTTTAAAAACGCAGAAAAAGAAGATTTGGAAGAAAAGGTTCGGGCCTTTGTAGACACTTACAATTACACGATGGAATCGACCAAACTTTCCACAGACAAAACCATCTCTTCTGCAAATAAAAGCATAATGAACCTCTCAAAAAAATATGCTTCCGAACTTGAGGACATCGGTATCCGAATCGATGACTCCGGATACATGAAAATGAGTAACAGCGCCACGAAAAATATCAGTGGTTCCAGTTTTGAATCACTGCTCGGTAAAGATTCCGAATATATGAAACAGTTAAGTTCTTATGCAAAGCGCATCACAAATCATGTTGATATACGCATCTAAATTAAAAGTTAAATTTTAATTTTCTCCTAAAATAAAGGAACTCTCATTTGAGGATGACACGGACGTCATCGAAGCTCTTGTGGGAGTTCTTTTCGTTTATCGGATTGCTTCCAAAACAGCATCCACCGTTTCCGCCACATTTTTCCGGTCGAGGTCCACCACCACATCTGCATATTTTTCATAAAGCCTCGTCCGCTCCTCATAAATATCCTGCAGTGTCTGTCCCTTTTTATGAACGACGCCCCTCTCATCCAAATCACCCAGACGCTCATCCAACTGTTCATAGCCAATTCGCAGATAGACGATAGTGCCAATCCCCCTGAAATGCTCCATAGCCTCTTTTCCATACACAACGCTTCCGCCGGTCGCAATAACTGTTGACTCCACATCAATCCGGCTGTTAATTTCGTTTTCTATGGCATTGAAGCCATCCACTCCCAGCTCCCTGATAATCTCCTTGAGACGCTTTCCCATCTGCTTCTGAATCACCAGATCCGAATCCAGAAAATCATAATTCAACACCTTGGCAAGAATAACGCCAGAGGTACTCTTTCCCACCCCTGGCATACCAATCAAAATCACATTATTCTTCATTACTTTGTACCAAAAATCCGATCTCCGGCATCTCCCAAACCGGGGCAGATATATGCCTGATCGTTTAATTCGCGATCCAATGAACCGACATAAATCTGGATGTCCGGATGTTCCGCATGGAGTTTTCCCAAGCCCTCCGGCGCTGCGATAATACACATAAACTTGATATTCTTTCCACCATGCTCCTTGATCATAGCCACCGCGTCTGCACCGGAACCACCGGTCGCAAGCATCGGGTCAACAACAAGAATTGTTCTCTGGTCGATCGGCTCAGGCAGCTTACAATAATACTCATGTGGTTCATGTGTATCAGGGTCACGATACAAACCAATATGTCCTACTTTTGCGGTTGGAACAAGGTTTAAAATGCCTCCAACCATGCCAAGACCTGCACGAAGAATCGGTACAATCGCCAACTTCTTTCCTGCAATCACCGGAGCCTGACACTTCTCAATCGGAGTCTCAATCTCAATATTTTCAACAGGCAAATCTCTCAATGCCTCAAATCCCATCAGCATGGCAATTTCTTCTACCAGCGTACGAAACTCGTTCGTGCCTGTATTCTTGTCGCGCAACATAGAAATTTTATGCTGAATCAACGGGTGATCCAAAATCACTACATTTTCCATTTCCTTCCTCCTATGTACCGTCTGTCGGCGTGTTTTCCTATGTAAAATTCTAGTGTATTAAAGAAATGAAGTCAATGTATTTATTACGATTCTCCATGAATGTGCGCATACTTTTCTTTCGTTGCCAGACCGCCTCTGATATGTCGTTCCGATTTGTTGACATCCAGCACGGCTCTTGCCTCTTTTGCCAGGTTCACATCAATCTGTGGCAATCTTTCTGCAACATCTTTATGAACAGTAGACTTGCTGACGCCAAACGCTTTGGCGGCCTGTCGCACCGTGGCATTCTTGTCTACGATGTATGTACCAATTTCAATCGCTCGTTTCTCAATATATTGTTTCACAAAAAATCCCCTGCAATACTTGTTTTTACATTGTATGCAGGGGAATCTTTCGATATTCTATGAAATTATCTCGCGTCCTCCGAAGGCAGTTCCGGTCTGTTTCCATCCATGTTCTTTCCACCCTGTGGCATCTGTTCATCCTGAGGCATCTGACCATTCTCAGGCATCTGACCTTTCTCAGGCATCTGCATATTTCCACCTCGACCACCGCCGCCCATGGAAGTCGCACTGCCACCGGCGGAGACTACGGTTGTATCCGCCGTAAAGCTTCGCTCCTCCTCTCCATTTACCAGAACTTTATATGTCTCTCCGCTTTTGAACTGCTCCGATGAAACCACAATATTTGTCTTTGCGTCTTCGAGCGTAAAAGATATCACTTCCGCTCCATCCTCTGTTGTGATGGAAATCTTATCACCTTTTTCATATTGACCTAACAAAACAGAAATCTGTTCGCTCTCCGTGCTAATCTCACTGTTCGCATCGCCGACCGCGATCACCGTTCCGCCGTTGATGAAAATCTGCGCATTGTCACAGTCAAGCGCACCTTCCGGAACGCCGCCGCCATAAGCGGTCACCGTTCCGCCATTGATTGTCAAAGATCCGTTGGAATCAAGTGCATCACCGGTTGTCGCGTGAACAACTATGTCACCATCGTTGATACAGAGGGAAGTTCCCGCATTGAATCCATCGTCATTCACTGTCAATTCTATCGTTCCGCCATTTACCTCCAGTTGTCCCTTTGCCTCAAGCCCCTCGTCAGCACTGCTGCCTGATATGGTTCCACCGTTGATGACCAAATCCGTTTCACTTTCCATGCAGTCAGAAGCCGCCTCAATCTCAAATTCTCCGGCGTCGATACAGAGCAAATCATTTACATGAACTCCATCTTTTGCATCTGTCTTCAGCACATAGTTTCCGCCTTCAAAATATACCTTGTCATCGCCGGCAATACAATGCTTGAAGTTACCGTTTACTGTCAAAGTTCCGCTTCCCAAAAGCACCAAATCATCATTGCTGCAAATGGTCGCCTTTCCCACTGTATTGCTCTCGGAATCCGTTTCGTATTCGGAACTGTCCGTCAGCGTATTCTCCGTTCCTTTTGCAGTCTCCACATAAATACTATTCGACTGGTTCCCATAAATCACCGGGCCCTTTTGGCTTGTCATCACTGCACCGTTCAGAATAAGTTTCACATCATCTTCCGTATCAATCAGCACACTCACATCATCAGATGTTCCCGAAATGCTGTATGCCCCGCCTTCCGTGATGTGAAGCACATTGTCGGACAGTTCCACTCCGCTTCCTTCTATCTTTATTTTTTCACCTAAGGTAATCTCCGCCTTATCTTCCCACTCTGTTATAAGAGTAATCGATGCACTTTCGATTGCATTGGAGGCATCGGTCGTATCTTTCTTCTCTGTGTTTTGTTTGCCACAGCCGGCAATCACCATGCCAACCATACACAGAGTCAAGCATAAACAAATATAGTTCTTTTTCATTATAATTCCTCCAACGGATTGTAGTCCCTTCTGCCACAGACAACCGTCAAATTGCCATTGCGGCAGCGAATATCATCAATCATGTTCTTTTCCGTTCCTTCATTCAAAAGTTCAATATGGTAGGTAAGTTCATACATGCTTCCCATGTTTGTTGTCTTCACGGAAACCAACTTACAAAGTTCTGTATATTTTTCAAAAATATCATCAAAGATATCATTGTAATCCAAATTTTCCGGAATTGTGATACGCAGTTCCTTATCCTCTTTTTTCTTTTCTCCAAAGTGAACCCACTGTAACAACAGATGCACTGCACATACGATAACAGTGATAATCGCCCCATAGCCGATATGACCGATACTGCATGTGATACCGACCGTCATGGAGAAAAAGATAAAACCGATTTCTCTTGAAGTCCCCTGTAAAGAGCGAAAGCGCACCAGACTAAACGCCCCCAACACCGCCACGGATGCACCGAGATTTCCGTTGACGGCAATCATCACGACGCACACCAAAATGGGTAATACAATCAATGTCCTCGCAAAGTGCTTTGACACCTTGCCTGTTTTCATATAGGTAAGTGCGATGAGCACTCCGAGCACTCCTGCCACCACTGCATAGAGAATGGCATTGCCCATCGAAAAGGTTGCAGCACTGCTTGCTGCTGTTAATAATTCTGACATGTTATTTCCTCCGAAACATAATTCTGCAACACTTGCTCTCTCATATAGAACCTTCCATATTTTGAAAAAGAAGTATTGTAAATTTCATACTTTGTTAAAAGGCGGGTAAACCAAAGTGGCATTGCACCGCTCACCTTGACTTCCATCAATGTATACCCCGGTTCCAACAACCGCTCCGTATCCTCGTCCGAATACAGCGTCAAATTGTCGGTACGGCTTCGTATGTTTTTGTCAAATGTGATACGAAATTCAAAATCCTCTTTTCCAAACATCGCCAGCCTGTCGTACGCAATATACCTCTTCGGCATAATCTCATACCTTCCGATAAAATAATCAATCTCCCGAAAAATTTGCCCGCCATCCCTCTGTGGCATTTCTCTGCACTCCAAATAGGCTCTCGCCTGAGACATCGGCAAACAAATCCTCCTTTTATTCACCAAGCCTCTGTATTTCTTTTTGATTTCCAGATAACAATCTGTATCTTCTTTTGGCTGTCCATAACAGCGCACCCGAAATTTCTCCTTATACGTTGGTTTCTCTATCGAAGTGCGAATCAACCGGTTATCCTCCGTATCAAAATACACATTTCGAATGGTGTGCCATCCGAACTCGTCTTCCGTCATATACGCATCCAACTCATTTTTTAGTGATTCATAAGTCTTTGAATCGAGCAAATACTTTTTTTCATAGCGATTGAAAACCTTTTGAACCATATGCTTTTCTCCTCTCAACATCTTCATTTTAGAGGCAAAATGTGAAAAGAATATGGAAATTAGATGGTAGAAATTTGAACAAAATGTGATGAAAATGTGAAATGAAACAGCGGCAGCCCATTAGCCGCCGCCAGATAAGGAAGTAATTATGTAAGGGATACGGTGCAGTACCGATTAGGGCGCTGTGCCGTATTTTTCGTTATGCTACGAACTTGAAATCCTGTGGATTATTCCGTATTTCTTCAATCATAGCTTGAATTTCCTTTTCGGTGGGAATATCAATCATTTTAACCGCTGTAAAATAGATGTCCACCTTTACATGGCAATGACCGCTTGATTTGTCGTTGTTGCGGCCTTCAATACGCTCAATCAACGAATTGACAAGGGTAGGTGTAAGTTCCTGAATATCCGTCATCTCCCGAAGGGTACGGAGTACCAGCCTTAAATCCACAACCTGCTGTTCGGCTGAGAACTTTGATACAATTTTATTTTTACAGAAAAACGGGTTCAAATCGCTTGGGTGGGTTCAAAATTCTGTAACCTCTCCATAGATAAGTCTCATAAAAAGAAAACACTCCACATTTCTCAGTGAAATGAGTCCTTGTTATTGACTATCTCTACATTTTTGTATGATAGTATCATACTTCTTGTTTTGAAAAATCTTTCCTATTGGCGATGACAGTATGCCAGCCCCTATGCCGATAATCCACACATACCGCCAGCGCAAAAGAAAACCCGTGAGGATAATCACAGCAGCCGTGATAAGCCAGTATATCAGCTTAAAACGCCCGCTTGCCTTGTTCAGTTCCTCCAGCACGTCGATTCCATCCGATGAATGCGGTGCATTTTCAATAAACTCTGCAGCGCCGGTTGCCCCAGAGCAAGATCGGAAATCATCACAACATTTCTTCGCGGCTTTTGCGTATTTATCATCGGAAAGAATTTTTTGTACAGCGGAACGGATACCCTCCGCCGAATCATCTTCAAGTATAACACCTGCTCCGATTTCAGTAACCCTTCTTCCTACCGCTTGTTGTTCGCCTG
>CAYPAA010000056.1:0-8209 GCA_964408625.1 uncultured Roseburia sp. | reverse complement strand
CGAACGGCATGTACGGTGGTGTGAGAGGGGAGAGAAAATCTCCCCTACTCGATTTAGTGAATTATGATTTAGTGAATTATGATTAGGTCATATCGTAGCGACCGATACCGGCGTTGCCGCCAGCAAGCACGATACCCATACCATACTTCTCGCCGTACAGGTACTCTTGAGTGAAGTCAGCGTTGCTCATCGGGTCGCCCATCAGAACAATGGGGTTGCCTTCGTAAACAACTTTAATTGGGCGGTCATCACCGGCAATGATGGTGATACTACCATCGTCCATGACAAATTCAGTGGAACCGACCTTGTGACGCTGAGGAACAGCGACAACGGGAGTGCCATAGAACTTGCCGTAATATCCCAGATTATGCAGCTCGTCCTTAGCACCATCGCTCTGGATGGACTCTTTCAGATTGCGCAGAGCCTTCTTAGTGCCAACGATAGTAGCCTGCTTGCCACCGGCAGCAGCCTCAACATGAGAGACGAGGTCTAAGAGTTCATCCTCATCGTAAGCACCGGCAGTGGGGAAATATGTAACGCCGCCAAGCTGAGCCGCAGTCGCACCACTCCAGAGAGAGTAAATGTCATTGAGCAACTTCTGGCGGAAAGACTCAGCAACCTTGTTGATAAAGGTGTTAAAATCAACACGACCGGCGAGAACGCGATTGAGCTCCTCGTAAATTCTTACCACCTTGAGAGAGGTAGGAATAGAAGTCTCGGTTGCGCCGCCGAGTCTCTGACGGCGAATGCCCTGAGTACCGTCAGCGGCTTCAGCAACCACGAACAGATTGCTGTCTTCAACAACAAACAGATTCTGGTCACCCTCAGCAACATTACGGAAGTCAACAAAAGCGTTGAAGAACTCATCGCCCTGAAGACCCTCAACAACAGTGCGGCTGAGGATTTCCTCGATTAAAGAGAAGAGACCTGCGCACTTGCCGTCACGAATTTTCTTATAGTCAAGAACAGTGCTGCCACCGTTAGCATCGACGAGCGCCTGACGGAGCACGTCCTGAGACTGACCAACGGAATACTGCTCGACATTACCTCTGTAAGCATCGATAGCGAGCTTAACAATTTCTTTGATTTCAGCCATTATGATTGTCCTCCTTCCAACAATTAGTCAACCTTGATGACATAGTAGGTATATCTACCGGCAATGTCCTCAGCGATAATGGTTCCAACGGCAGTGCCGGAACCACCGACTTCAAGCTTCGTACCGGCAGCCAGCGTTACAGACTGACCAACAGCGGCGCTGCCGGTGAGTGCATCTGCAGTGACGGAGAACACATCGCCAGTATGGAGGCGATAGCCTCTGCAATTCTTACCAGCCTCGTTGATAAACTCGTCAAGGTTACGCTTGCGCTCGTCATACATCACTTCGGGAGAAGCAACGAGAACAACATCAGTAATCTTATCGTCAGCGGCTACTGCGCCGCCAACATATACTTCGCGCTCGCCATCTTTGAGAGCGCCGACTTTTAATACATTACCGTTTTCGATTGCGGTAGGGGTCTCGCCGTCTGCACCAAGATACTGAATGGAAACCAGACCGGCGCGAACATCCGTGCCGAAAAGATTGTCGGTTCTTACAACACCATACATAAATAGTTACCTCCTAAATTAGTTATTTGCTTTAATACCGTACTGTTCAAACAAACCACCGTACGGAGCCTTAGCCATATCGGTCTTTTCGACCTTCAGCTTAGGAGACTTCTGCTCTGCTGAAAACTTCACCACGCTATTTCTCCCACGAATAGCAAAGCATTTCTCCTCCAGAGTGGCGATATCATACTGAGCGCAATTCTCTTTCAGAGCCTCGAAAGCCTCAACACCGATTAAGTCCTCGAAGCGAGCGAAGACTTCATCTCTCGCACTCTGTGCGACAGCAGCTTCGGTGTCAGCCTTAAACTGGCGAAGCTCCTCAAGTTCTGTCTTCATAGACGCAATCGTGTCGGAGGCAGTCTGGTATTTTGCTTCCAAATCGGTATTGCTCTTCATTCTGTTTTCAAACATTGCAAATACCTGTTCAAACGGAGAAGCTTGTTCTCCTTCAACGAAATCAACGATTTCAAATTTCTTACGCTTTCTGTCGGCGTAATTGATAGTTACGGAATCTCCATCGACTGTATAGGTGAAACCATATAACAGCCCATCCTCGGTATCCCAGCAGTAAACAATACCTGCTTCTTTGTCGTAGTCAACAAACCAGTAGCGCGTGCATTCGCCCCACTCGCGCTGAGATTTCTCAGCCTCGAGAACACGAGTCAGCTCACCCCTTAAATTGCTTTCGAGGGCAAACTTCACATCAGATTCACTGTCGCCATCATTGCCGCCATTGGCAGTAGGCTTCGCACCATCGGTATCATTTGGTTCTTGGGTAGGCTCTTTTGCTGACGCATCTGCGAAGGCTTTGAGCTTCTCTTCAAGTTCCTCAAGAGAAATGTCTTCAATAGAAAAATTGAGCTTCTCTACATCGATTCCATACTTAGCAATTAAATCCATTTTTTCGTTCAATACCTTTTCTCCTCCTTCCGTCGAATATTTTTGTGGGTGTATGTCATCCTCCGAAGAGGTGTTGACCATTGAAAAACTTTCCTTTATCTCAAGCATCATCTGAGAAAGTTGCTGCTTGAAATCTTGCTTGGAAAACTCAAGAGCGGCGGATTCAAAACAGGGAGTCACTCCAATCAAAGCAAACGCACTAAACTCAAAGTCATAAATCTTATAAACTCCGTCCACAGTTTCGCCGTCCTTGACAGTGATTTCCATCGACTGAGCTGTGAACCCGTCCTTCTTGATTTTTTGATAAGCCTCTTGTCTCTTCCAGAGCAAGGCCTCAGCACATAAATACTCATGTGTACTTCCGTCATCTTCCTCGACTGTCTCCCAGAAAACTTTTGCGCTTTCTGGAATACACCCAATGGGTGTAGTGATATTGATAAGTCGAAGTTCGCCTTCGCTATCTCTCACAACCTCCATATCGTGACCGCCGAGAGTATCGCTGTCACGGTCGTAGTTGCATACAATAGGACAGTTATAGATTGTTTTGATACATTTCTCGAATGTCTTTTTATCAATGTAGCTCCCATTCCTGTTTTCACCCGTGTATGCAATACGTAGGACACCGGAATCAAAAGATGAATTGATTTCACACAAGCTGGTTAAAGATGATGCATATGTCAGATTTAAGACCTTATTCATCTCAACCTCCTATAATAAAAACGCCGTATGCTGTGTGCATACGGGTCAGAATGTAAGTGTATTTGAGAGCACAAAATCCTTCTTTGAAAACATAAGCTTCAATGTCGGATTGTTCTCGAACACATATACCTTATTCTTCTCGTCACTCTTCACAAGGTTGAATCCCTGCAAAATGAGAGCGTCTGATGTCTCTTTGGTAAAGACATAAATGAACTTGTACATTTAGATTCCTCCTTACCAGTCGTCGCCATCTTCACGGCTCTGTTCACCGCTATCCGTCAACTCGCCATCTTCTTTTTGCGGGCGACCACCGTCATCCGATGTTGCATCACCGCCGGATGTCGATGTAGAACTTGATGTTTGCGTTGAACTCTTTAACGGGATGAGGACATCCTTAAGTTTAAGTACATCATTCTCAAGGAAGTTCATAGAGTCAAACTCTGCTTGACCAAGACCTTGAGACGCAGCGTAAAGCATTACTGTCGGCAATCCAAACTGAGCAGCCTTGAGATACTGGTCTCCGACTTCTTTTCGATTGTAGATGCTACAATCCAAGAATGTAACCTTAAAGTTCTTTCCATAGGACTGCGCTTGAATAAACCTGTTCACCATATCCTCAATACTTTTCACAATGCCGAATGTAATAGCTTGGTCTGCCTTGATAGATAGCAGCAGGGCATTGGCAGATGCCTTATCGTTGTTGAACAATAACGAAGAAACACCGGCTGCAGAGAACAAACTTTGCTCTGCATCTGCAACATTATCTGTGTCCCCGGTATGTGAACGCTCAAAACTAATTTTGTTAATTGGCATAGGCGTCAGCACAGAACCTATTTCTTCCGGAAGCACAGCGTCGAGGTTCCGCCAAAACTCTACTGCCTTGTCATAGTCAAGTAACCAATTGCCATCGTCATCCATTGGTAACCGCATATCTATCATTGCGTAGTTCTCTAAAGCCGCTTTCGTATATTTTAGCTGTTTATAATCTTCTAAATCATATACCTCTCTAAGTATTCCGGCAAATGGCGGCATTGCATACTCAAGAACATCATTGTTACATTTAATCGCAAACGATGTCGGCGAATTAAGCTCAATCCAACGAGACATCCTGTTTTTCTGATATGTAGTGTATTTCGTCTTAAACTCGGACGGATAGTATTCGAGCATTGTTGCGTGTGAATCAAAATATGAAAAATCGAATGTCACATTGAGTACATTACCCTCAATCGTAGAGATGGCGCAATAATCGCTCGGCAACTGTTGGATTGTGATGCTATCATTCGTTACCCACAATGTACCGTAAAAGACATCCTCCCTGAGACAAATAGTGAGAATTTTTGGGAACTGTGTTCGGACATTCATCGCAGTCATCGCATTGATTGTCTTGCGATAGTTCCTTGCAATAGTCTTTTTGTTTACAGTTTGTGGGTCAATCTTTGATGGTGATACCACATACGCTAAATCAGAAAGACCTGCAAAATATTGAATAAGTCTGCGAAAGTGAGGGCTTGCACCATAAAGATAAATGACAGCTTTGCGTAATTGCTGTTCATATCTATACGGGTTCTGCAAGTATGTCTGAATATCATCTTTTGAATACAGTGCAAATGTCGGTGTGTTTGTATTGTTGTTTAAGTCCCTCGTTATAAGTCTGTTCAACACAGCAAACTTATTTGAAATGCCAATCATCCCGCTGTACTCAGCAGGTTTCTTTTTACCATTTTGTACCTCCGAATCCATAAGTCCTATTCACCGCCTTTCCTTTATAACTTGGTGGCTTAATCACAAACATATCAGAAGACTGCAAGTTCATACTCATTTTCTTGTTCATCTTTGTTTCAAGTTGTGTTGCCACATAATAGTTGTAAGAGAGACTGGAGTAGCGGTCTTTGCGCATACCAGCCTTTTCATAAATTTTAACCTTCCCACCAGCCTCTTCATGTTGCAGCTTTGTAAGCTCATCGATTAAAAGCGTGGTGTGAATATACGGAAGCTGTAATTTCATACGCTCCGCAGGAGATAACTGCCCATATCCGCGCAACTCGGCAAGATTTTCTTCTGCATCATACTCCGTAGAAAGCAACCTAATACGACCGCTTCTAAAAGCTTCACGCAGTAAGAAAGCACAATCTGAGTTGAATTGTGCGGTTGCTTTAATCGCCCAAATAACTTTCTCTGCGCCAATAACGGTGCAACGAGAAGCCATTTCCGCATTATTACAGCAAGATATGGCAGGATAAATCTCACCAGTCTCGGGGTCTACAATGTCCCTTGCAAGGCAGTCATAAACACCAAGCCCAAGACCATTTGTATCCAGAACAAGATAGTCGCACATAAACTCGTCAAACATCTTTCTGATTACCAATGCTTGGTCATCTGTCCGCAATCCCTCATAGGCGTCAGCGTATACGATATTACTTGTGTATCGTCCCGCTTTAGTCGGCATTAACTGGTTTATAAAAACAGCCGTAGCATCATTATTATTCTTCCTGCTGGACATCAAGGCGATATCGGCAGACAGAATTCTAATTTCGCCATTTTGTTTTGGCGATATCTTAACAGCCTGCGAGTTATTGACCTTGGCTGCAAGATTGTTTGGCAGCATCGGATATTTAATTCTTCTATTCTTGGAGATTGAATTATAGTCGAAGAAAGACCCATCCGCATTTCCGTACCATAGTGCTTCGTATTCCATTTGAAAACGAATTTCGTTAAAATCGGTCTCTGCCATTTCATCTGCAACAGTATCCGCGTCGAGCAGACCCTCTGCGACTGATAGCTGATACGGCAACCCACACACGAACTGCCTTTTTGTGTCATCAAGCATAAACCTACAAGTATCAGTACACTTCAAGTAACTCCAATGGTCAACGAAGTAAGCCGATGACAGGTACATCGTCTTGTTCTTTTCTTTGGCATATTCTGCTTTGCGCTCTTCTTTTGTAAGCTCCTCGTACCTTGGCATACGCTTTTGAGTTAAGAACTTACGCAAGATTGTATCAATGACATCTTTGGCAATCATACGGAACTCATCAAGCAGTAACAAGTTTGCTCTATTACCACGAGCGGAGTCAGATGCAGTAACTACCTTGATATATGAAGAGTTCTTAAATACAATTTGCGCATTTGTACCATTGATTTTCGTTTCTTTTTCGTCAATCTCCGCAGCCAATTCTGGTGAGTTTGGCTTTAACTCAAGTATAATTTTTTCCAGAACATTGATACTCTGACCTCTTGTGCCGGAAGCGATACATATTTTAGTACCGGGGTAGAGGATGCAACGTATAACACAGAATACGGCGCTCAAGAATGTTTTACCGATACCACGGCTGCCTATAAACGCTGTCGTGGATGACCAGTTCATCATCACAATCAATATCTTCTGGAACAAATGAAGATTGAGATGTAAGTAGTCTTTTGCAAATCTATGGGGATTAGCTCTGTAGTAGGAGCACCACTGTGCTACGCCATTGAGTATTTTGTCTTGGCGAGTCATTCGGATTCGTCCGAAGTATCATCTGACCCGAAGATATCATTGAACATAGTCTCGTCATCTTCATCCTCGTATTCGGGTCGTTCAATTCGCATCTTTGCGAGCTCGTCCTCATATAGTTTGCAATATGTATTCTTGATACCAAGCATCTTACACAGATGTCCCAAGAACCAAATACTGATATATCTCACAATTCCATCTACATCTCGTAATTCCGGGTCTGGCTCTGGAATCGGGCGTTGGTTCTCCCAACGTCTAATCCAAACTCCAAACGGTGTATTATCAACGGCAGCATCTCCATCGTCTTTCTTCTGTGTTGGTTTGAGGTTTAAGCTACCGAGTAATGTATTATATGTGTTAACACTCTTTTCGACAGACCTGCCTGCGGCATTGTCTCTGTCGATTGTTGCCTCAAGTATGCAAAGCTGACGCAACAGTCTCTCTGTCCCAAGGTCAATTTTTGAATTCTGCGGGAAGCTCTTCTTGTAATAGGCGAACTTTTCCTCAAGAATATCGTACATATCGGGGTCATATTCTTTGCCCCAGAAAGCTCGTATTTCATCGGGGACTTCTAAATCATCGTATTTCTCTTCTGAAAGAACAGGTTCATCATCTACAACTTCCGTATGCGAGCCATGGGCAAAATTCCAAAGAGTTCCCTCCTCTGACAGCGTGTCATCATAGCTCTTACCGGCGTAAGTAACAGTGTTGATTTTTGCGATATATTGGGTCATCATTGAGCGTGTCGTGGCCTTACGCGAAACGACTTCAAATACACTGTCACTCCAGTAAAGGTCAAGCTTTCTACACACCTGTCTCACGGCATTTTTCGCGTCATTGCACTGTGCAAGATAGCCATCATATATATTGTCAATGCAACTCTTGCACACGTGTATGTAGCCGACGCCCTTGTGTAATAGAGCATAGCTTACAGGGAAGTACCCCTTATATCTGCTGTACTCTGTTCCGCATTTATAGCAGATAGCTTTGTCTGAACTTACTGCAAGCGCCATGGTTACTCACCACCATCGTTATCGTCTTCATCATCCAAAGGTGGTAGGTCTCGTAGCTTCTCATCGATTGATAGCTCGTATATTTTCGCACACATCTTGAGGTCATTGCCGGAAACAAACTTTGGCACATAGCGTGCGTCTATATCGACGGGTTCACCCGTACTCGGATGCTTTGTCATCCTCGCCTTGCGATAGCGTAGACCAAGTGAACCGAACCCTCTGATAGAAACATTATCTCCGTGCTTTAACGCATCCTGTACGACATAAATACAAGCATCAATAACCGCTTCAATATCATCAATCGTATACGCTACGCCGGTATCATTCTTTTTAACAACAAAGTCTTTTGTATTGCCGTCATCATCAGAGATATGTAATACTTGTTTCGGTAAATAGACCGGCTTTTTAATATTGTTTTCACGCATCACATTGGATACGCGTCTAACTAATTCCTTTCGATTCATATGTAACTCCCTTCACTCAATAACTTATAAGTCTC
>CAYPAA010000055.1:0-8308 GCA_964408625.1 uncultured Roseburia sp. | reverse complement strand
AATCGATGTGACAAAAATTGAGGGTTTCGCTGATATGACAGCCGAGCAGAAGCTGACCGCGCTCGAGACGTACGAGTTTCCGGAACCTGATTATTCTGGCTATGTGAAGAAAGATATTTATGACAAGACTGCTTCTGACCTTGCCGAGTGGAAGAAGAAGCACAACGCTCTTTTGTCCGAAGAGGATAAGAAGAAGCAGGAAAACGATGAAGAGCTTGCAACTCTCCGCGAAAAAGTCGAAGAGCTGGAAAAAGAAAAGCTTATTGCAAGCTACAAGGCACAGTTTCTTTCTTTCGGGTATGAAGAATCTCTTGCCGATGAGACGGCGCATGCAATGGCTGACGGCGATACTGCCAAGGTTTTTGCCAATCAGAAAAAATTCCTCGAAAGTCACGACAAGGCTTATAAAGCACAATTGATGAGTAACACGCCTACTCCTCTGGCAGGTAACCCCGACGGCAACGATATCATGACACTTGAGAAGTTCCGCAAGCTTAGTCCGCAGGAGCGGCATGATTACTCCGTCAAAAATCCAGAAGAATATAAAAAGTTATACGGAGGTAATTAATGATGGCACACGAAATTTATGACAATTTCTTCCTCTCGAACGAGGTAGAAGACCAGTTTAATTCTCATCTTGATTTGCAACAGTTCTGCACCGTGGACAGAACCCTTAAGGGTACTGCGGGCATGATTCGCAAAATTAACGTTTACAAGGCAACTGACGGCACTGAAAAGCTCGGAATCTCCGAGGGCAATACCAAGTCGATTGAAGTTTCCTATACCCCGGAAGAGTACAAGATTCTGCTCGCGCAGAACAGATTCGAGTATTATGACGAGCAGGCTATGACCGACCCGGAGCTTGTTCCCGTCGGCACCCGCCACATGAGTACCGACCTGTTCAATACCGTTAACGCAGACATTTTTGCGGAGTTTAACAAGGCCACTCTTGCAGTGAGTGCGTCTTCTCCTGATTTTGGTGCGTTCGTGGATGCACAGGCAAAACTCAATCTTGAAAATCTCGAAGGAGTTTCTATTTTCGGATTTGTCTGCCCCGCAGATATGGCGAAAGTGCGCAAGGCTCTGAAAGATGATTTGAAATATGTTGAATCGTTCGCAAGAAACGGTTATGTCGGCACGGTAGGCGGTGTAAATCTTTACACCAAGAAAGATGCCGAGGAAAACACTATAGTTATCGGCACGAAGGACGCTGTAACTCTCTTTGTAAAGAAAGGTACTGAGATTGAGCAGATTACACCCGGCCAGCGTTCCGAAACGGCAGCAAACGTCCGTCTGAATACTATCTTTGCACGCAAGTATTACCTTGCCGCTCTGACGGATGCTACTAAGGCAGTCAAGATTACTATAGCTTAAACGCGGGAGGTGAGCGGTAATGACAACGGAAGTTATGAAGTCGAGGCTATCGGCGTTGACGGGTGAGACGGACGAGGATATACTGCTCACTTTTCTCGACATAGCGGCGGAAAAGATTTTAGAGAAATGCTATCCGTTTCATCACGGCAAGCGGAATGTTCCTGCCCGTTATCATTCAACGCAGTTGGAGATTGCGGCGTATCTGCTGAACAAGCGCGGTGCGGAGGGCGAAACATCACATAGTGAGAACGGCATCAACCGCTCTTATGAAAGCGCAAGTGTTCCCGATTCGATGCTGAAAGGCGTTGTCCCCTTTGTTTCAGTGTTTCCGTTAAATGAAAGCTAGGTGAGTGTGTGAAGTGCATGGAGCGAAATAAAGTTCCCTTTTTCTACTGCCTTTATCAAGGAGTAGAGCTTGCCACGGATGAGGACGGAAACGAGACAGGCGAAAAGAAAGTTGTCTACTCCGATCCTGCGGAGCTACGAGCAAACATCTCTCCGGCAACCGGGAACACATCGGTGGAGCAGTTCGGTAATTCTCTGCAATACGATAAAGTTATTGTAACTGATGATACGGCTTGCCCTATAGACGAGCATTCTGTTCTGTTCATCGACAAATCCCCGGATTTTGACGAGGACGAGATGCCGCTTTTCGATTACATTGTGAAGAAAGTTGCCCGCTCTCTTAACAGTGTATCTATTGCTGTTGCCAAGGTTGAAGTCTCATGATGAAGATTAAAGTTACAGGCATAGACAGACTTATCTCCAAGCTGGAGGCTAATCGGAAGTCGCTTGAAGAAAAACAACACCGACTACTGGAGGAGCTTGCGAAGGTCGGAATAGAGATAGCCGATGTTAAATTTTCCACGGCGCAGTATGACGGAGATAATGATGTTGTCGTGAACAGCTCCCCGGAATGGGTCGGAGATAACAAGCTCTTTATTACAGCTAGCGGCAATGCGGTTACTTTCATCGAGTTCGGCACGGGCGTTCATTATGTAGAGCAGCATCCGAAAGGCACGGAACTCGGAGCAATTCGAGGGGCGTACGGTCGAGGTAAAGGTTCTCGCGACAGTTGGGGATATTACGGCTCTCCCGGAACAAACGGACAAGTCGTAAAAGAAACCGACAAGGGAGCGGTGATTCTTACTCACGGTAATCCTCCGGCTCGTGCGATGTATGATGCCGCGAAAGAAATGCGCAATCAAATTGCGGATATTGCAAGAGAGGTGTTCGGTAGTGATTGACATCGAAAACGCTGTCTTCACGGAAGTTGCTACGGCTCTCCGCGAAAGCTTTCCCACGATATCGGTCGAAAGTATCACGACTTACAGTCCGTCAAGCTTTCCCTGTGTTTGCATCGAGGAATCGGATAACTATTCTTTGCTCACTACGAGAGACACGTCAAGCAATGATAATCATGCGGTTGTGGTCTTTGAGGTGAATGTCTACTCCAACAAGGCAACAGGCAAAAAGACCGAAGCCAAGAATATTCTCGGCACGGTGGACGATGTAATGAACGGTTTAGGGTTTACCCGTCTTACAAAAAATCCTATCAATCTAGACGATGCTACCAAGTATCGCATATTTGCACGATATAGGGCGGTTGTGTCTAAGAACAATACAATTTACAGGAGGTAATTATCATGGCAATTAGTACGTATAAGATATTCCTTATGAAGAAAACAGGCAGCACTTACAGCAAGCTTATCGATATTAAGGAGTTTCCCGATCTCGGCGGTGAGCCGGAAATGCTTGAAACGACAACACTTTCAGATAGGGCGCAGACCTATATCCCCGGCATTCAAGGGCAGGAGGCACTTGAATTTTCCTCAAACTACACCAAGGAAGATTACACTACCCTCAAAGCTCTCGAAGGACAAGAGTGTGAGTACGCAGTTTGGTTTGGCGGTACCGAGGCAGGCGGCATAGCAACCCCGACCGGCTCTGACGGCAAATTTGAGTTCAGCGGTCAGTTGTCCGTGTACGTTGTCGGCGGCGGCGTGAACGAGGTTGTTGGTATGACTATCTCTATCGCTCCTTCAACAGTCATAACGGTAGCTGAGGACTAATATTTCAGGGAGGATAACTATCATGGCAAAAACGATTAATCTGACTTATAAAGGCACTGATTACACATTGGAGTATACACGGAAATCAATTGAACAGATGGAAAAGCAGGGGTTTGTGGTAACAGATGTCGATATTCGGCCTATGACTACCCTGCCGGAATTGTTTAAGGGTGCATTTTTAGCACACCATAGATTTGTCAAGGACGATTTGATTGACGAAATATATCTTCATATAAAAGACAAATATCTATTGATTCAGAAGCTGGCCGAAATGTATAGCGAAACTCTTATGGTGCTTGTTGACGAACCTGAAAACGATGAGGGAAACGTAGAATGGGGAGCGGACTGGTAGACAGCTCCCCTCTTGAGCCGAAGGACGAACCGGTCGGCAAGTCAACACCTATAAAATATACGGACGCGTTTTACCGTTGCTTTCCGTATTATCTAAACCTCGGTATGAGCTACGACTTGTTTTGGAATGAAGATTGCTGTCTTGTCAAATTCTATCGTCAAGCATACAAAATAAGACAGCGTGAACGGAACTATGAATGTTGGCTGCAAGGTGCTTATTTTTATTCAGCTCTCGCAGATGTCGCGCCTGCTCTACACCCTTTTGCAAAGAAAGGAACAAAGATACGTCCTTATCTTTCAGAACCATTAGATTTGGAACAGAACGCCGAGCAGAATGTGTCTAAAGAAAAATCAAAATTTGATAAACAAAAGGCAATTTTCGGCGCGTGGGTGGCAGAAACTAATTTGCGATTTAAGAAAGAGGGGCGATAAGAAATGGATGAAAATATTGTTGATAGCTTGAAGATAGAAATTAGCAGTGATGCCGACAAAGCGATTGATGGGATAAATCAACTTACATCAGTTCTGAAAAAGCTTCAAGGGGTTACTGACAGTTTTTCGAGTAAAGTAACATCTGCGGCAAAGTCAGCAAGCAAAAGCTTTACGGAGGCAACTGTTCCTTTGCGGAATTTTAGCAAGAAGTTGTCCGGCCTGTTTCCGAAAATCAATCAGCTCTTCACAATGTTTAACAGGAGAATATTATATCGTGCGATGAATGCTCTCATCTCAACGGTAATTGACGGCTTCAAGGAAGGAATCGACGCTGTTTATCAGTTTAGCAAAGCTCTAAACGGAACTTTTGCAAATGCACTGGATACTATAGCCACGAGCAGCAATTATCTGAAAGCCTCTCTTGGAGCAATGGCATCTCCGCTGATAGAGCTAGTCACCCCGGCAGTGGAAAAGCTGGTTGATAAATTCGTTAATTTACTCAACATTGTCAATCAGGTAATAGCTCGACTGGCGGGAAAAACTACATGGACAAAAGCTGTCAAAGTATCTTCTGAATATGCGACCGCTGTTGACAGTGCTACCAGTGCCAATGAAACGTTCAAAAAGTCATTGCTGGGGTTTGACGAGATTAATGCTCTCCAGGCTACTTCAAGCACAGCAACAAGCGGTATTTCAGGATATGAGTTTATAGAAGAAGATATCGATACTACCGCTGTTGATGAGATAATCGATAAGCTGCAAACCGTTCTAGAAGTAGTTGAAACGGTAGGGGCTGGATTCCTGGCATGGAAGATAGCATCAACCCTGATTGAAGGTCTTAGCTCAGTCGAGACAACATTAAAAAACATCAGCAACATGAAAGTGGTTGTAGCTGTTGTCGGTCTTGCAGAATTTATTGACGACATTAAGGACTTTGTTAAGTATTTTAAGGATTTCTTAGAAAACGGCGCGACTTTTGACAATGTAGTGGGAATGTTAAGCTCATTCACCGGTGCGCTCGGCGATGTATTTCTTATGTTCGGCAAATATAAAATAGGCGGAGCGCTAAAGCTGATGGAGGGTTTAGAAAAGATTGTCAAAATCGTAAAAGATATTGCTGAAAACGGCTGGGACAATAGTGACGTTCTAGACGCTCTCGACGCGCTATGTGATGTTGCAATTGGCATAGGTGCTTTAACAGGACATTTAGAGGTAGCAGCATGGGCTACCGCATTAGATGGACTTGTAGGAATAATTGAAGAGATCTATGACAACTGGGAAGCCATTAAGCAAGGAGATTGGAGCGGTGTTGATAAAGGCGAGCTTGCAATAAAAGCTATCCAGCTTATAGGCGGAGTTATAGCAGCTATAGGAACACTCAAGGTGGCGAGCATCGTAGCTAAGCTCGACGGAGCAAACCAATCACTAACCACGCTGGCTAAAAACCTTGCAATTGGGCTGGGAATTATCGCAGAAATTGCAGCTGCTGTTTTAACTGTTACGGGAACTATCGTTTTGCTCGGAAAAGAACTGGAAGAAGTGGGTGAAGCATGGCAGCCGGTCATCGACAACGCGAAAACTGTTGCAACGGCAATGGGTATCGGTGTTGAAGTTCTTGTTGCTGTAGGAGTAGTGGCCGCCGCTCTAGGCTCATTAGGGACGGAGTTGATTGTAAACATTGGCATTGGCACGGCGATATTGGTTGAAACGGATGCAGCAACGCTCTTGTTCCTTGCGGAGATTTGGGCGATTGGCAAGACACTCAACGAGGTAGGGGAAGCATGGCAGCCTGTCCTCGACAATGGGGACAATATTGCAACAGCTATTGGTATCGGAACAGGTTTATTAGTCGCTGTCGGTGTAGTTGCTGCCGCTCTTGGTGCGGCAACAGTAGCGACAGGGGTAACGCTCCCTATCGCTATTGGTCTCGGAACGGCTCTATTGCTGGAGCTTTCCGAAGCGACGGTTCTATTTACGGAAAGTCTAGTCGCTGTTGCTGACGAATTTAGCGGTAATCTTTCTCCTGCTTTAGACAGGTTAAATGAGAAGCTACCCACTCTGACTGAGCACTTGGCAAGCTTTGTTGACTTTATGATAGATTTTGCGGGTGAAGTTGTGCGCTACAGTGCGGCTGACATTGTTGCCGGTTTAGCGGCAACCATTGATACAATTATCGGATGGTTCACGAGAGATCCCATCAAAAAAATGGCGAAAGATATCAAAAAAGTATATGAACAGACAGAGGAGTTAAACGATGAATTAAATCTCGCTGTGCCGGAACTTAAAGAAGCGCGAAACTTGTTGCAAAATTATCAAGGCTTTTTGCAAGAGATTGAAGATTTAACTAGCAGCAATCCCAAGTTGTCCGATGCACAGTTTGCCAACATGAAAGAAGTAGGACAAAAAATAGTAACCGGGTTTGTTGACGGAATTAAATCGAAAAAGTCCGACTTTACTAACGTCGGTAAAGCTTTGGTAGACGGCTTTAAAGAGGCGGTGTATTCTGCTTCTGAATCCTGCAAATCGACTATGACCGAGTGGGCTTCATCTCTGAAAGAATGGTTCACCGATAAAAAATACGGGGCAGTCAATAGCGGTACATGGCAAGGTTATGCAAAGGATATTCTGCAAGGTTTTTCTAAATACATTTCATCGGAGTACACCACATCTAAATCCGGTATGAATACATGGGGTACGAAAATAAAAGAGTGGTTCTGGCAACCTAACGGAAGTACTACTCTTGAGAGCAGCTTCAAAACCTATGGCAAAAACGTTGTGCAGGGCTTTATTGACGGTATAGACAGTCTGACAAATAAAGCAACGCAAAAGATTAGCGAGCTTGCCACACTGGCGAAGCAGGCCGCCGAAACAGAGCTGGGTATAGGAAGTCCTTCTAAGAAGTTTCGAGAGATCGGTAAGTATGTAGTCGAAGGCTTCAACACAGGCATCTCCGGCATGATGAGCAGTAGCTTATCGGTAATGCGTGATTGGGCAAACGATGTGGAATCCTATCAACCCGATATAACGGTTCCTGGCCAAGAAGAACTCTACGACTTGTCGCGCCGTGCTGTAGCTTTTGCAAATAATCAGTTTACTTCTGCGGTTAATAGTAACGATACGTTGGATTCTGATGAATCTTTGCGGGAAATGTTTTGTGATGCCACCTCTGAACAAAACGCTCTCTTGCGTGAGGAAATTAGTATCTTACGCAAATTACTCGATAAGGATACCAACGTTACGACGTATGTTAGTGCAGACAGTTTGATAAACGGTTTGGGGCGTAAAAACAGGCGCGACGGCAAGACGATTGTTCCTGTCGGTGTGTAAGGAGGGATATTTGAATGGTTTTCTATGATAAGGAAACTAATCCTATCCGCTCGATTGACGGTGAGGCTGTCAAGTGTCCTTCCTCCTATACTTGGAAGCTGGAAGATGTTTCTGCCTCGGATGCAGGGCGTACGGAAGATACCGTAATGTACAAGAAGCGTGTCGGTCAGGTTGTGGGGTTAGAACTCTCGTGGCAGAATATCTCTACCGAAGATGTCTCGAACCTCTTGAAAGCCTTTAACCCGGAATACATAACCGTGTGTTACTTGGATGCAATGCAAGGAAAGTATGTGACTTCCGAATTTTATGTCGGCGACCGTTCCGCTCCGATGTATAATGCCGTGAAAGGGCTTTGGTCTAACCTATCCTTTAATATTATAGAAAGGTCGGGTGTTTAGTATGGCATATCCTATTTCGCAAGAAGCACTCGATCTATTTACAACGCCTTATCGACAAATCGTTGATATAAGTTTCTACGGACAGAAAGACGAATTGCATATTACCGATAAGGATCTTATTCTCGGCGGTTTCTCTGTCAACCGTTATTGTGTTTCGGGAAGTAAAATCGAAATCGGTTCTGTCATAGCTGCCGAGGTCGAAATGAAGCTCAACAACTCAGACGGTCGCTTTAACAGCGTACTCTTTGAGGGTGCCGAGATGTATGTACAAATCGGTACAAAGAAATGGGATGCACATCTTTGGGAAAACGCGCAGTATCACTACATACCTGAGGGATATTTTACGGTTGATGA
>CAYPAA010000054.1:0-8529 GCA_964408625.1 uncultured Roseburia sp. | reverse complement strand
CTACAGCGGCAGAGTGCCGGGTGGCGATTAAATTAAGCGATTTAGCCTGAGAGTTCTTAAAAAGTTCAATGAAATAATGCGGAAGATGGGACTTGAACCCACACGTTCGCAATGAACACAAGATCCTTAGTCTTGCTCGTCTGCCAGTTCCGACACTTCCGCATATCATCTTGCGACGACCGTTATATAATATCAAATGTACCTAGTGATGTCAATTACATTTTCTGTAAAATTTTGAAAAATAATAAAATTCATGTTCAACTGAGAAGAATTCGAGTATAATAGACTCTTGTATGGTAAAGAATACTTATGATGGGATGGAATGGCATGAAAGATTATATTACAACATACACAAAGAAACATATTACCGTGACGGAACCGCGGGAAGAGGATATCGATATCAATGATATTGCACATGCGTTATCGATGCTCACTCGGGCGAATGGACATTTTGGTACTTTTTATTCTGTGGGACAGCATAGTGTGGGGTGTGCGTACGAGGCAATCGAGCGTGAATACAGTAAGAAAGTGATTCTGGCATGTTTGCTGCATGATGGAAGTGAAGCATATATGTGTGATATTCCGCGGCCGTTGAAGAAATCAATGCCGGAATATCTCGAAGCTGAGGAAAGAATGCAGAACATGATTTTTGAAAAGTTTTTGGGAGAGTCCCTGACGAAGGAAGAAGAGCAACAGGTCCAATCGATAGATGATGCGATTTTGTACCATGAGTTTAAGTTTTTTACAAATGAAAAACTTGACTTGCCGGAACACGATTTGAAAACCAGACCTGCATTTCATACGAGACCATTTGCAGATGTGGAAGAAGAATTTTTACTGATGTTCCATCGGATCAATGCATTGATGAAAGAAAATGAAAAATAAAAAAAGGAAAAATGGCACTCACGCGTAATTTATAATTATGAGAGTGTCATTTTTGATGAAAGGAATCCTTTATGACGATTCGAGAAACGATAGAAGATATGGAGCGCAGGACGCTGAGTCCATATGCTACACTAAATGAAAATTCCAGAGGAAGAGACTTTGAGGAACCACAGTGCGACATTCGTCCGCTTTTTCAAAGAGACCGTGACCGCATTTTACATTGTAAGTCCTTCCGAAGATTAAAAAATAAAACACAGGTTTTTCTGACCCCAAAGGGTGACCATTATCGCACGAGAATGTCGCACACACTTGAGGTTTCGCAGAATGCGAGGACGATTGGCAAGGCGTTGCGACTGAACGAAGACCTGGTAGAGGCGATTGCGCTTGGTCATGATTTGGGACATACGCCGTTTGGTCATGCGGGCGAGCGTACGTTAGACGAATTGTGTGATGGTGGCTTTGACCACAGTGAGCAGAGCGTCCGCATTGTCGAGAAATTGGAAAAAGATGGTAAGGGATTGAATCTGACATGGGAAGTGCGCGACGGAATCCGCAACCATGGTTCCAGCCGGATGCCGCATACACCGGAAGGGAAGATTGTGCGACTCTCGGATAAAATCGCCTATATCAATCACGACATAGACGACGCCATTCGTGGACAGATTATGACGGAGGACGATATCCCGAAGGAACTGCGTAACACCTTGGGACATTCCACGAGGGAGAGACTTGACAATTTGATTCATGATGTTGTCATGAGCAGTTTACATAATATCGAAATCATGGATGTGGAGTGCCGCAATGATTTGGAGCCGGTTGCCATGTCAAAAGAAATGGAAGACGCAATGTTTGACTTGCGAAAATATATGTTTGCAAATGTTTACCAGAATCCGGTCGCAAAATCGGAAGAGATTAAGGCGCAGCGCATGCTGAGTCAGCTTTTTGAATATTATTTAGAACATATCGACAGGATACCGGATAAGTACAGACGCATGATCGAGTTCCAAGGAGAGCCGACAGACCGCGTAATCTGTGATTATATAGCCGGCATGACAGATCAGTATGCCGCGACAAAGTTTAATGAATTCTTCATGCCGCTTTCCTGGCATGTGGATGAATGCTAGGAGGAACTATGCCGTTTTATTCGGATGATATCATTGAAGAAGTGCGTTCCCGCAACGACATTGTGGATGTGATATCACAGTATGTGCATTTACAAAAAAAAGGCTCGTCCTATTTTGGACTTTGTCCTTTTCATAATGAAAAAACAGGTTCCTTTTCGGTGACGCCCAGCAAGCAGATGTACTATTGTTTTGGCTGTGGAGCAGGAGGCAACGTTTTTACGTTCTTGATGGAATATGAAAACTTTACGTTTTCCGAAGCGATGGAAAGTCTGGCAGACCGTGCCGGCTTAGAATTGCCAAAGCAGGAGATGACCGGCAAAGCGAGGGCAGAGGCGGATAAGCGAAATCAACTCTTTGAGATTAACAAAGAAGCCGCCAAGTATTTCTATTCTCTGCTCAGAAATGACAAGGGAAAGCTTGCTATGGACTATTTTATAAAGCGCGAATTGTCCCGGGAGACCATGCAAAAATTTGGACTCGGTTATTCTGACAAATATAGTGATGATTTATATAAATACCTGCGTGGCAAAGGCTATACAGATGAGGTGTTAAAGGACAGTGGTTTGATTTCCATCGATGAAAAACGTGGCGGACATGACAAGTTCTGGAATCGTGCCATGTTTCCGATTATGGATGCCAATAACAAGGTGGTTGCATTTGGTGGACGAGTTATAGGGGAGGGAGAGCCCAAATATTTAAACTCACCGGAAACCATGATTTTCAACAAGAGTCGAACTTTATATGGGTTACATTTGGCTAGAAGGACAAAACTGGATCAGTTTATTCTCTGTGAAGGATATATGGATGTCATAGCATTACATCAAGCAGGTTTTGACAATGCGATAGCGTCCCTCGGAACCGCACTTACGAGTGGACATGCCAATATGATAAAGCGTTACGGCAAGGATGTGTATCTCAGCTATGACAGTGATGGTGCGGGGACGAAGGCAGCACTTCGCGCAATTCCCATCCTGAGGGATGCAGGGATATCCTGCAAGGTAATCAACATGCAGCCATACAAGGACCCGGATGAATTTATCAAGGCACTTGGACGGGATGCGTATCAGGAACGCATCGACAAAGCGGAGAACAGTTTTATGTTTACGCTTCGTATGGCAGAACGCGATTTTGATATGACAGACCCGGAAGGCAAAACTGCTTTTTATCACGAGGTCGCCCAAAAAATCCTCGTGTTTGAGGATGAACTAGAGCGCAACAATTACATCGAAGCGGTGGCGAAACATTACCAAATCGGATTCGATCAGATGCGGCAGATGGTGAATCGCATGGGTGTCAAAGGAGGACTGACCAGCGAACGCAAACCGTTAAAGTCCGGCGTGCAAAAAAAGCGCACACGCGAAGATGGCATGATGCAGTCGCAGCGCTTGCTCCTCACTTGGTTGGTGGAACGACCGGATCTTTATAAGAAGATTCGGATGTATGTCGAACCGGAAGATTTTACAGAAGGCATCTATGTCGAAGTGGCGGATGAATTATTTGCACAGTTTGACGCACAGGAAAAATTGAATCCTGCCAAGATTGTCAGCAGATTTAATGATGAGCAGCAACAGCGTCAGGTGGCGGAGATTTTCAATGCGTCCGTTGATGGAATCGAAAAACCGGCCGATATGGAAAAGGCGGTGAAAGAAACACTGATTCGCATAAAACAGAACAGTGTGGAGCAAAAACGACGGAGATTGGATCCGGCAGATATGGAAGGGTTAAAGCAATTAATTGAAGATAAGCGCAGACTCCAAGAAATAGAGAAATTGCATATTTCCCTAAATTAGGGACAAAATACATGAGAGAGGATATAAAACATGGCTAAGAAAAGCGAAAGCAAAGTAGAAACAAAAGAGACAAAAGGCGCAATAAACCAGGAGGAATTCGACAAGAAGCTTCAGGAGTTGTTAAACCTTGCCAAGGATAGAAAAAACGTATTGGAATATCAGGAGATCAGTGACCATTTTAAAGAAATGCAATTGGGTGCTGATCAGTTAGAGGCTGTCCTTGATTATCTTGAAAAGAATAATGTCGACGTCATGAAGCTTCACGAGATCGAAGATGATGAAATCATTTTGACAGAAGAGGACGAAGTCGAGGTTGAAACAATTGATTTGTCTGTTCCTGATGGTATCAGTACGGAGGATCCGGTGCGCATGTACCTCAAGGAGATTGGTAAGGTACCGCTACTTACAGCCGAGGAGGAGAGCGAGCTTGCGAAGCGGATGGAAGCGGGGAACTACGCCAGTGAAATTATCAGAAAGTATCATAGTGAGCAGGATGATTACAAACCAACGTACCTTGGAATGCTAAAAAAAGAGCAGGATGCCCGTGAACACGATGCAACAAAGGGTGACCTTGTTTTAGACAGGATTGTTATTTATGCTGAAAAACTGCAAAACTATGAGTTGACAGAGGAAGACGTAAAAGAATTGGGAGATATTGTTACGGAGGGTGATTTTTCCAAGAAACGTCTTTCAGAGTCAAATCTGCGATTGGTTGTCAGTATTGCGAAACGTTATGTAGGCCGGGGTATGCTTTTCCTTGATTTGATTCAGGAGGGCAACCTGGGTCTGATTAAGGCTGTAGAAAAATTCGATTATCGCAAGGGATACAAGTTCTCCACATATGCGACATGGTGGATTCGTCAGGCCATCACAAGAGCGATTGCCGATCAGGCAAGAACCATTCGAATTCCGGTGCATATGGTAGAAACCATCAACAAGCTGATTCGTGTTTCTCGTCAGTTACTTCAGGAGTTAGGACGTGAACCTTCCCCAGAGGAAATTGCCGCCGAGATGGATATGCCGGTGGAGAGAGTACGTGAGATTTTAAAGATTTCTCAGGAGCCGGTTTCGCTGGAAACACCAATCGGTGAGGAGGAAGATTCCCATCTGGGTGATTTTATTCAGGATGATAATGTACCTGTGCCTGCAGATGCAGCAACCTTTACATTGTTGAAGGAACAGCTCGAAGAAGTTCTTGGCACGCTTACAGAACGTGAACAAAAAGTATTGATTCTTCGTTTTGGTCTGGAGGATGGCAGAGCAAGAACATTGGAAGAAGTTGGTAAGGTGTTTAATGTAACAAGAGAACGTATTCGCCAGATAGAGGCGAAAGCGCTTCGTAAGTTGCGCCATCCTAGCCGCAGTAGAAAATTAAAGGATTATTTGGAGTAATGATTCATTTATCAAAACGAATGCAGGCTTTGGCAGATATGGTGACGCCGGGATGCGTGCTGTGTGATGTGGGGTGTGACCACGGCTTTTTACCAATCTATCTAATACAAAAGCATATCATCACAGAAGCGATAGCAATGGATGTTGCAAAGGGTCCGTTGGCATCTGCAAAAGCACATATTGCAGAGTATGGTTTGGCGGATAAAATACAGACGAGACTTTCGGATGGATTGGATCGGCTTGCTTTGGGGGAGGCGGATACAATCCTTATCGCCGGAATGGGCGGCAGGCTTGTGATACATATTTTATCGGAACATCCGAAGGTGGCGCAGGCAGCGACGGAACTGATTTTGCAGCCGCAATCCGAATTATATGAAGTTCGGAAGTTTCTTTCTGACGAAGGATATGAGACCCTGTTTGAAGATATGGTCTTAGAAGATGGAAAGTTTTACCCGATGATGAAAGTTCGATATGCCAAAAATGAACCGTTCGCGCGAAAATTGCCTACGCTTGCGCAATTATACTTTGGAGAAATGCTGCTTGAGTCGAAGCATCCTGTATTACAGGAGTTTTTACAAAGAGAATGTAGGATCCAGCAGGAAGTCTTAGAAACCTTGCAGGCACAGAAGACGACGGATGCAATTGAAAAGCGTATAGAGGAAGTGTCGGCATATTTACATGTGATTAAGGAGAGTTGCATATGAGATTATTAGATTTAATGCAGGTGATAGAGGATGTTGTACCTAAGAACCTTGCGCTCGACTGGGATAATGTCGGTCTTTTGATTGGTGATGAAAATGCCGATATAAAAAAAGTATATATTGCATTGGATGCCACTGATGAGGTGCTGGGGGATGCGATTGAACAAGGCGCAGATCTTATCATCACGCATCATCCGCTTATCTTTACCGGGATGAAAAGTGTGACGACGCAGGATTTTATTGGACGGCGTGTGATGGGCATGATTTCCAACGATATTTCATATTATGTGATGCACACAAACTTTGATGTACAGGTGATGGGGGAATTGGCGTGCGAGTATTTGGATATTGAGGACTGCACTGTGTTGGATGTTACAACGCTCGATGACGGTATTCCCAAAGGAATCGGTTGTGTGGCAGATCTAATTAAGCCGATGGATTTGAAACAGTTGGGACATTTGTGTAAGACGGCATTTGGGATATCCAGTGTGAAAATTTTCGGAGATGCGGAACAACACATTAAAAAAATCGCGATTGTACCGGGTTCCGGAAAGAGTGAGGTGGATGCAGCAGTAGCCGCAGGGGCTGATGTGCTGATTACCGGTGATATCGATCACCATACGGGCATTGATGCCGTTGCCCGCGGTCTCGTCATCGTTGATGCGGGGCATTATGGATTGGAACATATTTACATAGAATACATGACAAATCTGTTAAAAGGGATTGCACCGGAAGTGGAAGTTGCTGTCGCACCGAAAAAGGAGCCTTTCTGGGTGATTTCAGATTGATTGGGGGGATGATGATGGAGCAGGTGACAATCAATATACGGGGAGAGAAAAAGAAATACCCAAAAGGGACATGCGTTTGGGACATTGCAAAAGAATATCAAAAGGCAAATGAAGATGACATTATATTGGCAGTGTTCGATAACAAACTCATGGAACTGCATAAAACAATCGAGCATGATGGAGAACTTTCCTTTTTGACTACAGTGGAAAAAAATGGAAGACGCGCTTACCGCAGGAGTGTGGTATTCTTAATGCAAAGAGCTTTGTTGTCCATGCATCACGAAGGCAAATTGGACATACTGGTGATGCATTCTTTTGGCCAGGGATATTACTGCAGAATAAAGGGCGGCATCCAAATTGATGACAGATGGCTGGCGGAATTAAAGTTAGAAATGATGAACCTCGTGGAAAAGGACTTGCCTTTGAAGAAAAAGTCCGTGAAGACAGATGATGCCAGGAGACTCTTTGCTGAGCGCAGTATGGATGAAAAAGAATCCCTGATGAAATACCGTACAAGTTCCAATGTCAACGTATATGATTTGGACGGATGTCTGGATTATTTTTATGGCTATATGGCACCCAGCACCGGCATGCTGGGTTATTTTGACTTGTATCCGTATGATGAGGGATTTGTGCTTCAGTTTCCGGATAAGGACGGCAAAAAAGTTGCCGAATTCAAACCGGCAAACAAGTTTTTTCGGGTGCTTCAGGATTCAGAACAATGGGGCGTTGATATGAATATCCCGACGGTCGGTGCACTGAATGATGCCATTTGTGCCGGGAAAACGAGAGATATTATTTTGACGCAAGAGGCATTTATGGAGCGTCGCATTGGTGCATTGGCGGAGGAGATTGCAGCAGATCCAAACAAAAAATTTGTGATGATTGCAGGACCGTCATCTTCCGGAAAGACGACCTTCTCACATCGGCTGTCAGCACAGCTTCGTGCGCTTGGCATCAATCCACACCCGATTCCGTTGGATGATTATTACTTGAACCGCGATCAGATTCCGTTGGATGAATTTGGCGAAAAGGATTTTGAGTGCATTGAGGGGTTGGATATAGAACTTTTCAATTCCGATATGGTAAAATTATTAAATGGGGAACGTGTACTTTTGCCATCGTTCAATTTTAAGACGGGAAAGAGAGAGTATAAAGACCACTATATGCAATTAGGAAGCAAAGATATTCTTGTTATCGAGGGGATTCATGGATTGAATGACCGCATGTCAGCATCGCTTCCTAAGGAGAGCAAATTCAAGATTTATATCAGTGCTCTGACGCAGTTGAATATCGATGAACACAATCCGCTTGCAACAACAGATGGCAGACTGATTCGCCGTATCGTTCGCGATGCAAGAACAAGAGGGACATCGGCAAAAGATACGATTGCAATGTGGGATTCTGTCCGACGCGGCGAGGAGAAAAACATTTTTCCATTTCAGGAGCAGGCGGATGCCATGTTTAATTCCGCGCTGATTTATGAGATGGCCGTGTTAAAGACATACGCGCAACCGCATCTTTTTGCGATCCAACCGGATTGCAAGGAGTACGCGGAGGCAAAACGCCTACTGAAATTATTAGATTATTTTCTAAATATGCCGGCCGATGATATCTGCAACACATCTCTTATCAGAGAATTTATCGGAGGAAGTTGTTTTCATGTATAAAAAGGCTTTGGATGGCCGGTGTGCTATGGGCACACCAAATGGCTCTCCGGGCAGTTGATCATTACGATGTTGAAAAAGAAGTAAGACAAGTAATCGCGGATGCAAGCGCCGAAAGGCCGCAGACGAGGAAAGTCCGGGCTTCACAGGGCAGGATGCCGGATAACGTCCGGTGGAGGTGA
>CAYPAA010000053.1:0-8617 GCA_964408625.1 uncultured Roseburia sp. | reverse complement strand
TCTGGTTTGCCCGGCAATTCTTTATAATTGACACGAAACCTCAAATTTTCTTTCCACAAAGCCTTACGAAGAAGAAGCTCCGGTTTTGTGTCCTTTGATGGTATGGATGACATGATTTTATGTGTTATTTCTGGAGTACGATCCTTTCCTTTCATTTCCGCATCATTCATCCTCAACACATTACGATTCGCAGAATACTGCTTTTACGCCAACTGCGCCAAGCGCAGATTGAATTGCAGTCTTGTCTGCGTCCGTCAAGGTTTGATTGGCCGCCGACAGTTTAAGGCAAATCGAAGGAAACCTGTTATTAACCGTGAGTGTAGGTTTATTCGCGATTATTTCTAACGCTTTTCTGAGTGCCGTTTCCCATTTCAAGGTCGTGCCGCTACTGACCACATAAATATGACCACTGTCAGATGCACGCAGAATCGATAAGACATTGCCTTTGGACATGACACTGTCAATGACAGCAGCAGTTTCACCAAAAACATTTTCTATAGTCTCTTCCGGTGTTATCGCTGCGAGTGCCTTGTTATTGACACATTTAGTGTAACGATTAAGTATCGTGTCTTTAATATAGGTGCGCACTTTTTCCTTTGGCATATACTCAATCAAGACTTTCCCAACTTTCGGATCATCCACTAAAAAATCAATGAATTGACCACTTTGAACGCGATCACACTCCATGTATCCATATTCTTCAGCTTTTTTATATGCCGCTTCAAAAACCTTATCGCGCACCGCTTTGGGCAGATTGTTCCTTGCCATCACTAAAACCCCTCCGGAAAAGTTAATTTAACCTCATCATCCGAGCCGCTAAGATCAGCTACATCTTCTAACCATACATTTACAAATTTCTCGACTCTGGCATCTGAGAAGGACACAAACCCCTCTTCAAGGTAAACAACTTCTTTTTCTGCGCCTTTTGTTTTGCCCTCATTGTTCATTTCAATCATCTCAGCCATCCTCCTGATATCTGAAACAAAATCCAGAACAATTACTTTTTCCTTTCCATCAGAGAGCCTTAGCCCTCTTCCAAGTTGCTGCACAAAAATTCTTCTGGAATGAGTAGCGCGCAGAAAAACAAGAATATTAACATCAGGAATATCTATGCCTTCGTTCATCACATCAACTGCGCATACCGCTTGATAGTCTCCAGCGGCAAAGGCCAATAACCTTTTTCTTCTCTCAGCTTTATCAATGTTTGATAACAAAGCTGTGCAAGGTATACCTGCAGCTGAAAGCATATCGGCAAATCTGCTACTGTGCTCAATTGAAGGTGAAAAAATCGCTATTCTGGGATTTGAGACTTCGCGAATCGCTTTCTTAAGTTCATCTATAACAGCCTCATCCCTCTGCGGTAAGAACAGCCTCTTATTCAAATCACGGATAGAGAAGTTCTTCTTACTCATGTTCTGCATATTATCCCAATCAACATTATCGCAGAGAATCCTGTAATCAACTTTGGAAAGGTACCCCATCGCCATACCATCTACAAGAGAGACCTTGGCAACAGGATTACCAAATATGCTTGTAAGACTTTGTCCGTCACCTCGCCAGGGTGTTGCAGTCATACCAATCAAAAATCTTGGCTGTAAATGGTCTAAACATGACCGAAATCCATGAGCAAGGGCGTGATGCGCTTCATCCACAATCACTGCGTCAAATTGTCCTGGCTCAATTCCCGGCAAATACCCATAGAGACTTTGATATAAGCCAAAGGAAATTCCTTCCGTGTCTTTCGGCGGTAGTCCAGCAAAAAATACAGATGTTGGCACATCCTTCGTGAGCTGCGGCCAAAATCCCTGTTCAAGTTGCATGGCAAGATCAATCGCATGGCAAAGTACTAGAATCCTACGGCACCCGCGATCCCATAATTTTCTTGCTATAGTTGCCGCTATAACCGTCTTTCCAAGCCCTGTCGCGACAATATAGAATGATTTTCTGTTTCCGGCATCGTATGAGGACACAACCTTACTGACGATTTCTTCCTGATAGGGTCTTAAACTTCTCAGTCCGGCGTGATCCGCTGGCATTTTGTCAATCAGACCTTTAATAAATGCGCCATTCCACAATTTTACATTGTAACCGTTGGCGGCAAGCTGCGCTTGTCTTTGCCTTGCAGATTTTGTAAACTCACCATTTGTCGCGACCGCCGCAACATTGGTATTGTAAAAAGAAAGCGCGTTAATTGCCTCATTGATTGCCTGCGGACCTATATACCTGTCACCCGTCACAGCCTTCGATTGGACAACCCAAGTATTAATATGATCTTTTTCCCTTCGTGTCGCTATGACATCTGCACCTTTATCACCAGAACCGCCTATGATATTAATATCTTTCCAGCCAATATGTTCCATCAGCCGTGCGATAACTCGCTCCAGACCTTTCCAGTTGTAACCATCAGAGATATCCTCCGTATAAAAACTCATAAGCCAAGCTCCTTTATCAGGAAATCAACACTCAAAGACGCTCTCGTCAACTCGTTCTTTTGAATACGTTGAGTCGTATATCCGGCGATAACTCGAAGAGCGTCTTTGATGTATGAAAGAACACGGTCTTTAGAATCATCGCGGGCACGTTTTGTAGCGTTCTCATCAGACAGGTTGATAGCAAGATAGGGAGTTGCTAACGCCTTGCTATCAAACACCTTCTCAGGGAATCGGTCGATGAGACGATACAAAGTCTTTGGAGGAACATATTCTAAAGCGTCATAACCAGTAGCATCACGGTTTTGAAAAGGCGTAAGCAGCGCGGGATTAGACTGAAGAATATTATTCACGGTTTCCTCGACTTCTCCACTCGACTCATGGATACACTCAAGAACCTCCTCTGGAGAGTCTTTCAAAGCAGTATGCAGTTGCTCCCTTAACAAATCAAACGCACTACTCGCTCTATCCTGAAGGGCTTGTCGGTCAATTCTCGCGTCATCCATTGTGGCCGACACCAGTTCGGCGTAAATAGATACAATATCAGGCAGCCCATCTCTTGCTTTCAGTTTTTCCGCGAGATACTGTAGAAGAAGCATTTGCGGAGTTATCGGATACTGAGCCAATAGCGGGTGCGTAGGATCGTACACGAAATCGCACTCAATGCCACTTGATTGGAAAAAACAGGCTCGACGCATTCCCTGAAATTTAATTTCTCCACGTGTAAGCTCGTAAGCCCTGACGGTCAAAGGGTATCCACGCCCAAAACGGTAATTTTTCCCTGAAAGCTGCTGGACAGGTGTTGACCTTAACAAAAGATCATCCATCGTTGACGTATCAGGAATCGATGAACCATTAAGCCCATTATCGGATGCGCCTTCATGTGAGAATGCATCTCCAAAATTTTGCATATTATTTGATTTTTCCGAAAATGAGGGAGACTCACTTTCATCAAGATAGTCGTCAATATCATCGGATGGCGTATCTCCCGTGTTTACCACTGTTGTGCGAGTTCCACCTGTCCTACTTTTCTGATCCTCCTCCTGCGCCGCTTTCCACCATTTTGTGTCATCAATAAATCCAGGGACATTTTTCCTGAATTCCACAGCATATTGCTTGGCAAGGTCGTTAGGGGCAAATAAGCACTTTGTTCCTTTGTCCACTCTGCGATATGCGTTAACAAGCAAACAGATTGGGGATACATTAGCCTCTGGAAAACCCAGTTCCTTTCGGGATTTTGGCAAAAACGGACCGGACCCGCATAAAATTTCTACTGTCTGATGCCATGAATCATCCGTTCTATCGAAATCGTTCTTCTGATAAGTGGGAATCAAATAATCAACATTCAATTCTCCAACAATTCTGCCGCCAACAGATGTGCCAAGTTCCACAGGATACTGTAGGTTTTTCTGAAGTGTATAAGGATTTTCATATTGGAACAACGACTTATCCGAGATAAGGATTTTGCGTCCATTCCGTATAAAATCAATTCCATAGTCGTTGGGATCAGCGTATCGCTGAATGCCAACCCAGCCCGTGAGACGTTTTTCTCTTTCAACGATGTTATCAGGAAAAGGCTCCCCAGCTTGTTGCGCGGCATAATATTCCTCCATCTCATCAGCTGTCAAGTATCTATTTTTAGCTGTGTCGAATAAGGCAGAACCCAGAACGCGATCAATGCTGATTCGTGCTGGCACATTTTGATTGTTATAGTGGACATATCTGGCCTCTGACCAAACACAGTGCATCCGTCCGCGAAGTTGCTTTCCCTTTACAGTGATAGTAATATCCTTCTCGCTAAGCAGTGGTGCGTAAACGGATTCAAGCTGCCTGCGGATTTCGGCTTCTTTTGTAGACAATTCATTCAGAATTCCCGATTTCAGTCGGCTTATTGTTATTTTCGTTCCGTGCTCGTCTGGATCGTTCTTCGGTTTCCGAATTATAGGTGCGTCAAACCGCTTTGAATCAATTAATTGCTGAAAATCAATCTTCACTCCAACCCAATCAGCGTCACCACGGCGTGTAGAAATAATAGTTGTCTCATCTCCAAGCCTCGCCGTGGAGATGTTAAATCCCACACCAAAAAGTCCCAGATTATTGAACGGATCATTACTCGTGTAACCCGCTCGGACGGCATTCTGGAGATGGTCAATAGACATTCCACTTGCGACATCCACAATCTCAATTGTGCGATTTGAGGTGCCAACAGAATCATTTGACCATGAGACGGTTATACGCCTTTCTGTTTCTTCCCCTTCCGTATTTGAAAGATAAGCGTCAATAGCATTATCTATCAGTTCGGCGAAGCATTGCCAGGTCTGAAAAGGAATTTCTCCCAATGTACGCAAAATGCGCGGGGTAGGGGTAATATCCAATGTATTCATCCTCTTATCTTCCATTGCTATTATTCTCCTTCCGTAGACTCAAGATAATCAACAACGCTACAAGCTACTAAATGAGCGAGGATAGGTGGCACAGCGTTTCCTATTTGGGAGATGTTTACCGTCTTAGAAAACTTAAAGATGAAATCATCTGGGAACGTCTGTATTCGAGCACATTCTCGAACCGTTAACCTACGCTCCAACGAATAATGAAACTGTACCCTTGATTTTGGGTTTGCTCTAATTGTGTACGCCGGATTATCTTTCTTGTTGCTTTCGTCACCCTGACCATTTCCCTTTTTTGCCTTAGATGCGCCAAAGTACTCGCCTTGATTTGGAATCGAATTATCAGTAACATCTACAAGATCACCAATAGCCCATTCAATACTCCTGTAATTATTTTTGAATTCTGGCTTTGGCTCTTGTGGAAATCCATGCTTCTCAAACACGTCATTCCGCACACAGATTATAATCAATCGCGTCCTTCTTTGTGGCACACCATAATCTGGAGCGAACATTTTCCAAACCCGAACCTCGTATCCAACGTCCGCGAGATCTTTCTTTATCGTGTTTAGAACCTCTCCATTTTCCATGCGCTCAAGGTTAATCACATTTTCCCCTATTACCATAATCGGCTTGTGTTCTTTCATATATACAATCAAGGTTTGATATAGTCGTCCTCTTTCAGATTCCAATCCTCCCAAAGGACCACACGAGGAAAATTCCTGGCATGGAAATCCACCAATAAGGATATCGGCCTTGGGCATTTTCTTGGGATCCGCGCTAGCCAAGTCCATCACAATAGCGTGATCCGCTCCAAAATAATCATTGTATGTTTCCACACATCTAGGTTCGTTATCGTAAGCCTTTAAAATATTGAATGGAAGCTTTTTGTAATTTGCGTTGTGGTATGTAAATCCACCGCGGAAGCCCAAATCAAGACCACCGCATCCACAGAAATATGAGACTACGGAATGTGGCGTTCCTTTTTTGTTCGCAGCCATATTTATACCATCCTTTCGTTATATTTTTTGCTTATTCTGAGATTAAGGCGCTTTGCCCACTCTCAATCCAAGCGTCGATTTCTGATACTTTGAATTTGTACTGTTTTCCAATTCTGTAGTATGGAATCTGATCCTTTTTTATATAATTGCGAATGGTATCTTTGCTCAAGCCCATATGCGCCGCAATTTCCTCAAGATTAACCCATTTTTCGGTTGTGCGTTCCATGCTTGCCTCCATCTTCTATATCAATCGGTCTAAGATGCTGTTCCCGCTCGGCTTCTGAGTATCAAGTAAATGATTCAAACACTTCCTTGCGTTTCTGTATTCTCGTTTCAGGCAGAAGTTATCATCGTCTAACGCTGAGAGTATTTCCTTATAGTGATATTTACGAGCTTTTATTTTATCTATATCTATCTCAACAATCCACCCAACATCATCTGGTCTCCCAAACTCTTGCTCATATCCGCTTGGAATATCATTTACATTTACCATCACCTGTTCCTCCGAATCACTGTATATATAAGCGTAACTCTCTGTCACGAATGACTCCACCATCGGGAGGGAATCAAAATCATAAACATCGTCGAAGAACTGCTTCCGTATAAACTCGTAGAGATACGATACTGGCGCAGTCTCGGCATATCCATTTGTCTCTCCCTTTTCATATTCAATGCGCGGATACATGATTGACAAAAAAGTCCAATAGCCTTCTTCGCTTTCACAATCCTTAAAGAGCTTTTGGAGAAACGGTATAAACATATACTCATCTACTTTTGCCGGAATCATATCGTAAAGCATAGGAAAAGTTTTATCAGCAAAATTCCGAGACCGCATATTTTCGAATATGTTTCCAATATCCGAAAGGTCTTTGTCTTTCTGTTTTGAAAAACACACCGCGCAAAAATACTCCTGAAATGATCGATGCGTGAAATAAAATTTGTCATTCTCAAAATACACCAAGCAAAGATTATCCCTTAGATCAGTAATAAAATTCGCTGGCGTGGCTTTTTCGTCATGCCGTCGTTTTAATGTGTTAAGTCTATTGAAATAGTCATATATATCCGCTTTCGTTAGTTCAAATTTCTCATCGCAGTACGTAAGAGCACAAAATTCCGCTAAGTAATCAGCAAAATCATCAGCTGACACGCCCATTGCCAGCGGGCGCTTATATCCTTTGTTCGCGTCATGCTCCTGTGCCAAGGCATCATAGGCCTTACGATAGAAATTGTGCATTTTGGATGGCACATCTTCATATTTCTCATATGTCATCAACATTATGGTTAATAATAGGGGATTCTCCGCAAATTCCCGATGAGATTGGAAAAGGCGTTGATCCAGTTCCCTACGAAAGCGTTTTTTGATGGTGGGGTCATCTGTTCGAAAGCTGATCTTATCTATCAGAGACAATGCCTGCTCCTTAGAGAATGGTCTGATAAACATTGGAGTAAATCTCAAAAACGGGGCGAAAGTCCTACTTGGTCGAGAAGAAATGATGTACTGATTGTTGGAAAAACGCTCAATGAACGCTTCGAGGAGTTTGCCAAAGCGATCCTCGTTTTTCTTTCCAATCTCATCTAAGCCGTCAAAAAGGAGCAGACATTTCCCCTCATTCAACAACGAGACGAGATAGTCCCTCTCAATGCCTGTTCCGTAGTTGCTGACGTTTTCGCATATGTAGTCGACTAACGGCTTTCCGTTGTCCTCATAATCTTTGAGAAGCAAAAAGATAGGGATAATACCTGTTTCGGGATACCTTGCGATAGCGTCAAACATTAAATGCCGCATCATCATGGACTTCCCAATCCCACCAGTTCCTGAAAATATGACATATTTGGAGTACCTCGATAATTCCTTTGCTGTCACATCATGAAGGTATTCAGAATGATAAGTATTCTTATATGCGCTGGGAACAGGAATTTTGCGCACCACATCATTGCAGACAAAAACATCATAGAATGGAATAGGCTCATACTTATTAATCAGCGTATAAATCTTGTCGTATTTATCTCGCAGCTTATTCATATAAGCGAGGGCTGCGTCTTTAGCGATAGGCTCCGTTATATTCACCGCACAAACGGAAGCAGATGACGCTTCCATCGTTTCTGTGATATGAAACGAGTCTGCGGAATTTTTAAAGCTGTCGACGAAATCCCGGTCAATTATATTCGCATCTGTTTTTCCATCAGTGTTCTTTACTGATATGACAACGTAAATTAACAAGCCAGCTATTAAATCTGGTAGCACAATGTCTCTCTGCGAAAGCAGAGAGTTTTTCTTTTCTCCGACATATTTTTCGAAGCTTGCGCTGCGTTCTGAGTCTATGACTCCATCTAACTTTATGATGTGAAAGAGAGATGGAACTATAAGTGGCTTCCGATCTTCATCCAATAGAGGAAGGACATTATCAGCAATATTTTGCGCTACCGACATACGATCCACTGTTTTTGCGGCCTCGATCACATTGCTTAATCGGTTCGTTAAATACCCTTCCTCATATTCAGAATGATCTGTGTTCCTTTTTTGCCCTTTTCTCCGAGCATTTCCATTTGAGAGATTTTGATCGCAACTTAGCAGACGCGATACCGCCGTGCCATCGCTGTCACCATATTCACATTCCGGATCTATGGTTTTAGTCAGTTCTCCTATAAGCCTGACATCTGACACTCCTTGTTCAAATTTACAGGCTCTCAAAACTCTTCCCAGTGTTCCAAAACACAATCTCATATCGCCAATCTTCCTTATGTAAGAGATAAGCAAGTCTTTGTAACGTATAAACAAAGTTGCGTTAAATGCGCCACAAGT
>CAYPAA010000052.1:0-8731 GCA_964408625.1 uncultured Roseburia sp. | reverse complement strand
CGCTTCTCGCTATTCTGCAATATCTGATTGATACCCCGGAGTGTTCGGTTGCAGAGGTTAAAAGAGAGGTGTTCCACGCCATATCCGTATGTAATAAACTTAAGTCTACATATGCGAGTATGGAGGTGTCAAAATGAGTGTATGGGATACATATCAAAACAGAATTGACGCACACGGCGGAACAAAAAGAAATGCGGCTTTGACTCGAGAGCAACGCTCTCTTTTGAATAAGACAAAGGACTCTTTGTCTTTTCACACGGCTATCGTTGACGGCGAAGTTCGTAGCGTATCTATTATCAACTCTGATAATCTGAATGAAAAGACAATGCTGTCACTGCCGGGAGAAGACTTTGGTTGTGGCGGTCTTGTTGAGTGGGCTGATAATCATTGGCTCATTTCAGAGAAAGACGCTAACAACGAGGTGTATACGAAGGTCAAACTCCTACAGTGCAACTATCTGCTTCGCTGGGTTGATGAAAAAGATGAAATTCACGAACAGTGGTGCATCATTGAGGACGGAACGAAGTTATTAAGTAGCTTCCGCGTAATGAAAGTTGCGTGATAAAAGACTTATTGAATTGCTGGGAACTCCTAAAGCCTGTATCGCTACAGCGTCACACCGAATAGGTGTATGCGCGAACGCAGCGAAAGCAGAAAGAAGATACAGGATGGCGCAAGGTTAAATCCTAAACGCTATACAATGGATAATCAGCAGCCAAGCCTCGAATAGAGGAAGGTTCAACGACCATCCCATAAGGGAGTAGGCACGCAAGCGATTGGCGTGCCGAAGTGGTAAGCGCCTAACAAGGGCGAAGATATGGTCTACGCTCTGATGAAAATTAGAGGTGTGCATAAAGCGCCGGACGGGTTAGCGCCCCGAGATTGTGCAACAAGAATTCACAAATGGAGGTGAGACTATGGAACAGAATTGCTGGAAGGTGTATGTTCATATTAACAAATTCAACGACAAGAAATACATAGGTATTACATCTAAACCAAAGGTTGAACATAGATGGAACGGCGGTCGCGGCTATAAAGAGAATACACACTTTTCATCTGCTATTCAAAAATATGGTTGGGACAATTTTGAACACATTGTTCTGTTTGATGGGCTCACTGCCGACCAAGCAAAAGCTTTAGAATGCCATCTTATTGAGTCTTGGAAAACACAAAATAATTTATATGGCTATAATATGACTTCTGGCGGAGATGGAACTCCGGGATGTCATCCTTCATTAGAAACCCGTAAAAAATTATCTGATGCTCGAAGGAAAGAAAATCTATCTTCAGAAACTCTGAGGCGCAGGTCTGAGGGTCTTCGAGGCAGAAAGTTCTCCGATGAACATAAACGTAAGATTGGAAACGGGAACAGCAAACCGATAGAGATGCTAACTAAAGATGGGGTCGTACTAAAGCATTTTAAGTCTGCGAGAGACGCAGAACTCTCAACTGGTATATCTCATTCCCATATATCCCAATGTTGTAATGGGAAACGAAATAGCTCCGGTGGATACTGCTGGAGATTTGCACAATCGTTCTAAATATAACGGATTTAACTGGTGAATACGAGGATAGAAATTTTGTAGTCACCCGTGGCGACTCTCGTATTTCAATGACGATTTCTAAAAATCCCGATACTGCGAAGTTTGGTAGAGAGCATAGATTTCTCATCGACGACCCAGACTCTGGTGATAAGCTTGCATACTTGTTAACTAAGCCACTTAAAGTCGGTAAAACATTCAATGGTTCTGGTGTTTATTCATTTGTTCTTCAGGAGGTTGTATCTACAGACGATGATAATATGCAACTCGGTATCGCCGACTATTATAAGCACTTCCCCAAGGTAACATCCGTTGATGATGGTGCTGAGTCTGTTATCAATACAGACAATACATCGGATGATACCGGAAAGAAGGTGTGGTTATAATGCAGCTCCGTGAGTTTTTTGATTACAAGAACCAGTTAATGGAGGACTTGCTTACAAACGAAAAGATTGTTGCTCTTCTCGATGAAGATATTGATTTCTACAAATCAGAAACTCTCGCTTACAAGCAAGTATTCCCGTGCGAGTATATTCCAGATACCGTGGAGCACGGAAAGACATTTATTTGTTTTGATGTAGACATTCAGGAATCTATGAATCAAACCTTCCTTTTACCCACGCTGTATGTGTGGGTATTTACACATAGGAGCTTACTACGTTTGCCCGGTGGTGGTGTGCGGACAGATGAATTATGCTCAGAAATCTGTGAAGCGATTAACGGAAGTATGATGTACGGTCTCGGCAAACTAAACCTTTATTCGGTAAAGAGATTTGCACCTATGACTGACTATCAAGGCAAGTGTATGACGTTCCACGCCGTAGACTTTAACAAGGTGTTCGACCCTAAAAAGCCTATTCCGACAAATCGTAAGAAGGGCTAATGCCCACACAAAATCTTCTTTATAAACGCGAATATCCGATTAACGACTCCATTCGTATTATCATTCCGTCCGTCGGTGAAATCATCGATAACGAGGATGCGTATTACGGTCTTGTCTCCGTCCTGACGGCAATGCCGGTGGATATGCTCGTCCAACTGGAGGATGCGGGCATCGATTTCACATCGATAAATGAATACGAGCTATTCTTGCTGCTGTTTGCCGGGTTTAAGTCACAAGACACAAGTTTAGTCTTTGGAGATTTAGACCTATCCAAATTCAAGATGGCTGTTAATGAACAGAACGGGAATGTCGTCCTGCTTGACGAGGAGCATGACATCAGAATTGACCGTGCTATTCACGGTCAGATTGCAGGGGTCTTACGAAAGATACACCACCTTGAGAAAAACAATCGGAAACCCGCAAATGAAGAAGCAAAAAAATTTATGCTCGAGCGAGCGAGAGCCAAACAAAGGCGGCATCGAAACCGCAAAGAAGACTCTCAGCTTGAGTCTCTAATAATCGCTATGGTGAATACCGAACAGTATAAATACGATTTCGAGGGGACAAGAGAACTCTCAATCTATCAGTTCAACGAAAGTGTTCGGCAGGTCATCAAGAAGGTCGATTATGACAATAGAATGTACGGCGTTTACGCCGGTACTGTTAATGCCAAGGATTTAAGTCAAGATGACTTGAACTGGCTGACTCACAAATAATATACAGGAGGAAAGTGTTTATGAATATCAATGATATCACTATCACGAGTCTCGAGACTATCACTGCGTTCGATATTGTTACGGGTTAAATTATATTGAAATAACATATGATATAGCTCGGCATCTTGGAAACGGGATGCAATAACGATTCCCTTAATTGCTGGAAACCCCTTAGAGCCACATAGACCACAACATAGTTTTGAAATATAAACAGGTGTGACGGTATGAAAACAATGTGGATTGGGCAATCAGCAGCCAAGCTCCGAATAGGAGAAGGTTCAACGACTATCCCGTAGTGGGAGTAGGAGCAAGCGTTCCGAAATGGGGAACCCTAACCTACATTATATGTAGTATGGTGAAGATATAGTCTGTGCTTTATAGAAATATAAAGGAGCACGTAATGGTGCCAAAACGGTTTAGCGAACCGAATGATTATGCGTATGATTTTTGAGAAAGGAGGTACACCAGTGAGTTCAAGTAAGAAATACAGCAACGGCTTTTGGAAAGTATATGTACATATCAATAAGACAAATGGAAAGCGATATGTTGGTATTACATCACAGAAAGTAGAATACCGTTGGAATTATGGTGATGGATACAAAAACAATCCGCACTTTAGAGCGGCTATACTTAAATACGGTTGGGACGGATTCAATCATATCGTATTATTTGATAACTTATCCGAGGAAGAAGCAAAATCAAAGGAGAAAGAACTCATATCACAATGGCGCACGCAAGACCGGCAGTATGGTTATAATGTCACTGCTGGCGGCGATGGTTTGTGCGGGTATGTACCTTCCGAAGAATTGCGTAAACGATGGTCGGAAATACGGACTGGAACTAAACGGTCTGACGAAACAAAACGTAGGATGTCTCAATCTACCGCATTAACAAGACCAGACGTAATGAAGAAATCTGCGGAGGCTAAGTATAAGGCTGTTTCCGCATTCACATCGGATAATAAGTTGGTTGGAACATATGAATCAATCGTAGAAGCCACAGAACAACTATCCTTGTCAGCAAGCAGCAGACGCCACATCTCTGATTGTTGCAACGGAAAACGAAAGTCGTGTGGCGGATATAAGTGGCAATACGCATAATTTATTTTGAACAATACAGGCATACAAGTTCACATTGGACGAGCTTCAGAGCGCATCCATCGCTCAGTCTCAGGAGTCCACTGAAATCACAGGTAAGCAGGGTCGTAAGCTCGCTACCTTAAAGCGTAACAAGGCTGTTACTATCAGTGGTTCCAACGGTCTGGTCTCTGGCGGTTTGTTTGAGCTGCAGACTGGCGGCGCATTCGAGCATACGGATACTGAGGTTCTCTGGACTGACTATCTCACCGTAACTACTAATGCCGCTACAACCTCGTGGAAAGCTATCGGCACGACTGGTGCCGAAATCGAGTCTCTCTATATCCGTAACGCAGACGGCACTCTCGGTGACGTGCTCGAGCAGAGCAGTGCAGTCAGTGCTGGCAAGTTTACATATGACCCTGCAACCAAGGCGCTTGCATTCTACACTGACGTTGCTGATGGTACTGAGATTGTAGTTTACTACAAGCGCAAGATTACCGCTGACGTTCTTGAGAATAGCAGCGACAACTACTCTGGCAAGTGCGCTCTCTACATCGATGCTATGGCTGAAGATAAGTGCGCGAATGTTTATCGCATTCAGTTCTATATCCCGAAGGCAGACTTCTCTGGCGAGTTCACTTTCGAGATGGGCGACAGCCAGACTGTTCACTCCTTTGAGGCTGAGGCTCTCTCTGGTGCTTGCGACGCTGGCGGCACGTTCTTCACCTACACCATCTTTGGTGCGAACACCGCTGACGTAGACTAATTCTTTAAGGGGTATTAGTTATGGCTACTGCGACAAAGATTTGCAAGGTGTGTGGCAAAGAGTATGAATATTGCCACACCAATAGAACTGTCGCAGGCGTATTCCGTTATCAAGATGTAGCTTGCTCCCCAGAACACGGGAGCATCTACCTTGCCAGAATTCTGGAGTCTCGAAAGGAACAACCTATCGAGGATAATGTTGCGGCTAAAAACGACGGCGTTGTCACGGATTTCTCTGACTTAATTGAGGATGAGGAAGACGAGCTCTTTGAGGAAGACTTCGAGGACGAAGACGACGAGGCGGAATAAACTGCGATAAGTCAATTAAAACATAAGGCTGCATCTATTGAGGTGCAGCCTTATTTTCATATAGAGGTGGTTTATGAACGAACCAAAGACCGATTTGGTAAATGAGCTTTGGCTTACAAGCCCAATATGCCCGTCTGTTAATCACTACTTATCGTATCGCGCTATTATGAAGCATGGAAAGCCAATGGCTATGAGTTATTGCACCCAAGAATCTAAGCGATATAAAGAATGGTTTTCAAAGTATGTCACTGACGAGGTTCACAGACAGGGATGGTCGCTTGTTCCAAATAAGCATCAGCATTTTTATGTTGATGCTGTTTTCTATTTCCCAAGAGTTGATATGGATAGCTCTAACTATTTCAAGGTAATGCTTGACGCAATCACAGACACCAACCTTATCTGGCTTGATGATAATGTTGCGTGTGAGAGAGTTCAGCGTATTTACTATGATGCAAGCAATCCAAGAATCAAATTACATATCTACCCTGTTGACTATATAGGTGTTTTTGATAATGCACCTCAGATGGAAGATTTCGTTTCCAAATGCGTCGGATGTATCAGATACAACCGAAATTGTAGCATTTTGCAAAAGGCAAAAGAGGGTAAAATTCAAACCGACATCAATGACGGTGTCTGTACAAAATATAAACGAGTCAAAGGAGATAAATAATATGGCAAACAAGATTAAGAAGATTTCTATCAATGCTTTTGAAAAGGCTGTTGAGACCGATTACGAACAGACTGTGAATGTTGAATGGCGCGGTCTCACTATCGTTGTGAAGCATAGTCTCGCACTCAATGATATGCTCACATTTGTGGACTCTGTGGTTAAGAGTTGCTTTGAAAAAGAAACCGGTACATATATGCCGGAAGTCAAGGATTTCGCCACACGCAGTTGTATCATTGAACACTATACCAATATCACGCTTCCGTCAAGCATCGAGAAGCGTTACGACCTCTTGTATCATTCTGATTTGCTCGATGCTATTATGCCGAACATCGAACAGCTTCAGTTCAATGCACTCATCAGAGCTATTGAAGATAAGACTGCTCATCTGGCTCAGGCAAATATCGAAGCTGTGTCACAGCAGATGAACGACCTCTACGCTTCTATGGACAATATGCGCAAGCAGTTTGAGGCTACTTTTACAGGTGTTGACGGTAATGAACTGAACAAGGTTATCGCTGCTCTTAGCGGTGGTCAGCTTGACGAAGCGAAGATTGTGAATGCCATTATGGATGCGAAGAAGAGAGAGTCTGGTGAGTAAAAATGGCACGCATAGATATCTCTTCAATTATGGAAAAGGTTGGTGCGTATGCAAAGTCTCAGCGTGGCAAAGAAACTATGCAGCAATACATCAACCGGTGCCGTACTGATGGTCGTGAGACAACAGCCGCAGGAGATACAATCATAACTGAACAGGTCATGATGCGTGCTGCGGAGAAATTGATATCTATGCTCAAAGAAACCGCTGCACAGAATAATCTCCCGGAGTCGGTCAAGGCACACTTCGACTCTCTATATTATAACGAGCCAATCCTATATGGCAGAGAGTCGAGCCAATATAGAGTGGACATTACATTTGGAGATGACCTGAGTAGAATGTCACTCTTAATTACATCTGGAAAGAACAAAGGGAAACGAACTGGTGGCGGTATCGATAATATTGTTTCTTTGTTTGATACTGGATATGACGCGGATAAACGTGTGTATGGTGTATGGGATGGTCACGGTGAAGATAACATTGCGAGCTTGACACACCGTGATGGATTGCACTTCATGTCGGAAACAGTCAATGCGTTCAACCGAGAATGGGGTGCCTTATATAATGTCTACGCTTATATTCCGTCTGAAAACGGAAGATTCTATACGTCCGAATAACGGAGTTACGCCGTTGTTCAGTGTTGTCACATATTTAGCAACTAAGGAAACGACAACAAATATATTTTGGGCTGCTTGATAGCAGCCCTAATTTTATATAAAGGAAGGTGATTAAATGGCTGATATATCGTTACTGTTTGATGTAGCTGGTGGCGGTTCATTAAACGGAGAATCCGGTAAACTTATTTTTGAGCAACTTACAAGTATAGTCAATACCATTAACGCCACTCCGCTTGAGATTAGATTTCAAGCAGACCAGTCATCTCTGGATGCTATGCGCTCCGAGATTCAAAAAATCACCAACAATATCGGCGTAACTGGTTCTGCTACTTCCAGCGCAAGCAAAGCGTCTTTGAGAGAGTCTGCTTCTCAAATGAAGATGCTTGAGGAAGGTACACGGGAATATGGTAACGCATTATCTCAAGTAAATAATCTACTTGCAAAACTCAAGGCAAATGCGGCGAATTGGACTGCCGCATCTACTGGCGAGTCAAATGCGGAATATGAAGCCCTGCAGAGACAAATTTCTGCGTTGACAGACCTTGAAGCTCGGCTTAAGGCTGGTCAATTAACGGCGAATGAGTTTAGTACAGCATTCGCTAATATCAGAGGTGCCGCTGACGATGCTTCAGAGGCGATACGCAGTGTTGGCGAAAATCAGGCATCTATGGGTACGCTCACAACCAATACAGAAGCCTATGCAAACGCTCTGAGTAAACTCAGCAATATGTATGCAACCATCCAAGTTAATCTTAGGAACTGGACTGCAGCTCAGACAAGCGAGACTTCTTCGGCAAATTATGTTGTTTTACAACAGCAGGCAGCGGCACTGATGAGTTTAAGGGAGCGTCTTGAAACTGGCACGCTATCTGCAGAAGAGTTTAGTGCTGCATTATCAGAAATTTCTTTGAGAGCTACCGAAGCGTCAAATGCTATCAAGATAGCGGGAGACAACAAGATGTCTTCTAAAATGAAGATGTTGACAGAAGACACTCGAGAATATGACGCTGCATTAACCAAGGTAGCAAAGGCAATCGAGCAGGTCACTGAATATCAGAATAAGTGGACTGCTGCGAAGAATGGTAAGTCAAGAGAGTCATATGCAAACTTAGATGAATACAGACAGAAGTTGTTAGAATTGCAAAACGAATTGCTAACGACAACTATGTCTGAGGAAGAGTTCAAAAATAGATTTTCAGCTATTGCTAATGGCATCGCTGTAGATTCGTCTAAGATTAGGGCAGCCGGAGAAAATGTACAGTCTCTCGGTCAAAGATTTGCGTCTTTAACAAAAAGTTTAAGCACTTGGTTCTCGTCGATGCAGCTTGTATTGTATGCTGTTAGAATTATCAGAGAAATGGTTAGCGCGACAATAGAGCTTGAGGACGCGTTCACGCAGTTGAAGATTGTCACTGGTGCAACAGATGCAGAGATGGAGCAGTTTGTTGATACCGCAACCAGTCTTTCAAAGGAATTAGGGAAGAGCGTATCAGACCTTGCTTCGTCTATTGAAACATTCTCCCGTCTTGGCTACGGTTTGAGTGATGCATCAGAAC
>CAYPAA010000051.1:0-9279 GCA_964408625.1 uncultured Roseburia sp. | reverse complement strand
TGCGAGAAACGATGCAGATTCCTTCGTATTCCAGACACAGAAGGCTTTGGATGAAGTTGGCGAGAACATTGACGCAGCAGATAAGTCAGCAGTAGAGGCAGATATCGCAGCTGTCAAAGCAATCTTAGATGCACATCCGGAAGGAGAGGTCATGGATGAGGCTGCTGTTGCAGAGTTGAAGGCTGCACAGGAGAAGTTACAGGAAAGTGCGCAGAAGGTATTTGCAAAGATGTATGAGCAGGCACAGGCAGCGCAGAGTACAGGCCCAGACACGAGCGGTGCGGGTGCAGGTCCGGATATGGGCGGAGCCGGTGCTGCAAATGACGATGTTGTAGATGCTGACTTTAAGGAAGTTTAATTGCGAGAACAATGGAAGTAAAACGATGTCCTTCCCCGAGTTTTTGGGGAAGGATTTAGTTGTAGAAAGGTATAAAAATGGCTGATAAACGCGACTATTATGAAGTGCTTGGTATAAGTAAGGGCGCTTCGGATGATGAGATAAAAAAAGCATTTAGACAGACAGCAAAGAAATATCATCCTGATATGCATCCGGATGATCCGGATGCTGAAGAGAAGTTTAAAGAATGTCAAGAGGCATATGCTGTCCTCAGTGATCCGGATAAGAGAAGACAGTACGACCAGTTTGGTCACGCTGCTTTTGATGGCAGTATGGGCGGACAGGGATTTGACTTTAGCGGTATGGACTTCAGCGATATCTTTGGTGACATTTTTGGTGATTTCTTTGGCGGCGGTTCGAGAAGAGAAAACAACGGTCCTATGAAAGGACAGAGTCTTCGTGCAAGAGTAAACATATCGTTTGAGGAAGCTGCCTTTGGGTGTGAGAAAGAAATTGAGATTGTACTCAAGGACGAGTGTGAGACATGTCACGGAACAGGTGTTAAGCCGGGAACCGGCAAGGAGACTTGTAGCAAGTGTGGAGGCAAGGGTAAGATTGTCACACAGACGCAGTCTTTCTTTGGCGTGATGCAGAATGTTACGACTTGTCCGGACTGTCAGGGTACCGGTCAGGTGATAAAGGAGAAATGTTTAAGTTGTCGTGGCTCCGGTTATATTGCCAGAAAAAAGCGTATTCAGGTCTCTATTCCGGCAGGCATCGATAATGGTCAGTCTGTTCGTATCCGAGATAAAGGCGAGCCGGGATTTAATGGTGGACCAAGAGGAGATTTGCTTGTTGAGGTTCGTGTAAAACCACACGCGATCTTCCAAAGAAGTGAATATGATATTTATTCTTCTGCACCGATTTCGTTTGCGCAGGCAGCACTCGGTGGAGAGGTGATGATTGATACATTAGATGGCAAGGTTGTCTATGAGGTGAAGCCCGGAACACAGACAGATACGCGCATTCGTCTCCGCGGCAAGGGCGTTCCTACCCTCCGCAACAAGGCACAGCGCGGTGATCACTATGTTACACTTGTTGTTCAAGTACCGACAGGACTTAGCCACGAAGCAAAAGAGACACTTCGCAAGTTCGATGAACAGTCAGGCAAGACATTAAAGGCTGGTGGCACAACCGTAAAGGAAGAAAAAAAGAAAAAAGGATTCATGGATAAGTTGAAAGACGCCGTGGATGACCTGTAAAAATTCTATAAATCATACCAAACATGTGTGTGATGCATGTTTGGTATGATTTATCTTTTTGAAATTCTAATGTTTTCATGAGTATGTATACCAAATGATGGTTTTGAGTTTGTTTGGTATGAACAAATTTCCGTTATTTTTCATATGGGTGCAACTAAATAAGAGATTTGGTGTTAACGATTTTGACTGTTGCTGGGAGTGGGTCACACTAAAACAACTCACAAACGACAAGTTAAATGAATTTTACAAAGGAAGTGAGGGAGATGCGTGCATTTATGGCAAAGGTGCCACAAGGAACACTAAAGATTCACAGGAAGAAGAATTATCATCTTGTGGAGATGGATGATGCATATGTCAAACTCTCACCCATGCGAAAGGCATTGGTGCAACCTTACAAGAAAACATTGGATGAAATTATTGCTGAATGGAATGGCGGGGTGTATGAACAAAATCAATCTCATGCGGAGTCTTTGCGTTACGACACGGATGGTGGGGAAGTGGTTCGCTCGAAATCGGAAGTCATCATTGCAAATGAGTTGTACAAACAGGAACTTACGAAATATTTTTTGGCAAAGATGCCGAAGCATACTTACAGAGCAAAAAAGAACTGGCTGATTATGATTTGAATCATGATATAATAATGGAATCTGTTTTGAGTTATACGGGTGAAAATACCGATTTATACAGATTAAAGAATATGACAGTTTTGCGTTTTGATATTGAGAGTTGCGTTATTGATGGAGAAGAAGTCGCTGGGGAGCCGGTAACGATTTATTATTATGGATTTTCAAATGAAGAAGTATATCATTCTGCAAGCTTAAATCAAGGAAGTTGTGCAGTTTTTGCAAACGCTGATTAAAAACTTCTGTGAAATGGAGGCAAGTGAAAATTCTGTGATGTAAAGAAGGTTGAATATGAGTAATAAACTGTATATAGAAAAACCAAAAGCAAGTCAAGTAACACTGGAAAATATGCGTCAAAACATGGATATGAAATACTTTGCAAAATGGTTTAGTGATAAATATACGGTTAAAGAATTAGGAGAAAATGATGGTTTATGACAAAGAATACATAAAATCTATTCTTCCAAAATTAACTGGGTTTTTAGAATAAAGAAATGATTAAAAAGAAATCGATGCGGAAAGATTTGAAATCTATTCTTCGAAAATAATAGGAAATAATTTACAAGAAGTAATAATTACAAGCGCAGTAGAAGTAGGATTTCAAATTGCCTCAAGGATGTTATCAGGTACAAAAATGTACAATCATATTGGCAGTGATTATAGTTACATATTAGAAGACGGAACAAAAATTGATAGCAATGAAATTCGTTTCAAAGGTGATGATATTACATATATAAAATTTACTAATAAATATAACAAAGTAATCGTGTTGCCGGTACCTATTGAAAATTGTTATCTTGATTCAGATAGAAGAAAATGTATGATTTGCGATAAAGAAGTTGCGAAAGTATTTGATGTATATCCTTTTTGTGGGCATGATATGAGTTTAAATATAAAATCAATCAAGAAGAGTTTGATAAAGAGTAACAGTACCAACGGGGATGGGTGCAGGCGTTTGGTATGAAAGCGGAGCGAAAATCACCCTGCCCCAAAAGATTGCGTTGAAGCCAGGTGGGACTTTTGCTATAATTTATAGAGTTGGATTATCCTAGGATGAAAGGGTATACATATGCGATATACAAAGTACACAATTCATACAACAACAGAGGCAGAGGATTTGGTCAGCGCTATGCTGGCAGATTTTGGGATTACCAGTATTGAAATTGACGATTTGATTCCTGTTTTGGATGGGGACAGGCAAGGCGGTGTCTTTGAGGAGTTGCAACCGGATATGGATGTGGATGACGGCAAGAGTCATATTAGCTTCTATCTGGAAGAGAATGAGGATGCCACAGCACTTTTATCCGACATTCAAACGGAGTTGGGGGATATGTCAGCTTACGCAAATGTAGGAGAGGCGATAATCTCCACGGAGTTTTCCGACGAGGCGGACTGGCGTGACAATTGGAAACAGTATTTTTCATCATTTTCTATCGGCAATATTTTTATCAAGCCGACTTGGGAAGAAGCACCCCAAAATTTAGACGACAAGATTCTGATTGAGATTGATCCGGGTGTTTCCTTTGGAACCGGAAAGCATGAGAGTACACAGCTTGTGATTAAACAACTTCAAAAATACCTGCAGCCGAGACAGGAGATTTTGGATGTGGGTTGCGGTAGCGGGATTCTTTCTATCATTGCACTCAAGATGGGTGCCGCTCATGTAGTGGGAACCGATATTGATGAGGATTGTATTGCATCCAGTTATGAAAATTTTGATGTAAATCATCTGGAACATGAGTTGGGTGATTTTTATGTGGGAAACTTGATTGATGATGAAGCATTACAGCAGAAGGTCGGAACAGATACCTACGATTTAGTGCTTGCAAATATTTTGGCAGACATCATTATTCCAATGGCACCGGCGCTTGCAAATGCGATGAAGCCGGGGGCGTATGTGATTACATCCGGTATCATAGATTTCAAGGAAGAAGAAGTGAAAAAAGCACTTGTAAATGCAGGACTTGAAATCGTTGAGTCCAATGCCCAGGGCGAGTGGCGCAATGTGACAGCACGCAAACCTATGTAAATCTGAAGACCTATGAAGGACTGAGAATTTAGAGGTGACAAATGCAACAGATTTTTATTGACCAACAAATTCAAATTACAGATAGATTTGCTGTGACAGGCGATGATGTAAAACACATCATGCAAGTACTTCGCATGAAACCTGGCGAACGGATAAGAGTCAGCACCAACGAGGTTGACAGTTACCTCTGCGAGATTATCTCACTTGACCAATCACAACTAGAACTCTATGTACTTGAGGAAATGGCATCCACTGAGTTAAAGCAAAAAATATATCTCTTTCAGGCACTTCCAAAAGGTGATCGCATGGTGACCGTAATCGAGAAGGCGGTTGAACTTGGCGTATATGAAATCATTCCTGTAGAGATGAAATATTGCGTGGTGAAGTTGGACGAGAAAAAGAAAGCATCCCGTATCAAGCGGTATCAGGCAGTTGCGGAATCTGCAGCAAAGCAGTCAAAGCGAAGTATGGTTCCACAGATTCATGCTGTAATGTCATATAATGAAGCAGTAGCATATGCAAAGGAGTGTGAGTTGCGCCTAGTTCCTTACGAGTGTAAAGAAGGCATGGCGGCAACAAGAGAGGCTCTTTCCAAGGTAAAAGATGCGAATTCTATCAGTATTATGATAGGACCGGAAGGCGGATTTGCTGACGAGGAAATTGCAATGGTAGAAAATGAAATGGACATTATATCACTTGGAAGTCGTATCCTTCGAACAGATACGGCGGCGATTACTGCAATGTCAATGGTGATGCTGCAAAGCGAATTGGAGTGATTCTATTATGCACGACACACCATAAATTGACACGCATATAATAAATTATGACTTTATAATGGAGATAAAATATGGAAGCATATTTAGACAATTCTGCAACGACACGATGCTCTGACTCTGTAGCGGAGTTGATGATGCAAGTGCTTTGCAAAGATTATGGAAATCCATCCTCACTACATAATCGAGGAATGGCTGCAGAAAACTATATAAAAGAGGCAAGAGCGAGAATTGCGAACACCTTGAAGGTAAATGATAAAGAGATTTATTTTACATCTGGTGGAACAGAGGGAAATAACCTAGCGATTGTCGGCGCGGCTATGGCAAATAAGCGCATGGGCATGCATGTGATTACGACAGCGATTGAGCATCCATCTGTTGGAAACCCATATGCATATCTGCAGGAGCAAGGCTTTGAGGTGACGTATTTACCGGTAGACCGATATGGTGTGATTTCTCTAGATGATTTGAGGGCGGCAATGTGCAGCGATACTATCTTGGTTTCGATCATGCATGTGAACAATGAGATGGGGGCAGTCCAGCCAATCGATGAAGCGGCCCATATTATCAAGCAGGCAAATCCGGATTGTTTGTTTCATGTAGATGCGATTCAGTCTTACGGCAAATTCCGAATTTATCCAAAGAGGATGGGCATTGATTTAATGACGGCCAGCGGTCACAAGATTCACGGACCAAAGGGAAGCGGATTTGTATTTGTTCGGGAAAAAGCAAAAGTAAAACCAATCATTTTGGGCGGTGGTCAAGAGTGGGGCATGCGCTCCGGAACGGAGAATGTTCCGGCGATTGCAGGACTCGGTCTGGCGGCTATGGAGACATACCATAATTTTGACAACCATGTGAAGCGATTATATGGACTTCGCGAACGATTTGTGGAACGCGTGGAAAAGATTCCGGGTGTCTCTGTCAACGGCTATAAGGATATGAGAAGTGCACCGCACATTGTCAGTGTCAGTGTTTCCGGAGTGCGAAGTGAAGTGCTGCTTCACGCGCTGGAGGACAAAGGCATCTATGTGTCAGCGGGAAGTGCCTGCTCATCAAACAAACCGGCAACCAGCAAGACATTGCAGGCGATTGGCTTGGAGAGAAGTCTTTTGGATAGCACCGTGCGATTCAGTTTTTCGATTTATACGACAGTGGAGGAAATCGATTACGCCTGTGCAGCGATGGAACATTTGATTCCGATGCTTTCAAAATACACAAGACATTAAGAAAGGAAAATGATTATGTACAAAGCATTTTTGATAAAGTATGCGGAGATTGGAATTAAGGGCAAGAACAGATTCCTCTTTGAGGATGCTCTGGTGAAGCAGATTCGCTATGCACTTCGCAATGTGGAGGGTGCGTTTGATGTTCACAAGCAACAAGGGCGTGTGTTTGTGGAGACACTTGGGGAATACGATTATGATGAGACGATTGAAGCGCTTTCTCATGTGTTTGGTATCACGGGAATCTGTCCTGCCGTTATGGTGGAGGATGAAGGATTTGATAAGCTTGCAGAGGATATCGTGAAGTATATGGATCAGACTTATCCTGACAAAAAACTGAGCTTCAAGGTAAAGGCGAGACGTGCAAGAAAGAATTATCCGATGGATTCCATGGAACTTAATGCGGAGCTTGGCGGCAAGATTTTGGAGGCCTTCCCAGAGATGACGGTGGATGTGCATCATCCGGATGTGATGCTCTATGTGGAAATCCGCGAAAAGATTAGTTTCTATTCGGAGGAGATTCCGGGTCCGGGAGGTATGCCGGTTGGAACAAATGGAAGTGCGATGTTACTTCTCTCCGGCGGTATTGATTCTCCGGTTGCCGGATACATGATTGCTAAGCGTGGTGTGTCGATTGATGCGACATACTTCCACGCTCCACCTTATACATCAGAGCGTGCAAAACAAAAGGTGGTTGACCTGGCAAAGGAGATTGCCGTTTACACAGGACCAATCACATTGCATATCGTAAATTTTACAGATATTCAGTTGGCTATCTATGAGAAGTGCCCACATGAGGAATTGACGATTATCATGCGTCGTTACATGATGAAAATTGCGGAGCATTTTGCAATGCAGGATAGTAGCCTTGGACTCATCACAGGTGAGAGCATTGGACAAGTTGCATCACAGACGATGCAGTCACTCGCTGCGACAAACGAGGTCTGCACGATGCCGGTTTATCGCCCGTTGATTGGTTTTGATAAGCAGGAGATTGTAGAAGTGTCGGAGAAGATTGGCACATACGAAACATCGATTTTACCATATGAGGATTGCTGTACCATTTTCGTGGCAAAGCATCCGGTTACCAAACCAAATCTAAAAGTAATCAAACGCTCTGAGGAAAAACTTGCGGATGTTATCGATGATTTGATGAAAGAAGCAATTGACGGTGTGGAGACGGTGAAAGTGGAAGCATAAAAATAAGGGGCCCGGCACCATTGGCCTGACCCCTATATTATGAATTTTGTAGCACTAGATGATGTATGGCTTTAATGCTTCTATGACATCTGTTGTATCATCCTCAGTGTAGATGGACAAGTCGATAGGCTTTGATAAATCCAAGCTGAAGATACCCATGATAGACTTTGCGTCGATAACATAACGCCCTGAAACCAAGTCAAAATCGTAATCATACTGGCTGATGGTGTTAACAAAAGTCTTTACTTTGTCAATTGAATTTAAAGAAATCTGAACTTTTTGCATAACATTCCTCCTACTAAAAGTTTTGTTAGTTTTATGTTAATTCAAAAAAATGGAAAAGTCAATCGTTTGTAAGGAGAGAACATTGGAAAACAGGAAGAAAGCCGCACTACATAATTTGGGGTGTAAGGTAAACGCATATGAGACAGATGCAATGCAGCAATTGTTGGAAGATGCAGGGTATGAAATCGTATCATTTTCCGATGCGGCAGATGTCTATATTATCAATACATGTTCTGTGACAAATATGGCGGATCGCAAATCCCGTCAGATGATACATCGTGCAAAAAAAAGAAATGCGGATGCGGTGGTAGTTGCCGCAGGATGTTATGTGCAAACATGCACGGAGCAGGTATTGCAAGATTTGTCGGTGGACATTGTCATAGGAAACAATAAGAAACACGAACTGGTAAATCGGATAGAAAAGTTCCTCGAAAAACGGAAAGAAACGAAAAGAGAAAAAGAAGTTTCCTGCATCGATATCAATGATGGTGTGCAGGAATATGAGAGCCTTGTGGTTCGAAAGACTGCCGAGCACACAAGGGCATTCATCAAAGTGCAGGATGGATGTAATCAGTTTTGCTCCTACTGCATCATTCCGTTTGCAAGAGGCCGTGTGCGCAGCCGGAGTATTGAGGATGTGGTTTTCGAGGTAAAACAGTTGGCCGAGGCAGGATACCGGGAGGTGGTTTTGACCGGAATTCATCTCAGTTCCTATGGACTGCACGAAAACTACAATGTCGTATATCGCCACGAGGTGGTACAGGAGCAGTTGCTCTCTTTGGTGGAAGCAGTGGCGGCACTGCCGGGGATTTCCCGCATTCGGTTAGGCTCATTAGAACCACAGGTCATCACAGAAGATTTTGCGAGGCGGCTTTCTGAGATACAAGAGATTTGTCCACACTTTCATCTTTCATTGCAGAGTGGCTGCGATGCAACACTTGGGAGAATGAACCGAAAGTATTCCGCGGCAGAATATAAGAAAGGGTGTGGTATTTTGCGCAGGTATTTTGACAATCCGGCGATTACGACAGATGTGATTGTCGGATTTCCGGGGGAGACAGAGGAAGAGTTCGAAACGACAAAGCGGTTTTTAGAAGACATTGGCTTCTATGAGATGCACATCTTCAAATACTCAAAGCGCAAAGGTACCAAGGCCGCGACAATGCCCAATCAGGTACCGGAGGAGATAAAGACAAGCCGAAGCGAGGTTTTACTTGCTCTTGCAAAGGAAATGTCAAGACAATACCGGGAAAGCTTCGTGGGAAAAAAGGCAGAAGTATTACTTGAGACGCCGTTACACATACAAAACGAGGAATACTACACCGGATATACAAAAGAATATATTCGTGTGGGAATCAAAGGAGAAAACCTTGGCGCAAATCAGATTGTAACAGGTCAGATTTCAAATCATTTAAATGAAGAAATTTACTGTTTACAAGGCTATCTGTAATTCTTTTTTTATTGGTGTTTACTTTAAAACTTTAGTGTACTAAAATAGTAAAAGTGAAAATCGACACAATGAGTGCGATATTAGGAGTGTAGAG
>CAYPAA010000050.1:0-9283 GCA_964408625.1 uncultured Roseburia sp. | reverse complement strand
AGAGCGTCCGGTTCATACCCGGGAGGTTGAGAGTTCAAGTCTCTCTCTCGCTACTGCAGTTTATGGGTCAGACCTAGAGGTCTGACCCTATTTTGATTATATTCGAGGAGAGCAATGATGAGAATTGGATCCGGTTATGATGTGCACAAATTGGTGGAAGGGCGTAAACTAATCATAGGTGGAGTTGAGGTCCCACATACGTTGGGACTTTTGGGACATTCGGATGCGGATGTGTTGTTGCATGCAATTATGGATGCAATACTTGGTGCGGCTGGTCTGGGGGATATTGGTAAGCATTTCCCTGATACCGATGATGCCTATAAAGGGATTTCTTCCATGATGCTATTGGAGCATGTAGCGGAATTGATTGGTCAAGAAGGTTATGTGGTTGGAAATATTGATGCAACTGTTATCGCCCAGAGACCAAAACTTCGTCCCTATATTGACGAGATGGAAGAGAATGTGGCAAGGGCATTGGGTGTATCAAAAGAGCAGATTAATATCAAGGCAACGACAGAAGAATATCTGGGCTTTACCGGACGCGAGGAAGGCATTTCAGCGCAGGCAGTATGCTTGTTGGAAAGCTTTTTTGAAAGTAGTATTGCAGTAGCGGATTCCGGCAGAAACTGCGAAGGATGCCAAGGGTGTCAGAAATAAAAAAAGTATGAGGAGTTATGTTCGTGTTTCAACATATCAAAGATGAGTTTAATATCATAAGAGAACGAGATCCGGCGATAAAGAGTCCGCTCGAGGTGATTCTATATCCGAGTTTTAAGGTTATGATTTGTTATCGCAGAGCGCACAAATTATACCAAAAGGGACATTATTTCTGGGCGCGACTTATTTCACAACGTGCAGCGAGAAAGACGGGAATCGAGATTCATCCGGGCGCAACGATTGGAAAAGGGTTCTTTATCGACCATGGTACAGGCGTAATTATTGGGGAAACAACCGTGATTGGCGATAATGTGACATTATACCAAGGGGTTACACTCGGTGGTACCGGGAAGGAAACAGGCAAGCGTCATCCGACACTGGAGGACAATGTTATGGTCAGTGCAGGTGCAAAAGTAATCGGTTCCTTTACTGTGGGAAAGAATTCAAAAATCGGTGCAGGCAGTGTAGTGATAGAGGAGGTTCCGCCAAATTGTACGGTTGTTGGTGTGCCGGGACGTGTGGTTCGTCGGAACAATGAAAAGGTTCCCATCAGTGATATGGATCAGATTCATTTGCCGGATCCTGTCAAGGAAGATATCAGTGTTTTACAGCAGGAAAATTCAGAATTAGCGAATCGCTTACTGAAATTGGAAAAAGAATTCAGCGAATGGAAGAGGCAAGGCAAGTAAAAGGAGAATGTTATGAAAATTTACAATACGCTATCAAAATCAAAGGAAGAATTTGTTCCAATCGAGGAGGGAAAGGTGCGTATGTATGTCTGCGGACCTACCGTGTACAATTACATTCATATTGGAAATGCAAGACCGATGATTGTCTTTGATACGGTTCGCAGATACTTGGAATATATCGGATATGAAGTGAATTATGTATCCAACTTTACAGATGTAGATGACAAGATTATCAAAAAAGCGATTGAGGAGGGGACGAGTGCGGAAGAAGTTTCGCAGCGTTTTATTGCGGAATGCAAACAGGACATGGCAGATATGAATGTTCTTCCGGCAACGACACATCCACTGGCTACGCTTGAGATTCAGGGCATGATAGATATGATTTCTACTTTGATTGAAAAGGGATATGCCTACGTTGTTTCCGATGGTACGGTATATTATCGCACACGAAAATTCTCCGATTACGGCAAGCTTTCACATAAAAATCTGGATGATTTGGAAGCAGGACACAGAAGCATCGGTGTCGTTGGAGACGAAAAGGAGGATGATTTCGATTTCGTTCTTTGGAAGCCAAAGAAGGAAGGAGAGCCATATTGGGAGTCCCCATGGTGTCAGGGACGTCCGGGTTGGCATATTGAGTGTTCTGTTATGGCAAAGCGTTATCTTGGAGATGAGATTGATATTCATGCAGGTGGAGAGGATTTGATTTTCCCGCATCATGAAAATGAAATTGCGCAGAGTGAAGCTGCAAATGGCGTTACTTTCTCGAAATATTGGATGCATAATGGTTTCTTAAATATCGATAATAAAAAAATGAGCAAATCGTTGGGCAACTTCTTTACGGTTAGAGAAATTGGCGAAAAATATGATTTGCAGGTCCTTCGTTTCTTTATGTTGCAGGCACACTATCGCAGTCCGTTGAATTTTAGTGCCGAGTTGATGGAAGCAGCAAAGAATGGATTGGACAGAATTTGTACAGCGGCATCCCATTTGACCTATTTGCAGGAGAATGCAAAGTGTGAGGCGATGTCTGCACAGGAAGAAGAATTGCTTGCTGCAGGTAAACAATTTGAAGATAAGTTCAAAGCGGCGATGGAGGACGACTTCAATACGGCAGATGCCATTTCGGCAGTGTTTGAGTTAGTAAAGTATTGCAATCAAAATACATCGGAGGATGCTTCCAAGGATTTCGCGAAGGGCTTGTATCAGCTGTTGGAACAACTCTGCAATGTTCTTGGAATTATCATTGCAAAGGAAGAAGAGATGCTCGACACTGAGATTGAGGAAATGATTGCGCAAAGACAGCAGGCAAGAAAAGACAAAAATTTTGCAAAAGCAGATGAAATCCGTGATGCATTGTTGGCAAAGGGTATCATCTTAGAGGATACAAGAGAAGGAGTAAAATGGAAGAGGGCTTAAATCAGAAGATAAAGGAAGCGTTTGCGATTGAGAGTGTTGATATTCGTACCTATTCTCCGCTTACGCTTGCTTATATAGGCGATGGTATTTTTGATTTGATGATTCGTACTGTTGTTGTTGGCCGTGGGAATACTTCGGCAAACCAGTTACATCATAAAACAAGCCATATTGTAAAAGCGCATTCGCAGGCGCTTATGGCAGAAGCACTGACAGATTATTTGACACAGGAAGAAGCAGATGTCTATCGACGCGGGCGAAATGCAAAATCTCATACGATGGCAAAGAATGCGACCGTATCGGATTATCGTAGCGCCACCGGTTTTGAGGCGTTGATGGGATATTTGTATTTGACCGATCAGACGGAACGTTTGCTCACGTTAGTGACATTGGCTATGGAACAGTGTAACTTTGTTGTCTGATACGGATGGAAAGGAAAGCAGTTTGGAAGAACAAAATTTGACGATTGAAGGTAGAAATGCAGTTTTAGAGGCATTTCGTTCCGGAAGGACAATGGATAAACTGTTTGTATTGGACGGATGTATGGATGGTCCAATCAAAACCATATTACGCGAAGCAAAAAAATGCGACACGATTATCAACTATGTTGCAAAAGAAAGATTGGATCAGATTTCTGAGACAGGAAAACATCAGGGTGTGATTGCGTATGCTGCAGCATACAGTTATGCAACGATAGAAGATATTCTGGAAAATGCAAAGAAAAAGGGGGAGGACCCACTCATCATCTTTCTGGATGGTGTGGAGGATCCGCACAATCTTGGAGCGATTATTCGTACCGCCAATCTTGCAGGAGCACATGGGGTAGTGATTCCCAAACGTCGTGCCGTTGGTCTTACAGCGACAGTCGCAAAAGCATCCGCAGGAGCGTTGAATTACACACCGGTTGCGAAAGTGTCAAATCTGTCGCAGACCATGGAAGCGCTAAAGACGGAGGGCATGTGGTTCGTCTGCGCGGATATGGACGGAGAACTCATGTACCATCTTAACCTGACGGGACCGATGGGAGTAGTCATGGGAAATGAAGGTAGTGGTGTCAGCAATTTGGTAAAGAAGCATTGTGATTTTGTGACCGGTATTCCGATGAAAGGGGATATCGATTCACTTAATGTTTCGGTGGCAACAGGTGTTTTGGTTTATGAAATTGTGAGACAGCGATTCAATGTGAAATAGGAGAAAACATGAAGGATTATCATGGATTGTCAGATGAGGAAGTGATTGCAGCATATCGTGAGGGCGATTTTGAGGCGGTTGAATATATATGTAATAAATATCGCAGAATTGTTTCAAAGTATGGGAAAAAGTTTTTTATCAAGGGTGGTGAAGAACAGGATGTCATCCAAGAGGGGATGGTAGGTCTGTTCAAGGCGATACAGGATTTTGATGAGACAAAAAATGTTCCGTTTCAGAGTTTTGCTGAACTTTGCATTACAAGACAGATCATGAAGGCGATGGAAGCGGCGGATCGCTTGAAGAATCGGCCGCTAAATAGTTATATTTCGCTGTTTACAGAGGAAAATGAAAAGTCGAATCAGGAAGTGAGCGAGTCACTACTTACCGGCGATATACAAAATCCGGAAAGCATATGGATTGATACCGAAAAAACGGTGGCGATATTTGAACAGATTGTCAGTATTCTAAGCAAGATGGAATTGCAAGTATTTTTGTACATGATGCAAGGTCTGGATTACCATACCATTGCTGAGAAAATGGGAAAAGACGAGAAAAAGATTGACAACGCTATACAGAGAATTCGACAGAAGGTGAAGTGCCAAATTGTATAATTAGTCAAGTGTGATACAATATGGTTATTTTGTTGCGAAAATTGTGTTATTATGGTATGATTTGGCAAGGAGAAGTTGCATTATGTTATTAAAGGTTTTGGAAAACAAAACGGAAGAGTTGCCATCATTGGATCGGTTTAAGATGTTGGGCGCAAAGGTTGTCGATGAAATGGAACAGCCTTTTTTGGCGAGTTTTAATATTCGCAATCTCAAGTATTTTAATGAGATTTATGGTACCCCAAAGGGCGATTGGCTGATTGATTTGATGGTAGATTTTTTTTGTCGTCAAAACAAAATGAACATCTTGGGGAGTATGAGTTATGCAGATCACCTGCTGACATTGTGTGAAGCGGGCAAGGCATCACAAGATGATATTATGGCGTACTATCAGGCGTTGTCGGACAAGTTTTTGGCAAAGGTGAATGAAAAGTATGATAGGGCAAGTATTCATGTGGAGTGCGGACTCTATATGATGAAGCCGGGAGATAGTTTTATTTACGCGCAGGACAATGCTCGTTTTGCCCGTCGGAGTATTCACCACAACTACTCGAATACAATCGGGTTTTATTCAGAGGAATTGCGACAAAACTCCGTGAAAAAGGCAAGTATTATACCGAACTTTGAACATGCGATGGAGTCGAATGGAATTCAGTTATTCCTACAACCGAAGTACTCTGTTGCAGACAATAGAATCATTGGTGCGGAAGCGCTTTCCAGATTTTGTGATGAGGATGGTGAGATACTTTCGCCTGCATTTTATATTCCTATTTTGGAACAGGCCGGCATTGTGTCGCGACTTGACTTACAGGTTCTCGAAAAGAGCGTGGAACTTTTGCGTAAATGGAAAGAGGCTGGGCACGAGTTGTTTCCGATTTCGGTCAATCTTTCCAGAGTAGATTTGACAGAAGATGCTTTTATAGAACGTTTGGACGCCTTGGTAGAATCTGCCGGAATTGACAAGAATCTCATTGAATTTGAACTTACAGAAACTGTTTTGGCAAAGGATTTGGATGCCATTATTGCGAAGTTGACAGTCCTTAGAGAAAAAGGATATCGAATCGCTTTGGACGATTTCGGTTCGGGATATAATTCTTTATATGTTCTCGGGCAGATACCCGCCAACGTGATTAAGTTTGATCGGGGATTTGTGTTGCATTCCATTCAGAACCAGATGGGTATGACGATTTTGAAAAATCTGGTTAACACGTTCAAGGAGATTCAATTTGAAGTACTTTGCGAAGGTGTGGAGACAGAAGATGAAAAGCAAAAGATTGTCTCATGTGGATGTGATGTAATTCAAGGCTACCTGTATGATAGACCTCTTCGGGTTACAGACTTTGAACAAAAATATATTTATGCATAGTGTGATTTGGTCAGACCATCAGGTCTGACCTTTTTCTTTGTCGGTTGTGCAAATGCACATGAGTCGTATATAGGCAGAAAATGAGGTGATTGCCTGACTAACCAGAACACCTAACAAAAATGCGCGGAAACCAAATTTGCTGACACCAAACAGGACAAACAGAATCCGGAGGATTCCGCCGGATACATTGATGACAAAGGTGTCCTTTGTTCGCCCCAGACCATTTAAGATGCTGTTCATGGTTATTCCCAAAAAGATAAACGGGCAAAGCCATGCCAATGTTTTTATGTATATGCCGGCAACCTGATTGTGGAAAATCCGTTCTCCGATAAGGATGCCAAAATAGAAAAAGAAGAACGCAAAGAGAAATCCCAGTAACATACATAAAAAGAAACTGATCATAATCGTGTGATGTATATAATGCTCTCGCTTTTCTTCTTTTGCTTTTGAAATTGACGGTAGCAGCATGACGGCAATCGAGTTTGCTACAACCGTTGGGAAGAAAATCATTGGGACTGCCATACCGCTATAAATCCCATAAATGGAGAGCGCCTGTGTGTTTGTAAGACCGAAGGAGCATAGTTGTATCGGAATCATTATGTTTTCAAAACTATTGATAAAGGTAAGGGATAGTCTTGTTCCGGTAACGGGATATGCCATTTTGAATAAATCACAGGCAAAGGGTTTATAGGCTGAAAAGTGTGTTTTTTTGCTACCCTTCTCAAGGGAGATTACCGTTAAATAATATAAGGTTGCGGCTGCCTCGCCAATCAGAAGTCCAATCATTGCATGTGTTTTTGTAAATGGAAGACCACTTTGCTGTAGAATGTAATAGATGCCAAATACGCTTGCTACGCGGGCAAACTGTTCAATGCATTGTCCGCCGGAAGGAATCGCAGCTTTTTGCAAGCCGTAATAATATCCATTGACACAACCATGAATACATTCCAAAGGAATGGACAGAGAAAGAATGCACAGCAAATTTGCGATGGATGGCTCGTGAAATAGTAACGTGGCAATCTCTTCGGAAAACAGTATACAGGGAATGGCAAATAACATGCCAAGACTTAAGGAAATACATAAGCCTGTATACAAATATCGCTTTGCTTTTTCGGTGGAACCGGAGGCGCTGGCACCTGCTACATATTTTGAAATTGCAGTGTGAAAACCTGAGTTTGCAAATGCGATACCAATTCCGAGCAGAGGCATGGACAGTTGATACAGTCCCAGTTCTTTCGCACCGATCGTACGCGATAGAAATATTTTGTAATAAAATCCGATGAAGCGGCAAAGAATTCCGGTCGCGGTTAACAAAAAGGCGCCTTGATAAATGGGGTGTTTGCTTTGTTTCAAGTCAATATACCGTGGCAGTCATTTTTATCAGTATATGAAAAAAGCAAATTGACAGAACAAAAAGGTAATGCTAGTATACTTATATCCTAGCACATTGGTAGGGGATGACGACCTGACAGTGATGGAGAAGAAGAGAGGTTGAAAGAAAAAGTGGTAGTGGGACTGTCGGGAGGCGTGGATTCCTCCGTGGCAGGCTGCCGTGCTTTACCGTGAGGGATATGTAGCCGGCGGAGGAATTATTTTAAATAAATTCACATTTGGTAATTATTTTTGTTGACATTGTTTGAAAAGCATGGTAGAATTCTAAATGCTTAGGAAGTTCGTAGAACTTATTTGTCAGAGATTTCTGACCAAGCATAAGTCTCTATCCTTTGTAAGTCTCATAAAGTTGCAAGACGAGCCACTCAGATTGAGCGGCTCGTTTTGCATTCATTTTTAATTATTCTCAAGAGAAACCGCAATCGGTTTCCTTTTTTTATATATGTAGTATTGTGAAAATCCGCAGGAGCGCAACAGTGCAGGCAATTCAGAAAACCGAAGTCCCACATGTTCTGTCTTATGTGCGTCTGCACCTATAGTAATCCGTTTCCCGCCCATTGCATGATATCTCTTTATAATGGAAGTGCATGGGTTTGGCTCTGACAATCCACAGCGATATGCACCGGTATTGACCTCCAAGGCAATATCTTTTTTTATAATAAATGAAAGGATTTTATCTACGATTTCCCGGTAAGGTGTGTAGGTGTCGTTTAATTCACCGACATATGGGCCGTAGCGGAATCCGTAATCGAGGTGACCGAGTGCATCCATATCGGAAAAACATTGAATATTTTCGAGGATAGCTTCATAGTATTCCCCAAAAGCGGTGTGTTTGTCTCTGGTAGAAAAATACTTAGGGTAATAAGGATCTTCTCCATGGATGACATGGGTTGAACCAATCACATAATCAAAATCATATGCAGATAAAATGGCATGATATTTGTCTGCCAAATGTGGCTGCAAGCCCAACTCAATGCCATGCAAAATGGAAAAACTGCTTGTATTATGTAGGGCAGACAGTTCGTCAAGCGTGGCGATATATGTTGGCAAATCCAAATCGAATAAGCCCGGCTCTTCCAGATAGTCCAGGTCAAGATGATCGGTAATCGTTATGCCGGCAAGATGCTTGTGCTTTGCCGCCGCAATCATTTCTTCTATGGGCGTGTTACAATCTCCGGAAAAAGAGGAGTGCATGTGATTATCCCACAATGGATTCATAGTTATCACCTCGGTTTCTTGTTATCTATAATGAATATTATAAGAAATAGTGAAAAAAATATCAAACTTTTGATTTAGGGTTGAAATATCGGTAAAAATTGGTTAAAATGGTTTCAGTTTGGGAATAATGTTTCCAGAACGAATTTTTTTAAAATCTTAGGAGGAATTTAAAATGGCAGTAAGAGTAGCGATTAATGGATTCGGCCGTATCGGTCGTCTTGCATTCAGACAGATGTTTGGAGCAGAGGGATACGAAGTTGTTGCAATCAACGACTTAACAAGCCCTGCTATGTTAGCTCATTTATTAAAGTATGATTCATCACAGGGTAAGTACGCTTTGGCTGATACCGTATCTGCTGGAGAGGACTCAATCACAGTTGATGGTCAGACAATCAAGATTTATGCATTCCCAGATGCAAATAACTGCCCATGGGGAGAGTTAAAAGTAGACGTTGTTCTTGAGTGCTCAGGTTTCTACACAAGCAAAGAAAAAGCTCAGGCTCATATCAATGCCGGCGCTCGTAAGGTTGTTATCTCTGCACCTGCAGGTAATGATCTTCCTACAATCGTTTACAATGTAAACCACACAACATTGACAGCAGATGACAAGATTATCTCTGCTGCTTCATGTACAACAAACTGCTTGGCGCCAATGGCTAAGGCATTAAACGATTTGGCAGGTATCAAGTCTGGTATCATGAGCACAATTCATGCTTACACAGGTGATCAGATGATTCTTGACGGTC
>CAYPAA010000049.1:0-9533 GCA_964408625.1 uncultured Roseburia sp. | reverse complement strand
AGAACTGGCAAAGTATGCTTCAATTCTTTCTAACGTCGCCGCTGTTAGCACAGATGAAGCAACGACAGGTATCACGTCAATCATTAAAGGATATAACTTACAAGTATCCGACGCTGAACACGTTGCAGACCTTTTAGTCGAGGTTGGTCAAAAGTATGCTGTTTCTGCGTCAGAAATGATGGAGGCGTTTGAGAAATCTGGTGCTGCTCTGAATGCAACGAATACGAGCATTGAAAAATCTGCTGGCTTAATCGCTGCGGCAAACGCTTCAGTGCAAAATGCCAGCACTGTCGGAACTGCGCTGAAAACAGTTTCCGCTCGAATTAGAGGCTCTAAGACAGACCTCGAAGAACTTGGAGAAGATGTTGATGAGCTTGCAGATGGATTCTCAAAGTATGCAGAGGAAATTAAAGCTCTAACCGGCTTCGATATTATGGTCGAAGGAACTACAAACGAGTTCAAAGACCTATATGATATTATGGATGGTATCGCAAAGGTATGGGATAATCTGTCCGATACGCAACAATCTCGTGTTGCGGAAATACTTGGCGGTACAAGGCAACTTCAAGTTATCAGCAGCATCATTGGAAACTGGGGTGATGCGACGGAGGCATATGCAACAGCTATGGACTCTGCTGGAGCTGCCACAAGAGCTAATGATATTTATATGGAGACAGCAACAGCGCACGCCAATCAGTTTAAGGCTGCGTTCCAAGAACTTTCTGCCAATCTTCTTTCAAGTGACCTGTTGAAATTCTTTATTGATATAGGAACCAAAACTCTTGAACTTATAAACTCTATAACAAGAGTTATAGATAGTCTTGGTGGATTTCAGACTGTATTATTAGCCGTCATTTCTGTAATGCTTATTGCTAAAGGCGAACTTATAGCGTTAAAAGTGCAGATGATAGCGGTTGCTGTAGTTAAAAAGCTTATAACATTTTTCACAGATGTGAAAGCTGGTCTGTTAAATGTAATCCACATCATACCTAATGCTATTGCTCAGTGGAAAGCATATGCAGCCGGTACGGTATCTGCGAGCACTGCAATGCAGGCGTCGATACCAGTCATCGGTCTTGTTCTTGCCGCTATCACTGCTGTTGTTGCTGCTATGTCTTTATATAATAATAACGCAGATGAAATGGCACAGAAGAATAAAGATGCTGCGGACTCTGCGGCCGAATTAAGCGATGACATTGCAGACCTAACATACCAATACTTGCAACTCACTGATGCTGTTAAAACTGATGATAGTGCGAAAGAGCAATTACTGTTAACACAAGATGAGTTGATTGATAAGCTCGGTATTGAAAAGTCTGAAATACAAGACCTTGTTAAAGAATACGGTAATTATGCAGATGCTATTAAGCAGGCATCCGTAGAAAAACTCCAAGAGTCTGAACGAGATATTCGTGGTGGATTAAACGAATACGAAAAAGACTTATTAAAAGCTGGTGAATCAGACTGGGGAATTGACTCAAAGAGTATATCTGGTTCAAAAACAAACGGATTATTCTCTACGAGTGCAGAAACGAGAGCGGAACAGAAAAGAGCATACAATGCATTGAAGGCTCTCGAGGACGCCGGGTTCATTTCCTCTGGCTCATATTCGTCGTATACAGACGATGATGGTAGCAAATACTCACAAGGTTTTGCCACATTTATCGGGTTAGATGCAGACGAGGATTTATCAACAGTAGAGGGTATTCTCAATGCATACGACAGACTTGGCAAAATGCTGGATATAGTTTCCGATTCTGCTGGCTCAAACAACTTTGTTTATGAGACGCTGTATAAAACATATAACAGCATGACAGAGGCTGTCAATAATTATGAAAATGCGATTGGAAATCTTAATACAAATCTTGCAGAACAATATATTCTCAGCGAACTTGTTGGAAAAGAAATTCCGACAACCAAAGATGGGTTTGATGAATACCGTCAAAGTGTCATTGACGCGGCTGTTGGCTCTGGAGAGTTCATTGGAAGCACAGAAGATATAGAAAGTGCAGTTGATGATGTATTAAGTAAACAGTCCCAGTTTGCCGGGTTTTATCAAGATGCGGCGGTTGATGCAGCTACCGCTGGAGATGCAACAGAAGATGCGGCTGAGAAAACCGCAAAATCTTTAACCAGCTTGTCTGATGCTATTAGCAAGTTAAAATCAAATTACAGCCTATTAGCAACCGCTCAAGAAGAAATGGCTGACGGAGGATTGTCTACTGAGACAATTAAGTCTATCGCTGATGCAGTATCTGCTTACAATGAAGCGTTTGACGCAAATATCGATTACTTAGATTATCTTTACGAAGAAAACGGTATTATCAAACTCAACACTGAAGCGTGGAAAGAGTTTGCGAATGCTGAGATGGATAGCAACATTCAAGCACTTGAAAATGAAAAGCAGGCGCTTGAAGAGCAACGCGCAGAAATTGAAGCAAACATTGACGCTTTGAACGATGCTACCATTGTATCTGATGATTTTGTCGGCCCGCTGCAACAAGGCACTTATTTACAGAGCGCATGGAACGCGGCTATGGATGCAGCGAATGCTGCTCTTGCTGAGAACACCGCTCAGATGGAGACGAACCAGAGTAAGCTCGAACTGTATGGCACATTATATAACAATATTGCAGGTGCTCTCGACGCGTACTCTGCTGCTCTCGCAAACTTTACGAATATTGCAAGCACTATTGACAGTGTATCCGATGCACTGACCACAGTCGCTGATTTGCAAGAAACTGTCGCAAATGGATTTACAATCTCTCTTGAGAAGGCTCTTGAATTTGCATCTGTTTATCCAGAAATTCTCAATGGCGCTACGGTTGCTGCTGACGGGCAAATCGCTTTGAATGAGGATATCGTTAACGCATTTATTGAAGGCAAAGAAGCAGAGCTCAAAGCACAGATTGACGCGGAGATTGCAAAACTCGAATCTGACAAATCTGTACTGACGGCTAAGAAGGACTTTGCCCAAGCGGAACTCGACCTTGCAAAAAACGTTGGTGATGGCGAAGGACAGATTTCACAAGAGCTTGCCGAATATAGAGTCAATGCAGGTAACGCTGTCGCTCAAGCACTCATAGAGTCTGGTATAGACGAAGCAACCGCATATCAGCTTGCTATGGCTGCTATGGCGCAAAACTCTGAAGAGTTCAATAGGATTGCGGCTCAAGTCTGTACAGATGTTGATGGCAATTTCAACTCGGCAGCATACTCAGCAGCTCAGGCAATATACAACAACATGAAAAATGCCAGCTCCAGTTTGGACGGCGTTATACGTGCGGCACACAACGCTGCTGCGGCTATTGCCGGAGTTGGCAGCGGGACACAGGCTGGTAGCACAGGGTCATTCAGTGGTTCCGGTGGCACATCGAGCGGTGGTGCAAAGATAACATTATCAAACGGTACATTCAACGGGGTTGATTATTCGTATACTCCGAAGACAGTATCACTTGACCAATTTATTTCTGACCTTGAGCTTGATATCACGAGCTATTCACAAGCCATCTCACAGATTGATGGACAGATTGCCACTCTGAAGGCACTACGCAATACGAGTCTTAATAAATTCTCGACGAGCTATAAGAACGCACAAAGCAGTTCAAGCAGCGGCAGCGGTTCTGGAAGCAGCGGTAGCAGTTCGGACGAAGAAGAGTCGTGGTTTGAAAAGCAGTATAAACTCCACAACCACCTCATGGATATGGATGCTGAAAATGTGGAGGATTATCTTGAATGGTTGAACTCTGCATATCAGCAAGCTTACAAAGAAGGTATCATAGACCTTGATGACTTCTACAAGTATCAAAAAGAAGTATACGACGGTCTTCAAGACTTATTCAAGGATTATCTTAACGATGTCGAACACGAAATCTCTATGCGGGAGAATTTCGAGGGTGAGAATAAAAAGATAATTTCATTATATAAAGAGCTGATAGCTGCGGTCGAGAAAGAAATCAAGGCAGCACGGGCTCAAGGTCTCGACGATACCGATGATTACATCCAAGATTTACAAGATAAGTGGAAACATAAGTCCACCTGTGTTCATAAAGAGCACAGAGTCTCAGTTCCATACTGAGCAAAATCCATTGAATTGCTGGAAACCCCTAAAGCTCACAATACCACAACGTAGCGATGAAATATATGCAAACGTGATGGTGACGAAAGTGGAAAGAAATTGTGAGATTGCGCAAGGTTAAATCCTAAACGCTTTATAATGGGCAATCAGCAGCCAAGCTCCGAATAGGAGAAGGTTCAACGACTATCCCGGAAGGGAGTAGGGTGTAAGCGATTGACACTCGAAGTGGTGGACACCCATTTGATATGGGTGGTGATATAGTCTCCTCTATATAGAAATATATAGATGCGCAAGCTGGTATATTATAGCGAAATATGCTGAAGACGCAATTATGCTAACATTCAAAATAGCATAATTACAATGGGCTTCTTATCGTGATGCTATCGAGGATATCGAAAATGACGTTAAAGAGAATGCAAAGGACGCCATTGATGACTTGATTGATTATCGTATCGATATGCTTAAGCAAGATATCGAGAATGAAAAGGACGCGATAGAGGAGAAACTATCGTATCTGAAAGACTTTTATCAGAAGCAAAAGGATATGCTACAGGATGTTTACGACGAAGAAGAATATCTTGAAGAACAATCTGAAAAGAGAAAGACAATCGAGGACATCCAAGCAGAGCTCGCACAGCTTGAATACGACAACTCTGCGTGGGCGCAAAAGCGTAAGCTTGAATTGGCAGAAGAACTTGCAGACGCACAAAAAGACCTAAATGACTTTGAGAAAGACCACGCCCTGCAAACGGCACAAGACGAATTGGATAAGCTATATGAAATGCAGGAGGCTGAGCTTGAAGCACAGGAAGATTTGTTGGATGAGAAACTCAACGACGCAAAATCTTTATATGAGCAGGCACTTGAAGATATCAAGAACGGCTCTATTGCTTTGTATGAAGAAATGGTTGAGTGGAACAATACATACGGAGACGGCATTGAGGAAACCATTAAGACCGCGTGGGAAGAAGCCTACAAAGCGCTTCAAGACTACAAGGATTTATATGGTAGCTTATATGAGGATATCAATCTCCAGAACGCAACTGGATATGTGAAGCCAGAGGAGTCTTGGGATAATTCCTCTGTCTCTGGAACGAATCCGTCCAACAATAGCTCATCGAGCGGCTCGTCGTCTTCTGGTTCAAGTGGGTCTTCCGGAAGCAGTAATACAAGTTCTGCCCCGTCTCTTTCTAAAGGCTCGTCCGTTACAGTCAAAAAGACGGCTACGAACTTCAGTGCTAAAAGCAACTATGCACACATGGCATCGTTTGTCCCCGGAGGCACATACACCGTTTATCAGACCAGCGGAAACGAAGTTCTCATAGGAAGGAACGGAGTTTACACTGGTTGGATTAACAAGTCGGATATTGTTGGTTATGCCAAGGGAACCAAGAAGGCTACTGCGGGACTTCATGCGATTGACGAACTTGGTTCGGAAACAATATTTGAATCTGCCGATGGCACCCGCTACAAGATGTTCTCCGGCGGAGAGTATGTGTTGAACGCAAAGGCAAGCGACTTCCTGTATGAGTTCGCGAACAGCGGCGGCGCAGTTCTGGAAAAGTTAATTCGCGGTATATTTGATAGCGGTATTTCAGATGTTGTTCGTCCTATCATAAATCAAAACGATATTAAGATGGGGGACATTTATGTTCAAGGCAACGCTGATAAACAAACCGTTTCCGAAATCCGTAGGGCTCAAAGAGATTCTCTCTCCGAGATGCTCAAGAGCTTTAACAGGCTCAATAAATAATTATAGGCGCGGCTCCCATAGGGGAGCCCGCCGTATAACGACGCCCCACCCTTTACGGTGTGGGTGCAGTTGATTATATACAAATATTAATAGAAAGGAGCGTGATGAGATGGCTGATATTTATGGTTCACATTTTGAGTACGCAGGCGTACCGTCGAGACGGTATGGGTTGATTATCGCAAATGTTCAAACTGAAAGAGTCGCACAGGTGGCTGGCTCTATTAGCGGAGTGACTGTGTTTAGCAGGAATATTAAGAAGCGGTATTTAATCGACGATGACTATACTGATTCCCCTTTAACATTTGAAGTTGATATCGTTACAGAAAACGAACGAGGACTTGAATTAACTGAACGCAGAGAGGTTGAAAAATGGCTTTTTAATACACATGACTACCGAAAGCTATATTTGGATGTTGCGGATGATGCTTGTGGAGAAACATATGAAATTATTGATGGATTACACAAGCAGCTATATATGAACTGCCGTTTTGTAAATCCAACACGCCTTGAATACAATAACGGCATTGTCGGATATCGTGTAACGATGGAGACTGACAGTGGTTATTGGTGGCAGGATGCAATAACAAAGCAGTTTGATATAAGCAATAATTCTTCCACATCTACCTCCATCATCGGTTGATGTCGATACCGACCTCGACGACTTTATATATCCGAAAGTTACGATTACTGCTGGAAGTGTTGGTGGCGATATTATCATAACCAATAATTCCGACGACTCTACAAGGCTGACAAAGTTTGTTGATGTTCCGGCAAACGCCTCTATTATTCTAAAGGGAGAGCTGAATTATGTCAGCGGGCAATATTACGAAAAGTTCTACAAACTGAACTTCCCGCGCTTGGTTGACGGAGAAAACAATATCACCATCCTTGGAAATGTGAGCTCCATAGAATACGAATTTAATAATAGGAGGATGTTGTAATATGATAGTTCGATATAGCACCCTCAACCGACTCGAGGTTCCTAAGTTCACATTATGCAGTCCGGGAAGTGTATATAATGATGGCTTATTAACGAATGTTGTTGGCATTCTTATTGACCATGAAGCCGAAGAAATTGTTTTCAATTTCAATGCGACATCTGAATTAAATTTTAGAGTCAACAGAATTAAACGTAATGACGCCGAGGACAATGCTCACGCTTATTCGCTGTATAAGTCTATCCAGAACCGGCGTCTTTTGTTTGTTGAGGATATCGGATACTTTATGATTACAGGCATCGAAGACGGGTATGCGAACGGTATGCATTATAAAGACATCAAGGCTCAATCTATTGATGTAGAAATTCAGCAGAAAATGATACCGTACATAGCCGACGGGACATACCGGTTCTCAACGGATAGCACCGGAACACAAAAAGGTATTCTTGAGACAATTGTCGAAACGCTCCCGCTCTGGACAATCGGATATGTAGACGAAACAGTTGCTGAAAAATGGCGTACATTTGAGGACGTGGACACAAAATTGAACTGTCTCGGATTCTTACTCGACAATGTGCAGGATGCATACGAATGTATTGTCATATTCGATATTATCAATCGAACAATCAATGTATATTCACAGGACAATTATATTCGCCAAACAGATATCCATATCACAAAAGAGGATTTAATCAATTCCATTGATATCAACGAAGATGCAGACGACTTGTATACGGCAATCAGCGTGATGGGAGATGAAAATGTAACAATATCTGCCATCAATCCTTTGGGTTCAAATATTATTTATAATTTTGATTACTATCTGGATTGGATGTCGGATGAACTTAGAGATAAGGTCAAGGCTTGGCAGGATGCTATAAACGACCAAATGGATTCGTATTATAATCTGAATCTTCAATACTATCAAAAGCTCGGAGAAGCGTCAAACCTCCAGCTTGAGCTTGAAAAGCTTGCCACACAGCTTACAATGTATCGCCGCTGCAGGGACAATATTGTAGCTGAGTCAAGTACTTCGATTGTCGATAGCTATAACACTGTCATTATCAATAACGGCGGTGCTCCAATCACGGTGTATGAAGAGATTGCCGATACAATAGCATACATAGATGACCTTATTGCTACGTGCGAAAGTGAGCAAGATAATACAACCACGCTGTTGGATGCGGTTAATATAGAGTTGGCGACGTACAGAACGCAGATTGAAGAAGTCCACGAAGCACTCGCCATCGCTCAATATTTCAGTGAGGACGAGTACACGGAATTATGCCACTATATTTTCGAGGGTAGTTACACAGATGAATATGTGACGATTACCGACATTATGTCATACGAAGAAAAGTTTGCACAAATGAAAGTATTGTATGACAGGGCTAAGGCGCAGCTTGAAAAGGTATCCAAGCCTACACAAGAGTTTAGTATTGATGTCGAGAATTTCATCTTTGTCAAGGAATTTGAACATTGGAGTGAACAGCTTGAGACTGGGTGTCTCATCAATGTAGAACTTGATACGGATGACGTTGCATTACTCTTCCTGTCGAATATCACTGTCAACTACGATGACCACTCTCTAAGTATGACTTTCGGTAACAGGTTTAATAAATTCGACCCCAAATCACTGTTTGATGATGTTCTCGGGAATATTTCAAAATCCGCGAACACGTTGAATTATCTCAAGGAGATTCTGTACCCAATCAAGAGTGGTGAATTTAATGCAATGAGAGAAGCTCTGCAAACATCGAGAAATCTCACGATGAGCGGTGCGCTCGCATCCACAGATGAAGAGGTTGTCATCGATGGTTCCGGGTATACTGGTCGTAAGCTTCTTGATAACGGCACATATGACCCACGACAGGTAAAAATCACTGGAAAGACTATTGTTTTTACAGACGATGCGTGGGAGACGTGCAAAGTTGCAATCGGCGAGCTCCTGTTTGGCGAAGGTGGCACTGCATATGGTATCAATGCAGAAGCTATTATCGGAGACATTATTATGGGCAATAACCTTCATATTGTTGACAGCGATGGGAATGACCTATTATCTGTTGTGGATGGTAAAATCACTATGCAAGTAGCCGAAGTCGATGGCAGAGTTACACAACTTGAACAGGATGCAGACAACATCGAAATCAGAATTAAGGCGTTAGAAGACGATGACGGCGAGGTTGACCATGTTACAACCACTACCGGCTATACATTTAATGCGGATGGATTGACCATTTATAAAGACGGCGAAGAGATTCAGAACATACTTGATAACACAGGAATGTATGTAACGAGATTTGGAGATGAAAGTAGCAGCGGACGAGGAAATATTCTGACAGCTAATAATGAAGGTGTAAATGCTATAAACCTTACGGCAAGGCAGTATCTTATTGTTGGGTCTAACAGCCGATTTGAAGATTATTCAAACGGAACCGACACAAAGAGAACTGCTTGTTTCTACATTGGAGGATAGGAGGTAAGCGCATGGCTTGGTCTTATACAAGTAATACATACGACGGTAGATATCTCAAACTGGATATTTCGGAGACAGTAAATAAAAGTAGCAATTCATCGACGTTAACATGGACGCTCACCTCTGCAGGAGGTAGCGTAAATTATTATACAATCGGCGCAACTACAATAACAATTAACGGAACGCAAGTTTATTATAAGGCTCAGACGGCATGGGACACAAAGACATTTCCAGCGGCAAAAGGAAGTACGTCCGGTACGCTAACCATAACGCATAATGCAGACGGAA
>CAYPAA010000048.1:0-9678 GCA_964408625.1 uncultured Roseburia sp. | reverse complement strand
GCAGCAGATTTACAGTCTGTCCCCTTTGGCCACTCGGGAAACCACCCTTAACAAGTAGAAATTATAACACACACCCCAAGGCTGCGCAAGATAATTTCTACCGTGCTTTTATAACTCTCGTTTCAAAACAGATGCCGCAAATGGCGGAATCGTCAAGTGCAAATTTCCATTCTCCACCATATATCTCTTTGGCATCATTGAATAGCCTTTTTCGTTTGTGTTGATAGCGCGGACCATCACACCGTCTGTCACCTCGGCCAAATATACCGGCACATCCACTTCCAGCGGCTGATTACCAACATTGGCAACAACAACATATTTCTCAACTTTGTTGAATCGACCATAGCTGATAAAATTTCTCTCTCTCTTCAAAAACTTGAAAGAGCCCCGGCGCAACGCACTACTACATTTGTGCACCATAATCATGTCTCTATGAAAATCGAGAAGCGGTCTGTTCTCACGACCCCATGGGTATGTGCGGCGATTGTCGGGGTCTGTGAAACCACACATACCTGCCTCATCACCATAATAGAGTGTAGGCGCCCCCGGCCATGTCATCTGCATCAGCACAGCCACCTTATAGAGAGGGATGTTGATATCTTCCGATGCTGCAGCAACGCCAAGTTGTGCTGCTCTACCCACCTTGTGGTTCGTTCGCGTCAAAAATCTGGAATGATCATGGTTTGACAGTTGATTCATTGCACAGTATAAAGATGGTGCCGTAAGTCTCGCCATAAAATGCAACATGCAGTTCTCAAATCTTTCGCTGTCTCCCTGCGCAGACGCATCATATGCGTCGCTATGCTTTTCCATACCTGTGACAAAGTAGGAAAGTGGCTCCATAAATGCGTCATAGTTCATAACAGTATCCCACTCACCACCGGACAACCATGAAGTAGCATCTCCATAGTGCTCTGCCAATACAATAGCATCGGGATTTGCTTCTTTTACAGCCTTGCGGAAAGCCTGCCAAAACCGATGGTTACACTCCGGGCTATGTCCCAAGTCCGCTGCAACATCCAAACGCCATCCATCTGCATTATATGGTGGAGAAACCCATTTCCTTCCGATATCCAGAATATAGTTATATAACGTCTCCGAGCCTTCATAATTGAGTTTCGGCAATGTGTCATGACCCCACCAACCCTCATAACTTCCATTCTTCGGCCATGCATCCTGATTATAGAATGCAAAGTAATCATGATATGGACTCTCTTTTTCTTGATATGCCCCAGGTTCATATCCATTTTCTTTTTTGTAGATTCCTTCGCGGTCCAACCATTTATTAAACGAGCCGCAATGATTAAACACGCCATCAAGAATCACACGGATTCCATGTGCATGTGCTTCCTGTACGAAGTCGGCAAAAAAACGGTTTGACGCTTCAAGATTTTCCGGATCCGTCACTCTGCAAATAAAGCGCGACGCATCTGCATTGTCATATGTGTTATCCCAAAGAAGATCTCCCTCGTCCTTTACAATCCGTCCAAGATGTGGATCGATGTGATCGTAATCCGCAGTGTCATATTTATGGTTGGACGGAGAGACAAAGATCGGATTAAAGTATATCACTTCGACTCCAAGGCTCTTCAAATACTGTAGCTTGTCGCGCACACCTGCCAAATCGCCACCATAAAATTCTGCCACACCAAAATCCGGATTCGGAAGTGCATTCCAGTCATTCACCTTGCGGGTCTTCGTACAAATATAGTGATATTCATTTGTCTCAGGATCATTTGTCGGATCGCCATTTGCAAATCGGTCGATAAAAATCTGATACATCACAGCGCCCTTCGCCCAGTCCGGCGTAGAGAAACCGGGAATGATACGAAATGCATATTGTGGGCGCACAAAATCCGATGCCCCAAATTTATCATAATAACAGATGGTTCCATCCTCCTCTATTGAAAAATAATAGGATAAAATATTGTCTGATATTTTCATGGACGTCTCGTAAAGATCAAATAAATCTCCTTCTTTTGCCAGCCTCATTTCTTTTGCAACACCATCCATGGTTACCAAGCAGGCCTTTGCAGATATGCCATGTTCCAGGCGCAATCGCACTGTCACTGTTTGATTTGGCTGCGGTTCCATCGGAAATACATATTGATTTGTCTCATCACTAAAAATCGCTTGTCTGTTCATAGAGTTCCTCTTTTCTTCATATTTGTCTCATAAAAAGTAAAAAAGACAGCTATCAATCGCTGCCTTTTTAGGAGAAGGTATTTTTACTATGGGGTTAGTAAAAATATTTATATAATGTATTGGGGGTTTTTACGATAATTATTATATCTCGCGTCTATCGATAAGTGTTCACAAAGTTGACAATTTTTAGCGCATGCTTTTGTGCATATTGCACAAAACCTCCACAGTTTATTGCGCAAAACTACCGATTGCACATTTAAATCCCCTCAACAACAACGCCTTCTTCATCTGGCTGCGGAATTGGCTCCCCATCAAATAGTGCCTCGAATTCTTCTCGCCCGATTTTCTCTTTTTCCAACAATAACGCTGCACACTTGTGTAACACGTCATCGTATTGTTCAATGAGGTTCGTTGCCTTTGCATATGCTTCCTCAATAATGCGCTTCACCTCACTGTCAATCACCGTGGCAGTCTGCTCACCATACCCTCTTGTGTGTGCGAGGTCTCTGCCTATGAACACCTCGTCTTCGTCGTTATTGTAGTTGATTGGTCCTACCTCGCCGGAAAAACCATATTTTGTAACCATATCCCTCGCTGTCTGTGTGGCTTTCTTAATATCTGATGACGCACCTGTTGTAATATCATCAAATATAATTTCCTCAGCAACACGTCCGCCCAGAGAAACAATGATATCCTGCATCATCTTGCCCTTTGTGTTAAACATCTCATCTCTTTCCGGCAACGGCATTGTATAGCCTGCTGCCCCCAATCCCGTAGGAATGATAGAGACAGAATATACCGGTCCGACATCCGGCAAAACATGGAATAGAAGCGCGTGTCCCGCTTCGTGATACGCTGTGATTCTTTTTTCTTTTTCTGAAATAATTTTGCTTCGCTTTTCAGCGCCAATTCCAACCTTCACAAAGGACTTGCGAATATCATCCTGACAAATGTAGACTCGGTTCTCTTTTGCGGCAAGAATTGCTGCTTCGTTTAAAAGGTTCTCCAAGTCTGCGCCCGTGAATCCCGCTGTCGTCTGTGCGATTTGTTTCAAATCGACGTCATCGCCCAACGGTTTGTTTTTCGCATGTACTTTTAAGATCTCCTCTCGACCGCCTACGTCCGGTCTTCCCACTAGCACTTTTCGATCAAAACGACCCGGTCGCATGATTGCAGGGTCCAAAATGTCAACTCGGTTGGTTGCCGCCATCACGATAATGCCCTCGTTTATACCAAATCCGTCCATCTCAACGAGCATTTGGTTCAGTGTCTGCTCACGCTCATCGTGTCCGCCTCCCATACCTGTACCACGACGTCTTGCCACAGCATCAATCTCGTCGATAAACACAATACACGGTGCATTCTTTTTTGCCTCTTGAAACAAATCGCGCACACGTGATGCACCAACGCCGACAAACATCTCCACAAAATCCGAACCGGAGATACTAAAAAACGGAACACCTGCTTCCCCTGCAACAGCCTTCGCCAATAAGGTCTTACCTGTTCCGGGAGGACCTACTAAAATCAATCCTTTCGGTATCCGTGCACCCACTTTTGTGTATTTCTCCGGGTCTTTTAAAAAGTCTACAATCTCGACTAACTCTTCTTTTTCCTCTTTCAAGCCAGCCACTTGGTCAAAGCGAACCTGAATTTTATCCTTTGTTATCATATTGGCACGGCTTTTTCCGAAATTCATCATTTTGGAATTGGCACCACCACCGCCGGACCGCATTTGCATATTCATCATAATCATAAATAAAATGAACACCGCCGCAACCACAAGCAAAATCGGCAAAAGACTCTCCATCCAACCATCTCGTGGCACATCGTTGACAGCATACTCTACATCTGCCTTATCCAACATTTTTTGAATGTCCTTGACATCTGATACATACATCACAAAATTTCCACCGGCCTTTGTTGTTATCTTTGCCGATCCCGTTGGGACTTGTAAATTTTGATTTATCACAACTCTGGAAATCTCGCCATCATCCAGTGACTCTGTAAATTGACTCATTGTATAAGTCGATGTTGACGGATTTGACATTGTGTACCAGATCAACACGACCATTAAAATAAGGGCCGCATATATGCCAAACCCCACTCTATTTTTTTTCAATTCTGCCTCCTAAATCTGCTTTACATTAAAATTCAACCACACCAATGTATGGTAAGTTACGATATTTCTGGTCATAGTCCAAACCATAACCCACTACAAATTCATCTGGAATCGTGAAGCCAACATAATCCACATCCACATCCACTTCACGTCGCTCCGGCTTATCTAGCATTGTGCATAATCGGACGCTCTTTGCATTTCTATCCTTAAATACACCTTGCAGAAAGTGCAATGTGTTGCCACTGTCAATAATATCCTCCACAATCAGGACATTTCTGCCATCCACAGGAATTTCCACATCAGACTTAATGCACACTTCGCCGGTAGTTACCGTCTCCGAACCATAACTGGATGTCGTCATGTAATCCATTGTCACCGGAACAGTGATTCTCTTCGCAAGTTCGCACGCAAAAGGTGCTGCACCTCTGAGAATGCATATCATGTACAGACTCTCCCCTTCGTAGTCTTTTGAAATCTGTTCTCCGAGTTCCGTGATTCTTGCCACCAAATCTACTTCCGGAATCATCTCTCTAACTGTTTCACTCATTTTCCCTTTCCTCCAAAAATTGTACCTCTAACACATGCTTTGTATTATCGTCTATTTTGTAATATTCGCTTATTCGATATCCAATCGCCCAAATGACGTGATTGTCTTCACAAAGCAAAGGAATTTCATCTCGTGATGCTGCCGGTATTTTCTCATTCACAAAATAATCCTGTAACTTCTTACGAGCGCCCGATTGTGACACCAGCAAGTAGTCTCCTTGATACCTCTCACGAATTTGCATATCATTCTTTATCTTATCATAATCAAACCATTTCGTATATAAATTTCTAGGAATTTCCTCTTGACTACGGCGAATTCTCCGTCGAAATTTTATTTGATATTTTCCATATCTGATTTGGAGTGTATCTCCATCCCTTTTAAAAGAATCATGCGAGACAACAACAAATGTACTTTTTTCGTTTCCATCACCGTTATCATTTCCTATCGCAATCCCCTTATATGTACGCCACACCAGCATTCTTTTGGGCAGTGACAACTGTCGCCCAACCTGGGCATCCAAAAGCTCCGCGATGCTGTAAATATGCACTGCCCCGATATCTTTTGCCCCTGGTATGTACTGTTGCAGCCATAAGTGAATTACTTCCCGTTTCATAAGCTCCGGCAGCCTTAGAAGGCACTCTCCGTCGAGCTCCCCCATGGTGCCTTCCTGTGGCGGTATCACGGTTGCCTTTTGCAATACCTGCCGTGCTTGCTCGCCGATATAATCTGCAACTTCTCCAAGCAAAAATGCCGCCTGATTCATATGCGGAACGGCTTTATCATTGACTGTTTTCAGTTCCGGTATAATCTGATGACGTATCCTATTTCTGTCATATGCAATATCCAAATTTGTCGTATCCGTACGGTATGGTTGATTGTTCTCCTGCAGGTATACTTCGATATCCTTCCTTCCAACGCACAAAAAAGGACGCACAATCATCCCTCTTTTCACCGGAATGCCCCGCATACCGTCAAGCCCTGTACCACGCGCCAGATGAAACAGCATTGTTTCTACATTGTCATCCCTGTGATGTGCCAGTGCAATCCGAACCGGTCGATGCAGTTTATTTTCATAGGTCCGTGCTCCGTCTGAAAGCACATCGTAGCGCACTTGTCTCGCTTTCTCCTCCAGCGACATATGCGTATCGGTGATATGCGCAATCTGTGCACCCGCCGAGACCACTTCACACGGTACGCCAAGGTCTTTACATAGACTGTCCACAAAAAGAGCATCGGACATGCTTTCTTCTCCACGAATACCATGCTCTACATGAATGCATCGAAGTGTGATTTGCATCTTCTTTCTCATTCTGCACAAAAATAGTAAAAGCGCAACCGAGTCGGCTCCACCCGAAACGCCAACAATCACACCGTCCCCCGGTGAAATCATATCTTGTTTCTGTATCCAGTTGTAAACGTTTTCTTCAAACTCCAACCGGTCCACTTCATCTACCTCTTCTCCGTCGTTTTCAAAGTGAGAACTGTCATATCATCCTTCACGACGCCCCCTGTAAACAACATAACGCGCTCCATAATCTTTCTGGAAAACGTTGCTGCATCCGCGTCCTGCAGTTCTCCAATCAAATCCTGTAAAAGTCCAATCGGATTATCCACATGGAGATATTCTAGCACACCATCTGTAACCATGACAAGATAATCCCCCGGTTCTAAATAACTGCGGTTTGGTATGGTGTCAATGGTAACCGTCGAACCCATCGGCAAACTCTCCGCTCCAATGACTTCTACATGGTTCTTTCTCCGCACAAAGGAAACATGCGCTCCCACTTTATAAAATTCAATGATGCCGGTGTATTCGTCCACGATACAGGCGTCGAGCGTTGAATATCGCTCTTTCTCCGCCCCAAAGATCATCGCCGCATTCATCAGCCGAAGTGCGACATCCATAGCAAATCCCGCCTCAACAAATTGAAATAGCAGGTCCACTACCGTTTCGCTTTCAATGCTTGCCGCTCTACCGCTTCCCATCCCATCGGAAAGTGCCAATACAAATTTGTCATTTGAACACCTTCCGGCACGGAAACTGTCTCCCGATACTTCCTGTCCCTGCTGTACCATTTTGGCAACACCATAGGTACACTCCACTTTGGGTTCGCTCACAAAGATGTATTCCGCCTTTTCTCTCCCAACAATGCTTCTGTTGTCCTGATGTGAGACAAAAGCACTGCTCATACACGCATTTAGTTGTTCCAGCACGTCTTTGATTGAAATACAATTCCCCCATCTCGATGCCAATTCCATCGTAATGCGGTATATGCCGTTTTTTCTTTTGAAAATGTGAATTTTGGATACCTTCAGCCCTGCATCCTTTAAATAATAATGCATTTGTAGAATGTGCCACCGCTCCTTATCGTCACACAGTTTTTCCTCCTCGATGCATTCCCCCATAACATACGCCATCGCGTTTATCTGTCCTGCAATCATTTCACGATGTTCACAAAGTCTGCGATACCACGATATGTTCAATTCCATTTTTTCAAAAATATTCACAGCTTCATGAATCAAAACCTCAGCGCGTTCGCACTGCATATATATTCTCCTGCGCAAATCCTCGCTGATTTCCTCGCCACCATCTATCGTTTCTACTAACAAATCCAAGGTAGCTGCCATATCCCCGGTCTGGCTGAAACATAAACTACATTTCGTACACGAGCCACAAATTCGCTGACGCAATTCCCGCCGCATCGCGGTAACATCTATAATCTCTTCCTCACCATTCGGATGCACCATCTCACCAATGCTCTTTGCCAGCCCCGACATAGCAACCGAGTATGACTGCACTTGACTTGACACCTTCGTCTCCGACGGCTGTTTTCCCACATTCCACTGAAGAAATCCGGCAATCATGCGATTCAAAACAAATCCAAGACCTGCAACCAGCATTCCCTCCAATACAGCAATAATCATCGTCTGCATGTCCATCGCGGTAAACAATGTTCCTCCATAGCAAACGCCTATCATGATCAACCCCGCAAGAACGGACTGTGTGATTCTCTTCATATTGATGTGCATACGCTGCGCAATCGCTATGACAACCATCCAAACCAATAGGGATATTCCATAGCGACATAAGCTTGCGATCGGCAGCCAGAGCATCATCCACAAATACATAAATGTCACAAATGCGTTGCGGTAAACCCCCTCCATGTACACTGCAATAAACCAAATGGCTACAAAAGGGAAACATCCAAGCATTTTCACATGGCAGGAAAGAATCCCAATTAGAATTAACAACACAATTTTCCAAACATTCTTTTTCATTTTTAGCCTCCACCATTCTTTGCAGAAGTCATTATAAGAATTCTTTTTAAAAATGTTTGTCAAAGAGTGTCACCGTTTTTTATTTTCTATCCCTGTTTTATTTCATAATCCAAAAAAAATCCCGGGAAAGCGACATGTTTCTTGTCAAAACACGTCCTTTCCTAGGATTCTTTGTAAATGTTTATTCCTCGCGGAAGATGATTTCGTTATCATAAACCAATCCCAATTTCTTTTTCGCTGTATCCTCGACATACTCCTTGGAATTGATATAACCCTCATATTCAGAAAGTTCTTCTTTTTGCTTTTCAAGTTCTTGTACTTGATTAGTCAGTGCTTCTTCTCTCTCGACATATTCCTGATTCTTCTGATAAAGGCGCACCATCTGAATCGACAATACTGTAATCAAAAAAACTCCGATTACCAAAAAAGAAACCCTGCCTGCTCTATTCTTTTTACGTCTAACTGGTTGTTTTCTCATAAGCCGTCCTTCTTTTTATATCTTTGTATACGCTGTCCAACGAAGCTTAGAATCGCATCTAACTTTCTACTTATATATCGGTACATCGTCGAAAATAATTTACCCATAAAATGCAGTGGTGTATAAATTATCCAAATCACAAGCGGACTCAAAATAATATAATACAATATCATTCCAAGTGCAACTGTAAATAATTGGAAGAAACGGATCACGCCATCTGCCATTTCATTTTGTACATGCCATATATATGCAGTTGCCACAATCCAATAAACTACATCTGACACATTCACAAAAAGTCGTCCTGTGTCCAACAGACGCCGAAACACACGAATCAGATCGTAAAATGCGCCCAATGCAATTCCCAGAAGGAACATGACCAACAAAATATGTCCCTGTCCAACGACGAACGAATAGATATGCATCATTTAAAAATCCGATGTAACAGATTTTCTCCGGCAATCTTCGGAGACATGACATCAGAGTATTGCAGGGAGTCTACTCTGCCTTCCACATCCAGATCTCCTTTTTCTACAGACAAGCGGTTGATGTGCAGATCACTACCTTTTATTGTCAACATACCCTCGGAAGTTTCCAATAGGATTTCCTTTAAGTCGAAAGATATCACATCCAGCACGCCTGTCAGATTCATATTTTTTCGATTATTCATAAGTAGCTTATGATTATATACAATTTGTTTCTCGTCCATACAACCTCCATCCACTATATTCTATGATAGGGATGCGGCAAATATGTCAATCTATAAATATCGGAACAGTTCTTTCGCTTCCTCCTTCTTCGTCGTATCCTGCAAGTCCACCACCTCGACTTTTACTGTCTTATTTCCAAATGCAATTTCTATAACATCCCCGACTTTGACCTTTACAGACGCTTTGGCAGCTTTCCCATTTACCATAACACGTCCTGCATCGCAAGCCTCATTCGCAACCGTTCTTCTCTTAATTAATCGTGAAACTTTTAAAAACTTATCTAAACGCATAGTCTGCCATCCTTTCCAACCCAAAACAGAAAAAGGCTCAAAACCGAAGTTTTGAGCCAAAAAATGTTCAATGACAATATGAATTAGTTCATCATATCCTTTAAAGCCTTACC
>CAYPAA010000047.1:0-10121 GCA_964408625.1 uncultured Roseburia sp. | reverse complement strand
GCAGCATCATTGACTGCATGAAGAGACATCAGCAGAACGAAAGCAAGTGGTTCTGTAAACTTGACCTGTCGAACTTCTTTGGCAGCACGACATTGGAGTTTGTGATGAATATGTTCTCGCAAATCTTCCCGTTCTCCGAGGTCGTTCGGTCTCATCGAGGAAAGGAAGCTTTAAAGACAGCGCTGAGCCTCGCGTTTCTCGACGGCGGTCTGCCGCAGGGAACGCCGATTTCTCCGATAATCACGAATATCATGATGATTCCTGTTGACTTCAAAATCGCAAACGCTTTGAGGGATTTTAAGTATAGCAACAAAAATGGCGAAGAAGTGTCTCAGAGATTTGTATATACCAGATATGCCGATGATTTTCAGGTATCGTCTAAGTACGACTTCAACTTCCGAACGATAGAAAAGCTTATTGTTGATACTTTGGCGTCGTTTTCTGCTCCGTTCAAACTGAACGAAACCAAAACACGATACGGTTCTTCCGCCGGTAGGAACTGGAACCTCGGTGTGATGTTGAATAAAGACAACGAAATCACGGTCGGTTATCAGAAAAAGCGCCAGTTTCAAGCAATGCTCTCGTCGTATGTGATGGATAAAAAGAATGGCAAAGACTGGAACAAGTCCGATGTCCAAACGATGGAGGGGTACAGGAACTATTACCGAATGGTAGAGGGCGACACAATCGATAAAATAGTCTCTCACCTGAGTGATAAGTTCGGTGTTGATATTGTAGCCTTAATAAAGGCCGATTTGAGGGCGTAACACTGTCCTCGTAACGTCCAAAGAAGAGTGTAACACAATGAAATAATATTCTTTAGAATATGCTTCTCGCTGTCAGCGGAAGTAACAACTTGAGAGGCAAATGAGAGAAGCGGACGAAGCACGCCGTGCGAAATCGGCCGGTGGCACAGGCCGGTCACTTAGCAAATAAGGTCATCCCAACCAGAGAAAACGGGAAAAGGTGCAGAGCAGCTCGCCGTATACAGATGAAAACATGCAGCCACCCCGGATAAGCACCCGCCTCAACAGGTTAGAAACCCGCATCCTCCCAGCCAAATCAGGGGAGGCGCTCCCCGGGACTCGACTCACTTGTATCACAGATTGACAACGCTCTTCTTTTGGACAATATAAAATTTTAGCTTGTGAAAGGATTATAATGAACAAAGGGTATTTTAAGGGTTCAAGTAAAGTGTATACACATGATGAAGCCGCTAAGATAGTGGAGCTTTTTGAAAGTATGCTGGGCGATTTAGGAATCGTAGTTCCAAACCCGGAAGATGATGAAAAAGAAGCTGATAACGAGGCCGCACTTTACGGCAGCGTTTATTCTGAGCTTTTGGACAATGTTGAAGATGCCCTAATAGATTTGTTGGAGAGGCATAATGACTCCTGCGAAGTCATCAAGAATGAATTTTCGGGTACTTGGTGATTATGAACAATGTTGAACGCAAGGAGGAATCGTATCAACACATAAAACCATATCGTTATATTAAAGACAAAGAATTGTCTTTTAAGGAGCCGTCTGTAATGCGTTGTGCGACAACGGTTATTTTCATGTTTTACTACCACAAACGTAGTAACAAGTTGTAAAGGGAGTGAGAGCAAAGTGAGAATCTTAGATAAAAATACAGATTTCTACGATTACCTGCAAAATGTTTACAGAGATTACTCTACGACATTTGATAGAACAGACTCGTTCGTCCTTACAAAAGAAATAATGTGCGAGCATTTACAGACACGCAGGCTGTGGTGGCTCAAACAATTTGATGGCTACAATTTTGTCTTATTGCAAGTTTGTCATACATCTTGGCTGTTTCTTGTTAATGTCACAGAGATGAACGAGTATGGTAAGCCGCTGGATTATACTGCTGAACTGCTGACCACTTGGAAGAATTACAATAAAGGCCGAGAGCTCATCCGCCTTGATGTTATCGATTTTCCTTCTTATGCGAGTTTCGGCATCCCGCCGTGGTATAAAGACACAGAAAATTCGAGAGACTTTAAGTTCAACGTACAAAAAGGAATAGACAGCATTACAAAGGCAGTCGACACATCCGATTATAGAGTAATTAGTAGCGTGAATAGGCACACAGTTTTCTATGGAGGCGGCAAGAAGGTAGAGAAACATATTCCCTTATTAAAGGCGAGCGGATTTTCCGGCAATATCGAGGCGCTGGACATATATCTCGCATTCGATGAGTATTTTTCCTTGGAAAAGACAGCGTCAGAGCGTATATATTCCAAAGGAATTACTGATAAAGAAAAGATTGAGAACCACGGGTTTGATATAAAGACATCATTCCGTGGCAAATAACGCAGAATCGGGAGATTTGATGTATATGAGTTCAATTATTAAATGCCCGCATTGCAACAGAGAGTTTACTACCGAACCTCTCGAGGAGATTTTGAATCCAACATTAACGATTTCCAGAGCGGTTTCAGAGTATAGCTCGTGGGAGGAAATCGCCAGAATTATCAAAGACGGTTACGCATACAGGCTATTCAATGTTGGAGATACTATTTCGACAACTCTTAAGAACGGAAAGACAGTTAAGATTGATGTGGCTGCAATGAATCCGTATTCTGATAACAGCGTGGCTTTTGTGTTCTCAAACCTACACTGGGGGACAGTAATGAATGAGAGAGATACGAACGCTGGCGGTTGGAGCAGATGTAAAGCACGCAGTTTCCTGAGAGACGAGGTTCTCCCGCTGTTGCCTGACGATTTGGCTTCTGTGATTAGCGAGCGAAAAATTGTACAGGTTATCGGCGGTACAAGATACGAATCTGTCGATAAGTTGTGGCTTCCGTCAAGAACGGAAGTGTTCGGCGCAACAGATGAGTACAAAGATATTGACTTTGGAGATGTTCACTTCCCGATTTTCGATACAGAAAAGAAGCGGGTAAAATGTATGGAAGATGGAATGACACATTATTGGTGGGAGCGCTCTCCTTATTACAACCACAGCAGCACTTTCTGTTATGTCTACACCGACGGCAGCGCCAGCAATTTCTACGCGTACTATTTGCGTGGCGTCGCCTCGGCTTTCATAATCTAATCTATGTATCAAGTTTATCCCGACTACGGAAGTAGGCGGGATAATTACTTTGTAATTAAAGAGGTGGACGGTATGAAAGATATTGCCGAAATGACATATTCTGAATTTACATTGTTATTGAGCGAGGATATAGATGATAGATTCCAACTCATCCTCGACTACGATGACTTCCAAATCTACGGCGAAATATCGACGGGTCGATACTTTTATTTAGAATGTGGCGACAATGATGCAAGTGATTTCTTCGAGGTTGAATGTGTTGCTTGCCTAATATATGACGTGAACCATAATTTGAAAATCTCGCACGACACTGCAGGAATTGTATTGTCTGAACTGTTTGACTGCGATATGTGCGGTGAAATGGTTGACGGAAATAATATCCAGTATTTATGGTTTAAGACAAAAATTTAAGCAGAGGTGAATATATGAAAACTTTAATTGTGGTTGATATGCAAAACGATTTCGTAACGGGTTCACTTGGTTCTAAAGAAGCTGTAGCGATTCTTCCTAATGTGAAAAAGAAAATTGATTCGTACATCAGCGCAGGACATGAGGTGATTTTTACTCGTGATACGCATGAGGATAATTACCTTGACACTAACGAGGGAAAACACTTGCCTGTTCCACATTGTATTGTCGGAACTGAAGGGTGGAAAGTTGTAGATGACATTGATGTTCCAGAATGTGAACACATCAATAAGCCATCATTCGGATGGAATTTATGGGGATATCACGTCACTGCGTCCGGCAAAATCATTCCGAGAGATAGAGACTTTGAGGAAATCGAAATCATCGGTGTATGCACCGATATCTGTGTCATATCAAATGCTTTAATTATCAAAGCAATGTATCCAGAGATAAACATTTCAGTTGACGCCAGTTGTTGTGCTGGTGCTACGCCTGAAACACATAAAGCGGCATTGAGCACAATGAGGTCATGCCAAATCAATATTATCGGGGAGTAATTATATGATTAAAATTAACGGCAAACCTGTTGAACTGGGGAAATTTCCCGATGGAACATTTTTAATTAAGGAACAACCATCCGACACCAAAGCCATCATATCGTGGAAATTTGAATGCAATGAAGAACTCGTTGCACTAATTTATATTGTACATCATCTTCGTTCACACGGAGTAAGAACTATCCATCTGTTTATGCCTTACATACCGAACGCAAGACAAGACAGAGTCAAAACAGAGCAAGACGTATTCACGCTCAAATATTTTGCGTGGGTCATTAACTCTCTAAACTTCGATAAAGTTATTGTTTTAGACCCTCACTCATCTGTATCGGAGGCTCTAATTGACCGAATCGAAATTATGTCTCCGGCTGACATTATCAAAGGTGTAATCGCCAGAGTTCATATTAGATACGGCAACTGTATGGAAATGTTAATGTTCTACCCGGACGAGGGCGCAATGAAGCGGTACTCTGGTATGATTTCTGCTCCATACGCGTTCGGAATCAAGGAAAGAAAGTGGTCAACTGGTGAAATCAAGGGGCTTTCTGTGTTTGATGGCGGTCAGTCAATCGAAAATAGAAATGTTTTGATTGTTGATGATATTTGCAGCAGAGGCGGTACATTCTATCATAGTGCAAAGAAGCTGAAAGAACTTGGCGCAGCAAAGATTTGTCTATATGTAACACACTGTGAGAACACCATCCTTGATGGTGAGCTTTTATCAAGTGGTCTCATTGAAAGGGTTTATACAACCGATAGCCTATTTTCAAAAGACCATGAAAAAATTGAGGTGATTGAGCTGTGATGAAAACAAATCCAATGCTTCTTATCGATTTCTATAAGGCGGTTCACGCTGAGATGCTCCCAACGGGTATCACGAAATCGGTTTCATACTATACGCCACGAATGAGCCGTGTTAAATGCTGGAATAGAGTTGTGATGTTTGGTCTGCAAGGTTTTATTAAAACATACCTGATAGACTATTTCAATGATGAGTTCTTCGGTCGTCCTTTTGAAGAAGTAATGACTGAATATCAGAGAGTGATGAATGCGTCGCTCGGCAGAGATGTATATGGCATGAAGAAAATCGAAGACCTCCACAAACTTGGCTATCTCCCTATTGAGATTGTGGCAGTTCCTGAAGGAACTCTTGTTCCAATGCACGTCCCTATGTTCGGAATTACAAATACACATCCAGATTTTGCATGGCTTCCTCAGTCGCTCGAAAGCTTGATTTCAGCAGAAAGCTGGCATCCGATGATTGCAGCAACGGTTGGTTATACATACAGAGAAATCGTAAATAAGTATTACGAACTAACCTGTGACGACAACATCCAACGCTCAAAAGCGCTTGGCGCATTTGATTTTCGTGGAGAGGAATGCCTCGAGTCAGCCGTGAAAGCTGGCGCTGGTTGGTGTCTGTCATTCTTGAATACGGCAACCGTTCCGGTCATTCCATATCTCGAGGATGTGTATAATTGCGACTGCACAAAAGAGCCAGTAGCGTTTGGTTCACCGAGCACAGAACACTCCGTTATGTGTTCCAACTATGCTGTTGATGGTGATGAGATTACATTACTTCGACGCCTTTTGACGGAGATTTATCCCAACACAAGCTTCTCCGCAGTGCTGGATTCATATGATTACTGGAATGTAATCGAAAATATCCTGCCACAAATCAAAGACGAAATCATGGCGCACAACGGGTGTATGTTGATGCGCGGAGATTCCGGGGATTGCGTCGATGTCGTCACAAAGACTGTGTTTAAGTTGTGGGACGAGTTCGGTGGAACGGTAAACAGTAAGGGGTATAAAGTTCTTGACCCTCATGTAAAGGCAATCTATGGCGACAGCATTACAGTACAGCGTTGTGAGGAAGTCTATCGTATTTTGATGGAGAATGGCTTTGCGTGTTCCAATGTTGCTCTCGGAGTCGGCTCTTTCTCTTTCCAGTGCATCGAGGAAGACAATATATTAAAGCCGTTTACAAGAGATACATTCAGCTCCTGTATCAAGGCGACATACTGTGAGATTGATGGCACGCCTACACCAATCTTCAAAAACCCAAAGGACGGTGGCTTCAAGAAGTCGCAGAAAGGATGTTGTATTGTGAACACAGATTTCTCATTCACTGATGGACACACTTGGGAAGAAGCGTGTGATGCAGAAAATATGTTGCAAACTGTGTTCAAAGATGGAGAGCTCACCAGAGAGCAGAGCCTTGCAGAAGTAAGGAATATCTTGCACGGAGGTAATTTCTAATGAACTATGCGGAATATATGCAGAGGTTTGACGCGGCAAGAGTAAAATACGATATTGTGTCATGGATTCGAGAGTGGTTTTCAAACAACGGAGACGGTTGCACCGCCGTTGTTGGTATCTCAGGCGGCAAAGATTCAAGTGTTGTCGCCGCACTTTGTGTTGAGGCACTTGGTAAGGACAGGGTTGTGGGTGTGCTCATGCCGAACGGCACGCAGTCCGATATCGATATGGCATATAAGCTCGTCAAGCATTTGGATATCAAATATACAAAAATTGACATTCAGGCGGCATATACCGGAATTCTATTAAATTTTTTGGATTTCGATTTTCCAAACAGTGACGATGTTGAGCCTGCTCATGTTACAGAACAGGCAAAAGTGAATCTTGCACCTCGGCTTAGAATGGCAACATTATATGCTGTTTCCCAGTCTGTAAACGGTAGGGTTGCGAACACCTGTAATTTATCTGAAGATTGGGTCGGGTATTCAACTCGGTGGGGAGATTCCGTTGGAGATTTTAGTCCACTTTCAAATCTCACAACGGACGAGGTAATTGAAGTCGGTATTGAATGCGGTCTACCAAAAGACCTTGTTTATAAAACCCCGTCTGACGGTGTGTGTGGAAAGACAGATGAGGATAACCTCGGCTTCACATACAAAATGCTGAACGAATACATCAGAACCGGCGTATGTGATGATGAATCAACGAAATTGCTCATCGACAACCTGCACCATAAAAACCTTTTTAAGTTACAGTTAATGCCGTCTTTCCAATACGAAATTAACTGATATTAAGTGCATCGCACTTTAATATAGCAATCAACCTCTCACAATGAATATGGATTGTTCTCATCAACCAACAGGTATACATATAAGACAATCACTCTTTACTGTTAGTGAGAGTTCGACAACGGTTTTTGCGTCCTCAGGGTTTCGGTGGCTGGCATATCCCTCGCTGGAGCTTGACGCTCGGGATACGGACTGTGGGAGGTTGTTTGCAAAATATGCTGGCGTGGCGCAATCGGTAGCGCGACTGATTTGTAATCAGTCGGTTGCAGGTTCGAGTCCTGTCGCCAGCTCCACATATTGAATTAGGAGGTAATTGATATGAGTATGCGTGATTATGCAGTAGATGATTACGGCTTAGTGTTTAATGGTATGGTAAGCGCAGAAACATGGATAAGTATGACATGAGTTGGAGCGAAGCACTCGACGAAGCTCTGGATAACTTCTGGTATGAATACGAGGAAGAAGAGGAGTAATATGGGACATTCCGATATATATGATTTACAGTCGCTGAACGGCGCGAATGCGAAGCAAAAATTCATCGAAGACCACTCGGATGATGAGTGGTTCAGACGATTTTTGTACTATGCTTTGAACCCTGTTCTTACATATAACATTTCCGAAAAGACGTTGCGGAAATTGGTCGATACTCCAGCATTAAACGAAAGGCCTGTGCTTTTCAACGATATTTTTGAGTGCTGCGAGTATTTATCAAGGCTTCGTGGTGTTGATGACGCAACTCTACGGCAGGTTCAGTTGCTCCTTCTCACAAACTGCGAGACAGATGAACGAGAGCTTTTCATTAAACTCATATCAAAGACATTGCGGCTTGGCGTCACAGCGAAGACCGTCAATAAAGTGATTCCGAACCTCATTCCTGAATGGGAAATCCAGCAGGCATTCCCGTTGGACAAGTATCCTATTGCAAAGAACACGGAATTTTGGCTGACACAGAAACTCAACGGCGTCAGAGCTACATTTTACCACGGTAAATTATTCGCTCGCAGCGGTGTTCCGTATAAAGGCGTCGAGCATATCACAAACATCCTTGCGTGGGCTGATGAGCTTGGCTATGTTTTGGATGGAGAGTTAACACTCAAAGAAAAAGGAAGCCTCAGCGATAACGAGGCTTTCCGCATGGCGACTGGAATTTTGAACTCAGATGATGAGAATAAAACGACCATTTGCTATACGATATTTGACCTCATTCCTATTCAAGACTTCGAGAGTGCGAATCCAAAACTCAAATACGAAGAGCGCAGGTTCATTATGGAGTCGATGAGCAGCAACCTCAATACCGAATACACACGGCTTCTCCCAGTGCTATATCACGGTAAAGACCAAAGTAAAATCGATGAGCTTCTTGAGCGTATGGTAGCAGAGGACAAAGAAGGCTTGATGCTGAATACAAACTGCCCGTATAAACGCTCAAGACACAGGGGTATTCTCAAAATCAAGCGGTTCTATACAATGGACTTGCCTGTCATCGGATATGAGGAAGGAACCGGCAGACTTGACGGTATGCTTGGGGCGTTTGTTTTGAACTACAAAGGCAACGAAGTCAAGGTTGGTTCCGGCTTCACGGATGAACAGCGTGCGGATCTCTGGAATAATAGAGACAATATAGTAAGCGAAGGGTACTTGTGTGAAGTAAAGTATAAAGAAATTTCAGGCGACAAGAACACCGGCCTTGAAAGTTTGCAGTTTCCAGTGTTTGTTCAGTTGCGAAATGATAAGACGGAGGTAAGCTATGGATAAGAAGAAATCAAAGAGGGCGCGTTGCTGTGGCGACTGCATACATGAGTACGCCTGCCAAGCATGGAACATAGGTACAATTCATTTTGCGGACGCTTCCGGATGTGCAAACTACGAAACAACCCGGGATAGTACGCCCTATTTTATTGGTTATCGAGAGGGAATGAATAGAGGTAGAAATGAATGACGTAGAAAAGTTTATCAGGAAATTCCAGACTTCAGAAGTGAAGACTGTATTTCGCGAATATTGTAGCTATTGGTTCGCCTACATCCTATACAGAAGATTCATTCGAGACGGAGCTGTTGTGATGTACGCCAGTATAGGCAACCATTTTGGAACAAAGGTCTTCGGGAAGGTGTACGACATTACTGGCGATGTTACTGAGAAGTACGGTTGGGAACCATGGCTGGATTTCGGAGATGAAATCGAAAAGGAACGAATTGTTCGTGACTGTATAATGTTTTAACCTGTAATGATATGACTGTTTCACAGTGCTTCTCGCTGTTAGCGGAAGTTCCATAAAGATAGGTAGAAAGACCGGACAACTGGCAGGCCCGTTCCGGTGGCCAAGGTCAAAATATCCAAAAGGCAACATGGAATACCAACGGAGGAAGTCCAAACACGCCGTGTTGCACAACCACGACCCGACCCGACACCATGCAAACGAACTCCAAACTGGACAACCATCCAGAAATCGTGCCAAGGAGCCTCGAGTATCCGCCTGTCGTCCATTCTGTAATAGATTACAGGTTTATATCAAAGTTTAATAAAGAAAGGTAGATGGGTTTGTAATTCATGCTACCAGATGATGACCAGCAAAACATAACTTAGGAAGAGAGCTTGAAACAACATAGTAATATGGCAAGCCCGGGGAATATGGGAAAGCAGAACATCTTCAGAGATACAAGCACGGCTTGTATTAGATGAATGAAAATCTGGTATCGTAAGATACTGCAAAAAAGCATTTACACAATATTTTGGGAGTTTGAGGTGCAAACGAATAGGGAGGTAAATTTATGAATTTGAAGGAATCGTTCCGTTATCAGAACTTTCTTGACAAGATGATGCGTGACGCTTGTGACAGCGTCCGGAACAGCGAACACGCTTTTACTGTCACGAAGGTTCACAACAAGAATAAGGCAAACCCAGATGCAACAGACTTGAGCGAAGTCGTCGATGTCGATGAGTTCGTTCCAAATGATGATGTCATTTACTTCATGCAATGGCTCATTGAGGAGCGTGAGAAACTCACCAAGGCAATCAGCGCCGCAAAGGTCGCAGTCGGGTTT
>CAYPAA010000046.1:0-11089 GCA_964408625.1 uncultured Roseburia sp. | reverse complement strand
CCTCTGTCTGTACCCATATCTCTCTTGATAGAAGAGATGGTCTTCTCTGCGTTTGTAACAGCCTGACGCTTTGCCGGCTCACCAATCAAACGCTCTCCTGTCTTTGTAAATGCTACGATGGAAGGTGTTGTTCTAGCACCTTCCTGATTCGCAATAACGGTTGGCTTTCCGCCTTCCATAACAGCTACACAACTATTTGTTGTTCCTAAATCAATACCAATAATTTTTCCCATGATTTTTTCCTCCTATAATAAAATTTGATATTTACTCTTTATAATTTGCTTATAAGTGCTTTTACTAAATTTGAACTTCGCCAATGCTCGTTCTCATTAAGTTATTTTCGGCCTAGTTAGCAACTTTTACCATGCTGTGGCGAATCACAGATTCGCGATACATATAACCTTTTTGTAATTCCTCGACAACTTCATTTTCCCCAAAATTTTCATCCTCAACATGCATCACAGCATTGTGGAATTCTGGGTCAAAATCCTTGCCAACAGCCTCGATAGCAGTAACACCTGCTTCCTCCAAAGAAGTCATCAGTTGCTTGTAAATCATCTGCATTCCTTGTGCAAAGGAATCTTCACTATCTTCCATACCTGCCAATCCTCTTTCAAAGTTATCAACAACCGGAAGAATCTTCTCCAAGATGCTCTTGGCACCGACTTCATACATCTGTGTCTTTTCTCTTTCGGAGCGCTTACGGAAATTCTCAAACTCAGCCATCTGGCGTTTTACCTTATCCATGAGTTCCTCAATCTGCTCATCCTTTTTGTCTTTCTTTTTCTTCGCCTCTTTTTCTGTATCGATATCTGCTTCCTCTGACTCCGCTGCTTCTGCAGTATCCTCTACCGCTTCTTCCTCTACCGCTTCTTCCTCTGCAGCCTCTTCTGAAGCAGTAATATCTTCTAATTCTTCATCCATATTCTTTTCTTCTGCCACTTCTACATCTCCTTCCTATGTCAATCTTTTTTCAAAATTTTATCTAATTGAACCTTGAGGTTCCTCAGATTATCCATAACATTCTCGTAATCCATACGCTTCGGTCCGATAATACCAATCGTTCCCTTGACACCTTCGCCAAGTTCATATGTTGCCGTGACAAAACTACAATCTTTCATCGTATGAATCGGTGCCTCGTCTCCGATGTATACCTGAATACCGGTCTCATCAGAACCATCACTCTGCGTCTCGGCAATCAGGTCAACCAATGCCTGCTTTTCTTCAAACGCACTGATGAGTTCGCTTGCTCGCTGCGAGTCACTGAGTTCTGGATACTTAAATATATTTGTAGCTCCGCTGGTATAGATTTCTAAGTCTTCTCCATCATGAATCGTTTCTGCGACAGTATTTAAAACCTGCGCAATGATTTCTTCGTGGATACCAGCCTGCGCCCTCAACTTGGTGATTAAACCAAGATTGATCTCGTCTACGGTCAAACCATTTAAGTTTGTATTTAGTAAAATATTGAGTTTCAACATCGTCTCATTATCCAGCGGTTTATCTACCGGAATGATTTTGTTCTTGACAATATTTCCTTCCATGACAACAACTGATAAAATTTGATGTTCGTCAACTGCTGATAACTGGACAAACTTCAAACGGTTACGCTGTAATGACGGCGCTGATATCATTGTAGCGTACTGTGTGTTGTTCGCTAGAACCTTTACCACCTGTTTGAGTATCTTTTCCATCTTTTCTGTCTTTTCAATCATCATGTCCTTTATCTCTGTAACCTCTTTTTCCTTTGCGGCAATCAGATGGTCTACATAGAATCGATACCCTTTATCCGATGGAATACGGCCGGAAGATGTGTGTGGTTGAATGATATAGCCAAGTTCCTCAAGGTCCGACATCTCGTTTCGAATCGTTGCAGAACTCAAATTCAAATCAGACATCTTAGAAATCGTGCGAGAACCAACCGGCTCGCCTGTTTCTAAATAATTCTGTATGATGGCATTTAGTATTCGCTCTTTTCTTTCGCCTAATTCGTCCATACGATCTCCTTTTTGAATTGTTAGCACTCGAACAACTAGAGTGCTAACATCTATAGATAATGTAGCACCATGTATCTCGTTTGTCAACAATAGAATTCATTTTTTGTAAAAAAAATGTGTCATCAGTTAAAAAAAAAATCGAGGATATCCTCCCCGATTTCAATTTCATCACTTCTGACAATTTTAGTTCTCCTTATCTCTCCAGCAGAAACTCCGCCAACGCATAATTGCTCAAATCCATGCCCTGTTCTGTCAAAAAAATACGACCTTCCTCCACTTGAAGCAAACCATCCTCTTTCAGTTTCTTTAACTGTGGACCATAGATTCCTTCAATATTGCATCCAAAGTAATGAAAAAAATCATCTCGTGTCACACCGCGATTCATCCGCAGCCCGAGAAACATAAATTCTTCCATCTCCTCGAAGCGACTCAACTGCTGCACACTCTTCCAAAACGGCGAACTGTAATCGCCATCATAGGACTGCAAACTCTCACTTCGGTTGATGTATTCATAGATGTCTGTCACGTTGCTCGCTCTCATATTTTCAAGAAGTGACGCCGCTCCAAGCCCCAACCCCAGATATGGCTTCCTTATCCAATAGGAAATGTTATGTTCACACTCATATCCGGCTCTCGCATAATTTGAAATCTCATACTGCCCGTAGCCATATGTCTTCAACACATGTTGTGTCATCTTATATAACCGGTATTCCTCATCCTCATTCGGAAGCAGTTCTGTCTCCATCCCGGCTTTCTGCTTTACCACATCAAACTTATATCTGTCGTAAAAGGGTGTCCCCTCCTCAATCATCAGCGCATAGGCAGATATATGCTCCGGTCGAAGGATGGTAACCTGTGTCAATGTATGCATCAAATCATCCAGACTCTGTCCCGGCAATCCCGTCATCACATCGACATTGATATTATAAAATCCAGCCTTACGCGCCATATCAAATGTGTGCAAAAACCGTTCAAACGTATGTACTCGTCCGAGGCACTGCAATTCCTTTTCGTTTGCCGATTGCAATCCGATACTCAGACGATTGACACCATATATATGGTAACTCTTTAACTTATCAAACGTCACCGTACCAGGATTACACTCCATGGAAACCTCTGCCGATTCCGATATGGAAAACGACTTCTGCAATGTCTGCAAAATAAGTTCCATATACGCCTGATCAAGCCATGTCGGCGTACCACCACCAATATATATAGAAGAAACAGCAGTCCCACTCAACTGCTGTCCCATATATTTGATTTCCTCACATAAGCTTATGGTATATTGCTTTTGTATCTGCTCATCATAAACCCCTGATAAAAAATCGCAGTAATCACACTTTTTCATGCAAAAAGGTATATGCACATATAATCCGATTTCATTCATGTCAAAAAATCCATTTCTAATATTAATCTTCGTCCAACTTCAAGACACTCATAAACGCCTCCTGTGGTATCTCTACGTTACCAACCTGACGCATTCTCTTTTTGCCCTCTTTCTGTTTCTCCAAAAGTTTTTTCTTACGGGTGATATCGCCGCCATAACACTTCGCCAGCACATCTTTTCGCATCGCCTTGACTGTCTCTCTGGCAATGACCTTGCTACCAACCGCTGCCTGAATCGGAATTTCAAATAAGTGTCTCGGAATCTCTTCTTTTAATTTCTCGCACATCTTACGTCCACGCTCGTAAGCAGTTCCGCTGAATACGATAAAAGAAAGCGCATCCACCTCCTCTTTGTTAATCAAAATATCCAACTTCACAAGATCAGACTTGACATACCCCTTCATCTCATAATCGAAGGAGGCGTATCCTCTCGAACGTGACTTCAATGCATCAAAGAAATCATAGATAATCTCATTTAACGGCAATGTATATTTAATCAGTGCTCTTGTCTCTTCCATATACTCCATACTTATATACGTACCGCGACGCTCTTGACACAAATCCATAATGGCACCAATGTATTCACTGGTAACCATAATCTCCGCCTCAACTACCGGCTCTTCCATATAATCGATCTCCGATGGGTCCGGCAGGTTTGAAGGATTGGTAAGTTCAATCATCGTACCGTCCGTCTTATATACGCGGTAAACTACACCCGGCGCTGTCGTAACCAGATCAAGATTGTATTCTCGCTCCAATCTCTCCTGAATAATTTCCAGATGTAACAAGCCCAAAAAACCACAGCGGAAACCAAAACCAAGCGCAATCGATGTCTCCGGTTCAAACTGTAATGCCGCATCATTTAACTGCAATTTTTCCAATGCTTCACGCAAATCCGGATACTTCGCACCATCTGCCGGATACAGACCGCAATATACCATTGGATTCACCTTTTTATAGCCTGGAAGCGGCTCTTTGCATGGATGCTTCTTGTGCGTAATCGTATCACCCACGCGTGTATCTTTTACATTTTTGATGCTCGCCGTCATATAGCCAACCATGCCTGCCGTCAGTTCATCGCAAGGGATAAACTGACCAGCGCCAAAGTATCCCACCTCAACAACGTCGGCAGTCGCGCCTGTCGCCATCATAAGCACTTCGTCACCCGGACGAAGTGTCCCCTCTTTGATTCTGCAAAATACAATAACCCCTTTATATGCGTCATACAATGAGTCAAAAATCAATGCCTGCAGTTCCCCCTTCGGATCTCCTGCCGGTGCCGGCAAGCGCGTCACAATCTGCTCTAATACCTCCTCGACATTCAGCCCTGTCTTTGCCGAAATCAATGGGGCATCCTGCGCCTCCAAACCAATGACATCCTCAATCTCATCTTTCACTCTGTCAGGATCTGCACTTGGCAAATCAATTTTATTAATCACAGGAAGTACATCCAAGTCGTGATCAAGCGCCAGATAGACATTTGCAAGTGTCTGCGCCTCAATTCCCTGTGCCGCATCCACAACAAGAATCGCACCGTCACATGCGGCAAGGCTTCTCGAAACCTCATAATTAAAATCCACATGTCCCGGGGTATCAATCAAATTGAAGATATATTCCTGTCCATCCCTGGATTTGTATATGATTCGCACTGCCTGAGATTTGATGGTGATGCCACGCTCACGCTCCAAATCCATATTATCCAAAACTTGCGCCTGCATCTCACGTTCTGTCAAAAGTCCGGTCATCTCGATAATACGATCTGCCAATGTTGACTTGCCGTGATCGATATGGGCAACAGTACAAAAATTACGAATCTTACTTTGATCTATTGACATCAGGAACCTCCAAATCATTTATCTATTTTGAGCGTCCCTATTGTAACATATTTACGGTTTGTTCAGCAACACATAGGAGATAATATTTGCGAGCGGGTCCATCGCGTTGTATGCCTCTTCATATGTGTTTGTCTGTGCTCCCACCTCAATCAACATCGCTTTCGGGCAAAGGTGCATATTATATCGATAACCCTTTAGAAAGACAGCCCGCGTAAATCCCGGATAAAGCTCTGCTGCTGCAATTTGCATCTGCAGAGAAGTTGCCAGATTATCATTTAAATTTGGATTTTGCAAATAATCAATTGGCCCCGTGTTTGTCGTCCTGCTAAGACCATTAAAAAACATCACCTTAGCTGTCGGTTTTCCGTCAATCTCCGTCACCAGATGTGTGTCTTCCCCCACTCCGTCTCTATGTAAATCTATCACCACCTGAATGGATGGATTTTCCGCCAAAATACGTTCAAGTTCCGGCTGTGCATTTGCGTATGCATAGTCTCTACCCTCCACATCATATTTCCCAATATGATGCATCACTGGAATCCCATATACGTTTTGCAGTAAGCTCGCCAAGCGATTGCCGAGTGCCATAACGGAAGTCGCATCCGTCCCATCCGAATCCTTAAACCCTTCCTGTGAGTGCGTATGGTAAATCAGGACGACCGGACCATTGACATCCAGATTCACGCGCAAGTCTTTTGCCAGGAGTTCCGCGGGCTGAAATTCCGATGCGTTGATGGTCGTCGTCCGGTCCACCCGATAATATGTCCTCATCAGGTAATCAAAATCCAACAGTTTGTCTCTGTTGATTTCCACCTGTTTATGCCATGGGCTGTTCTCCATCGCCACCTTATTCTCCATATCTGCATCCGGCTTCGGAACCACCTCGGTCTTATTCTTGTTTTGCTCATCAACCGCCTTCTTCCTCGCCTCCTGCTGCACAGAATTCTCCCACGCAGCAAGCACTGTCATATCATCCTTGTCCTCATCTTCCTGATAGACATAAGTCATGACAGGTGTGGCAATCTCCATGCCGTCTGCCATCCACTCTGCCAAAGTTGTATTCTGCGTTTGAAAGCAAAATACCGGCATACATAATTTGATTATCTGAAAATAAAATGCCCATCTCGTTTTCACCGTTTTGTCTCCTCAAATAGTACAGTATATGCTTTGTCTTAGAAATTATGACGATCTTCCGGGACAAACGTCATATTTAACCCTTCTGATATGGTATAACTGAGCCGATTGACTGCCTCATCAATATCTTTTGATGTGACATACATCGTATTGAGTTTTGGTGAAATGATGTCACGAATGCGCTCCTCAAACTCCTGTTGGTCAATCGCATCCCCATTTTCATTCATCTGATCGATAAACGATGTGAAGGAATCTGCTACAATCGTCGCAGCATCCACCACAGTAGGAATTCCAATTGCAATGACCGGGATTCCCAAATGTTCTTTATTAATGGCGTTTCGATAATTTCCCACGCCGGAGCCCGGTATGATTCCGGTATCCGTAATCTGTATGGTTCGGTTTAGTCGTTTGATGCTTCTAGCCGCCAGTGCATCAATCACAACAACAATGTCCGGTTTGGTTTCCTCCACCACACCCTTCATGATTTCTACCGTTTCCATTCCGGTCTGTGCCATCACGCCCGGCACAATGCCACTGACACTACAGCATTTGTCAAATTCCAAAAGATACTTTCCATACTCCTGAATCAAATGCCTCGTGATAAACAAATGATCGAGCACCTTGGGGCCTAACGCATCCGGCGTCACCTCCCGATTCCCCAGTCCGACAATCAACACTTTACTGTTGCTGTAATCCTTTGGCAAAAACTCTTTTAACTGCTCTGAGAAAACTTTTGAAATCTCTCTGTGATAACCGGTATCTTCCTCTATCATTTGTTCCGCTTCAATCGTAATGTAACTGCCCTTTGGTTTACCCGCTGATTTTGCGGCCTTTTGCGTGTCAATAAACACTCTTGTAATCGTAATGTCTTCCCCTTCTTTTTTCTTCTCTACACGAATGCCGGACATTTCCTCTTTGGTATTTTTTCTCTCGGATGTTTCCACTGCTAAATCTGTACGAATTTCAAACATATTCCCCACCTGTTTACTTTTGAAAATAGTATTTGTAGGAATACAGAAAATATGTATAATTATGATTATGAAAACAATCGATGAACATATCAAAACGCAACAATTTCAAAACGCATATTTACTCTTTGGAGATGAAGACTATCTGAAGAAGCAATACCGTGATAAGCTGATACGTGCACTTGTCCCTGCGGGGGATACCATGAATTTTGCTAAATATGACGGCAAGGGGATTTCTGTCGGAGAATTGATTGATTTAGCGGAGACGCTTCCGTTCTTTTCCGATCGACGCGTGATTCTTGTTGCGGATTCCGGATTTTTCAACTCCTCTGAAGAACAACTCGCTGACTACCTTGCACAGGTGCAGCAGACCACATGCTTTATCTTTATGGAATCTTCTGTTGACAAGCGTTCCAAGACTTACAAAGCCATCACAAAACATGGTTGTGCTGTAGAATTCTCTACACCGGATGATGCAACGCTTGCAAAGTGGATGGGCACCAGACTAAAAGAAGCAAAAAAAACAATGACAAAAGAAGCCTGGCAAGAATTTCTTGAGCGCTCCGGTGACAGCATGGAGCACATGAACAATGAGATGGAAAAACTTCTCTCCTACACATATGACAAATCTGCTGTCACATTAGAGGATGTCGAAGCCATCTGCCCGAAACAGGTACAATCCAAAATTTTTGATATGATTTCCTTTGTCGCTTCCAAAAATCTCCCGAAGGTTTTGGAACTCTATCACGATTTGCTCGCCACAAAGGAAAAACCGGGACGTATCTTAGCATTGATTGTCCGCCAATTTGACCAGATGTATCTGGTAAAAAGTTTGGCCTCAACAGGTATGAACTACACCACGATTTCTTCCAAAATCGGGGTAAAAGAATTCATTGTGCGGAAAAATCTTGGATTAGCGCGGAATTTTACAATGGAACAAATCCGCAGCCTGTTAGAAGAAGCTGCCGATTTAGAAGAATGTGCCAAGACCGGTCGACTCGACTATCAGTTAGCAGTTGAAGTACTGATGGTTCATTCCTGCAAATAAAAAAACCACCAGTATGACGGTACTGGTGGTTTTCCTATGTTCAAAATCATTAAGCAATTGCATCGACAGCTTTTGTGAGGCGAGATACCTTTCTAGCTGCGTTGTTCTTGTGGTAGATACCCTTGTTAGCAGCCTTTGAAATCTCTGAAATAGCAACCGTAAGCGCTTCCTGTGCTGCTTGCTTATCGCCATTTTCTACTGCTGCCTCTACTTTTTTGATACAAGTCTTAACCTTTGACTTGATAGCTTTATTTCTAGCAGTTCTAACTTCTGTTACTAAAACTCTCTTCTTAGCAGATTTAATATTAGCCAATCTGTACACCTCCAATGTATTCGAAATAAATAGTAATCGTCTGCGACAAAGCCGGACACGGACAGTTCATCGCAAACACATTAAATTATTCTAATGTAGGAAAGCGTTTCTGTCAATACTTATTCTAAAAATAATTCCTCATTGTTTCTCTTTTCTGTGCGAATCTCAAGCACATGATCTTTTTTTCTAACAAATGATATTTGACCCATGTTCATTGTGTAATAGAGTATACTTCCACTCTCTTCCAGTCGCCGTATCGCTTCTTCTCCCGGATGTCCGTACCGGTTTTTCGCGGCACAGGATACCACGGTATATTGCGGCAAAATCTCCGCCAATAATTCCGGTGCGCTTGAAAAATTTGACCCATGATGCGATGCTTTCAACAAATCCACGCGGCCTATCTTTTGCATCGCCAGTTCCTTTTCCTGATCCGCCGCCAAATCTCCCATGAACAGGGCGCGCATCCCCTCTGCTTCCATCAGCAGAGCAAGTGACATCGCGTTGGTATCATCACTGATTTGCGCAGGCGGATACAGGCAGCGAAAGGTCAGACCCTTTGTTTTGCAACGCATTTCCGGCGACATATACTCCACAACGATTCCCTGTTTCTCTGCCTCCGCGACCAGCATTTGATAGTTCTCATTTTTTACAACATACTTTGAGAATACCAGATGCTTAATCGGATATTCGTTTTGCATACATTCTAACAATCCGTTGACGTGGTCTTCATCTGCATGTGAAACAAACCAATAATCTATTTCCCGAATTCCCTTATATTTTAGGAACGGAAGGATGCGATACTTTCCCACCGCACTTACATCGGTACTTCCTCCATCGATAAAAAAAGTGTCCCCCGCATCACTTTCTACAAAGATACCGTCACCCTGCCCAACATCCAATACATCCACTTCCAGTTTATGCGGACCGGGAACTACCATCAGAAAAATTGCCACCACTATGGTCGCTGCTCTTGCCGCTCTCTGTTTTATGCTATAAAACGCAAGATACAAAAGAACATAGTATATACCGATTCTCCACAAACTCGGACAACCAACAATTTGTTTTGCTCCGGGCAACCGCAGTGACATAGCGGCAAGCCACTCATATCCATATAAAATGACATGGCATGGCATCAGCATTCCCTTTGCCAAAAAAACATTTTGCATACCTGCAAATGCCCCCAGCAAACCCATTCCGAGTAAGATTCCCAAAAACGGCAACAACAGTATGTTTAAAAACACACTATATAGCGGAATTTCATAATAAAAATATGCAATCAAAGGGAATGTAAATAATTGAATTCCAAATGCCACCCCAAGTGATGAGCATCTTTTTCCAATCGTAACGACACCCAGAACAGCAAGAAAAGAAAAAATACATCCTGTATTCTGTAGATATACCGGATGGCTCCCAAACATAATAAACGCCACGAAAGCAAGTGCTGTCAGGGAATCATACGCTCGTCCCAACACGTTTGCAAGGAGTAGAAGAACATACATCAAAACCGCTCGTTTCACCGAATTGCTCATACCACACATAAGTGCATATGTAAATACAATGGCGGCTGATGCACCTCCCGCTGTCCAATATCCCAGTCCAAGCCTTCGTAACAATTTGTAAATACACATTCCCACAACGGAAATATGCAACCCCGAAATTGCCAGTATATGGGACAAGCCTGCCATTCGATATAATTCCTTTGCCTCAATCTCTAAGAATGCTTTTTCCCCAAGTGCAATGGTAGACATTACACCGCTTTCCTCTCCTGGAAGCAGAGTTTCAAACACATCACACATATTTCCTCGAAATTCATATAGTTTCTGTAAAAAAACATTCTCCGGATAAATGCGTTTTTGTATGACCGGGTCAATCAATTTCGCATACACTTCATTACTCTCATAATACGCTTTCTCATCGAAATTTCCTTCATTTCGGCTTTGCCGAAACGGCATTATGTTCGCCTTGCCAATATAAATTGTTCCTATGGAGTCGTTATCCGATTTTGGATAAAGAAGAACAGATGGGCACTTGATTTGCTCTCCACCCTTTTGCAAATATACGTTTTGCAAATAATAGACTATTTTATCTGACGTAATCTCTTTTTTTATGATTTCTCCTTGAAAGGAAACCTCATCTGCACCCTGCAAAAATGAATGCAACTGCAAGCGCTGCTTTTGCCCGCTTTCACCGCGCCATGTCCCAAGAACAAAAAACATGACCAGTGCGCACGTAAAGCAACATCGTGCAACCCTGTTTGTGTGATGCAGATGCATATTCCACAGGAGAATTGCCAGAACGGCAATTGCTCCTATGAAACATGCAATATGATGAAAAATTCTCCAACCCATTCCAAGAAGAAACATTGTCACGAACTGACATATATTTCTTTTTCTCATTGATTCACTATC
>CAYPAA010000045.1:0-11112 GCA_964408625.1 uncultured Roseburia sp. | reverse complement strand
ACCCAGTCTGAAAGACTGTCCTCCGGGGCAAAGCATTTTTTCAACTCTATGATGTGAAGTTCCATCATATCAGTAAAATCATTCCCGTCTGCATCCCGCATGCGATATATCTTGTGGCCTTTCTCATCTTGTGTCAGATTAAAGTCCAAAAGACTGATCCCGATACAGCGACGAAGTTTCCCATACTCTTCTCCCCAACGTAAATCCTCACAATACATCTTGGACAGATAAAACAGATTGCGTTGCTGCCAGTCTTTCCTCTTGGCAACCTGCATCTCAATATTGACTTTCGTACTGTTGTTGAATTCAATTTTCACATCCAGAATACCCTGCTTCTGTTTTCGCCAATTTCGCGGTAAAAAGGTGTTCATCAGCCTTACTGACCGAATCTCTTCCACCGGCACATCCAAAGTTGCTGCTAGGAAAAACTTCCGTACAGTTTCATTGGACATAAATTCCTGAAACGCAAAATCCTCTTTTAATGATACAATCCTCATACACTTACCTCCCATGAAATATTTCGCAGGAGTTTTTCTATCACGCATACCACAAACGCCGGTTATGACCTTCAAAAATCCTGCTTCAATTGTAATTTTGGAATAAAAGCATAGATTTTCGAACAAAGATAGATTTTCTGAATTGCATCAGGATGTTGCACTCACCCTTAATGTATAGAAAGTTTCTGAAAATTAATATGCTTTGGATGAGTATAACACCATCCAAAGCATGTTTGCAAGCAGAATCTTTCGCAAGCAGCGGTAAAGAATAAAATAAGAAAACTAACCACATCTCATCTTGATTTTACTCTTCTGCGGTTAAAGCATAATGACGGCAAAATTCAGATGAGTTATCCACATCCCATAAGCATGATTTCCTGCTTTTTCTTTTTGTGGATATTTAATTGTTTTTCCTATTCCATTCTACCGCCACCTTTGCTATAATTATCTTATTATTCAAGATACACTGTCGTGTATCGCTGAATGTATAATACATCTTCATCCGTTATGGGTTGTCTGCGAAAACTTTCCAATAACCGTTCGGAAGCCTCGGATAATCTTTTGCCACGCGCTTTAACAAACGTTTTGCAGCTGTGATTTCACAATCCTGTTTTGATACATCCTCATTTTCATTCTCAATAAATTCTGTATCCAGACTGATCACGATCTTATCCGACAGCACCAGCTTTGCCTCAAGCACTTTATGATAATACGTTTTTACTTTTGTCCCATCCAGTATGACCCCCAGTACTGTCCCAGAAGCTTCCCTCTTTGGAAACTCTTCATACGGATCAGGTTCTTTATCAGTTTTTTTCTAAGTTCTGCAAGGCACCCGGGAGAGAGGTTTTCCAGATAATAATTCAGAGTATCGCTGTGCGGCATTTCATTTTATTCTTTATCTCCCGATAAAATACGGAGCGTCTCTATGCATCTCTTCTCGTTAAACTGTTCTTCCATGGAATGCATTGTTTTTACACCACATATATTTTTCAGCAGCCCCATATAAAATAAGTCCGACTGGCTGTATATGGTATAGGACGGATGCCTTGGATGAAGTGCTATAATCTGTCATTTCTTCAATCCATACAGGCAGTTCCTCTGTCTTCCCCTTTTCTTCTGCGTTTGATTGCCTTCGTAACCCACTCATTTCTTTTTTTCATTGATTTCCTCCAGTGCGTAAAATTTTTTTTTAATTTTACCGATTCTGGAGGATTTTCTAAAGCAATCCGCATTATTTAATGCGAAAACTTTTTATTCTTTAACGCTGCTACGCCAGATGACACATTTTTGCATCCCAGATTTACACCGCTTTTCCGGTCACCATGATATTCGCCATTCAGTCTGTCATTTCCCACGTCTCAAACGATGCATTTTCAAATGTCATGTTGTTGCTCACCTTGGAGTAATCGATGCCACTTTTCTGGTCAAATGCCCAAAGACCAATCAACCCCGATGAAACGTAATCTGTGTTTTTCCAATCGTCTTTGTCCGTGTAGGTTTTTGCTTTGGACCACATTCTGATTTCTCCGATGCTGCCGCTGTAATGGTTGTAGGGCTCCTGCACCTGGTCCGTAAAACCGGCGGCAAGACGCAGACTGTTGTTTATGTTCAGTTCTGGAAAACGATCCGTGCGCGGCGTGGCGAAAATCTTTTGAAAGTCAACGTATATTTCAAGCGCACAGTCCTTTCGCAACCCCAGCACATGATGGTAATTGCCGTCAAAGATGTTTGATACGGCATCGGTATTGATTTCATAAAAGCCGTAGCCAGCTTAATCACACCGGTTGACTTCAGGACAATCAAAAAACCACCATTTCCGTAGCAGCCCTCCGTCGGCTTTCTGGACAGAATCGTACCGCCGCCGACAGCAGGCTTAATCCAAGCCTCCACCGTGAAATCTCCTGTTCCCAGATTGTAGGAAGCAGAGTTTGGCGCAGTTGCCACGCTGTCACTGCTAAGGCACAGCGCATAACGGTTGATATCCGAAGGATAATGCGCCGCAATCGCAGCATCTGTCTCTGTGTCCGAATAGCCGAGTGAGATAAATGCACTGCGGAGCGTATCTTTTTCCACTCTCGGATGCTTAAACTCGTTGACTGCCAGTTGGCAGAGGGTATCTGCTGTTGAAGAGAAAAATACTCTCACCGCTGTAATGCAGTCAGAAAAACTAAAATTTGCACAATGGAGATTGTGCAGCATCTCTTCTGCTGTAATGTCAGGATTTGCGTTGAACAATATTCTTGCATATTTGATACAATCCATACCTTTTTCCTCCTGTATTAATTTGCTACAATTTCCAGTATAATCGTGTTGGTAAAGTTCTGATCATCGATGACAGAAATAATGTCAATCTGATACTGCCCCTTCGCAGTAAACATCAGGTGCATCTGTAAATAAAATTCATCGTTCTGTGCAAGATACTGGAATTCGGAATCCCCTGTCGTCTCATAGGAATTGAGCGGAGATAAATTCCCCCATGTCATCTTTTGCGCCTGACTGTTTGCGGCGCCGTAAAGTGCCAACTCTGAATTGATTGCAAATTGATATTTCCCACTCTGCGTCTGATATGGACATGGAAACGGATAAGCGTAGGATGTACTTCCCGCCGACACAAGCGAAGGAATACACTTTTTGTCATCGAAACTCCATACATTTGTCATATCAAACCCTCGGTCCGTAAAAATGCTCTTTGTCAAAAGCTCGGACGGATTCATCAGCGTTTCTCCTGCGGAAGAAAAGCCGGTGTTTGCAGAATTGACAATACCACTGTAGGCAACGCAGTCTGTTGACGTGTTTTCGGAAATCCGGTATGCCTTGGTTCCGGTGATAAAGGACGGCACACAGACACACTGAGCAACAGCGGCAGAATTGTCCGAAATTCCTGGCGCAATTCCATATGCCGTCCCGGAGGTTCCGGCATTGATTTTCCCGGTAATCAAGCAGTTTTTGATTACCGTGCTTCCCATCATGGCAGGTGAAATACCCGCAGCGCATGCGTTCTGTGAACCGTCTGCAACTGCAATGCTGCCACACACAAGGACGTCGGAGATGGCTGCATTGTCTGCACTACAGCATATGCCGCCGTTTGCTGCCGTCGCCGACGAGGTAATGGCAACCTGACAATTTGATACGGTTCCGGAAAGATTCACGGCGATACCTCCTACCTTTGCACCGGAAGCGTCGCTGATGGAAATGGTGGAATTTTTTACGACAGAGGCTCCTGTAAGCGTATGCGCCACGCCGCCGAAATCCCCCGTGCAGGAGGTCTTTAGGTTGACGGAGCAATTCTCCACCGTCACATCCTCGCCCTCATAAAACATACCTGCCATCGATTTTGCACCTGTCACACTTCCTTTTACGGTACAGTTTTGCAGCGTACTGTTTTTTGCCATCTTTTTTGCAATCACGGCATAGTTCTCCGGCGCCGCATCGTTTGCACCCAAAAAGGATTCATCCACAACAAACGTTGCATTTTTTATCGGGCCTCCGACCTCGCAAAGGGGCCTGTCCGTCGTAATCTCCGAGCCGGCAAGATCCACATGGACATTGGAAATATCCTCCATCAGAGATTCTCCGCTTCCGGCCGCGCCAAGGAGACTGTAGCCGGCGCATTCGGCGCTAAAGTATTTTTCTGCATTGTATGCGCAGTATATTAGACCTGCCAGAAGGCCAACGCCACCCATGATTGCAGCTACAAACACACCGGTTTCGGAAACCGTAAATGGCTGCTCCAATTTCACGAAAGATGTGCCTTTGAAAAGTTCCAATCCATTGTCGTCTGTAATCAAAACCGTAACGGTAGAGTTTGCGTAACTGTCCTTCCATCCACCGTCCGTAACATTGTACAAGCGAAAACCGGGAGCGCTCCAACTGCCGTCGGAACCGGATTTTACCGTCGTACTGCTGTTATTGCATTCTATTTTTACCGTGGCGCCCTCCACACCTGAAAGAGTGCCTGTGATATCGGCCTTGTTACCGTCAGAAACCGAGCCAACGGTAAAACTGTAGTCCTGTTTTTTCGCCGGCAGTTTTGCGGAAAACATTTTCTTCAACGCATATTTTCCGCTTCCAATGACAGTAGTAAGGAAAACCTCACATTCCGAAGATGAGGTATTCATCAGACCGATTTTTGAGCCAATCTGATATGTCTGAATACAGGAGGTATAAGTGGGGTCATAGGAACAGCGATTGTATGGCTCCGCACGCCATTCCAGAGAGACTGCCGCAGAGGCGGCGGCCGGCGTGATACCGGACGGCAAATCATCAAGAAGCCCATCCGTAGTTACAGCCGGCAGACTCAGGCTGTCATAAGCAAGAGAAATATCCTTTGCCGTCTGGCTGCCACCCTTGACATATAGATACACAGGAAGGTTTCCATATTTTGTACCGTTGGCCGTATTGTAATCCTGTATGGTCTGCATGGAACCGTTCACCATGACAGAACCGGTTACCTTGGAAAGGTCAAGATTGCTGTAGTGGTCAGAGTATTTATACTCGATAGGGATATAGGTCCCCGTCTTCCCGACGCTGTTGTATGTCACCTTAATCATAAAATCCGTACTTCTGGCTCCCAGAGGGGTTTCTGTCACATCAATTCGGTGAAAACCGGGCCGACTGAGATACGTATTGCTTAGAAGCGTGACTGTCTGCGAACCGGAAGTTGTCAGTTCGACCGTCGCAGTACATGGCGTCATATTGCACAGCCCCACGGCAATCACGCTTTCAGCATCCTCCTCAACGGTGAAGGTATCGGCATACACGGACTGGAATTCTCCCGGAACATCAGGAAGATAGCAATTCATACAAAAATTGGAGTGTGTATAAACCGCCGACGGCGTATCAAGCGAACTGTCTTGCATACCCGTAATGCAGAAAGAATTTCCAAGATTATAATCCTCATAGGAAATCCAAGCATAGCCTTCTCCAAGTTTCCCGCCTGTACCCCAACTGTTCTTCACCTTAAAGGCGCCTTTTGACGGCGGCGTAATGGCAAAGTCATTAAAATTATCATCCCAGCCGACAATCGCCACGGCATGTCCGCCGCCACTGTCTGTATCAATTTTCTTCCGATTCATATAGTAACTGAACGTCGTCCCATAGGTTGGGTCAGAGCTAATGTCTTTTTGAAATACCTCGCCCGATACGGTGGCGCTTATGTATTGAAAACTCAAATACACAATGCCATACTCCTTCAGGCACATCTTGATCGTATTGATATAGTTTTCATCTCTGGGAATCACAGGGTTTTCGAGCAAAAAGAGGTCTGTCACTTCATAGCGGTTACATTTTTTTGTGGTAATCTCATGCGCACGGGACGGAAGAGCTTTGACATATGATGTGAGAAAATTCGGGTCAATGACCTCCGTGACCGTATTCAGTCTGCGTGCAAAATAAGAGGTGGCGTCAATACGGTTTCCGCCATAAGAATATGCGTCGGAGGTGTCACAAGTCGGCGTCATCCCGCCGGGATTTACCACCTGACCAGCGTTTTGGATGTCAAACTCCGAATACATCATGTGTGTCTCAGAAAACGTATTTTCATTGGAATCCATCTTTGACACAAAGCCGCTGCGCAGCAAAAATGTTTCTACCATCGCGATGGATGCAAACATCCAACAGTTTCCAACATACTGCTTCTTCACAGGCGTAATACAGTCACTGTCGATTTCGTATGTGTCCGGAAAAACCGTATCCTTCAGACGGTTTGTCGTCTCTTCTGTAACCGGGATGGATATGTCCCCCTCCGTTTCATGTCCCAAAAGCATTTCTGTCATTTCTTGTTCCATATAAGTCCCCATTCTTTTTTTATTTTATCTTTTACCACATATTTCTTCCTGCATCTCATTTTTCGCGCGAAATGCATCATTTATATAAAAAGACCCGGCATAATTGTCAGACCCTCAATGGTATACGAAATGAGAAACATTACATCATTACTGTTTGAATTAATACCGGTTGTGTACCTTTTCAGCAAAGCACAGAACATCTTTTATTTGAATCGCTGTTCCATTATCGAGGATGGCTGTTCCGCTCATTTTTCCAAACACCTGATGCTGGTCGGAAACAAGCAGTTTGAAATCAAGATTAGCGCAGCGATCCAAAACCGGCTCAAAATCCATCTCAAACCTGCCGTCACTTGAGGTAAACCGCCATGGTTTCAGATAATCATCTTCCGGAATATGAAACGTAACGTCATCCAGTTTATGGGCGATTCCGTCATAAAAAATTACATTTTCCGTGGCGGCTGAGGTGTCGCCAAATCCATAACCTATGTTAAATCCAAAGGTATGACCATCAATATCACAATTTCCGGATCCCCACAGCCATGTATTATCGTAGGTCCACACACCGCGTCCCCAATCCAGCGTGCCGAAATTTCTCTGAGGATGAAACTCATATCGCTTTCCGTCAAACTCTGCCCATCCGGATGCTCTCATACAATTAATTTTCTGATTGTAATAAAAACGCCCTCGCTTCGGCCAGGGTGTGGCAATCACTATCGTATCCATATCCGGCTGCTGTAAAACAATATCACAGGAAAACAATTTTCCCTGATAAAAGTTCTGATACTCACAGATAATATGGCGTATCCCCTCTTCCAATAAGTACTGGAGCTGCAGCCTGCCGTTATTGTATACAATATCCCCTTTTGACGAATTGGCGGGCATATGCAGTTTTCCCATAGGAAACGCGTCCAGTATGGTCTCCGTGTGCTCCCACCCTTCCCTGAAATTCAGAAGAGAGACGGATTGTAATCCCACATATCCGTCATCGGAGATTGTACAGGCCACGGCAAAATCATCTCCCACCGCCAGATAGTAATCCCACTCCTTGATACGAAACCTTGGCGCTTTAATCTGTTCTCTGTCGTACCTTTGCAGCATTCTTCTTGACCAGCCCGGCTCAGCAATATTTCCGTTTGCGTCCAATAAAGGTTGTTCCGTTACAATCTCATGATTTCTCATATCTAACCCCCTCGTACAATGATTTTTCAATATCATTATAACATTGGCAAAATAACTTTTAAAGGAAGATAAAGAAACCAAATCACCTTCTTCGGGGCGGTTCCTACACGATTTTTTTCTTAATCGTCAGAATATTCTGGTCATCCTTATATTCATACTTAACATCATCCATATTGTTTTTAACAATAAAGATCCACTTTCAGTGTTACTATTCTTTTCTATTATTTTACTAAATCCTCCACCAAAAACTAACTTGCTTTTATGTACCAACTTGAAATATTTCACGAAAACGCCTATGAAATCCCTCGCCGACAATCGTCCCAGTTTCTGTGAAGAATTGCTTCCGTCCACTAAAAAAGCACCAGCCATTTCTGACCGATGCCCTTACTACTCAATATACAATCCTTAATCACTCTTCATCAAGGACATTCCAATATCCAGTTTTATTAGAACCAATATGCTCTATAAAACCATTCTCTCTCAAATATGAAATTCCATTATCTACAGTTGTTTTACTCTTTCCGATTTTTTCTTGTATTTGCTTTTTAGTTATATTAGGATTGTTTCTAATCACTTCTAATATTTTGATTTGAGTATCATTTAACCGGGGACCTTCTGTTCTTTTTTTGCCCACATAATTATCCACATCATATAGTATAACACATGGGTAATAAAATGGGTAATAAATTTTGTGAAAATACCTTGTTTTCCCAAACCCACCAGTAATTAGAGGCTTAGTTTTAAAAAAGATATCGAAACTGTTGCTAAACATTTATTGCAGTATACGTTCATACGTTTTTTCGTCTGACCGCTCTATAAATCCCATACCCCACAATAGCACCTAACACATTATGAAAAGGGTCGTCGACAAGTTCAAACAACCCTTTGCAGAAAATCAACTGTGAAAATTCAATGATATACGAAATGAAAAACGCAGCAAGGATAACATGTCTGCATTTTATCCGCCTGCTCAAAAGTGTCAACAAAAATCCTACCGGCATCAGCATACCCACATTCAGCAAATTCTCTGCCAAAAGATCCGTCCGCCCCTTTTCCATCACCTCTCTGTACGACCAGAATGGTTGTAGCTGATAAGCATGTATACCCAGGTACGTTCTTGCGATAACGGTGGAGCAAAAAATCAAAAAAAGATACGTGACAAGTAATACTGCTGCCACAGCCTGTGTGATACAAATCCGCTTCTGTTGTACCATGCGCGCGACAACGCAGATTGTAATACATACTATGATACCTGCAATCATCCAATCAGTTGTGTCTAACACGAATACGGACTTCATTGCATAATTTGATGTTAATTCTACAAAATCCAAAATCTCTCTACCCTTCTGGTATGCTTGCTAATAATCCACACTCAAATCGGTTGTCAAAGTAACATCAGCAATATAGTCATCTCCTTCTCCTGATAATAAACTTACAATTTGCAACTCATAATACTTTCCACTGATGCAGACTCTTTTTTCCGCGAAGTCTCTTATCTTTGAAACTTCTCCATAATATGGTAACAACGATGTTTTTATTTTGCACTTTATCAAATCAATAACATCTTCAGAATCATCTTCCATAATCCCATCCATAAACTCCGCAACTCGCAAGAATTTATGTGGTTCAAATTTCCTTGTTGCTATTCCAAAAAACTCTATTTCGGAGTAGTCCTTGTCTTTATAATATAACAAAAAACTATCCTTATGTAACTTTTCATCATGCAATTGTTGAACAAAATCACTAACATTTTTTACTGCAATTATAGGAGAATTGTTTTTTGTCATGTCATCGTCAAAGCATGTGATATTTGATTTGAGATCCATAATCAGCGAGCAAATTTCTTTCTTTTCATCATCAACTAAACATGCTAAAATGTCAGCTGTCTTACACCCTTCTTTATTTACATCCGGTCTTTTATACTCATACCCAAATATACCATACTGATTCTGATTAAGGTCAAATGATAACTTGATAACATCATCACCGCCTTCATGCTTTTCTCTGACATCAAAAGCCTCATTTGACCTCTCGAACGGAACTTTTTCCTCCTTCTGTAATATCAAACTCATATACATATAAATTATCCGGATTGATAAAGTCAATTTGTTCTAATCCAATCTGTTCCAATTCCTCTTTAGCAACGCCTTTTTTCGACATCCGATACAAATTGTTAATTTTAGAAACGATAGTATCACTATGCGTACTTATGATAAATTGATACCCCTTGTTATTCAATCTATTCAACATACGAACCAATTCCATCTGTTTTTGCGGATGTAAACTTGACTCTACCTCGTCAATAACAAGTCGTCTATATCTTTGATTCGTCGTGATTGCAGGATAAAGTGGTACTAGTTCATTTATCATCGATGAAGCCAAATACATTGGAACCGTTAAATCGTCAACCTTCGACTGATATGAAAAAATCCCTTGTTCGTTAACAATAATGTTCCCTTCAATTATATGTTCATTAAAGAATGCCATTTCATCTTTAAATCTATAATTATCATCCTGTGTATATGTCTGCAGAAATCGTAAAAACTTATATACCGGCTTTGTTAATCCGGTTTCTGTAGTTACCCCTTCATTCTCAATTCCTTCCCCGTAATGCATATTAAATTCAAGCGCATTATCTGCTTTATTTGCAAAGAAATCTCGATACATCAACAACAAACCATTCCTTGAGGCTGGCATATATAAACTCTGATTTGCAAATAAACTTCTAAGCATAACACGCTGTACCATGTCATCTTTCAATTCACCTAATGTCCTCGATGCATAACGAATTGCTTCCGTATTCGTCTTTAGGTTATGGGACACCAACAAAACCATGCTACCTTCTGAATCAGAAGGTTCAATCATAACATTAATAATACTATCAATTATAGGAATTACGTTTTTTATACTCTCATATGGTATTTTTGCTAAATCAAACGCCACAAAACGATATTCTATACTAGGATCAATTTCCCAATCAATATATAATCGTTCTACCTCGATATCCTTCCCCAAGATAGATTTCACGACTTCTTTTTTTTCAATTGCCAGTTTATCATTGATATACTCTGTGACTTTATTACAATTCTTAGAATTTAACAGATATTCTTTATAACCTTTTTCCTTTTTTACCATAAAAGATGATAAGTCAATCACATCCTTCATCTTCACGATATAATCATTAATCCCGTCTGCTAATTGCATCAAAAAAGATTTTCCGCTATTATTCGGTCCCACTAGGACTGTGTATTTGTTAATACAGATTTTTGCATCTTTAATTCTTCCAAAATTCTCTACACCTAGCCACAAGGTCATAATATAATCTCCCAAATGTTTTTATGTCCAATTTTCACTTTCATAATATTATATCATTAAAAAGATTTTGCTAACAACAACAAAAAAATTATATCCAAACACAATATCTTGTATTAATATCGTCTAAGCACTAAAACAATTTTTTGTTCATTACCATATCCACCATAGAATCCCAAAAATCCTGACCCGGCTCATACCATTCATCCGAGCTTATCGGAAACATGACGAGGTGAAATGATGGCAATTGTTACCCAAACGTAAGCACTCAATCACTCGTACCTTTTTGTTTGAATTTTATTAAATCCCTGTTTTCTATAATACTTCTGCTGCGAGGC
>CAYPAA010000044.1:0-11445 GCA_964408625.1 uncultured Roseburia sp. | reverse complement strand
AAAACAGTATATGGGGATGTCGCATACTCTAGAAGGGTATATAAAACAAATACAGAAGATGGTCAGATAGCGTATGTATTTCTGTTAGATCAGGCGATGAAAATGGATAAAATAGGTCTGATTTCAACGAATCTGGCAGAAAAGATAGCACTGACAGTAACAGAGTCGCCTTACCGTGTAACCGCGGATATCATCAATGAAACCTGCGGTCAGTATATCAGTGCGCAGGGAGTGTGGAACCTTGTGCAGAAGCTGGGGAATCGTATTGATGAAGAGGAACAGCATGCAGTAAAGCAGATGAACGCAGACCAGACAGAGGGAATCAGGGAATTGCCTGTATTGTTTGAAGAAATGGATGGGGTATGGCTGCATATGCAGGATAAACACCACAAGAGGATGAAAAAACAAGAAATGAAGGTGTTTACCATGTATGAAGGCTGGGATGCTGAAAAAGAAAAGGAAAAACGCAGTACCCTTGTGGGGAAGACCGTGCTTGCAGGAATGGAAGACAGTACAACTTTTCATGAAAAGAGAGAGGCTCTTATTCGCAAGAAATATAATGCGGATGAAATCGGGCAAAGAATCCTGAATGGAGATGGAGGAAGCTGGATAAAAGAATCCTATGATCCGGAAGTGATTTTCCAGTTAGACCGCTATCATATTTATCAGGAGATACTGAGAAAAAATAAAGAACAAGAAGGCGCAACAGGACATCCGATGTCTGCTTGAAGAAGAAAAAATCGACGAAATGCTGGAGTATATAGAAATCTACGCAACCAGTATAGAAAGTTCGGATGAAAATGACAAACAGAGTAAACAGGTCAGAGAGCTGCATAAATATCTAAATAACAATAAAGACGGTCTGCTCCCTTATGACAGGCGTGGAATAAAAATTCCCGAGCCGGCAGAAGGAATAATCTATAAACACATGGGAGTTCAGGAAAGCCAGAACTGTACCGTAATAACCATGCGTATGAAAAATCGCAGAATGAGATGGTCGCCGGAAGGAGCAAACAATCTGGCAAAGGCGCTGTATCGAAGGGAGAACAAAGAACTGATAAATACAATAGACCGCTATACAGATGGTCTTGTGTTTACCATGCAGATGCAGGAAGTAATGGAAATATTAAGTGCGTCAAAAGCACCTAAGAAGGACGGAAAGGGAAATCCGTATGCAGACAGAATACGAATGCATATGCCGCTACTTGATGCAATGCAGACCGCATCCCGTAAAGCATTAAAAAAGGCATATGGATGTTAAAAAATATGACAAAGAAATTAAGCCGTGCTGATTAGAGAAAAGTATGAAAAAAACAAGCAGGAATCTGCCAGCAGAAGTGGCAATTTTTACAGCCAAAAGCAGTTATCATAAAGAAAAGAGGAAAAGTGCCAACGATTACTTGACACAAACGTAATACCGTGATTTGATGCAGATGGACTGATGTTATGATATAATCAAAAATATAAACGGAATGTTTTTAAGAGTGAAGGGAGTGATATTATGCTGTGCCATATGATAATTGATTTGAGTGTATTACTCTGTGCAAGGTCTGGTGATCGGACGATGCTTGCGCAGAGATAAATTAAGTATAATCGTCCACATTGGATTTTGCACTTATAGAAGAATTCTAATAAAAATATCTATAAGGAGAGAAAAATTCAATGAATAACAATTTTAAAAGATATATCGTATTTTGGCTGAGTCAGGCATTATCACAATTCGGTAGTTCTATGACAAGCTTTGCATTGATTTTGTGGGCATATATGCAAAAAGGAACTGCGATGACAGTTTCGCTCATGACATTTTTTAATTATATTCCTTACATTATTGTGAGTTTGTTTGCAGGAGCTTTTGTAGATAACCATAGCAAGAAAAAAATCATGTTGGTATCGGACAGTATTGCCGCAATCTGTTCTGTTGCCATGCTTTTTCTAAACGTAGGAAGCGGACTGCAGATATGGAATATTTATCTGGTGAATTTTATTATCGGTTTTACGAATGCTTTTCAAGGACCTGCATCCGCGGTCGCAATCGGAAAAGTAGTACCGAAAGAGAAGTTGGAACAGGTAAGCGGAATGAATTCTTTTTCCGGTAATCTTGTCGCGGTTTTTTCTCCGGTATTTGCAGCCACTTTATTTGCATGGGGCGGCTTGAATCTGATTTTAGCAATTGACTTGATGACGTTTCTGTTTGCTTTTCTGGTATTGCTTTTTGTACTAAAAATCCCGGAAGATATTTCACAGAAAGTGGAAAAGAAATCTGTATTTGCCGGGTGTAGGGAAGGCTTTCAGTATCTGAGTCAAAACCATGGGATTTTGATTGTCATTATTACGATGGCATTGTTGAACTTTTTTTCCGGATTAACCTACGAGAATATTTTATCCCCAATGATTCTTTCGAGAAGTGCAAACGATGGCGCAACGCTTGGTATGGTAAATGCCGTGATGGGAATCGGAGGAATTGTGGGTGGTATCATGGTTTCTACCGGAAAAGTAAAGGCAAACAGTACAAAGATGATTTACATATCGGCTTTTGTTTCTTTCCTGCTGGGAGACATAATGATGGGAGTAGGTAGAAATGGAATCGTCTGGTCGATTGCCGGTTGGGCGGCAAGCTTACCGATTCCGTTTATCAATGCTGGTCAAATGGTAATCTTATATCAAAACATTCCGGAAGAGATACAGGGTAAAATATTTGCAGTAAGAAATGCGATTCAGTTCAGTAGCATTCCTTTCGGAATTTTGCTTGGAGGTTTATTGGCAGATTATGTGTTTGAACCATTTATGACTCGGGAAAATGCCGTTACACTATTTTTACGAATACTGGTAGGTGAAGGGGCAGGAAGCGGCATGGCTGTAATGTTCTTATGTACCGGAATATTAGGAGCTATGTTCAGCTTTATGTTCTATCAACGGAAGGACATTCGCAATCTATAGCGTTTATCAGGAAACCGGAACTTGTGAGGGAAGTTGAAATGGGAAAAGAACTATCGGAAGTACAGCTATATCCGGGATTTGGGCAAAGGACATTGTTGATGTATTGGTTGAAGTATCAAAGGATGCGGATAGAATATCGTTCAATCGCGGATATACGAAAGAGGGATTTGCGGACAAAGTCTTTCATGTGCACCTTCGTTATGCAGGAGATAATGATGAGTTGTATTTCAGAGATTATTTGAATGAACATACACAGATAGCGAAGGAATACGAAACTATGAAATTGCAACTGTGGCATCGGTTTGAACATGACAGGGATGCCTACACTAACGCAAAGACAGAGTTTGTTAGGGAATGGACATCGGAAGCGAAAAGAGTATACGCGGGAAGGTACTGACAAATAATAGGGGAACATTGCTTATGATGAAAACAGTAAAAAGGGACATTACAACGATTGACTCAGTGGAGGCAATCGTAAATGCAGCAAACAATTCACTACTTGGAGGCGGCGGAGTCGATGGCGCCATTCACAGGGCTGCCGGACCGGAATTGTTGGCAGAGTGCAGATTGCTTGGCGGATGCAAGACCGGACAGGCAAAATTGACAAAGGGCTATCATTTACCATGCAAGTATGTGATTCATACAGTCGGACCTGTGTGGAACGGCGGCAACCATAATGAAGATGAGTTGTTAGCAGATTGTTATCATAATTCTCTTAAAGTGGCAGTAGAAAATGGAATTAGGACAATCGCGTTCCCATCAATCTCTACAGGAGTGTATGCGTTCCCGGTAGAAAGGGCGGCGAAAATCGCAGTTAGAACTGTAGACAGGTTTTTGAAAGAAAATCCTAAAACGATGGATATGGTTATGTGGGTACTTTTCGACGAGAGAACGGAACAGGTATATAAAGCGGCGATGTCAGACCATTTTCGCTCTTGATTCTATAACGACAGCAGTATTTCATGAGGGATAGGAGAAAACTATGCTTTGAATAACATTCGGGAATGCGTGAGGAAAGTTGAGTTTTACCGGAACAAAGGAGAAGGGGATGTGGTTGTGGATATTAGCAACGATAGTTGCGTTCTATATTAAGGGGCTATGCGGTTTCGCAAATACGCTTGTATTTACTTCAATCTTAGGATTTGGAACAAATAATATAAACATATCCCCCATTGAAGTCGACGGATATAAATATCACAAAGAAGATACGGTGCAGGCTACGCGAGATTTGTTGAAGAATCATATAATGGAGTTGTATGAAATACCGTTGTTGAGATTTAAGACAAATTTGGTCATGTGCACCTTGTAAAGTAAAATATGACCCCTATTTGAATGGCGAAGATAAGGGGCATTCCGACCACAAAATACCAATGTCTGGTTTTGTGTCGAAAAACATACATGCCAAGCCAAGCCCCGACAGAGCCGCCGAGGATAGCAGAAATAAATAATGTTTTTTCGGGAATCCGCCATGCCCCTTTTCTTGCTTTTGCCTTGTCAATGCCCATCATGGCAAAGGCAAACGCATTGATCACGGTGATATAAAGATAAACGATTTTCATTACGTTCTCCCCAGTTTTTTCAGCAAATATCTCTTGCGATACTTCAGTTGTACATATTTGAGCACCTTGTTGTAGTAAAGGGGATTTGCGGCTCCGCCAATGACTCCGACAATTGGCAGACTCTGTATAAATTTCACCACCAGCATGTCGGTGGCAAAAGCATTAGCCGTCTTTTGTATTTGTGCTGTCATTGTTTGTTCATCGGGAATGACATGTGAAGACTGCGCAATATAGTCGTCAATGTCTCTATTTGCTTTGATCCAATCCCGGTCTGTTAGCATAGAGGTCTCCAGAAGTTTTAATATAAATAGCCTTTCCTCCGGTGATTCATAATCAAAACCATACTGGATGGCGGTTTCATAGACACCTCGCAACAGCATGCCCACCCATAGCACAATGTCAGGCATGCCGATTCCCAGTGCGCCCAAACCGATTCCTTCCACGGAAGTTAAAACGGTGTTGAAAGCATGTCCAAGTTTTGCATCCTTTTTCATAGAGGATATTTGGCGGCGTCCGCCCTTCACATCCACGGCATAGTCTTTTACCTTGAATTCTTTTTTCATCGACTCCTTGTTGTAGGTTTTCTCGATAATGACGTTTCCTTTTTCAAAGATGATTTCAAATGCTTTTCCAAAGGCTTTTTGTACGCCGTCGAACACTTTTGGAGGGATTTTCTCCTCCAATTCCTTCTTCCATCGAATAGGATTTTTGTTCTGTGTTAGTTTTCTGTAGTCTGCTTCTTCTTTGTACAGTTTTGCCAACTCTTTTTCAAGAGCACTCTGCGTAGAATGAAATAGTCGCATTTTTAACCTCCTTTAATAAGGTGCAACCCACCTATCATCAATACCATTATGCTTCCATTGGTTATGATTCTCTGCATAACTGTCCACCGTCAGATATTGGAATTTGCTGGTAGTTTTTAAAGCATCATAAACATATCGTAGAGGCACACGGGTGCGATTGTTTGTGGGTGAACCTGAATCTGCCAGAAAGACATCGTCGCTAACATCATTATACAAGGAAATGGTAACATAATGTCCGGGGATGTCCTGCCAGAAAGTATCATCGTTGTCACTGCACACCAAAACAACTGCGGATTTGCAGTTTTTGATTTGTTCCTGAAATTCTTCATATGTGGCAGGCTTGTAGTATACATCACATTGAAATCCCATCTTCTGAAGAAGTATTTTCAAGTTGCCCCAATCAATGGCTGCGGATTTTTTTGTGGGTGCATAGCCTGTCACTTCTTTTGCATACTCGTAGGCATCCAGTGGGGAACACTTGTAGTCGGAGAACGTGCAATAAAGATTTGCGGCACAGCAAAAACCACATCCAAACTCGCCGAAATATTGTCCTTTTGTATAAGCCAGACACCATTCTCCGGACCATGCGATACCATTTGCCCAAGACTTTGGACCTTGAAGGAAAGTGTAGATATCATCTTCAACAAAATCCGGGGCATAGGCATAGATTTTGCCGTTGGCAATCATACAGTCGTATTCAAATAACTGTTCTGAAATGCCTGCATATAATGAGGCGTGGGTCTGCTCCGATTTCAGACCGGCGTTTACTAATATTTTATTTGCAGTATCTTGTATCTGCACGCGGAAAGCCAACAGTAGTATCACGATTATCAGGGTGACCGCCATGCAGATTTTATCTTTGATTTTCATAGACTTATCATATCACATTATAGGATAATGGAAATAAGTAATTGTTAAAAAATGCGCTAGAGCAGTTGAAACTTTAAGCGTGACCGGGAATTTGAAAAAATGCAGGGGTTCTTGTATCATGGAGAAGAATGATAAGACTGGGGAACCATTAATTTTGAAGGGAGAATTTACATATGGCATTTGACTATAAAAAAGAGCATAAAGAATTTTATATGCCGAAGAACCAACTGTGTATCGTAGATGTGCCGCTCGATGGCTACTTCGATTATGTTGTTCCTCCATTGGAAGGCTTCTGGTGGCAGAATGATATAAAAGGGATTGATTACAGTCGGAAGGAGGATTACTCAAAAGTTGAATTTCTTACCTATGACGAGGGTTTATGTGTGCAGTGCATACATATTGGTCCCTACGATGACGAACCGGCTACTGTTGAAAAGATGCATGATTTTATGACTGGCGAGGGCTATGAACTGGATATTACAGAAAAAAGACTTCATCATGAAATCTACCTGAGCGACGCCCGACGGGTGGCACCTGAAAAACAAAAGACGGTGATCCGGCATCCTGTAAAAAGAATTTCAGGTGATGAGGAAAACTGTTTTTAAGAAACTTTGCTAACATTTATAGGATGAATTTAATTCAATTTTAGAGGATTTCATTATGGGAATACAAGGTAAAAAAAATGATACATATTTTCTCATGTGCGAGAGGAAATGGATTTTTCATGTATTAATGGCTGTCGCCGGCTTTTTTGGGGTTTATACCTATTTACTTCGGGGCAATGTGTTTTGCAATGCACAGACAGGAAATATAGTGCTAATGGGAATAGCTCTTGGAGCAGGAAAATGGAGTGAGGCTCTTTATTATCTGATTCCGATTTCGGCGTATCTTATGGGTGCATTTGTATCGGAACTGTTTCCGAATCCAATCAAGCATCGTCTGCCAATACGTTGGGACACACTTTTGATTGCAATAGAAATGTCGGTAGTGCTGGGATTGGGCTTTGTACCGGAATCAGCACCGGTGCAGATTTCACAGGTGGCGATCAATTTTATTGCATCCATGCAGTATAATACCTTTCGTCAGGCGGAGGGTGTTCCAATGGCAACCACGTTTGCCACAAATCATATAAGACAGATTGGAATCGGTTTGGCAAAGGAGGTCAAACATTGGAACTCAAAGGACAAAACTCATCGGGAAAAGCTGTTGCAGCATTTTGAGATGCTGATCTATTTCCTAATAGGTGCCGTTGTTGGAACTGTATTGTGCCATCTTTTTGTTGGAAAAGCTATTTGGGCAACGTTGTTTCCTTTAGGAGTGATACTCGCCACATTCCTTTATGCGGATTTGATTGTAGAAAAGGATATGATGGAAAAGAAACCGGCAGGCCATTAATGCTTTTTATTATCGTTTTTCGTTAATTTTTTGTCGACAAACATAATATTATGCTTATAATGAAATTAACGATAAACATTAAATGACTATTTTTTGTCGTTGAAATATTAATACTGGGAGGATGGAAAATGAAAAAAGAAGAAGCAATTAAAAAGATTAATACAATGGGTAATGTGGGGTGGATTATTTCTAATATTGCAAAAGTAATACTGATTGTCGCCGTGATTGGTATGTTACTTGGTACCGTTGTGATTGCCATTATTCCGAAAGATTTTCTCAAAATGTCTTTTGCCGGAACCGGATGGGTTGAGATTGACTTTGGGGCTATGGGGATTGACTTGACGGACGCCATGCGAGACGATATCACAAAGAGCATTGCAAGCGGCGATGCAAAGATGGATGTCGAAATGAATGGAGTTGTCAATTTTCAAATTTCCATTGACATTGCAATGCTGATTGTTGTCTTGGTGATTCTTGCGCTGGCATATATTTTTAAGTATGGAGCAGTTTTGCAGCGAGAGTCAGACGAGACATTGTAATAACAGTTAGAGGTGAATGGATATGGGAAAAATAATACTTAGACTGGATCGCGTGATGGCGGATCGAAAGGTTTCTCTGAAGGAGTTATCGGAGCAGGTGGGGGTTAGCAACGTGAATCTGTCGAAAATGAAAACGGGAAAAATAAGCGCGATTCGATTTTCCACCTTAGTTGCCATCTGCGAAGCACTTGACTGTCAGCCGGGAGATATATTAGAGTATGACTCAGAGGCAGAATACGAGGAGGGTCAAAAATGAGATTTGAGTATCAAACAAAAGGCACATGTTCACAGAGAATTCTATTAGATATTGAGGGCAATACTATTCACAATGTGGAATTTATCGGTGGATGTAACGGTAATTTAAAAGCGGTATCCAAATTGGTAGAGGGGCGTACCGTCGACGAAATTGAGGAGACACTGTCCGATATCCATTGTGGCATGAAGAATACTTCCTGCGGCGATCAGTTGGCGAAAGCGGTTCGAGCAGCGTATGATGCACAGCAACAGGAAGCATGATTTATCATGCAAATCTGAAAGCGGAACCAAAGAATCCAAAACAGAGAGGACAAAAGGATGAAAAAACAAAGTGACGTATTAGTAGGAATTCTATTGATTTGACTGGCGGCATATTCTTCCCGCTTGCTGTGCTCTACATTATTTTTGACGATGAGATTGAGGAACTGATAGGATTTCCAGAGATATCTGTCTGGGTTGCTTTGCTTGTGGCATTCTTGCTTATGATGGGCTTTTCCATGATTTTTTCAAATTGGAAAAAGGAGGAGCGTTGGGACGAGCGCTGGGATGATTATGAGGATGAGAATAAACAGGGCGAACATCAGACCATCATCGATTGGAATGACAATGGCAGAGTTTTTTTGTGAAAACAGGTTTGGCGCAACAATAAGACATATTGTTACCAATCAACTGGTGAGTGCGAAACTTCGCAATAGTTTTGGCGAGATGAAGGTGTTTTTTGATAATGCAGCCGTACCGGATCAGGTTGTGGAGATTGATGTTCGTATATCTAAATTGTTGTTTCAAACCGCTTTTTATGATACAATCACAACAAATGTTCAAAAGATGAGGGGGATTGTGATATGGATAGCGGTGCACAGCAGTTTTTTCATGAGAATGATAAACGAATCAACGACATGGTATGTAAAATACTTCGGTGGTTGACGCTTATATTTCCGGCATTGTTTTTGTTGAGTATGATTGGGGTGTTTCGCCTGACGATTAAAGAGTTGCTCGTGTTGACACCAATTGGCTGCGTCTGCACTCTCATGCCGACAGTTCTCAAAAAATTGGGAGTTAAGACGTCTGTTTTAAAATACAGTGCTGTTGTGGCGCTCGCGGTTGTCGTGGGGATTATGGGTTCTAATTCCAATGTCGGAATTTATATGACATACACTTTGGCATTGGCAATCAGTTGCCTGTATTTTGACGTCCGGTTTACAAAGCATATAGCATTGGTTGGTTATATCTGCTTGGTGATTGCTGTCTTTATTCGTGCGCATTCCGTCACTCTTCTGGAGAATGACACCGTATTTACATGGTATCGCGGGTATATCATAGGCTTTACCATCGAGTACATCGCCATGACGGCAGTATTTCTTACCATAACAAAACAGGCGAGAAGACTTCTGGAAAGCCTGCATGATACGGAGAAAGTCAAGGAAGTGGTGGAACAGTGTGAAACAGCCAGCGACAATCTTGGAACTGCGGTAGCGCAGCTTCATGAATCTTTGGATGCTAGCAGCCAAAGCAATGAAAGGATTTCAGAATCTGCACGTAAAACACTGGAAGACTGCGAGCACAATCAAAAATATGTAGACGATACTGCAAGCAGTATCCACGAGTTGATGCTTCTTATAGAAAAGATTGTGGAGAAAACAGAACGGATGCGCCAGACGGTTGAACAGACCAGCAGTAGTACAAAAAACTATATTTCCATTATGGATGGCGCCGTATCCTCCATGCAACAGATTGAGACCAGTACACAGGACACACTGGAAACTATACAGATACTGGAAAAGCAAACCGACGAAATCGGCAGTTTGACGGATATGATTGTAAATATTGCCAGTCAGACCAATCTGCTCGCTTTGAATGCATCTATCGAAGCTGCAAGGGCAGGTGAAAACGGAAAAGGATTTGCGGTTGTTGCTGACGAGGTCAGAAAACTTGCGGAGGAATCGCATGAAGCAGTAGAAAAGATTTCACGTCACGTGGAAGATATTCGTGAAGGCGTGGCAAAGGCGGGAGAATCCATTGAACTAGATACCAGTACCGTAAAATCTGGCATGGATTACATCTATAACGCCAAGGAGGAAGCCGAAAAATTAGGAAGTCTGCAGGAAAGTTCCCTAAGTGTGGTTCAGGATATCACGACGGCTTGTGAGGACTCCAGACAATATGTGGGTCAGGTTGTAGATATGGCGGAAAATATGACGGAGTTGATGGGACATTCCGCAGATATGATTCAGGAAATCAAGGACAGTCTCTATGAGCAGGAGAGTCTGCTTTCTGATATCAACAAAATCTTTGAAACAGTCAATATGGTTTCGACACATTTGCAGGAAACCGTAGAGCAATAAAAAACTTTGATTTCGGAGGTAATCATTATGGGAATTTCATCAGTAGACGTTGAGGACGATCAGTTTGCATATCGTTATGACACGCAGCTTTTGATTGACAGAAGAGATAAGGATTTGGACGAGGATGAAATTGCAGACTATATTACAGAGCATATTGAGGGAAATAGTTTGATCGCAGCCGGAGATGAGGATTTGGTGAAAATTCATTTTCATACCAATGAGCCATGGCAGGTACTCGAGTATTGCAATACAGTCGGCGAAATCTATGATATTGTAGTCGAGGATATGATCCGGCAATCAGACGGATTGCAGGGATAAGCGATATTGTTTGACTTCTTTTAAGCACAAACGTCCGAGGTGTATCAGCATGATGCACTTCGGACGTATTTTTTTACATAATTTGATAATTTGCGCACATCTTGATGTGATCATCCGTTATACATTATGAGGAGGTTAATAATCCATGGATTTACAAGTACAGTATGAGAAACTCCTCCGTTACTGTTACATGAAAACAAAAGACAGATGCATTGCTGAAGACATTGTTCAAGAAACATTCTTGCGGTTTTGGCAGAGTAAATCTTACAGAGATACCGGGAAGGAGCTGGCATATCTTTATACAATAGCCAAAAACCTTTGTATATACCCATAAAAATCACCTTCCTCTCAAAAATAGACATAAGAAAAGCACCTATCCGAAGATAGATGCTCTGTGTTCCATATTGGGATGTTCCCATTAACCGGG
>CAYPAA010000043.1:0-11702 GCA_964408625.1 uncultured Roseburia sp. | reverse complement strand
CTTATGAACACAGCATTAACAATCGCCGGAAGTGATTCCAGCGGAGGCGCCGGCATCCAGGCAGATATCAAGACTATGACCGCAAATGGTGTATACGCCATGAGTGCGATCACGGCTCTCACTGCCCAAAATACAACCGGCGTTACAGGAATTATGGAGGTTACACCAGAGTTTTTAGCAGAACAGTTGGATTGTATTTTTACAGATATCTATCCGGATGCAATCAAGACTGGTATGGTGTCATCCAGCAGTCTGATTAAAACTATTGCAGACAAGTTAAAACAGTACGATGCGAAGAATATCGTTGTTGACCCTGTAATGGTAGCTACTTCAGGAGCTAAGTTGATTAGTGATGAGGCAGTTGGTACCTTGAAAAATGAATTATTACCTCTTGCAACCGTAATCACACCAAACATACCGGAGGCAGAAGTGTTGTCCGGGATGCACATTAAGACGGAAGAAGATATGGAAGTTGCGGCAAAATACATCTTTGAAACCTATGGATGTGCTGTGCTTTGCAAAGGAGGTCACAGTTTAAACGACGCGAATGATTTGCTCTACAGTGCAGACGGTGCTCGTTGGTTCTATGGTAAGCGTATCGACAACAGCAATACACACGGAACAGGCTGTACACTATCAAGCGCTATCGCGTCCAATCTTGCAAAGGGAAGGTGTCTGGAAGAAGCCGTTTTGTTGGCGAAAAACTATATTTCAGGCGCACTTTCTGCCATGTTGGATTTAGGCAAGGGCAGTGGCCCGATGAATCATGCATTTGCAATCAAAGGAGAATTTAAGGATGAGTAGAAAAGAAACTTCTATTTTTAGTAACGGATTAATCTGGTTTGGCGCGGGTGTTTCCATCGCCGAAATTCTGACAGGTACATATTTTTCGACGCTTGGCTTTGGGAAAGGTATGGCAGCCATTCTATTGGGACATCTGATCGGTGGAATCATGATGTATGCTGCGGGTCTGATTGGGGCGCGTGAGAAAAAGAGTGCTATGGAAACGGTAAAGATGAGCTTCGGTGAAAAAGGAAGCATCTTGTTTGCGGGTTTGAATGTATTACAGCTTGTAGGCTGGACAGCCATCATGATTTACGACGGCGCCCTTGCCGCCAATGGAATTTTTTCCGCCGGCGTATGGGTATGGGCATTGATTATTGGTGGGTTGATTCTTGTTTGGATTTGCATCGGACTTACCAATCTTGGCAAGGTAAATACGATTGCGATGACAGCACTTTTCATTCTCTCTCTTGTCTTGTGCAAGGTGATTTTCTTTGGTGGAACCGGCGTGGAAAATATCGTTGATGATAGCCTCAGCTTTGGTGCCGCGGTAGAACTTGCGGTAGCAATGCCGCTTTCCTGGCTTCCATTGATTTCTGATTATACACGTGAGGCAGAAAAGCCGGTCGGTGCAACTTTGGCAAGTGTTCTTGTCTACAGTGCAGTCAGCATTTTCATGTATACCATCGGTATGGGCGCAGCCATCTTTACAGGTGAGGATGATATTGCTACTATTATGGTAAAGGCGGGACTTGGTATTGTCGGATTGCTTATCATTGTTTTTTCAACAGTGACAACAACATTTTTGGATGCGTATTCCGCAGGTGTTTCCGCTGTTTCTATTTCAGGAAAGGTGAAGGAGAAGTGGGCGGCAATCATCGTGACCATCATCGGTACGATTGCTGCGATGGTGTATCCGATGGATAACATCACAAACTTTTTGTACCTCATCGGTTCCGTATTTGCGCCGATGATTGCAATTCAGATTGCAGATTATTTCCTGTTAAAGAAAAAGGCGGTGACTTCTTCCGTCAGCGTAAAGAATCTTATCATCTGGGTGATTGGTTTCGTGGCATATCGTTTGTTGATGCGCGTTGATACAGCGGTGGGGAATACACTTCCGGATATGGTCATCACGGCATTGCTTTGTGTGATCGTAAATCTTATTGCAAGAGGGAAAGAACAGCAATAGGAAAAGAGGAAAAACATGAAAAAAGTAAATATTCGTAAACTGACTTTAACAGCTATTTTTTGCGCACTTGCGGTAATGGGATCGTTGTTCTCCGTGCCGGTGTTTGGTTCCAAGTGTGCGCCGGTACAGCACTTAGTGAATGTACTTTGTGCCATACTGCTTGGTCCATGGTGGGGCTTGGCACAGGCATTTATCACGAGCCTGATTCGCAACGCATTGGGGCTTGGCTCTTTGATGGCATTCCCGGGCAGTATGTGTGGAGCATTGCTTTCCGGTCTTTTGTACAAGTGGTTTAAGAAGTTGCCATTTGCTTACATCGGCGAGGTCGTTGGAACAGCATTGATTGGCGGTATGCTTGCGTATCCGGTTGCACTATTACTTATGGGCAATGAGTCAGCAGCGTTGTTTACCTTTGTTGTGCCATTTTTGATCAGCACAGGTGCAGGAACACTGATTGCTATCATTTTGGTGTCAGCAATTTCAAAGACGGGATTACTGAGCAAGTTCCAGAATGAATTAAACAACAATAATAAAAAGGAATGAGTGATATGGATAGGAAGGAGTTTGTTTCTAAAATAAGGAAGATCCGGCCGGTGGTGCATTGTATCACAAACATTGTGACGGTGAACGATTGTGCAAATGTGCTTCTTGCAGTGGGGGCATCTCCTACAATGGCACACGCTAGAGAGGAAGTTGCAGAGATTGCGACGGGGGCGCAGGCGCTTGTTTTAAACCTCGGTGCGACGGAGTGCGTTGAGGCGATGATGGAAGCCGGCAAGGCAGCACATGCTGCCTTGCACCCTGTGGTTTTTGATCCGGTGGGCGTGGCTGCTTCGACCTATCGCCGCGGGTTGGCATATCAAATTTTAGATGCGGTTCATCCTTCCTGTATTCGAGGAAACTATTCGGAAATTCTGGCGCTTTTGGAAAATATAAACACCGCGGGCGGCGTGGATGAATGCACGGAGAAGGATGCGTCCTTGTCGGCTGACATGGATGTGGTGGTATGGGAAGTGGCGAAACGATTTGGCTGTATTGTGATTGCATCCGGTGTCACGGATATCGTATCATATGGTGAGCGCGTCGAGTATGTCGAAGGCGGTTCCGCGATGATGCGCATGATTACCGGGGCGGGATGTATGTCCTCCTGTCTGCTCGGTGCGTATCTTGCTGTGGGTGCATCAGATTTTGACGCGGCGGTTTGCTGCATGAAGATGATTGGCGATGCGGCGGAAGCAGCAGAGCAAAAACAGAAAGCATTGGCAGGGGGCAGTATGACCTTCCGTGATGCGTTTATTGATGCGATAAGTTTATTTTAGTTGTGAAACGGAAAAGGTTATGAAACAAAATAAGAAAGATTATAAATATATATTGTTTGATTTGGACGGCACAATCACGGACCCAGCGATTGGATATTATCGCGAGTATTATGCACCTAAGGGAATCTTTGAGTGCGATTTGTATGCCGGCATCGCGGATATGTTTGCAGAGTTGAAGGCGCGCGGAAAGGAGGAGTTGGAAGACGCCGGCGCAGATTATATTGTAGATGAACCGATGGAAATACTGGAATATACGTTATAAGATTTATGTATTTGTACTGATAATATGTGTCTTGTTTGATAATAATAAAATTAAGAATCCATCAAGGCGGTTTTATTATGGGTGAGAACAAGTATGCAGGTACAAAAACAGAACAGAATCTTTTGGAGGCATTCGCCGGGGAATCGGTGGCGCGGAGTAAGTACACATTTTTTGCAGATGTGGCTAAAAATGCAGGAGGGATAGAGATGTACGACCGCATGGCAAAAGAAGCAGACGAGGAAGGCTTTTATGAGTTGGCAGAACAATTTCGTGGTGCTGCTGCCATCGAAAAGACACACGAAGAGAGATACCGCGCTTTGTTGCACAATGTAGAAGCAATGGAAGTGTTAAAATTGTCCGGTATGCCATTATCCACAGGCATTCTTTGAGGTGAGACAGAAAAACTATTAAGAGGAAAAATTTCTGTAAAGTAAAAAATAGAAGGATAGGAGGAACAGAAATGGATAAAGAAGCGATGTATAAGCTGACATATGGGCTGTTTGTGTTGACGGCGAAGGAAGGGGATAAGGATAACGGTTGTATTATAAATACAGCCATCCAGGCAGCATCTGAACCCAATCAGATGAGTATTGCTGTCAATAAGGCAAATCTGACCCATGATATGATTCAAAAGACCGGTGAATTTACGGTATCTGTGATATCTCAGGATGCCAGTTTCGATTTGTTTGAACGATTTGGTTTTCATTCGGGAAGAGATATGGACAAGTTCCAGACATTCGACGGATGGAAGAGAGGGGAAAATGGCATATCTTATGTGACTGAGGGAACCAATGCATATATCTCTGTGAGGGTAGAGAAAATGGAGGATTTGGGATCTCACACCATGTTTATTGGAACAATTACGGATATGGAAGTTTTAAGTTCGGCATCATCTGTGACCTATGAGTATTACCAGCAGAATATTAAGCCGAAGCCGGAGCAAGCGAAGAAAACAGAATCCGGTCAGACAGTATGGCGTTGTCGGATTTGCGGATATGAATATGTGGGTGAGAAATTGCCGGAGGACTATATCTGTCCACTTTGCAAACATCCTGCATCTGATTTTGAAAAGATTGAATAGGAAATAACACCTCAACTGAATAAAATATATGGATAATGACATTGCGGATATTATCCATTCAATTGAATTGCCAATTTTTTTTATGATAAAATGAAGTTGATGGAGACATTGGTGGAAATATTTAAGTGAGCGGTAGGCGGTTAGCCCTCGACAGAGGGACTGGACCCTCTGATTACATAGACTGCCTTGAAGCAGAATATATACGAAAGAGGGTGATGCCAATGGTTAGTTACCCTGATTTGATTCAGTTTGTAATGATGCTTACGGCATTTGCAACTTTAATTATAAAGTTATGCGAAAAAGAAATAACCGCCCCAAGCCAAGGATACGGTTATTTCAAATTTATGGGGTATATTTTATTGAATGCCGTGCCCGCCGGTTCTTTATCCTCCTGCATCGTGAGTTCATTGAACAAAAAATTGTCAATGAGGTTTAACTCCTGTAATGATTTTTTTGCCATAGGCATCTCCTTTCTTTCTTTCGATTTGTGTATTTGCCAAAGTGGAAAATTCTTGTATGTAGGAAACTACATACAGATATCAGCGGATTGCTGAAAACAGAAGGTCACAACAAGAATGTTGCGCCGACGTTATGGTTGGAAATTTAACAGACATTTATCATTTGTGCAAGATGTTTTTGACATTCTTTTGCACTCGGAACGCATTGTTGTTTTTCTCCTAAAATACTATAATAAATCATATGTTAATCATTGGAAAGGACACGATATGGATAATATAACATTACTACAGGGGTTTGAGTGGTATTTGCCTGAGGATGGCAAGCACTGGCAGAGACTTGCACAGGCGGCGCCGGAATTAAAGGAAAGCGGTATCAATATGATATGGCTGCCGCCGGCATACAAAGGGGCTGCCGGGAGTCACAGTGTGGGATATGATGTGTATGACGCCTACGATTTGGGAGAGTTTGACCAGAAGGGCTCCGTGGCGACAAAATATGGGACAAGGGAAGATTATTTAAATGCGGTTAAGACTTTACAGAAAAACGGAATATCGGTGCTTTCTGATGTGGTGCTCAATCATATGATGGGAGCAGACGCCGCTGAAACGGTCACGGTGACGGAGGATGCAATGAACAACCGGGAACAGCAGATTTCCGGAGAACAACAGATCCAGGCATGGACAAAATTTGTTTTTCCGGGACGGGGAGGAAAGTATTCGAAATTTACTTGGAATGCCTCTCATTTCAGCGGCACAGACTGGGATGACGCGGCAAAGCGAAAGGGAATTTTCTGTTTCAAGGGCAAGACATGGAATCGGGAGACCGATACGGAGAATGTGAACTATGATTACCTGATGGGAGCAGATTTGGATACGGACAATCCCGAAACGGTGAAGGCGGTGACGGATTGGGGCAAGTGGTATCTCGATACAGTACATATGGATGGCTTTCGTCTGGATGCGGTAAAACACATCAGTTTTGATTTCTACCGCAACTGGCTACAGGAGATGCGCAAACACAAGGGAGAAAATTTCTTTGTGGTAGGTGAATACTGGTCGCCGGATATGGGCAAATTACTTCATTATCTGGAACGTGTAGAAAACAGCATGTCGCTGTTTGATGTTCCACTACATTTTGCATTTTGTCAGGCGGCAAGCAGTAACGGCAACTTTGATTTGGGAAGCCTGCGCAACTATTCGCTTGCGGAGCGCATGCCAATGAATGCCGTCACCTTTGTGGATAATCACGATACCCAACCCAACCAGGCATTATCCTCTTTTATTCCGGCATGGTTTAAGCCTCTGGCATATGCTTACATTCTGTTGCAGGAAAAGGGTGTGCCGTGTGTATTTTATGGCGATTATTATGGAATTCCCCATGACGGTGTGGAGCCGGTGGGTTGTTTGCGGCAATTGTGCAGGGCAAGACAGCAGTATGCCTATGGTGCGCAGAATTCCTACTTTGACCACAGTGATGCGGTTGGTTTTACCCGCGCAGGCGATGACGAGCATAAAAACTCGGGAGTGGCAGTTCTTTTTACCGATAAGGACGCTACAACAAAGTACATGCAGGTCAATGAAAAATATGCCGGACGCCGCATGACAAATCTCTTGGATGAGACGATGGATCCGGTCACTTTGGACGATAAGGGCGGAACTGTTTTTTGTGTTGCCGGAGGTTCTGTTTCCGTATGGGTATTGCAAGACGAACAACAATAGAAGGTAGTTTGAATGAAAGAGCGTAAAAGAAAGAAAAAACGATATGTTCCGATTATTGTCATAGGCGTTACCATCGTGATTCTCACAGGTGGTTTTTTTGCTGTAAGAAAGAACCCAAACATGCGTATGTTTCTGTCGGTGATGCATTTTATGAATGTCACATTGAAGGACCCGGATTACTTGCTCTATGAAATCGACATTATGGAACTTTGCCGGGAGTATTTCAATGCGGATACGCAGATTGAGGGAACAGCGGGTATTTCTCATATGCAAAAAGTGAAATCTTCCATTTTTATGAACGTGGACGCGACGCGTTCCTTTGCGCAGAAGCGTCTGGCAAGCCATATGAATCTTGATTTTGTTGTCATCGATGCAGGAAAACTGAATATGTACGCGGAAAACGATACGCTCTATCTCGATGCGCCAATTTTGGGAGACAACATTGGCTACGCTTTTCCAACGGGGGATACGCTGTTTCGCAAAGCGCCGGATTTGCAATCGGATATCAATCAAAAATGGTTTCGGGAGAACATGTTAAACATCGTTAGTCTGATTACAAACATCGGTATGGAAAAGACGGGACAGACAATGAAGGATGACGACGGCAGTGTGAGCGAAGGGTTTGTTGTCACGATTCCGAAGGGGCAGGGCGATTTTATCTGGGAACTGCTCGGCATGGAGCCGCCTGAGTACGATGTTGTGACAATCATCTATCTGACCAAGGATAACCATATCCGCAGAATGGAGATGGATTTGTCGCATGTGTTAAAAGGTGCCTCTGTGATGATAGACGGAGAGTCGATGGGAACCTGTTATTTTTATCGCGAGCTGCCGGAAGACGAAAAAGTCGAGCTTAGCATAATGCGCAATGCAAAATATGATAATTGGATGGACTGCAAGCTGACCTATACCACAAATAAGAGCGAGATATTGACAGCCACCTCAAATATTACCTGGAAGAACATAGAGAATGGATTTGAGTTCAAGGTAAACGACCTGGTGATATCGAGAGGGGAGAAACTGCTGGGCGAGGGCTTTTTCAAAGGAAGTGTTGTAAAACTGGACAAAGAGCCGGATGTGTTTGAAGGAAAAGACCAGTATCTTTATAGCTTGCCGGTACTGGATTGGAGAGAAGTGCGGGATAACAGTGAGACGTTTGTAAATGATGTGCTGAGTCGGACGGCAATGTCTGTATTAAATGAATAAAGATTTTTTCAAATGCCATTGTAAAATCGATGTAAATAAGTATATAATCTAAGGGCAGTAGTTCGAAAGGATGCTACTGCCTATCTTTGAAAATGCAAAGGAGCAAACAGAAATGGGAATTACGATGGTGTTGTCGCTATTGAGTGGTGTGGCACTCTTTTTATTTGGCATGTCTCTTATGGGAGACGGACTGAAAAAAGCTGCAGGAGAAAAACTGGAACTGATTTTGTATAAACTTACCAGTACACCGCTGAAAGGCGTATTGCTGGGTGCCAGCGTGACCGCGGTGATTCAGTCATCATCAGCGACCTCCGTCATGGTGGTCGGTTTCGTAAACTCCGGTATGATGAAGGTTATTCAAGCGATTGGTATCATTATGGGCGCCAACATCGGTACGAGTATCACAGGATGGATTCTCTGCCTGTCTTACATAGAAGGAAATAGTGGAATTGCTCAGATTTTATCAACGGCGACCATATCGGCAGTTGTTGCAATTGTCGGCATCTTATTCAAGATGGTGTCAAAGAAGGTCAGTTTAAAAAATGTCGGCGACATCATGCTTGGTTTCGCCATTCTGATGTTTGGTATGCAGATGATGAGCGGTGCGATGTCTCCCCTTAAGGAAAGCGAGGCATTTGTCAATTTGTTTACAGTGTTTACGAATCCGATTCTCGGTATTATTGTCGGTATTTTGTTTACTGCGGTGCTTCAGAGCGCATCTGCATCCGTCGGTATTTTGCAGGCGTTGTCTGTGATGGGCGCAGTTACATTTGCATCCGCATTTCCTATCACGATGGGTATCGGTGTCGGTGCAGCGCTTCCAGTGTTGCTTTCTTCGATTGGAACAAACAAAAACGGAAAGAGAACAGCACTCGTTTATTTGTTAAATGACTTGTTTGGTATGGTGTTCTGGTCGATTGCGTTTTACAGTGTCAATGCAATTGTGCATTTTGATTTTCTGGATATGGTGATGAGCCCGGTCAGCATCGCGATTTTGAATTCGGTATTCCGTCTGGCTACAGTTGTGATTCTCTTCCCATTTATCAAGTGGATTGAGAAATTGGTATTTGCGATTGTGAAAGATGATCCGGAGGAGATGGAAGACCAGGCAGATTTCGACTTGCTTGAGGAAAGATTCCTGCGTTATCCTGCACTTGCAATCGGACAGAGTCATACAGCGATGAGCGGCATGGCGAGAAAAGCGAGAAAAAACATTTTGCGTGCGATTTCTCTGCTTACAGATTATTCAGAAAAAAAATATGAAAAGGTGCAGGAAAAAGAAAATTTGGTTGATAAATATGAGGATCAACTGGGAACTTACCTGATGCAGTTGACCGGAAAAGAAATGACAGAGACACAGATGCAGCAGGTTTCCGTGTTGCTACACTCCGTATCTGACTTCGAGCGTCTGGGTGACCATGCAGTCAATATTTCGCAGACGGCAAGGGAGATGTCAGAAAAGAAATTATCTTTTACAGACGATGCCAATTGCGAGTTGAAGGTGTTAGAGGAAGCGGTTGCGGAGATTTTGCAGATTACGGTGGAGGCGTTTGAGAAGAGCGACAGGGCGCTTGCTGTGAAGGTAGAGCCGCTTCGGGAACGTATCATTGCATTGTGTGATGAATTAAAGTCCCGTCATATCGCACGTCTTCGCGATGGAAACTGTGAATGGAAGCAGGGATTTTCCTTTAATGACTTGCTGACTGATTTTGAGCGTATTGCAGCACATTGCTCGAATGTTGCACTTGCCATGATTGAGGCAGAGTCGTCAGCACTCGATATGCATCAATATGAGAAGAGTATTCGTGAGAAAAACAATAGCGAATACGTGGAACTGTATCAGAACTTTGAAGAAAAATATAAACTGCAGAAGGCAACATCGGGGAAGAAAGATAAGTGATATGTTGACGGTAAATTATCAATACAACCATTGCATGGTAGATTATAACAGACTGAGTAATGGGCGGAGATCAAAAGTTGACACATGCAAGACGGACGCGGCGAAGAAGCAGCGCATGGTTGCAGGGGCGTTGCTGGAGCATGCGTTGGTGCAATATGGCGTAAAACAGCCGTTTATATATGAGACCTCTGCCGACGGAAAGCCTTTCCTCAAAGGAGATGAGATGCCTTATTTTTCCATATCTCACTGCGATGAGATGTCAGCGTGTGTCGTTTCGGCAAGCATGGTCGGAGTTGATATTGAAAAACTGGGTCGGGGGAATGGCAAAATATCCAAACGTTTTTTTACGCCAAATGAGATGGCATATTTGGGGCAGTTTGTGGGAGAAGAGTGGGATAAGGTGTTCACGATGCTTTGGACCGCAAAGGAAGCCGTGGCAAAATGCATAGATGTTTCCGCAGTTGAGATTTGCCAACAAAGTGACTTCTCTGCGTTGGTTGATAAAATAAAAACAGCGAATACGTTATTATTGGAACATAAAGAACTTACGTTGCAAACGATACACACAGGGCAAGCACTTTATATGGCGTCTTACGAAATATACGAAAACATTATTATGTGTGTGAGTGAAAAACCATCAGATGTCAGATTCGAATTGACGGATATTTTGTGGGAAAAACATTGACAAATCATAGTGTTGTGCTAGAATTGGTTTAGTGCTTTAAAGTGATGCATTATATTGATTACATAATGAGGTTAGATATATGAGAAGACAAGTAATGTCCATACTAGTTGAAAATACACCGGGACTTTTGAGTCATGTTTCTGGACTATTCAGCCGCAGAGGGTACAATATTGACAGTTTCTCTGCCGGTGTGACAGCAGATCCCCGATTCACAAGAGTTACGATTGTCGCGAGTGGAGACGAGTTGATTCTCGAACAGATTGAGAAACAGCTTGCAAAACTTGAGGATGTCATTGACATCAAAATTTTAAAGACAGGTTCCTCTGTTACACGAGAGATGATGCTTGTCAAAATTGCTGCTACAAAGGAAGACCGTCAGGATATCAGTACACTTACGAATTTCTTCCATGGCAAGGTGGTAGATATTACACACGATTCTATGGTTATTGAGATTTCAGGCCATCAGGATAAATTACAGTCATTCTTAGAGGCGATTTCTGACGACTATACAATTTTAGAGTTGGCACGCACAGGTCTTACAGGATTGACCAGAGGATCTAAGGATGTCATTATGATTGAGTGATAATTAAAGGAGGATAAGATAATGTCACAAGAAGCAAGAATTTTTTATCAAGAGGATTGTAACTTATCATTATTGGATGGTAAGACAATCGCAGTTATCGGTTATGGTAGCCAGGGACATGCGCACGCATTGAATGCAAAGGAATCAGGATGCAACGTTATCATCGGTTTGTACGAAGGTTCTAAGTCTTGGGCTAAGGCTGAGAAGCAGGGATTTGAAGTATATACGGCAGCAGAAGCTGCAAAGAAAGCCGACATCATTATGATTTTGATCAACGATGAGTTACAGGCTGACATGTATAAGAAAGACATTGAGCCAAACTTGGAGGCTGGAAATATGCTTATGTTTGCGCATGGTTTCAACATTCATTTCGGATGCATCAAGCCACCGGCAGATGTCGATGTTACAATGATTGCTCCTAAGGGACCGGGTCATACCGTACGTTCTGAGTACCAGGCCGGCAAGGGTGTTCCTTGTTTGGTAGCAGTAGAGCAGGATGCTACAGGAAAGGCTC
>CAYPAA010000042.1:0-13040 GCA_964408625.1 uncultured Roseburia sp. | reverse complement strand
GATAAGAGATTGACAAAAATTTATCAAAGTTGTACAATGGGAATATCGATTAGTATTGAGGAGGAACAAAACATGGGAGAATTTAACAACTTAAAACTCGAAGTCGCAGATGAAGTCGCAGTACTCAGCATTTGTCGTCCGGCTGCGCTTAACGCTTTGAACAGCGAGACCTTAGACGAATTAAACGCTGCATTGACGGAGGTGGAAGCCAGAGATGATATAAAGGTAGTCATCTTAACCGGTGGTCCTGACAAAAAGGATAATCCTTTTAAATCCTTTGTTGCCGGAGCTGATATTTCAGAGATGGTCAACTTCACAGCCGCTGAGGCGAGAGAATTTGGCATGAAAGCTTCTGTCCCATTCTTCAAGCTGATGAACATGCGTCAGGTAACAATCGCTGCCGTAAATGGTTTCGCTCTTGGTGGCGGATGCGAAATTGCAATGGCATGTGATATCCGTATCGCATCTGACAACGCCTCCTTCGGCCAGCCTGAAACAGGACTTGGCATCATTCCAGGATTCGGCGGCACACAGCGTCTTGCGCGTTTGATAGGCATGGGACGCGCAAAAGAAATGATTTTTACGTGCGACAGTATTGATGCCAATGAAGCATACCGCATCGGCCTCGTAAACAAGGTTGTCCCTAAGGAAGAATTGATGGCAACAGCACAGGCTATGGCAAAAAAAATCTGTAGCAAGGGAAGTTATGCAGTATCTATCGCAAAGGCTGCCATCAACAACGGCTACGATATGGACATCAAGAATGCTGTTGAGATGGAAGCAAATCTCTTCGGTATTACATGTTCTACGCATGACAAGACAGAGGGAATGAGTGCATTCTTAGATAGACGCGCTGCTGATTTGACAGACTTCTAAAGTAAATTGTGAAAAACGCAAAAAGAAACGGAGTTGGATGTTTTATCCAACTCCGTTTTATTACATCTGGTTTTATTTTTTGCTCATATCCCTTGATTTCTGTACACAAGCTCTTTGTGCTGCGATCACCGACTGTCGAAATCCACTCTCCTCCAGCTTTGCCACCGCCTCAATTGTGGTCCCCCCCGGTGAACAGACTGCATCCTTTAGTTCTCCCGGATGCTTTCCGCTCTCCAGTACCATCTTTGCTGAGCCCAATACCGACTGAGCCGCGAATCTATACGCCTGCTGTCTTGGCATTCCATCTGCAACAGCCGCGTCTGCCATCGCCTCAATAAACATATAAACATATGCCGGTGAAGATCCGCTGACGCCAATCACTGCATCGATCATAGCTTCCGGAACCGCTTCCGCCTCACCAAAGCACTTGAAGATGGAAAGCACCTCTTGAAATTCATCCCCACTGACATTTGCATTCACGCAAAGAGCACTCATCGCCTCGCCGACAAGTGCCGGTGTGTTCGGCATCGTACGCACCAATTTGATATTCTTTCCAAAAGCCTCCTCAATGGCCGCAATTGTCTGTCCTGCAGCAATCGAGACAACAATCTGATTCGCTTTGGTACAATCCCTGATTTCGGAAATAACCGTTGCGAACATGTTCGGCTTTACAGCCAAAAACAGAATATCCGCTTTGGCTGCGACTGCTTTGTTGTCCGTCGTTGCAACAATGCCAAACATATCCTGCAAACGCTTTACCGATTCTTCACTCTTACACGAAGCCATCACCTGTTCTTTCTGTGCAAGATTTGCCTTTAATATCCCGCCGATGATGGCGCTCGCCATGTTACCACCACCAATAAAACCTATTGTCTTGTTCATCCTATTTCTCCAAATATTTTTCTATTGCAGCAAGTTTTACACAAGTTACAAACACATCTGCCGCCTGCCCCAAATCCTCCAAGGTAGGATAAGAAGGAGCAATCCTGATAACAGAATCCTTCGGATCTTTTCCATATGGGAAAGGCGCTCCTGCCGGCGTTAAAACGACGCCTGCCTCCTTTGCCAACTGAATAATCCGGGTTGCGCATCCGTCGATTGCCTCGAATGTGATGAAATATCCACCCTTTGGTGAAATCCACTTTCCTGCGCCTCTTCCGCCAAGTTCTCTCTCCAATGTCTCTAAGACAAGTTCAAATCTAGGGCGAAGCAATGCCGCATGCTTCTCCATATGTGCTGCCATTCCTTCTGCATCTTTAAAGTATCTCACATGGCGAAGCTGGTTTACCTTGTCAAATCCAATTGTCTGTATTGTCATCGACTTCCTTATATCTGCAAGATTAGCCTCAGACGAAGCAATCGCCGCAATGCCGCCGCCTGCAAAGGAAACTTTAGATGTGGAAGCAAACTCAAATACCATATCCGGGTTTCCTGCCTTTTCACACTCTTCTAAGATATTTAACAGTCTGCCGTTTTCTGCGCCGTAAAGATGATGCACTGCGTATGCATTATCCCAGAAAATACGGAAGTCTTTTGCCGCCGGTTTCAGGTTTGCCATACGACGGACGGTTTCATCAGAGTAAACTACACCTTGTGGATTCGAGTACTTTGGCACACACCAAATACCTTTCACGGAAGCATCCTTCGATACCAAATCCTCTACCATATCCATATCCGGGCCTTCTTCCGTCATCGGAACATTGATCATCTGAATGCCAAAATGCTCTGTAACCGCAAAATGGCGATCGTATCCGGGTACCGGACACAGGAAGGTTACCTTATCCAATTTACACCATGGTGTCTCCCCCAAATATCCCAAAAGCATACCGCGGGCAACCATATCATACATCGTGTTCAAGCTGGAATTTCCACATACTACGACTTGCTCCGGCCTTACCTCCATCATACCTGCCATTAAACGCTTCGCTTCCGGAATTCCATCCAAGCCACCATAGTTACGAGTATCGATTCCATTCTCCGCTTCCATAACTGACTCTGCATCAACAGCATTCAGTAACTCCATCGCCAAATCCAACTGTTCTGCGGATGGTTTCCCACGGGACATATCAAGTTTCAGTCCCTTGCCCTGATACTCCTTATATAGTTGGCGAAGTTTTTCCTCTTCCTCTTGTAACTGTTCCTTTGTCATGTCTGCATATGCCTGCATGATAGTTCCTCCTATAATTATACCTTGAATTAATAACTTATTCTATTCAGCTTCTCTTCGTATCCTGTCCATATGTTCATTTACTTTTGCTTCATATCCGATGTCCGTCGGCTCATAGAATTTTGACCCGACAAGTTCATCTGGCAGGTACTGCTGTTTTACATAATGATTTTTAAAGTCATGTGCATATTGATATCCCAAGCCATGTCCCAGCTTATCTGCTGATTTATAGTGTGAATCCTGTAAATGTGTCGGAATCGCCGCCGTGGTCGTCTGTGCAACGGTCCGCATCGCCGCATCAATCGACAGATACGAAGCATTACTCTTTGGCGCTGTTGCCACATAGTTCACCGCCTCCGCCAAAATAATCTGGCTCTCCGGCATACCAATACGCTCCACTGCCTGCGCTGCCGCAACCGCCACCTGCAAGGCTTGTGGATCTGCCATTCCCACATCTTCCGCCGCACAAATCATGATACGGCGTGCGATAAACTTAATATCCTCTCCAGCGTATAACATACGCGCCAGGTAATAAATCGCTGCGTCCGGGTCCGAACCGCGCATACTCTTTATAAACGCAGAAATCGTATCATAATGATTATCACCGCTCTTGTCATATTTCACCACACGCCGCTGGATGCATTCGCTTGCCACATCCAATGTGATGTGAATCTTGCCATCTTCGGACGGGCTCGTCGTCAAAACTCCAAGTTCTATTGCCGTGAGTGCAGATCTCGCGTCTCCATTTGCTATGTCACTCAAAAAATCAAGCGCATCCTCATCTATCTCTGCTTCGTAAGATCCAAGCCCCTTTTCCTTGTCGCGAAGCGCCCGCAGGAGCAAGGTCTTGATATCCTCCTGCGAAAGCGATTTCAGTTCAAAGATAATGGACCGGGACAAAAGCGCTCCATTCACCTCAAAGTATGGGTTCTCCGTTGTTGCACCAATCAGGATAATCGTTCCGTCCTCCACAAATGGGAGCAAATAATCTTGTTGCCCCTTATTGAAACGATGAATCTCGTCGATGAACAGAATTGTTTTTTTTCCATACATGCCCATATGGTTCTTTGCTTCCTCCACCACGTTCTCCATATCCTTCTTCCCTGCTGCCGTCGCATTGATAGAAGTAAACTTCGCACTTGTGGTATTCGCAATCACCCTTGCCAATGTCGTCTTTCCCGTCCCCGGCGGTCCGTAAAATATAAGGGAGCTCAACTTATCCGCAACAATCGCTCGATATAAGAGTTTGTCCTTGCCGATAATATGTTGCTGCCCCACCACTTCATCAAGTGTTGTTGGACGCAAACGGGATGCCAATGGCGATTCTTTTTTCTCATTTTCCTGTCGCATATAATCAAAAAGATCCATTTTACCTCCGAATTGCATATTCAGACGCCTAATCTTGCAAGTTTTTTGTCGAATTAAACGTCGCTATCGCAAAAGCGACTCTAAAATGCAAGATAGTATTCATAATTATGCATTTCCACCTATAATAAGATACTAAATTTTACATAAAAGTACAAGTCCTTTCTCACATTCCCTGTACTATGGTTCCAATATCTCCTGCACAGTCACAAATTCAAAACCCATCTCTCGCAATTTCGGAATCAGTTTCTTCGTCGCCTCCACCGTGGAGCCATACGCATCATGCATCAAAATGATGTCACCATCCTGCACATGCTTTAAAACATGGTTTACCACAGCAGATGTGTTTTGCACCTCCCAGTCCCTCGGGTCAACATTCCAAAACACCTGCAGCATGTGTAAATCCTCAGCCAATTTACTTCGGTCGCATCCAAACGGCGGTCGAAATGCTTCCGGATATGCGCCACAGCTTTTATAAATTAACTCATTCGTCTTTGTGACCTCCTCCCTGACCTCCTCCTCAGAAGCCTGCGATACATTCAAATGCGAGTAGGTATGGTTTCCCACCATATGACCCCCATCGTAAATTTGTTTCACCAACTCCGGGTATTGCTCCACATTTTTTCCGAGAAGAAAAAATGTGGCATGGGTATTCTCCTCCTCCAGTACCTCAAGTATTTTTTCCGTATAATAAGGGTTCGGTCCGTCATCATATGTCAGCGCAACATATTTATCTTCCTGCTCCTTTGCAGATTTCGTGCTCATATACGGAACAGAAAACAATATCACGAAAGCCAGACTCACCCCAAGGCCAAGTCTGGCTTTATCTGTTATCTTCAACATGTCATTCCTCTATCGATACCTTACTTCTAGAGTATGCCTGTTCCTAAGACAACATTACTTTCTTTTCATCGTTGCCTTCAATTCATCCCCATCCACATCAATGAAGATGACGTCTCCCAGTTGTAACTGGTCGGCGAGAATGCATTTGGCTGCAACCGTCTCCACATGTTTTTGTAAAAATCGTTTTAAAGGACGTGCTCCATATACCGGGTCATACCCATGATCCACGACATACTGCTCGGCTGCCTCCGACAATTCCACGGAGATTTCTCTGTCGCGGAGACGCTCATTCAGTTCAACCAGAAGCAATTTCACGATTCCACCGATATTATCCCTCGTCAGCGGTTTGAAGAGAATCGTCTCATCCAAACGGTTCAAAAACTCCGGTCTGAAATTCTGACGAAGCTCTGCCATAACAGCCTCCTCGCATTCCGGTCGAATATTGCCTTCCCCATCGATGCCCTCAAGCAGATAGTGGGAACCCAGATTGCTGGTCATAATAATGATGGTATTTTTAAAGTCCACCGTGCGTCCCTGTGAGTCAGTAATTCGACCATCATCCAACACTTGCAGGAGTACATTAAAGACATCCGGATGCGCTTTTTCCACCTCATCAAAGAGGACAACTGCATATGGCTTTCTGCGGACCGCCTCGGTCAACTGTCCGCCTTCATCATATCCAACATATCCCGGAGGCGCTCCAATCAAGCGGGATACCGAATGCTTCTCCATATATTCACTCATATCAAGACGAACCATATTCGCCTCGTCATCAAACATAATTGCCGCCAAACTCTTTGCCAACTCTGTCTTACCAACACCCGTTGGGCCTAAGAATAGGAACGAGCCGATTGGTTTATCCGGGTCCTTGATACCGGCTTTGGAACGAATGATGGCCTCTGTCACTTTCGTAACACCCTCATCCTGTCCTACCACACGCTTGTGAAGTTCATCATCAAGGTGAAGAATCCTGTTGCGCTCGCTTTCATTTAACTTTGTCACAGGAATTCCTGTCCAACGGGAAATAATGCGGGCAATCTCTTCCTCCGTCACACTCTCATGGACAAGTGACATCTGTTTTTCCCTCTGTGCCTCTTCCTCCTGTTCCAACTGTTTTTCCAATTCAGGCAACTTGCCATATTGCAACTGCGCCGCCTTTTCCAAATCGTAATTCTGCTGCGCAATCTTAATTTCATTTCTCGTTTTTTCAAGTGCCTCACGAAGTTCGGAAACTTTCTCAACTGCTTTCTTTTCATTATCCCACTGCGCTTTTTGTCCGGCAAAGGCATCGCGAAGTTCCGATAATTCTTTTTGCAGGTTTTCTAATCGCTCCCTGCTCAAGCGATCATCTTCCTTCTTTAAAGCTGTCTCCTCAATTTCCAACTGCATGATGCGACGGTTCAACTCATCGAGTTCTGTCGGCATGGAATCCAACTCTGTCTTTATCAATGCGCATGCTTCATCCACCAAATCAATTGCCTTATCCGGAAGGAATCGATCTGTGATATAGCGATGTGATAAAGTCGCTGCCGACACCAACGCTCCATCGGTAATCTTCACACCATGGAACACCTCATATCTCTCCTTTAAGCCACGCAAAATTGAAATCGTGTCCTCCACCGTCGGCTCATCTACCATAACCGGCTGGAAACGCCGCTCAAGCGCAGGGTCCTTCTCAATATACTCACGGTACTCATCCAATGTCGTCGCACCGATGCAGTGCAATTCGCCACGCGCAAGCATCGGCTTCAGCATGTTCCCCGCATCCATCGCACCGTCCGTCTTTCCGGCCCCCACGATAGTATGAAGTTCATCGATAAAGAGAATGATCTCGCCGTCCGAATTCTTGATCTCATCCAAAACCGCCTTCAGACGCTCCTCAAATTCTCCACGATACTTTGCACCTGCGACTAACGCTCCCATGTCAAGTGCAAATAACCGCTTATCTTTCAGCCCTTCCGGCACATCGCCGCGCACAATTCTCTGCGCCAATCCTTCTACGGCTGCCGTTTTACCAACGCCCGGCTCACCGATTAACACCGGATTATTTTTCGTCTTTCTCGAAAGGATGCGAATGACATTTCGAATCTCGGCATCACGTCCAATGACAGGGTCCAGCTTCTGTTCTCTTGCGCGTTCCACCATATCGTATCCATATTTTTCCAATGTATCATACGTGGCTTCCGGGTTATCACTCGTCACACGCTGATTTCCCCTCACGGTAGATAGCGCTTGCAAAAAGCGATCTCGCGTAATTCCGTACTCGTGAAATATCTCTTTGATGGCTTTATTCTCATAGCGAATCATCGATAGGAAAAGGTGCTCCACAGAGACATATTCATCTCCCATGGCCTTCGCCTCATCCTCCGCATGAATCAAAACCTGATTCAAATCCTTTCCGACAAAAACCTGACCGCCTGACACTTTGGTTCCTGCCTCCAAGTGGCGGATGGCATTGTCCGTAAAATGCTCCAGGTCAATCTCCATCTTCTGTATCAACTGTGGAATCAGTCCATCCTGTTGTTGCAGCAATGCAACGAGCAAATGTTCCTGTTCAATTTCCTGATTGCCATAGTCATATGCCAACTTTTCACAGCCCTGAACAGCTTCCATCGACTTTTGTGTAAATTTTTGAATGTTCATAGATACCACCTCCAAGTCATCCTTATGGTTACCAAATCCAGGATATTTTAATTACATTTCTCCTGTTAGTGACACTATAACACCAAAATTAGCACTCGTCAAGGGCGAGTGCTAACAATTTTAATACATGTAGATTACGATTTGTTATTCATTTGAAATGTCCGTAAAGCTTGAGAGAATTACATATTTTCCTTTCTCCGCATTGTGTGCAATGCATTTCATATACAGCACATATCTCGCGCCGTCAACCCCCTGGATATGCTTTTCATCTTTTTGCGAAGCAATGGCTTGCCTGACGGATTCAACCAGCAAATCTGATATCTTGCTTTGACGCTCATTTATCATCTCCTCAATGCCGGCCATATCCAGCAAACTATCTTTTCGCAGAAATCTCATATAGCTTGGCGACATCATCAAAACCTTTGCTCTGTCATCTCTCCACTCAAAGATAGCGACGGCTTTTGAATTTCCACCGTAGTTTTCCTGCTCCACATTTGAATTCATAACATTTTCAAGAACATTTATTCTTCCTATCTGATTGTAGAAATCGCGTTCTTCTATATTCTCAATCTCAGACAATGAGCTGACAACATTTTGATAGAATTCTTGCAACGGTACCGGTTTGCTAAACCAATACCCCTGCACAAATTCACAGCCAATCGTTTTTAAAAAATCATACTGTTCCTGCGTCTCCACACCTTCCGCCAACGTTTGAAAGCCTAATTTCTTTGCCATATCGACAATGGATGTCAGGACAACACGAGCACGTATGCCAGTATCTCTCATAAATTCCATGTCGAATTTGATGACACTGAAATGATAATCTTTCAATACATTGAGTGAAGAATATCCGGAACCAAAATCATCCATCCAAATCTGATAGTCCATCTTTTGGAACTGGTCTACAATTCTTTTCAGTTCATCTTCCTGTTCCACCAACGCACTTTCTGTAATCTCAATGTGTAGCGCATGACGCGGCACATCATATTCTTGAATGATGTTCTCAATCTCCGAAACAACATCAATAGACTCAAAATCGAGTCGCGACAAGTTGACGGAAACCGGAACAATTTTTCTCCGGTCCTCCTGGCAACGACGATAGTTTTTGCATACTTGCCTTACCATATATAAATCGAGTTTGTATATCAGTCTCGTCTGCTCCAAAGTTTCTATAAAATCGGATGGTGGCAATAATCCCAGCATAGGGTCTTGCCACCTCGCAAGCGCTTCCAATCCACAAAACTCACCTGTGTACGTGCGTACAATCGGCTGATAATAGACCTTTATCCACTCTTTGGTGATTGCCTCATCCAAATGTTCTACGATATATTGAAATCTGTCTCTCTTACTGTGTAACTGCTCGTCAAAGAATTGTACTTGTAAATCATAGCGTCCACGCATCATGTCGCACGCAAACTTGGCACGATCACAGGCCGCATTGATATCTACCTCTTTGTTTGTGAGCTCGTAGACACCGACTCGAATCGAATTTTTATAATTGCTGCTGTATTTTTTTAAGTTGTATTTAATCCTTCCAATACGATATTCCAAATCCTCGAAGGGAAGCAACGCTACAAAGTGGTCGTCTGAAAACCGCGCAAGCAATTCGCCCGGATAAACCTCGCTCAACTGTGATGCCACCTCTTGTAAGAATTGATCCCCTTTTTCAAATCCATACAAAGAATTATAGGATTTGAAGTTCTCAATATCGAAGGCAACAATCGCATACCTTCCGGCTGCCTGTCCCGAGAGAAAAGAGGCCGCATATTCTTTAAAAGCCTGCGCCAAAAGAAGCCCTGTCAAATCGTCCCGCTCCTTTTCTTCTCCTTTTTCCTCCTTTTCCATCTCCGAATGATAAACCATCACTTTGTTTCGACCATTGGTTTTTGCCGAATAAAGCGCTGTATCCGCTTCATGATATAGTTCGTCGTATGATTTATTTTCCTCGCCGACGACGCTGATACCAATCGAACCGCCGATTGATGTCAAAGTTCCAATGGACGTGGCATTTAGCGCGTCCAGAAGATACTGCGTCAATTTCTTCGCCCCTTGCAAATTTGTCTCTGAATTGATTAAAAAGATAAATTCGTCTCCTCCCAGACGACCTGCGATATTTCCGTAATCCTTGTCCAAATCAAGTTTAAAACCGAGTTTTTCCGGCATAGTCAATCTTATGTCCAGCGTTTCTGCCATCACGCGACCAATGGTAGAAATGGTATCATCTCCCAACTGATGGCCATATGTATCATTAATCAATTTAAAGTGATCAATATCTAATATTCCAACCACCATAAATTGATTCTTCTTTCTATTTGCAATGCAATGCTCAGCCAGATTAATAAATGCATTTCGACGAAGCAACCGCGTCATTGCATCAAAATTTGAGCTTATCTCAAGTGCATTTTGCTTTTCGTTGCTCTCTCTGTAATTGATAAGTTCCCGAAGGCGGTTTGACTGGTAGACATAATGAATTGCCAGACCAATGACTGTAAACAGCGCAACCACAAACACATAATGTCGCAGATAATGAAACTGTTCCGGTCCTAAGTAACCCAGGAGTATGACAATAATGGCATTCGCCGAATAAAAAATCGTCAGACTAATCATATTGTGCATGTAGAACAATGGCAGCAGCATGACAATCGCGGGATATAAAACAACAGAGACATCCAACCCCCAGGACATCAGATAAACGCTGTAGAAAAGCATTATTTGTACTGCCAAATAGTAGAAAATGTGATGTTTCCGTGGCAATTTATCCCGCAAGGCAAAAAATAAAACTGCAACAAAAACAGCCGCAACAGAACAGACCACTGGCATTATCAGTGAACGCCCCATTGCAGCATGCAAAATGACCATAACCGCATAAAATATCGCATTTATCACGACGACAGCAGAAAGACTCCTGTCATTCCCCTCTTGAATAATATCGAAGCAGCTTTCAAATGTTTCCTCCGATATTTCATAATACTTTGCTTTTTTTATGATTGAAAACATACGCATCCATTCCCCCGCTCAAATTTATTAATGAATGACGCAATTTCTATAATCTCGTCTCTACAAAGATATCATATATCGCCTTAATTGCATGGTCAAAATCATCATTGCTGACACCGATAATAATATTCAACTCGGACGATCCCTGATCAATCATTTTCACATTAATGTTTGCATGGGCAAGCGCTGAGAAAATTCTGCCGGCAGTACCACGCGTAGATCTCATTCCACGACCCACAACAGCAATCAAAGCCAAATCAGCTTCCAAGTCAATCACATCCGGATCAACCAGTCGTCTGATGGAACCGATCACCTGCTGCTCCTTACCTTCGAATTCTTCCTGATGAACAAATACCGTCATTGTATCAATTCCGGAAGGCATATGCTCAATGGAAATACCATTCTCCTCAAATGCCAGTAATGCTTTACGGCAAAAACCAACCTCGGAGTTCATCATATCTTTATCTATACTGACTGCAACAAAACCCTTCTTGCCCGCAATACCCGTAATCGTATAATCTGCTTTCTGTACCGTGCTGTCAACAATCATGGTACCCGAATCTTCCGGCGCATTTGTATTCTTGATATTAATCGGAATACCTGCCTTACGCACCGGGAAAATCGCATCCTCATGCAAAACAGAAGCACCCATGTATGACAACTCACGCAACTCTCTGTACGTAATCACGCGAATAGACTGTGCGTTTTCAATGATACGAGGATCTGCCACGAGACAGCCCGATACATCTGTCCAGTTCTCATACACACTGGCCTTGACGGCCTTTGCCACAATGGAGCCTGTGATATCAGAACCACCTCGAGAGAATGTCTTTACATTTCCATCAGAATCGGAACCATAAAAACCGGGAATAACGGCTCTCTCCAGTTTTTGTAATCTCTTAGAAAGAATCTTATCTGTCTTTTCTGCATCAAAATTGCCCTCTTTATCGAAGAAGATAACCTCTGCCGCATCTAAAAATTCATATCCTAAGTAGTTTGCCATAATGAGACCGTTTAAGTACTCACCTCGACTCGCCGCATAGTCTACGCCTATTTTTTCTTTAAAATTTTTCTGAATTGTTTTGAACTCATTATCCAAAGAAAGGGACAGATTCAATCCATTGATAATGGAGTTGTAACGATCCTTTATCTTTTTGAATTTGGTACTAAAATCCTCGTCTGCCTCAGCAAGTGCATAGCACTCATAAAGCATGTCTGTCACCTTCGTGTCCTTGTCATTTCGTTTGCCCGGGGCACTCGGCACCACATATCTTCTACTCTCGTCAGCTCGAATAATATCTCCTACCTTCGCAAACTGCGCTGCACTGGCAAGAGAACTCCCACCAAATTTTACTACCTTTGTCATCTTATCTCATTGCTCCTTAATATTTCTTCCAATATAAACATTTGGAAATATTATACTATAGAATATGACAGGATGCAAAGAAGAGTTCAAAATTGAATTAATTTCGATGTTGGAAAACCCTGAAAATAAAAGAATGCCAGACAGGGATAATAATAAATCGCCAGCAGAATGAACGAAAATCCAATGTTTTTCAGACCTGCGGCCAGAGAAATCCGAAAAATGCGACTAACCTTTCCAAAAACCTCAAAAATCGCATGAAATAAAGAAGAAAAGCCACCTTTCACTCCTCAAAAGGAGTATAATGTAAGTGTCAACAAAACATGAAAGAAAGGGGCTTTCCTTATGAAGATTATACCACAGATGGAACTGTTTGAAGAGAGTGATTTTGAAAATCTTGGAGATTTGGAAAGGCTGCAGATGGTTCTGGAGACGCTGGATGATGAAAAACTAATCCATAAACTGTATCAGATACGCGGAAAAGGAAGAAATGACTGGCCTTGTGAGGCAATGTGGAATTCTTTTATAGCCAGCTTTCTGTTTGAACATGAAACAGTGGAAAGCCTTTTACGGGAACTGCGCAGAAATAAACAGCTTAGGACAGTCTGCGGTTTTAAACCTAAGACAGTAAAGCAGAAAGACGGAAGCATTAAAGTTTATGCGGCGCCGTCTGCAAGCGCTTATTCAAAGTTCCTGAAAAATCTGATGTCCTGTCAGGACGAACTGGATGAGATGTTCACAGAACTGGTATTGTACATGTACCGGAATCTGGAACATTTTGGTGAG
>CAYPAA010000041.1:0-14492 GCA_964408625.1 uncultured Roseburia sp. | reverse complement strand
AAGACGTCGCCCTCTCACGGCGAAAACAGGGGTTCGATTCCCCTACGAACTGTTTGTGATTTTATATTGCAGCCCAACCCGAAAAAGAAGATATCAGATATCTTCTTTTTTCATCTTCTTTTTTTATTGGGTGAATGCATTGACATTTATGTCAGGAAATGGTAATCTATTAAAGTAATATAGAAACTAAAGTTGAGAGTGGGTTTTGCCCACTCTCAATTGTTTGTATAAAACTATATGTCTATAACTTGCTAAGGTGGTGATAACATGTCGCAAAGAGAAATCTATGAAAGCAAAACAGAAGCGTTGATACAACCGATCCTGGATCGTATGGGATTTGAGCTGGTGGATGTCGAATATGTAAAAGAAGGGCAAGAATTCTATCTTCGAGCATATATTGATAAGCCGGGCGGAATTACCATTGAAGATTGTGTTGCAGTTAGTCGGGAGATGAACGAATTGCTTGACGAACACGATTACATTTCCGGTACTTATACATTTGAAGTGAGTTCCCCAGGACTGGGAAGACCTTTGAAAAAGGAAAAAGATTATATCCGCAGCATGGGAAAAGAACTTGAAATTCGCACTTATAAGGCGATAGATAAACAAAAAGAGTTTTACGGAATTCTGACAGCATACGATGAGAGTACTGTCACGATTGTCACAGAAGAAGAACAAACACTGGTATTTAACAAGTCAGATATCGCATTGATTCGTCTGGCGTTTGATTTTTAGCGTACGATAACAAGAAATAGTTAGGAGGATAACAAAATGAAAAAAAATGAATTGTTAGAAGCGTTAAATATGTTGGAAGCAGAGAAAAACATCAGCAAAGAGGTTTTATTGGAAGCGATTGAGAATTCCCTCATTATTGCATGTAAAAACCATTTCGGAAAAGCGGACAATGTTACTGTTTCCATCAATCCTGATACTTGTGAGTATCATGTAATGCTTGCTAAGACTGTTGTTGAAAATGTAGAGGATAATGTAGAGCAAATCAGCTTGGAGGAAGCGCAGGATATTGACGGCAGTTATGCCTTGGGTGATGTGGTAAATGTGGAGATTAAGTCAAAAGATTTTGGACGTATCGCCGCAACAAGTGCTAAGAATACCATTTTGCAGAAAATCCGTGAGGAAGAGCGCAAGATGATTTATGACGAGTATTATTCGTTGGAAAAGAGTATTGTAACAGGTATAGTGCAGAGATATGTCGGAAGAAACATTAGCATTAACCTTGGTAAGACAGATGCATTTCTTGCTGAAAATGAGCAGGTTAAGAGTGAACACTTTCAGCCTACAGAGCGCATCAAGGTATATATTCTTGAAGTGCGTGAGACAACACGAGGTGCTAAGATTTTAGTTTCAAGAACACATCCGGAATTGGTAAAGCATCTCTTTGAGGAAGAAGTATCCGAGGTTCGTGATGGTGTTGTAGAGATTAAGGCAATCGCCAGAGAAGCCGGCAGCAGAACAAAGATTGCTGTTTACTCGGAGGATGAGAATGTCGATCCGGTAGGTGCTTGCGTTGGTATGAACGGAAGCCGTGTAAATGCCATTGTGGATGAACTTCGCGGTGAAAAGATTGATATTATCGAGTGGAATGAAAACCCGGCGATGTTGATTGAACATGCACTTAGTCCGGCAAAGGTTATCTCTGTTATTGCAGATGCGGATGAGAAGACGGCAAAGGTGGTTGTTCCGGATTACCAGTTGTCACTTGCGATTGGAAAAGAAGGACAAAATGCCAGATTGGCAGCTCGTCTGACCGGTTTCAAGATTGATATCAAGAGTGAGACACAGGCGAGAGAGTCTGGTGATTTCATGGATTATGAGAACGACTATGACGAGTATTACGATGATGACGAATACTATGATGATGAGTATGAAGATGAGGAATATGCAGACGAAGATTATGATGCTGAAGAAGTTGTAGAGGATGAAGAATAATCGATGAATGGTAAGCAAAAGCCAATGCGCAAATGCGTGGGTTGCAATGAAATGAAGGAAAAGGCAATGTTGATCAGGGTTGTCAGAACACCGGAAGGAGATTTTCTGGTTGACCATACAAACCGGGCAAATGGCAGAGGCGCATATATATGTAAAAATGTTGATTGCTATCGACAGGCAATCAAAAATAAGGGGCTGGAACGTTCCTTAAAATGTAAAATTCCGGAAGAAATTGTGAAACAGCTAGAACAGGAGATTTAAGATGCAGGATAAGGCATTATCAATGCTCGGCTTGGCAGAAAAAGCCGGAAAAGTAGCAAGTGGCGAGTTTTCCGTTGAGAAAGCAGTGAAGTGTAAAACGGCATGTCTTGTGATTGTTGCGACAGATGCTTCTGATAACACAAAAAAGAATTTTTCCAATATGTGTGAATTTTATGAGTGCGATATTATTTTCTACGGCACAAAAGAGGAGTTGGGTATGGCAATCGGTAAACAGTTTCGCGCGTCGGTAGCTGTTCTTGATGAGAATCTTGCCTGTGCTATTAATAAGAAAATAGGTCAAGTGAAAAACTGAATAATGGAGGATATAATATGGCAAAAATTAGAGTATATGAATTAGCAAAACAGTTCAATGTTGAGTCAAAAGAAATTGTTTCATTTTTGGCTGACAATGGAATAGAAGTTAAGAGCCAGAGTGGGGTGGAAGGCGATACCCTGGCAATGGTTGAAAAGAAATTTAGCAAATCTGCAAAGGCGGAACCTGTAGAGAAAGCGGAAAAGCCTGCGGAAAAACCGGCAGAGAAGGCAGAAAAGAAACCGGTAGAACCGAAGAAGGAAAAGAAGGAGGATGCAGCGCAGCGTCCAAAGAAAAAGTCCAGCATTACTGCTGTATTCAATGTGCAGTATAGCAAACAACCACGACCACGACGTGGTGGCGGGAGACCACATAGAAGACCGGAGGGAGAACGCCCGGCAAGACCTTCTCAGGAAAGAAATGCGACAAACAAGCTGTCGCAGGGCAGAATTACAGTTCGTCCGGAAAGTGAGCGCTCGGTAAGACCTTCTCACAGAATTCAGGAGGAGCAGGAAAGAAAAAGACAGCAGGAGCGTCGCGAGAGTGCCGCTGCACAACAGCAGAAAGCGCGTCCAGAGCGCCCAAAGAATGGTACACAGCCGGAAAGGCCTGCAAATCGTCCGAACCGCGGGAATACAACTAGAGATGATCGCAGAGTTCGCCCGACGGAAGGAAATCGTCAAGGAAATGGTAGAAACAATTTTCAGAATGACAATCGTCGCAGCAATGCATCTGCACAGGCCGCACCGGATGACGTTCGTCAAAAGGAAGGAAGAGATCGTGACAACAATCGCAACAAAAAGAAACACGATTACGATCAGCTTGGCGGAAAGAAGCAGGAGCGCTATGTAAATCTCGAAAAGAACGGTGGCAAGAAGAAGAACAAGGGACCGCAGCAGAAACAACCGGAGAGAGATCCAAATGAGATTCTCACTTTGACATTGCCGGAGAGAATTACCATCAAAGATTTGGCAGATAAAATGAAAGAACAGCCATCAGCACTTGTGAAAAAGCTGTTTATGAAGGGTGTAATGGTGACGGTAAATCAGGAAGTGGATTATGACCAGGCGGAAGAGATTGCGCTTGAGTTTAACTGTGTCTGCGAGCCGGAAGTTAAAGTTGATGTGATTGCGGAGTTGCTTCGCGACGACGATGAAGACGAGGCAAACATGGTATCACGACCGCCTGTTGTTTGCGTAATGGGACACGTAGATCATGGTAAAACATCCCTTTTGGATGCAATCCGTGATACAAAAGTAACAGACCGTGAGGCTGGCGGAATTACACAGCACATCGGTGCGTATATGGTTCCAATCAATGGACAGAAGATTACATTCCTAGATACACCGGGTCATGAGGCGTTTACAGCGATGCGTATGCGCGGTGCAAATTCTACAGATATTGCCATCCTTGTTGTTGCTGCAGATGATGGCGTGATGCCACAGACAGTTGAGGCTATTAATCATGCGAAAGCTGCCGGTATTGAAATCATTGTTGCAATTAATAAGATTGATAAACCGAATGCAAATGTTGAGCGTGTAAAACAAGAATTATCAGAATATGAATTGATTCCGGAAGATTGGGGCGGAAGTACAATATTTGTGCCGGTTTCTGCACATACTCATGAAGGAATCGATACATTGCTTGAAATGATTCTTTTGACAGCGGAAGTGCTTGAGTTGAAAGCAGATCCGAAGAGAACAGCAAGAGGTCTTGTAATCGAGGCGCAGTTGGATAAAGGAAGAGGTACGGTCGCTACGGTATTGGTACAAAAAGGTACACTTCATGTTGGAGATCCGATTGCTGCAGGAAGTGCTTATGGTAAAGTTCGTGCCATGATTGACGAGAACGGCAGACGTGTTAAGGTGGCAACACCATCGACACCTGTTGAGATTCTTGGTTTGAGCGAAGTGCCAAATGCCGGTGAGATTTTTGTGGCTCATGATTCAGAGAAGGATGCTCGTAGTTTTGCTGAAACCTTTATTTCAGAAGGAAAGAATAAGCTGATTGAAGATACAAAGACAAAAATGTCTTTGGATGATTTGTTCTCACAGATTCAGTCGGGCAATGTAAAAGAATTGAATATTATTGTGAAGGCCGATGTACAGGGTTCTGTTGAGGCTGTAAAGCAGTCATTGATAAAACTGTCAAACGATGAGGTTGTTGTAAAAATCATTCATGGTGGTGTTGGTGCCATCAATGAGAGTGATGTTATTCTGGCTTCCGCATCAAATGCGATTATCATTGGATTTAATGTTCGTCCGGACGCAATGGCAAAGACGACAGCCGACCGTGAAGGTGTAGATGTTCGCTTGTATAAGGTAATATACAACGCAATTGAAGATGTTGAGGCAGCCATGAAGGGAATGCTTGATCCGATTTTCGAGGAAAAGATTATAGGTCATGCGCAGGTTCGTCAGATATTCAAGGCATCCGATGTCGGAAACATTGCTGGTTCTTATGTGCTTGACGGAAGTTTCACCCGCGGTTGTGAAGTGCGTATCTTTCGTGAAGGCGAACAGATATTTGAAGGTGATTTGGCATCTTTGAAGAGATTTAAAGATGATGTCAAAGAAGTCAAGGCGGGATATGAGTGCGGTCTTGTTATCGACGGCTTTAACGATATTCAGGAAGAAGATCTGATTGAAGCATATATTATGGTAGAAGTTCCGAGGTAGAATATGAAAAAAAGAAGTATTAAAAACACAAGAATCAATGAAGAGGTTCTTCGTGAATTGAGCAATATTTTACGAGGAGATATAAAGGACCCCAGAGTGAGCCCTCTCTGCAGTGTCGTTGCAGTGGAGGTCGCTCCGGATTTAAAGACGGCAAAAGTTTACATCAGTGTACTTGGAGATAAAAAAGCACAGGCGGATACGATGGAAGGCTTAAAAAGTTCTGCGGGTTATATTCGCAAAAAACTTGCGTTGAATATTAATTTACGAAACACTCCGGAGATTCACTTTATATTGGATCAGTCGATTGAATACGGTGTTCGTATGTCAAAGATGATTGATGAGGTTAACAGCAATCAATAAAGGAGACATGGCATGTTTTTAGATGATGAATTACAAGATGTAAAAAGTGTCGCAATCGCCGGACATATCAGACCGGACGGCGATTGTGTTGGATCTTGTCTAGGCGTTTACAATTATATCAAGACAAATTTTCCTGAGATGGAAACGGATGTTTTCTTAGAGCCGATTCCTACGATTTTTCATTTTCTGCAGGGAGCATCGGACATCAAAACCGCTGGGAAAATAGAAAAAGACTACGATTTGTGTATTGTTTTGGACTGTGGAGATGCAGGGCGACTTGGCGATGCAATCCGATATTTCGATAGTGCCAAGCGTACGATTTGCATTGACCATCATGTGAGTAACCAATCATTTGCCGATGAGAATCTGATTGTGCCTACTGCCAGTTCCGCGAGCGAACTCATATACGGTGTGATGAATCCAGATAAAATCACAAAGGAAATTGCGGAGTGTATCTATACGGGAATGGTACATGATACAGGTGTGTTTCAGTATTCATGTACAGCGCGATCAACTATGGAAATTGCAGGTCGTTTGATGGAGATGGGAATCGATTATTCTGCCATTGTAGACAAGACATTTTATGAGAAAACATTTGCTCAAAACCGGATTCTGGGTCAGGCGTTGTTAAAAAGCCGTTTGTACGAAAAAGAGAAGTGCATTGGCTCTGTGATTACATGCGAAGAGATGGAACAGTTTGGTGTTCTGTCAAAACACCTTGATGGAATCGTGAATCAACTACGTGTAACAAAGGGAATAGAGGTCGCAATTTTCCTGTATGGCTTGGAGGAAGGTTCTTATAAAGTGAGCACAAGATGCAAAGGCGATTTGGTTGATTTATCAAAGATTGCTGTCAAATATCATGGCGGTGGACATAAAAAAGCAGCCGGTTTTACGCTGAAAGGGGAAGACCCTTGGGCTTTGATTGCGCAGGTTGCCGCAGATGTCTACGCGCAGTTAAATGAATAGGGTGCACGATGAAAAGTGGAATTATCAATGTTTACAAAGAAGCAGGATATACATCGTTTGATGTTGTCGCAAAACTTCGCGGTATTCTTGGCATAAAAAAAATAGGTCATACGGGGACATTGGACCCGTATGCGACAGGCGTCTTGCCGGTTTGTGTAGGGAAGGCGACAAAAGTATGTGATTTGCTCACAGACAAAGATAAGACCTATCACGCAGTGATGCGCCTTGGTGTTGTGACGGACACGCAGGATATGACGGGCAAGGTGCTTTGCCGACGCGAGGTGAATGTGACGGAAGCGGGCGTGCGAGAGACGATTTCGTCATTTGTCGGTCCGGTGGAACAGATACCACCGATGTATTCAGCGTTAAAAGTAAACGGAAAGAAGCTGTGTGATTTGGCAAGGCAGGGCATTACCGTCGAGAGACCCCCAAGAACAGTTGTGATTCATCGCATTACTATTATCAATGTCTCGCTACCGCTTGTGACGATGGATGTCACATGCTCGAAGGGCACATACATACGAACGCTCTGTCATGATATCGGTAAAAAGCTGGGGTGTGGTGCCTGCATGGATTCGCTGGTGCGCATACGTGTGTCCGGTTTTACCTTGGAGGAGAGTCTGACCTTGGAGAAGATCGAGACATTGGTGGAGTGTGGCGTTATCGAGGACTATATGACTACGGTGGATTCGTTGTTTGATGATCTTCCGGCAATATATGCGTCAGAGGCAGCTACGCTTAAGCTGAACAATGGAAATTCTGTGACCGAGGAAGAAGTGAATTGTGACAAAGGGGATTTAAAGGAAGGTGCACTGGTCCGAATGTACCTCTCCGGTGGTGCCTTTGTTGGCATATTTTGTTGGAAGGAGCATCGTTTCAAACCGGAAAAGATGTTTTTGGAATAGAGATGGAAATACTGAATTCGTTATATGATGTGATAACTGAAGATACTGCGATTACGGTTGGGAAGTTTGATGGCTTACATAAAGGGCATGAATTGTTAACGCACAAGATTCTGCAACAAGAAGAAATCGGATTAAAATCACTCGTGTTAACGTTTGACGTTTCTCCGCGTATCTATTTAAAGAAAGATACGGAGAAGCAGTTGATTACGAACGAGGAACGTGCAGAATTTTTACAAAAAGAATGCATTTCCTACCTGGCGCAATGTCCGTTTCAGGACGAAGTTATGCCATTGGAACCGGAAGCGTTTATCGCATTGCTTGTAAAGAATTATCATATGAAATATATGGTGTGTGGTACCGATTTTCATTTTGGGAAAAAAGGCAAAGGCGATGTGGACTTATTGCGTGATTTGGCTACAAAACATGGTTTTACGTTGGAAGTGGTTGAAAAACTAAAAAAAGAAAATCGAGATATCAGTAGTACCTTTGTCCGAGAGGAGATTGCCGCAGGGAATATCGCGAAGGGAAATGAATTGCTGGGATACCCATATTTTATTTGGGGTAAAGTGGTGTATGGAAACCATTTGGGAAGCAAAATTGGCATACCAACGGTTAATCTGCTTCCGCCAAAGGATAAACTGTTGCCCCCAAATGGTGTCTACATTACGGAAGTTGAGGTGGATAACCAACGATATTATGGTGTGACAAATGTCGGCATCAAACCAACAATTGAAGGTGTGCGCCAAATAGGGGTGGAAACCCATATATTAGATTTTGATCAGGATGTGTATGGCGAGAGTGTTCGTGTTACTTTTTTAGAGAGAATTCGCGAAGAGATGCGATTTGCCTCCATTGATGCACTGTGCGAACAGATGCATCGGGATAAAGATGTCGCTATCGCATATTTTGCAACCCGATAGAGAAATATTGGAATTTATTACATAATTGTTACAAAATTGTTGACAATGTAATAAGCGGTTGCTATAATGTGCAAAGACAGTAGTTGTTATCTGCTGTTTTTTATTGATTCGTGTATGTTTGGAGGATTTATGAAGAACCGAGTGATTCGCGCATTTTCCGTAGTATGTTGTTTTAGTTTGATTTTTTCATTTTGCGCAAAGGAAAACAAAGAGATTAAGGGTGGAGTGACAGCAGGTATTGTGACTGCGTCCACAGTTGATATAGCGGCGGCAGATCAGATTAGTGTTACCGACGCACCGGTTGTTATGACAGCGAGTGGTGAAGAGGAATTATATGGCTACACCAATCTTGGCGTTGCAAATGTAGAAGGCAATGCGAATGTCAGGGAGGAGCCGAGTGAGAATGGTTCCATTGTCGGTAAGCTTCCGGGCGATGCCGGTTGTGAAATCCTTGGTGTAGAGGGTGATTGGACATGTATTTCTTCCGGTGAAGTAGAAGGATACGTTTCGTCTCAATTTATTCTGACAGGAGATGACGCGAAGCAAAGAGCAAACGCTGTTGCTCAGAATACTGCTACGGTTATGACAGATTCTCTTCGCGTTCGACTGGAGCCGAATACGACTTCTGAAATTATGGCTACGATGCCTTTAAATAGCAGATTAGAGATTATAGAAGAACTTGGCGATTGGGTCAAGGTGAACATCAATAATGAAGAAGGCTATGTCAGTGCTGAATTCGTTTCTTGCGAAGTAGAACTCAGACAAGCTATGACTTTGACAGAGGCTCGTTTTGGTGCAGGTGTTTCCGATAGCCGCGTCTCTGTTGTGAATTATGCGACACAGTTTGTGGGCAACCCTTATGTATGGGGTGGTACAAGCCTTACAAACGGCGCAGATTGTTCCGGTTTTGTATTATCTGTTTATGCAAAATATGGTGTTTATTTGCCACACTCATCCAGAGCACAGGCGAATTGTGGGCGTAGAATAAGCACAAGTGAGTTGAAGCCGGGGGATTTGATTTTCTACGGTAGTGGCGGCGGAATCAGTCACGTTGCAATGTATATTGGTGGCGGTCAGATTGTTCATGCCAGCACACCGCGTACAGGTATTATTATTTCAGGCGCATTTACCAGTACACCAATCTGTTGCGTGAGTTTATTAGATTAATTCACAGTATTTGTGAAATAATATATTTACATCTTATACCATGTATGTTACAATATTTTAGTGTGAGTTTACCCGTATTCGGTAAATGGAAACTCCGACCTTTTGCTGAGTACAGGCGTATTAAGAATTAGGAGGTATCAAATATGATTTCAAAGGAAAAGAAACAGGCGATTATGGAAGAGTATGCCAGAACACCTGGTGACACCGGTTCTCCGGAAGTACAGGTTGCAGTTCTTACTGCCAGAATCCAGGAGTTGACAGAGCATCTCAAGGACAATCCTAAGGATTATCATTCAAGACGTGGCATGCTTAAGATGATTGGTAAGAGACGTAATCTTTTAGCATATCTTAAGGAAATCGATATTGAGAGATATCGATCATTGATTGAACGTTTAGGTTTAAGAAAATAATATTCTTACATGGACGGAGTAGTGTGTCTATTCCGTCCTTTTTTCGTTGTTGTTATACAATGGGTTACATGACAGAGATTTCACTCCGAGACCACTGATAAGAGAAGATGTCGTCTTGTTTTATCAGTAGTTTCGGATCTCTGTCTTGACAATAAATTTAAGATATAAGGAGAAAAGAAATGACAAAGACATTTACAATGGATTTGGCTGGCAGAACACTTCGCGTTGACATCGGAAGAGTTGCTGCACAGGCAAATGGAGCAGCTTTGATTCAATATGGTGAGACAACGGTATTGTCTACAGCAACTGCGTCAGATAAGCCGAGAGAAGGTATTGATTTCTTTCCGCTCAGTGTTGAGTTTGAGGAAAAGTTGTATTCTGTTGGAAAGATTCCGGGAGGTTTCAACAAGAGAGAAGGAAAAGCATCTGAGAATGCAGTTTTGACATCCCGCGTTATTGATCGTCCGATGAGACCTTTGTTCCCAAAGGATTATCGCAATGATGTCACGCTGAATAACATGGTAATGAGCGTTGATCCTACGTGTAGACCGGAGTTGGTTGGTATGCTCGGCGCGGCTATTTCTACATGTATTTCGGATATTCCGTTTGACGGTCCATGTGCCATGACACAGATCGGAATGGTGGATGGTGAGTTTATCGTCAACCCGTCACAGGAACAATGGGCAAAGGGTGATTTAAAACTTACGGTAGCTTCAACATCGGAAAAGGTTATTATGATTGAAGCAGGTGCCAATGAAATCCCTGAGGATAAGATGATTGAGGCAATTTATATGGCTCATGATGTAAATCAGACCATTATTGCATTTATCAATCAGATGGTTGCTGAGGTTGGTAAGCCAAAGCACACCTATACAAGTTGCGCAATTTCTGAGGAAATGTTTGCGGCAATGAGAGAGATTGTTACTCCGGCTGAAATGGAAGAAGCAGTATTTACGGATGAAAAGCAGGTGCGCGAGGAAAACATTCGTCAGATTACGGAGAAGTTTGAAGAGGCATTTGCTGAAAAAGAAGATTGGTTAGAAGTATTGGGAGAAGCGGTTTACCAGTACCAGAAGAAGACGGTTCGTAAGATGATTCTTAAGGATCATAAGCGTCCGGACGGCAGACGTATGGATGAGATTCGTAAGTTGTCTGCTGAGGTAGATTTGATTCCTAGAGTGCATGGTTCTGCTATGTTTACGCGTGGACAGACACAGATTTGCGATATTGTTACTCTGGCGCCTCTTTCAGAGGTACAGCGCGTAGACGGTCTGGATGAGAATGTGACAGAGAAGCGTTATATGCATCATTACAATTTTCCGTCTTACTCTGTAGGCGAGACAAAACCGTCTCGTGGACCGGGACGTCGTGAAATTGGACATGGGGCATTGGCAGAGAGAGCGTTGCTTCCTGTACTTCCTAGTATAGAGGAGTTCCCATACGCAATTCGTGCGGTATCAGAGACATTTGAGTCAAATGGTTCTACATCTATGGCTTCTACCTGTGCATCTTGCATGTCGCTTATGGCTGCAGGTGTTCCAATTAAGAAGATGGTTGCAGGTATCTCGTGTGGTCTTGTAACCGGCGATACAGAAGACGATTATATTGTACTGACTGATATACAGGGCTTGGAGGACTTCTTCGGAGACATGGACTTTAAGGTTACCGGTACAAAAGATGGTATCACGGCAATCCAGATGGATATCAAGATTCACGGTTTGACAAGACCAATCGTCGAGGAGGCCATCAGAAGAACACGGGAAGCTCGTTTCTTTATCATGGATGAATGTATGTCAAAGGCAATTGCTGAGCCTCGCAAGGAAGTTGGCAAGTATGCTCCAAAGATTATTCAGATTCAGATTGATCCTGCCAAGATTGGTGATGTTGTTGGACAGAGAGGTAAGACAATCAACGAGATTATCGAGCGCACAGGCGTTAAGATTGACATCACAGATGAAGGCAGTGTATCTGTTTGCGGTACAGATGCCGCAAAGATGGACGAAGCCGTTGAGATGATTAAAATTATCACAACAGATTTCGAGCAGGGACAGATTTTCATGGGTAAAGTAATCAGCATCAAAGAGTTCGGTGCGTTTATCGAGTTCGCTCCGGGAAAAGAGGGTATGGTTCATATCTCTAAGATTTCTAAGGAAAGAATTGAACATGTGGAAGATGTTCTCACACTTGGCGATGTTGTCAAGGTGGTTTGCCTTGGCAAGGATAAGATGGGCAGAATTAGCTTCAGCATCAAAGATGTTCAGTAAGAAAAATGTCAAATCTGAGGTTAGACTGATAAGGTCTAGCCTCTTTTTTGTTGCTTTTTCATATTATAATAAAAAATGATATATTACCGATGAATAGAGTAAGAAATTATATTGGGTATGATAAGGAACTGGATGTAAGATGGTATGAACCGGTCAGAATTTGTATTTTAGACAGTGGAATAGTAAATCATTCTGATTTTGAAGATAGAATACTTGTTTTTCGTGATTTTGTTGATGAAAAAATAGCACTATATGATGATTATGGACATGGAACACATATTGCGGGAATCTGCGCAGGAAGTGGGAAGCGATCCGCAGGAAAGTATCAAGGGATAGCGCCGGGGAGCAGCTTGATTGTAGGAAAGGTTTTGGGAAAAAACGGGGAAGGAAAAATTGAGCATCTTTTACAAGGGATTCTATGGTGCATTGAGAATCAATGTCGTTATAATATACGGATATTAAATATATCGGTTGGCTTGATTCAGCGGGTGGAGAAAGAAAAACAAAAGGCGCTTATGGATGCGGTGGAACATGCATGGGATTTGGGGATTATCACGGTATGTGCTGCCGGAAATAATGGTCCGCGAGAGGGCAGTGTGACGATTCCGGGTACAAATGCAAAAGTAATCACCGTTGGAAGTGTAGATATTATCGGGAATCAATATATACCAAGCAAATATAGTGGAAGAGGCCCGACGGCTGATTGTGTCTTAAAACCGGAAATCTATGCGCCCGGAAATGAAATTGTAAGTTGCAGCAATACCGGCGGGTATACAAAGAAAACAGGCACGTCGATGGCTGTGCCTGTTGTATCGGGGGGAATTGCGTTACTTCTGCAAAAGTATCCGTTTTTATCACCGGTGGAGGTGAAACTCAGGATGTTTGAACACAGTAAGCAAATGGAAGACAATAAAATGATTTATTTGCCGGAGCTCTTATCCGAGAGTGACATCTGGTGAAATAACTGCTTTATGTAAAATGAGAAATCAGCCTTTTTTACAGAGGATACCGTCACGATGGGAACAGAACCGATTTTATTGTCGCCGATGTAGTAATCGACAGTGCCAACGGTTGTTCCTTTTTTGATTGGTGCCACAAGTTGTTTTGGGTAGTTTTCTTTTTTATGAATGTTAGAAATGTTTTCACCTTTTACGGCAAGGAAGGAAAAATCACTCTTAGGACGGACTTTGACAGCGTCCAGTTTCCCCTTGCTGACCTTGATGCTTTTCGTACTTTTTGTAATGCTGTCCTGATATAGTGCAGAGTTTGCAAAACCGTATTCTAAGAGTCTTGTGGCATCTTTAAAACGATCTTTTGGTGTCGGTGCAGCCATAATAACCGCAATAAAATCCATACCATCTTTTCTGGCAGTGGCAGACAAACAGAATTTTGCAACGCTAGTAGAACCGGTCTTTAATCCGGTAGCATAAGGATATTGTTTCATCAATTTATTTGTGTTTGTCAGTGTAAAAGGAGTGGTACCTTTTCTGGTAGTGTGTGTAATATCTTCTTGCCAAATGCTGGTATATTCAAAGATTTCAGGATGTTTTGTAACGAGTTCCCTGCTGACTAGGGCAAGATCTTTTGCACTGGAATAGTGGTCTTCTGCGTCAAGACCACAACAATTTACAAAATGCGTGTTGTTCATATGTAATTCTTTTGCCTTCTCGTTCATGAGTGCAACAAACTGTTCTTCAGAACCGGCGGTGGCTTCTGCCATGGCAACAGCCGCGTCATTCGCACTGGCAATACTAATGCATTTTATCAGTGTTTGAACTGTCTGGACTTCTCCGGGCTCAAGAAAGACTTGAGATCCACCCATGGATGCTGCATGATCCGATATGGATATCTCTTGCTCAAGTGACAATTTATGAGCGTCAATTGCATCAAAGATTAATAACATAGTCATTACCTTGGTTACACTGGCCATCGGTAATGGCTTTTCTGCATCTTTTGCATAGCAGATGGTTCCGGTGGAGGCTTCCATTAAGATAGCGCTTGGAGCGGATATCTCCAATGCCGGTTGTTCTGGGGTGTCTGGAGGGGTATCTTCTGCGAAAGCAGGAAGGATAGCATGAGATAAGAAGATCACGGTCATCATAAGTGAAATAAGAAGTCTTCTACATAATGTATTCATATAACGCCATAAGAATCAAATTATTATATAGTATATGAGGCATTATGAAGGATATGATTACTAATTATTGTGCCGCGACCTGACAAAAACACTAAATATTGTAGAAAAACCTTGAAATCAAAACCGTAAAACAGTATAATAACAAAAGAATTGTTATGAGG
>CAYPAA010000040.1:0-17762 GCA_964408625.1 uncultured Roseburia sp. | reverse complement strand
CACGATTACGACTAACTGCGCCGCATCAAATAATCGCTTTTTGAAAACACCAATCGGGGTGACAGGATTCGAACCTGCGACCCCCTGGTCCCAAACCAGGTGCTCTAGCCAAACTGAGCCACACCCCGATATTTTACTGCGCCCCACTCGTGACGCAAGTAATATTATATGTGAGCCATATGTAAATGTCAACAACTTTTTAAAAAACTTTTGTGACAAATTATAAATAACAGATTCGATATTGCAGTTCTCCATCATCATCCAATTCCATCACGGCATAAGACGGACGTCGCCCTTCCTGGCGTGGAAATGAGATGCTTCCCGGATTCAAAACAGTAATGTCCGACTGCTCAAGATACGGCACATGCGTATGTCCAAAAATCACGCCATCTGCTTTATATCCCTTTGCAGCCTCTATCAACGTCTCCGTTCCATAATTCACGCCATAGTAATGCCCATGAGTAAGCATTATCCTGTGCGCCCCCACCTCGACAAGAATCTGAGAGGGCAGACTGCTTCCCAAATCACAATTTCCACAGACGATATCCACCGGGCACCCCGCCATCGCTTCCATATAAAATTCACAGCCTTCCCCATCTCCCAGATGAAAGATACGGTCGGGCATCTCGCGCATAATAGCGGTGTCTAAATTTTCATGTCTTCTGTGTGTATCACTAACAACCAGTATTTTCATAGGCAATCAACTCTTCCTTCATCTTTCGCAATGCATTTCCTCTATGGGAAATCTTGTTTTTTTCTTCCGGCGGCAATTCTGCCGTACTACATCCATACGCATCCACATAAAAAATAGGATCATAGCCAAATCCATTGGTGCCTGCCGGTTCATACCCGATATATCCCTCAATCGTTCCTCTTACGACCTTGCTTGAACCATCCGGGAATACCGCAGCTATCGCACAGACAAAACGCGCCGTTCTGTCTTCCTTTGCGACGCCTTCCAAACGCGCGATCAAGTTTGCATTTTTCTCCTCATAGGAAGTATCTTCCCCCATATATCTGGCAGAATATACACCCGGCTCTTTATTTATATAGTCGATCTCAAGACCCGAGTCATCGGCAAACACAATGGCATCACGACAGCACTCTGCAACTGCTTTCGCCTTGATGATGGCATTCTCTTCAAATGTCACTCCATCTTCCACGATGTCGATATCCACACCGGCTTCTTTCATTGAAAGAATCTCATAGTCCAAATCCCCATAAATCTCGCGGATTTCTCTCATCTTATCTTTATTTCCTGTCGCAAAAATGATTTGTTTACTCATCTTCCACCTCCAACATTTGTAAAATTGCTTCATATAATGCCTGCGCACAAGCTTTTTGGTATTCCGGTGAATTCAGTTTGTCTAACTCTTCCTGATTTGTCATAAATCCCACTTCCACCAATGCCACCGGCATATTTGCCGTTCTGATAATATAGATATCGTCACCAGCCACAACACCCTTGTTCTGACTTCCCAGCTTATTTAGGATCGAATCCAAACACAACTCGGCAAACCGCTTGGAACCACCGGATTCATCTGTCACGCGATACATCACCTCTGTGCCATTAATGCCTGACATGCGGCCACTTGCCGTCGAATTATTATGTACACTCAAAAACAAATCTGCTGATAATGCATTTGCAAGTGCAGCACGGCTTTCCAATGAAGGATTTGTGTCATCTAATCGCGTGTAGTATACGCCAATATTTCGCTGATCCGCATCAAATAACTGTTTTATTTCTTTCACAATCGCAAGGTCGATATCTTTTTCGCTGATTCCCTGCTTCGTCGCCCCCGGCGCATTTCCGCCATGTCCGGCATCGACAACAACTATTTTATCATAAATCTCATGTGGGTCTACAAAATCAATATAGATATACTGCCCTTGTATCTCCATATCGAGTTCATAAACGCCGTCAAGCACAATGTTAATCACGCCGGCATCCCTGCCCACTTCAAATGTAATGTCAGTAATGTAGTCACTGCTCCCTATCATCGGGTAATCATAAAAGTATGAATTGCCAATATGCGGAATCTCGACCTTTATGGTCTGATAGACATACTGATTCTGTATCTTAACCTGCTCCGCCGAAACGTTTTTTGGCAACTCTATGCGAAGTTGTTTTTGATTATCGGACACGCCGCCATTGCCCTTGAGGATGTCTGTTTCCTCTCGCATTAAATCTAATACAGAGTAGCCCGATTTGACGCGTGCTGTATACTCAACCCTCTTTTGTAGTGCAAACACATGTAAATCCGAATAGTTCAATAATACGAAGTTCACTGCAATCGTCAACGCCAACAACATGACTGCAGCGCCCCGAATCACTCTTCTTTCCATTTATCCAATTCCTGTTCTCATTTTGTGGCTTGATGAAGTTTACCATATGCTTTGATACATAAATTTCCCTTTGTTGTTTCTTCTACACTGTCCCAGTCCAATCCATTGTTGCTGATATACCCTTCACCGTCTGAAATATCAACTTGTTTTTTCATGTCTTCCGCCTGGTATTCTATCGCCATCGGATGTTCACTTCCCGGTGTAGACAACGCTACGATGACAGCAAATTTTTGTCCCGCTTCCACCGTGCATGGTTTTTCAAAAGGAATCGTGTAATATCCCGCATCATCCAGTGTACCACTTGCCACTTCGACGCGATTTGCCAAAGAGGATACCCCCTTATAATCGGAAACAACAAAAATCTGATATGCTGTGTTCTTACCCAATGCATAAAATCCTGCACTCGTGATGTCTTCGTTCTGCTCTGCTTCAAAAACATTGGCTCCATGTATCTTTTCTTTGTTAAAGCCTACCTGTCCAATCCATCCGCACAAATCGCTTTGGTAAATCGAATCGTAATTATCTACATCTTCTATCTTCACATAGGAAACTGCCTGATTTCCAATATTGGAGTCATAATAAGAGACATAAAACACGCCCTTCTCGCCAAAATCATCTCCCCAACTATTCTGGCAGATAAATGCGCCATCCTCCGGAACATCGCCATGAAAATTTTCTTTGGGAAAGCTGTCATCCCAACCGATGATAACAACCTCATGGTTGGGCTTATTGTCCCCCGAATAGCAATACGCTTTCTTTGCCGAACTATAATAAGAAGATTTATTCAAATTGGATGCAGACACATTCGCATAAATCGAGGTGGACACACCGCCATGCTGGTATACAGCCCATTTGATATCCGTCGCATCATCCTTTTCAAAAAAATGCACTTCCTGAACATGCTTCTCTACTTTTTGATTTTGCACAGGTCCCGTCCACGACAAAAGATAACCGAGTGCCATTGTATACTCTCCGCCATCTGCTTCTTCCGAATTCATTGCACTGTTCGATACCATATGGTCTACTGAAAAGGAATACGGTTCCCCCGGCAGTAGTGAGGACTCCAATGCCGTCAAAGACGCCTGTGCCCAGCAAGTGGAATCGCTACCCTGATCTCGCACCTTTGACACACATTTATTTTTGCGCAAGTCAAAAGATTCCGGCAAATCTCCTCTCTCGAAATCATCAGACATCACCGCCTGATAATTACTGACATCAAAAGAAAAATCACATGAAAAGAAACGGCACAAATCTGCCAACGGCAAGTACGCTTCACCGTCATGCATCTCCGCCGGTGCTGCAATTTCCCTGACGTCTCCTGATATCATTACATACTCTTCCCTGAAGGGAAAGAAATAAACATCATCATTATGGCAAAGCTGGACCTCATCCTGAAACGCCCGCGCACTGCATCCAAAGACATCCTGAACAAAATCCAGAGAAACTAAGACCTGCATATAATCTCCGAGGATAACACCGTCCTGTCTTCCGTAAGTCGTCTCCCCGAGTGTCAGAGAAAGCAAACCCTCTTCATTTACGCTTCTCGCCTTCAAGGGATAGAACACTTCGTCCTGTAATGTCGCTCCGCGAAATGTCTCCACCTCTGCATATTCGTCATTCCAAGTATTGAGTTTTATCAAAAAAGCAAAGATCAGTATTGCTGTAAGTACAGCATACCTTTTTGAATACTTCATTTTTTACCTCTAACCTTTTTCTTCAGCGGCTTCGGCCCCATAAACTGATAAAAATATGTGCGGATCATTCCGTTGTATAATTTACGATTCTTATCCGCTTTGCGACCAATAAATCTCTCCGCATCCTCATAGGACGTAATCACATATAGCGACCATGAATCCAATTCCCGAAAAACATTTCCCAAGTTTCCATACAATTCCGGTAAATTCTTTTTATCTTCCAAACGTTCCCCATACGGTGGGTTTGTAATGATAAAACCATATTTTTTGCTGTGCTTTGTATCCGCCACATCTCTCTGCTGGAAATGAATCATATGCTCCACCCCTGCCTGTTTTGCATTCTCCCTGGCAATGCGCACCATGTCCGGATCAATATCATATCCCTGTAAGTCAGGGTGCACATTCATATCCATCTGTTCCCTAGCCTCTTCTATTGTCTCATACCACATTGATTTTGGAATCACATGGGTCCACTGTTCTGCCGTGAAAGAACGATTCATGCCCGGTGCCATATTTGCTGCCATCAGTGCTGCTTCAATCAAAAATGTCCCACTACCGCAAAACGGATCAATCAGAATGCGGTCTTTTCTCCACGGCGTCAGCAAAATCAGCGCTGCTGCAAGCGTTTCCGAAATCGGCGCTTTACTCGTCCATGTACGATATCCTCGCTTATGCAAAGGATCTCCTGTCGTATCAAGCGCTACTGTGACTTCATCTTTTAATAGGAAGATTCTAATCGGAAAACTAGCCCCATTTTCCTCAAACCATGTTACGGAATAAACATTTTTGAGGTGATCCACCATCGCTTTTTTTGCAATCGATTGTATATCGGAAGCACTGAAAAGCTTGCTCTTCACAGAGGATGCTTTTGTCACCCAAAACTTTCCGTCTTTCGGAATCCACTCTTCCCACGGCAATGCCTTGATTCCCTCATACAGTTCGTCAAACGTAGTCGCACGAAAGCGTCCAACCTGCACCATCAACCGTTCTGCTGTCCGCAAAAAAACATTGCCTCGGCAAATCGCCTCCAGATCTCCCTCGAAAGTAACTCTGCCATCCTCTACCAATGTAATATCATATCCCAGATCATATATCTCTCTTTTTAAAACTGCTTCCATCCCAAAATGACATGGAGCAATCAATTGTATTATTTTCATATGCTTCCTCTTTTCTCTTACCATCTTATCTTTTCTAAAAATGTGTGTCAACGAATTACACCTTAAATTCTGGATTTCATAATTTAGAAAATAATAGAAATTTTTTCACTTTGGGGGTTGCATTCCAAAATGTTTTAGTATACAATGGGCAATGTAAAAGGAAGTTTCCTTTTACACCCCTTATTAATTATTTATACTCCCCTCAAAAAAGACCGAAATTTCGGTCTTTTTTACTTTTCTGTCAAGAATTGTCGAATCACATCGAAAGCTTTTCAATGCGTTCAGTTTCCAAATAAAATGCAAAAAATAAGGCCAAACCTTCTGTCTGACCTCATCCAATCTTCGCTATGCAAATACATCAATTCCGGCACCTGTTGTACTATAGGTAGTGCCCTGTAGATTCGCATTGTAGGAAGCTGTATATCCTTCAAATGCGGATGCTATAGAATGATATCCTTTTTCAGCCTGCTGTGCTCCTCGAATCTGTGCAATTCGATTCTCTGTCAACTGTGCGTTTGGATATTGTACCGGATGTGTGCTATCAATCGCATCCCCGGCTCCTGTACCACTTACCTGCAACAATGACTCCTCATATGCTGTGGAAACAGTTGACTGATTATTTAATGAATAATTCTGTGGTTGCATCGCAACGTAAGCCGTAGATGATGCACCACCCAATCGACCAATCGATAATGCCATGAAACATGACTCCTTTCGCTCACTATATCCATTATATCATAGTTGATACAAAAGTCTACTACAAAATTTTATTCTTTTTGAAAAATTTCTTCTATAATCGACACATATTCCTGATAACTTGCAGTATCACGCAACTCAGACAAAACCTCAGCCACCTTTCGGAAGTACCATTCCTGTTCTCTTTCATCTTTCATATTGAATTTTTGCCAAATACCGGCGCCATTCACCCGATAATCTCGCAAACTTGCCCTCAGATTTGACAGCTTATCTGCGAGCATAATCATCTTTGCCTCAAACGGTGCATCCACAGCTTGTTCCAATTGCTCCTGTTTGCGAATCTTCCATGTATCCGCTTTCGGCAGATTCGGTCGCTTATTCTCCGTCTCATACGCTACAAGCATCGCTACCCGCTCACCAAAGTTCTCTCTGATATCCTCTATCGTGTAGGCAGTGTCCTCCACCACATCATGAAGCGCCGCCGCCGCAATGACCTCCTTATCCGATGTCATAGATGCAACAATGGTCATAGCTTCCATCGGATGCACAATATAAGGCAAACCACACCCTTTCCTTGTTGCTCCCGTATGTGCTTTTGTTGAAAAACAAATCGCCCGTTCTACAATATCGATTGTTTCTGCCATGTGTATTCTCCTTTTCTATCGAGATTCTTCCCAAAAATCAACCGGTTCATATTCCTGCAGTTTCGCCAAAAAACCAACCTTCGCCAACGCGTCCTGAATCAAATCAAGCGTTTGCTCATCCTCCGCTATTACCGTGTGATAATGATACCCCGCTGTCACATTTTTCAATAGCGTTGATTTTCCACTTTCCAAGTCCTTTCTATACTCTGCAATGTCTCTTCTCGAATGCAGATTCATCTCTGCCTTTACAACGCCGTATATTTTGTGGTATACAAAAACATCCTTCACCCAACCTCCAAGGTCGATAATGGTTTGAAGTTCCGTTTCTACCTCCTGATCCGAGTGAATTACTTTAAAGACACGAGAGCACTCTTTTTCACGCGCAAGAACATAGCCTCGATTTGTAGATAAAATTTGATAGTCCTTCGCACGAAGCAACGCAATGTCTTGAACGATAACCTGTCGGCTTACATCTAACTGCTTTGCCAAACTCACACCGGAAACCGGCGCATCACTGGATTGCAATATGTGAATTATATTTTCTCTACGATTTTCTCCACTCACTGCTTTTACCTCTGTCTATGCTATAGGATGTAAATGTTTCAATGAAACATCCAAAATTGGTGCAGAATGCGTCAAAGCTCCGCTCGACACATAATCAACTGCCAATCCGGAGAGCTTCTCCAGATTTTCTTTTGTCATATTGCCGGACACCTCAACCTCTGCACGTCCATCGATAATGGAAAGTGCCTCCGCCATCATTTCATGGTCCATGTTGTCAAGCATGATAATATCCGCTCCGGCTTCCACCGCCTCACGCACCATAGCAAGGTTCTCCACCTCAACTTCAATTTTGCGAACAAACGGCGCGTATTCCTTCGCCATCGCAATCGCTTCCTTCACTCCACCGGCTGCACCGATGTGGTTATCCTTGAGTAACACGCCATCTGTCAGATTGTAACGGTGATTGTTTCCCCCGCCCACACGAACCGCATACTTTTCAAAAATTCGATTGTTTGGCGTAGTTTTTCTCGTATCCAACAACTTGACTCCGGTTTCTTCAAGCATTGTTGCAACCGCGTGTGTGTATGTCGCAATACCACTCATTCTCTGCAAATAGTTGAGTGCTGTTCGCTCACCACATAAGAGCACTCGAATATCGCCTGTAACCTTCGCAAGTGCCTGCCCTTTCCTAACCTCATCTCCATCTTTCGCAAAAAGTTCCACATTCGTTGATTCATCCATCAACTTAAAGGTTCTTGCAAAAACCTGCAATCCACAGATGATGCCATCTTCCTTACAAATCAGATCCACTTCACCAAGCCTCGGCTCCGGCATAACGCTGTTCGTGCTGACATCCTCACTTGTGATATCCTCCTTTAGTGCGCTTACAATCAATGGATCTACATTTAATTTCAATGTCACTTCATCAAACATTTGCTTCTCCTCCCACCTTTTTTCTCACAATCTCGATATTCTCTCTCTGCAACGCTTCCAAGTCACGATATGCGTCCAATGATACCTGCGAAACGAACGCTTCATTCTTTGCCGCATCGCCATTTTTCGCAATATCTTCTGCCGCTCTCTTTGCAAAGACGAGACTCTCCAGCAGTGAATTGCTCGCCAGGCGGTTCCTTCCGTGAACACCATTGCACGCTGTCTCTCCTACCGCATATAGACAATCCATACTCGTCTTACTCTCATAATTAACGCGCACACCGCCCATAAAATAATGTTGCGCCGGAACGACCGGAATGCTTTCCTGCAGCACGTCATAGCCCATCTTTTTGCAATGACTTACAATGTTTGGAAAGTGTGTCAACAACTCCTCCTTGGGAATATCCGAAAAATCTTCCCACACATGCTTTGTTCCATCCTTCTCCATCTGTTCATAAATGGCCTTTGCCAAAACATCTCGTGGCAACAATTCATTCACAAAGCGTTCTCCATTTTTATCATAGAGTTTTGCGCCCTCACCTCTCATTGACTCAGATATCAAAAAACTTCGTTCTGTGGCGCCTTCAACATATAGCGTTGTCGGGTGGATCTGCAAATATGTAATATCTTTTAATTCCACGTTGTGGCGGACTGCAATCGCAATTGCATCCCCCGTCAAGTGCCGGAAATTGGTGGAGTGCTCATATACACCACCGACGCCGCCGGTTGCAAGCACCACCTGTTCTGCTACCACCTTTTCAAGACTTCCATCATCCTTTTCCACAACGGCGCCATAACATCGATTGTCTTTTTCTATGATATCAATGAGCGTTGTATGCTCAAGAATCGTTATGTTTTTTCTTTTTCGTACTTCCGCAAGCAGATGGCTGGTAATCTCTTTTCCTGTTGTATCTTTATGAAAAACGATGCGGTTTGCACGATGTGCCCCCTCTTTCGTATATACGAGATTTCCATACCAATCTCTTTGAAACTCTACGCCAAGAGATGTCAGTTCCTCCACCACATCCTGCGAAGATTTTATCATAATCTCCACCGATTTCCTGTCGTTTTCATAATGCCCTGCTGCAAGTGTATCCTCAAAAAATGCGTCATAGTCCTCATCACAGGTAAGTGTGCACATGCCACCTTGTGCCAGAAACGAATCACTACTCTCTGCATCCGATTTTGTAATGATGACAATCTGTTTGTCCTCCGGCAAATGCAATGCACTGTATAGGCCCGAGCATCCGCATCCCACTATCAATACATCCGTCTTCATATTCTCTCCATTCCTATCCCAGAGCCAGCATGCGCTCCAGTGGTTTCATGGATGCCTCTGCCAAATCAGCATCTACAAACACCTCGTTGGTCTCCTTGTCCAATACCTCTAACACTTTTTCGAGTGTCACCTTTTTCATATCGCCACAGATTTGTTCTGATTTCACTCTATGTAATGTTTTTCCCGGTGCCCGTTTTTCAATTTCAGCAAAAACCCCGTCCACAGTTCCTATAATAAATTCGTTCGCATCCGTCTTGACAACATAATCAATAATCCCTGACGTGCTGCCGGTATAATCTGCTTGTTCCAGCACATCAGCAGTGCACTCCGGATGTACTGCAAATTTTGCATCCGGGTATTTTGCCTTTGCCTCCAATACCGCGTCAGCCGTGATTTCCACATGTCTTGGGCAACAACCATCATTAAGGATTATGTTTTTCTCCGGCACTTGCTTTGCAACAAAACTTCCCAAGTTCTTATCCGGAATAAAGAAAATGTTTTTGTTTGGCAATTTTCGTACAATATTCACAGCGTTCGATGATGTCACGCAGACATCTGCATTTGCCTTTAACTGTGCTGTAGAATTTATATAGCAAACGACTGCCACATCGTCATATGCAGCTCTCACGCGGGCAATCTCCTCCGCCGCGGCCATATGTGCCATCGGACAATCCGCTGTCATATCCGGCATGAAAACCCGCTTACTAGGGTTTAGCACCTTCGCACTCTCCCCCATAAACTCCACTCCGCAAAAGACGATGCTATCCGCATCCACCTTTGTAGCAACTTTACTTAGGTAGAAAGAATCCCCCACATAATCCGCTATATCCTGTACATCCTTGTCCACATAATAATGGGCAAGAATGACTGCATTCTTTTCCTTTTTTAATTCTTTTATTCTCTCTGCAACCTGCATAAGTCTCCTCCTATATCGCATTTTATAAGAGTATAACACAGTACCCATCAGGTGACAAGACACCTGTTTAGTCAGATGTAAAATCCACGTCCCACGCCGCCTTGCCCCACGGCACGGTAGGGCGCATGGGGCACAAACAAAAAAGCAGTCGCACTTTCATGTGCAACTGCCTCGTTCTACATGTTCCCTTATTCTTTTCCGTCCCAACAATATGTACAGAGCTTACACTTATCAATATCAACAGACGCAAGCATATCATCCAGACGATTGAAGCGTAATGATGTAAAATGCAATTCCTTACGAATCTCTTCCACCATAGTTTCATACTTTTCTGAATCCGGATCTGTGTACTCCTGAAGAATCTCATCCGTCACATTTCCATTCTCCAAACGCTGAATCACACGTCTTGTAATCAATTCCATCTCTGAGGTCGAGCGCGAAAAGTTTAAATACTTACATCCATATACCAGTGGTGGACACGCCGGACGGATATGTACTTCTCTGGCACCATTCTCATACAAAAACTCTGTCGTCTCGCGCAACTGTGTACCACGCACAATCGAATCGTCAATCAAAAGTAAACTCTTGTCACGAATCAAGTCTTCCACTGCGAGCATCTTCATCCTCGCAATCATATCTCTTTGACTCTGAATCGTCGGCATAAAGGATCTTGGCCAAGTAGGTGTATATTTGATAAATGGCCTCGAAAATGGAACCCCCGACTCATTTGCATATCCCACCGCATGTGCTGTGCCCGAATCCGGAACACCCGCTACAATATCCGGTTTCGCGCTATCACGCTGTGCCATCTTGGCACCACAACGATAACGCATCTCCTCTACACTTGTTCCTTCATATGAACTTGCCGGATATCCATAATATACCCAAAGGAACGTACAGATCTTCATATCATCACCCGGATGCTGCAATGTCACGCAGTTATCAGCAGTCATTACGACAATCTCACCCGGTCCCAACTCCTTGTAATCTGTATAGCCCAAATTTTTATAGGCAAAATTTTCAAAGGAAGCGCAAAATGAATCTGTCTTATGACCGATGGCAATCGGCGTACGCCCCATTTTATCTCTTGCCGCATAGATTCCCTGCCGATTCAACAAGAGTAACGAAAGAGAACCATCAACAGCTTCCAATGCGTATTTGATACCATCAATCAGATTTTCCTTCTGATTAATTAATGATGCGACCAGCTCTGTCGCGTTGATATCGCCACCACTCATCTCAAGGAAATGAGAATGTCCCTGCTCGAAAAGTTTCTTTGTCAGTTCTTCTGTATTGTTAATCTTACTAACCGTTGTCAATGCATAGGTACCATGATGAGAGCGGACAATCAAAGGCTGCGGCTCATAGTCAGAAATACATCCAATACCATAGTAACCTTTCATCCCACGCATATCTTTATCAAACTTTGTTCTGAAAGGTGCGTTTTCAATGTTGTGAATGGCACGGTCAAAACCATTCTCACCATATACTGCCATACCGCCACGTCTCGTTCCTAAATGTGAATGGTAATCAACTCCAAAAAACAAATCAAAAACGCAGTCTTCTTTTGTAGCTACGCCAAAAAATCCGCCCATCTTCGTACTCCTTTTCTCGTTGTAACATCTATTATTTGCGATTTTCTATCATCTTGTTATAGTCGGCAATCTTCTTTTCCACACGGCGTTTCGCATCAATATTATCCGTCATTTCATATAAACGATACGCCGCCATAAAGAAGGTATCCGTCTTCTTGTCACAGATGAGGTCTTCACCCAAATACTTTTCTGTAATCTCCTCTGCCTCATCGTATTTACCCATCGTAATTTTCAGATAAACATTGGATGCTGCGGCATATAAATCATCCGGGTATTCCTCCAACCATGCTTTCCCAAACTCCTCCGCTTCGTCATAACGCTTCAAGGCTTCGAGTGCATTTCCTTTTCTGAACTTAAACTCAGAAGGTCGCATATCTTTCCATGCAAACAGTTCAAAAAGTTTATCGCAGGATTCAATTACCTGCTCCCACTTTCCTACTTCCTCCATATGATCAAAGTAGGCCTCCAAATCTTCTAAGAGATTGTATTTGTTTCCTGTCTCCTCATCCAACAAGTTCAGCTCAGATGCAAATCCTGGATTGGTGTGTCTCTGCTCCTTGATGCACTCAATTGTCAAATCAAATGCCTCCACCCAGCAGGCAACATCTTGATTTCCCTGTTCCAGTGTACTCAGACGACTCTTTCTGAGTTTCTCAGCTGCTTCTTCCCATGTTTTGCTACATAATACTGCTACCATATACGATTCCTCTCTTTCCCCCATGCATATATTTTTACAATTTTCCATTCATTTTTCACACATAGATATTATATATGAAATAACACGCAACATACAATAGAAATTTCGGTCACATAATAAACTATCCTAAGATCCCACTCTTGTACTTATTTGCCAGTTCCACATAATGATCTGCATTGACTGTATTATACTCGGCTTGTTCCCGGCTTACCTCTTTGACGATCTTGCCCGGAATTCCCATGACAATCGAATTGTCCGGTATTACTTTTCCCTCTGTAACAATGGCGCCGGCACCGATAATACAGTTTTTCCCTATCACAGCCCCCGTCATGACAATAGCACCCATACCAATCATCGTATTATCGCCAACGACGCATCCATGAACAATGGCGTTATGCCCCACCGTCACGTAATCACCAATCGTAATATCGTTCTCTACTTCAACATGTAATGTCGCATTATCCTGAACATTGCTGCGATTGCCGACCGTTATCTTTCGATGATCACTTCTCACAACCGCATTGTGCCAAATGCTCGTATTCTCTCCCAAAGTCACATTCCCGACGACCTGAGCCCCCGGTGCGATATAATTTGATTCTTCCATCGTCCTCTCCTTATTTCAACATATTCTACTGCGGTACCCGCAATGTACCATCATCTTCAATCTGTAAATCGCTATATCCTGCCGCGTATGTCCGCATATTTTGTATGATGCGGCTTTTTGTATCGCCCTTTGCAACTGTCGGTTGATAGTCATTGTAATTTGCCACGCTGCTCACCGTGCAAGGAATCATGCACGCATCTATGCCTGACTGAAGAACACCGTCCTCAAATGTAAAAGTCTGCTGGTAAATAAATGTATCTTTGTCTGTCGGGTCAGAGTTTCCACCAAAGCAGAAATTTCCCAAACTATAGCATATCACTTTTCCATTGTATGTCTCTATTCCCTGTACGACATGGGGATGATTTCCAATCACAAGGTCTGCTCCCCAATCGATACACTGATGTGCCATCTTCACCTGATACTCCGTAGGATAGTATGTCCTCTCTATCCCCCAGTGACAACACGCAATCACAATATCCGCGCCTTGTTCCCGAAGCTGTGTAATGCCATCTTGCATATACTGTTCCCGATCTGCCCCCTGTGATAACAGACTGGATGATACAAAGCCAATTTTGATGCCTTCTGCTGTTTCATACATACCAACCTCATCATAGTAAGCGTAGCTGACACCGCTGTCAGCCACCGCCTGTTTCGTATCCTGCAGACCATTCGTACCACAGTCAAGGGTATGGTTATTTGCCATAGAACAGCCCTCAATGGAACTAAGCGAAAGAATCTTTGCATACTCCGGTTTCCCAACAAGTACAAACTCTTTCTCCTCGTAGTTCGTGGCATTTGTCAAAGTACACTCCAAATTTACCAACGTAAAATCATCACCTGCAAAAATGTCTTTCACACCCTGCATAAAATATTCCGGTCCGTTTTTATCATAATACTCGTGAAAAGAGCCACTGTAACCGTGGCTCTGTGTAGGTGCGAAGGTACAATCTCCTGTGGCAGAAATAGTAACCGTGATTGGCTCCGGCTCAGATTCTTCTATCGGCGTTTCCTGTTGCATCGCCTCCTGCTGTGGTTCCTTCTGCATTTTGTCTACCTTTGGAAGAAAATAAAGAATCACTCCAATGCCAACAACAATAATCAGCAATGACATCATACGTATCCTTCTATATTTCATTTTATTCTCCTCACATTACAAAGTGAAATCATCTAAATCCGCTCGCCCTTTTTTAAGGATTCCTTTTGTTTTTCTGTAAGTTCTTCAATCACATCCGCTTTGTCCATATCTAGTTCTACAAGGCTATGTTCCACAATTTCTTTCATCTCATGAGAGATGCTAAAGATTCCGGATAGTGTATCATTCATCTTATGCATGTACGTCTTTCCTTCTTCGCTGACAGATAAACTGTTTTGCGAAGCTCTTGCAACCTCTGAACTCGTCTCGGATATATTTGTGATACTGTCCATCACCTCTGTATTTGCTGTGTAGATATTGGTAACTTCCTCCGTAATGCCGGAAATATCCTGCGATAAAAGTGCTATCTCTTTTGATATCGCATCAAAGTTATCACTCGTCTCCGTAATCATCTCATTTTGTTTCTCTGCCGTCTCTGCGGAGCGCTGCATATTTGTAGAGGCATGCTCCACATTCACAGAAAGTTTTTCGATGATATCCGCAATACGCTCTGATGAAGCCTTCGTGCCCTCTGACAATTTCCGGATTTCATCTGCAACAACTGCAAACCCTTTCCCAGCCTCGCCAGCTCTCGCTGCCTCAATAGAAGCATTTAATGCAAGTAATGTCGTTTCACTCGAGATATCCATAATCGTTCCAACGATATTTTCCACTTCACGAATACGAGCATTCAACTCCTCCGTCGTCTGTCTCGTAATGTTGTTAATCTCTGCGGATTCCACTGCCTGCCTGCGCAATTCGTCAAGCATGGCTGCACTTTCATTCACGCGCTCCATTGTCTTCGTGGCAACATCGTTCATGCCGGTGGCGCGCTCTTTCGCGCTCTCAATATTCTGTTGAATATGACTTGTCATTTCAAGCTGATGCTCGATTGCCGTCACCGTTTGGTTCATACTCGTATTGATTTCAGTTGCAGAATGATTCGTTTCGTCAACCGCATTTGTCAACTGGCTAATCAGAGATTGTGCACTATCCAACTGTTCCGAAATACTCTCCGACGCGTTGAACACCTGATCGGATGTAATTTTTTGGTTTTCGGCACTCTCCTGCAACCCCTTGATATTCTCTAAGTTATGGCGATCCATAATCTTAATGGCGACAAGAGAAATATAACAGGAAACACCTGCGAAAATTAACTGTGTAATCAAATTGCGCAAATCTCCAAAACCATTGCGAATCACATATAGAACAATATATATGATGTTGACCCCCATTGCCGCAAGTACACCACGAAATCCCATGGTGTAATCCATAATAAGAACAACAGTCAGCATGATTGGGTACATGATGGCATACATATAATAACTGTTCGTCGTCAGAAAACCACAAATAAATACAACCAGTAACACATACAAGCACAAGTACATCCCCCAAACATTTCTGCTTCGCTTTTTATAAACAAAATACAAAGCAATCAATGCGCCTATACAGCCAATAATAGGTAATGGTAAAAAAACGGATTTCTTCGGGTCAAGCAGTGTAAGTATGAGTACCGTCAAATCAATAATAACTGCAATTTTAAAGATACTGCTGTTCTTCTCAATAATCTGTTTTCTCTTTCGTTGATCGTCAACCAGCATAAACTTCTCCTCTTATGTTTATTTCCAAATAGCTCCATCAAAAATTTGTACTTCTATTTTACCATAAAGTATGTTGTCAATACAATCGGCAAAACTACCCGCGCACAAGTTGTTTTTTGTTAAAAATTGATATCCTATGTTTTCAAAAATATGCTAGAATAGATATGTTCAAAAATAACGAAAGAAGTTTATTGCAAATATGAATAATAAAATAGGATTACTTGTAGAAGGCGGAGGAATGAAGTGTGCCTATTCCGCCGGCGTATTGGACATTTTATTAGATGAAAAGATTCAGTTTGATTACTGTGTGGGAGTTTCAGCCGGAGCGGCCAATGTTGCATCGTTTCTCGCCGGGCAGCGCAATAGAAATCAAAGGTTTTATTGCGTTCATGTAAAAGACCCAAACTATATCAGTTTAAAAAACTTTGTCTTCAAAAAAAACATGTTTGGATTACAGTACATCTATGGCAATATGAGCAACTCTGATGGTATCGATCCGTTAGACTTTGAAGCCATTTTGGCAAATCCCTCTGAGATGGTTTTCCCAGCCACAAATGCGTCAACCGGAAAAGCAAAATATTTCACAAAACACGACATGACGCAGGATCATTATGAGCCTGTTATGGCGACTTGCGCCCTACCTGTCATGTGCCAACCGATTCTGATTGACAGTGAATATTACTATGACGGTGGTGTGAGCGACTCCCTTCCTATTGATAAAATGATGGCAGACGGTTGCACCAAATTTATTGTCATATTGTCAAAACCAAAAGGCTATCGCATGCAACCACAGGGACATCGCTTCTCCTATACGCTTGCTTTGCGCAAGCGTTTCCCAAAGACGGTCGATGCGCTCAATCACCGTCATGAGAATTACAATACGTCTTTGGATAAAATACTGGAACTGGAAAAGGAAGGACGCGCGCTTGTCTTTCGTCCTTCCTCTGATATTAAGATTAGCACCTACACCACCGACCCTGCCATCATGCAAAAACTGTATGAAAATGGGATAGAGGATGCGATGAAGCAGGTTCGTATGATAAAAGATTTTATCGGTGCTTACGCATAATCATCAAATTCATATCCTATGCAAAGCACCTCTTCAGCCATTCCCCGAATCATAAATCCCACAAAGAAAGCTATCAGCATAACAACGGAAATGTTTGCATTAAGCCCTTCAAATTTAAATGCACCGGATACCACACCCAATAAAACTGCTATGGAAAAGAATGCAAAACCCGCCGCAAGACCAATAAGGTATTCTTTTACAATGCTTTTTTGCAGAAACCCATGGTTCTCATTTTTCTCTTCTGCAGTAACTTACAGAACAGACAGGTCAATACAATCATAATGGCATCTGCGAAAAGCATAATCAACATATATCCTTCGGATGATGCCATCTCCATAGATACTTCCATGATTCTTGCCATATCGCCAGAGTTGATTGCCTGTATGTAATCGTTGTTGCCAAACAGCATAATTATCTCCGTCGGAATCATGACAATCATCATTCCGAAGCTACAGACGAAGTATACTGCCACAAAAATCAATATCTCTAATGCCCAGTTTAATCCTTTTTGTGTCTCTGCCGCTTCTTTTACAATCTGTGACTTTTCAAACAAATCCTCACTCATTCTTCCTTTCCCTTACCATGAAGCAATTTCACGATTCCTTACAATACTTATGTATACTACTATCAGCAGTATTGTGGCAACTATCATTACCGATTTTGCTTTTGCTTCAATTGCCTGCAAAGTTGACTATTGAATACATCTTTGTCGGCTTTTAACTGATACCGTGATTCCATTTAGAAAAATAGGCTAAAAAAGTGAACACAAGTGAACAATTAATTAACTCAATAAAAAAATCGAAAACCCTTGTAAATATAGGATTTTCGACCTTTTTGTAACACGTGCGTGAGAGGATTCGAACCCCCGACACCTTGGTCCGTAGCCAAGTGCTCT
>CAYPAA010000039.1:0-19436 GCA_964408625.1 uncultured Roseburia sp. | reverse complement strand
TAACAGCAACTCTGATATAGTATCATGTATCCAACTGTCTGTCAACAACTTTTTTTATTTTTTTCTGCCAAAATAATCAAAGTAAATTCAATGCCTCGCGGATATTCTCCACACCAATCAATTGGATTCCTTCCATATTTTGAATGCCTTTTAGACACACTTTAGGCAGAACACAAGTGGCAAATCCCATTTTCTCAGCCTCCATGATACGCTGTTCCACCATATTCACGCCACGAATCTCGCCGCTCAGTCCTACTTCGCCAAAGCAAATCACACTGTCATCAATCGGTTTGTTCTTATAACTGGATACAATTGCCATCACAAGCCCCAAGTCTACCGCCGGCTCAACCACCCGGATACCACCAGCGATATTAATATATGCATCCTGATCGGAAAGTTTCAGACCAACGGTCTTTTCCAGCACAGCCATCAAAAGATTCACACGATTATAATCGGTTCCGGCAGCGGTTCTTCGCGGCATACCAAATGCACTGTGACACACAAGTGCTTGAATCTCCACAAGAATCGGTCTCGTCCCTTCCATAGAGCATGCAACGATCGAACCCGTTGCTCCTTTTGGTTTACCCTCCAACATATATTCAGAAGGATTCTTCACCTCGACCAAACCACACTGTCGCATTTCAAACACGCCTATCTCATTTGTGGAACCAAAACGATTTTTCACACCGCGGAGTATACGATAGGTCGCATGGCGGTCACCCTCAAAATAAAGCACAGTATCTACCATATGCTCCAACACCCTAGGTCCTGCCACCACTCCTTCTTTTGTAACATGTCCCACAACAAAGATTGCAATGCCCTGCTCTTTCGCCAATCGCATCAATACACTGGTAGCCTCCCGGACTTGCGACACACTTCCCGGTGCAGATGCAACATTCTCATCAAACATCGTCTGAATCGAATCGATGATGACAACGTTTGGTTTTCGCTCTGTGATAACACCCTGAATCAACCCCAGATTCGTCTCACATAAGAGTTCTAATTGTGATGCAAATTTGCCGATACGATCAGCGCGTATTTTTATTTGCTGTAGCGACTCCTCGCCTGATATGTATAAAACCGAAATACCCTGGTCACAAAGTCTCTGACATGTTTGCAATAATAATGTAGATTTACCAATGCCGGGATCACCACCAACCAGAATCAGTGAACCCGGAACAATACCACCACCAAGTACACGGTCCAATTCCTGAATTTTTGTGCCAATGCGTTTTTCGTTAGTACTATCTACCTCATTTAGTTTCGATGGTTTTATCTGCGCGATATCCTTTCGCGTCACTGTCACTGTCGCTTTCCTATCAACCTTTTCTTCTACAAAAGTGTTCCACGCTTTACATGCCGGACACTGTCCTGACCATTTGCTGGATTCAAATCCACACTCTTGACAAAAAAATATGCTCGACTTACCTTTTGCCATATCAAACTCCTCAAAAAAACAAAGCCAGACCCGAAGGTCTGACTCTTTTCGATAAATAATAATAAAAACTACATCTTAGAGACGACAATCTTAACAGCACGATCTGCTTCTAACTCAACGCTAAGACTAAGTTTGCCACCCAAGTTCGTCTTAATCACACCAGCATTTACATCACCTACTGTGATGTCATATTCAGTTTCCGGCTCAAGTTCCAATGTAATCTGTGCGTCCTCTACTCCCTCGACCGTGAAGGAAACACCATTTTCTGTAGCGTCAAAATGTCCAACCGCTGTACCCGGTACAGACTCATATACAAATCCGCCATTTCGTTCTAACTTTGTAATCTCTTTAAATGTCTTAACCTTGTAAATATCCCCCTGATGTTTTACATTGTCAAGCTTTGACTTGGTGTCCAAACTGTAGTCACCAAAACTAACGGTACCATCTGATTCCAAACGAATCAACTCGCTAATCACAGCCATTTTTTCTCCTCCTGCACTCTCGCAGATACACAATATATCTGCCTTATCAACTTGTCTCTATTATATTATAGAACAGACAAAATATCTAGTTGTTTTGAAAGACAATCTGCCCTTTTTTCATGGTTACGCAAACGTTATCGCCTTTAGCAACCTCACCGGATAAAATCTGTTCTGCCAATGCATCTTCCAGCTCCGTCTGAATCTTACGACGCAATGGTCTCGCACCGTATTTTGGTTCATACGCAGTCTCAACGATATGCTTCTTTACAGCATCTCGAATGGTAAGTGAGATGTCCATCTGTTCCTTGCAACGGGCAATCAGAGAACCACACATAATTGTAACAATCTGCTTCATGTCATCCTTATTTAAAGAACGAAATACAATTGTCTCATCAATACGATTCAAAAACTCTGGTCTAAAGAGACGCTTCACTTCTTCCATGACACCGTTTTTCATAAACTCATAATTTGACTTCTCATCGTCCGCCGATGCAAAACCTAATTTCTTCGGCTCAACAATTGCCTGCGCGCCGGCATTTGAAGTCATAATGATAATGGTATTCTTGAAACTGACTTTACGCCCCTGAGAATCCGTGATATGTCCATCATCAAGAACCTGAAGCAAAATGTTAAAGACATCCTGATGTGCCTTTTCAATCTCATCAAACAAAACAACCGAATATGGATTCCTGCGAACTTTTTCGCTGAGTTGACCGCCCTCTTCATGTCCCACATATCCGGGTGGCGATCCAATCATCTTAGAAACGCTGTGTTTCTCCATATACTCTGTCATATCCACACGAATCATTGCTTTTTCATCGCCAAAAACTGCCTCTGCCAAAGCCTTGGAAATCTCAGTCTTTCCAACACCCGTAGGCCCCAGGAACAGGAAAGAACCGATTGGTCGGTCTGCTTCCTTCAGACCTACGCGACCTCTTCGCACTGCGCGCGACACTGCACTAACAGCCTCCTCCTGACCAACAACGCGTTTGTGCAATGTCTTTTCAAGCTTGCGCAACCGAACCGCTTCCTTTTCATTCAAACGCGAAACAGGAATCTTCGTCCATGCGGAAACTACCTGTGCCACATCATCTTCTGTCAGAACAAGTGATTTGCCGCTTTTATTTTTTTCGTAGCGCTTTCTCAATGTCGCCAGTTTCTTTTCTATCTCCGTTTGTGTCTTGCGTGCTTTCGACGCACCCTCTATATCTCCTTGCATCAGACAATTCTCGACTTGACATGCTACGTCTTTTAATTCCAGTTCCAAGTCCAACACCTGCTTTGGTGCCTTCACTGCCATAAGTCTGAGATTTGCCGCCGCTTCATCCATCAAATCGATCGCCTTGTCCGGTAAGAAGCGTTCTGATATATAACGTTCTGCCATGGCAACAGCTGCACTGATTGCCTCATCCGAAATCACAACACCATGATGCTCTTCGTATTGTTTCTTTATGCCATGTAGAATATGCTCTGTCTCTTCTATCGTAGGCTCCTCAACCGTAACCGGTTGGAATCTTCGCTCTAACGCTGCATCCTTTTCTACATATTTGCGGTACTCAGAAATTGTAGTCGCGCCAATTACCTGAATCTCGCCACGCGCCATCGCCGGCTTTAATATATTAGAAGCATCAATCGCTCCTTCTGCACCACCTGCACCAATGATTGTATGCATCTCATCAATAAAAAGTAGAATATTGCCCACTTTTTGTACTTCAGCCAAAACACGTTTGATACGCTCTTCAAATTCACCTCGATACTTAGAGCCTGCAACCATACCTGACAGATCAAGTGACATCACTCTCTTACCCTTAACTGAGTCCGGTACCATCTGCAACTCTATTCTCTGTGCCAGTCCCTCGACAATTGCAGTCTTACCAACGCCCGGTTCACCGATCAAACAAGGATTGTTCTTACCGCGGCGACTCAATATCTGAATCACTCTTTGAATCTCTTCGTCTCTTCCGATAACCGGATCTAATTTGCCGTCACGCGCCATCTGCGTCAAGTCTCTGGCATACTGCTCTAATGTGGCGGTTTCATTGCCCCCCTGTCTGCGTTTGCGACCAGAGTTCTCTTCTCTATATGTAATCCCCTCTTTTCCCATTGCAGAAAGAATCTCTGAGAAAATTTTCTGCAAATCAACTGCCATCGATGTCAGAATTCTAGCACCTGCAGAATCCTGCATCTTCAACATCGCGAGCAGTAAGTGCTCCGTACCAATCTGCTGCATTCCACAAGATACTGCTTCTTGCTCTGCCTGTTCTAAGAGAAGTTCTAATTTGGGTGTATAGCCATCCCGCTCTTTGACCACAACATCATTGCCCGGAGAAATCAATTCCTCAATCAGCCCTATTAATGCGCTCTCCGTCACACCCATATGCGCAAGCACTTTCGCTGCCAAACTGTCTTTTTGTCTCACCAATCCAATCAGAACATGCTCTGTTCCAATATAATTATGCTTTAATTTTCTGGATATTTTTTTACTATCTTCCAAAACACATCGTGCCTGGTTTGTCAGTTCCATAAACTAGCCTCCAAATTCTATAAGTCGTTTAAATCTAAGATATCCACCTGATTATCCGCGTTGGTCTTCCGGTGTTTATCTTTTTCTTTTACCGCGATGTTTTTATCGACCACCTCGTCGTTTTTGTCGACCACCTCGCTGTCCTCTTTGAGTTCATCATCCCTGAGAACATCATCCTCAAGTTCATCCTCCTCGGGTTCATCCTCCGTAAAACGATGCCTTCTTCCAATTGCTAAATTGATAACAACTACAGCAAGAACAACAATTATGAATAACATGGTAGCCAAAAGGTATCGCTGCTTTGTCCATTTCGCAAAATAGACATCCTTCGAAGCAGATGCCACCACATCCTCTTCCTGTCCGCCATAGACAACCAACTGTTCATTCACTCTCTGGAGCGTTCCCTCCTGCATATCATACTGATACCATCCTGCTGCGCCATCCTGATTCGTTCCATAAACAAAGCAAAAATCATTCTGTCCTTCGATGCAGTAAGCTGACACTTGACGCCCTTCTATTGTCACTTGTGTTTCTTTCAATCCTTCAAACAAAGGTTTCTCCGGTGTCGAAACCAAAAGATAGCCATTTCCACCACGAATCATATCAAATGTAGAAACTGTGTTTGCCTCTGCATTGTACACATAAAAAACGCCCTTGCCGGATGTATCTGCTGCCGGTTTTAAATATATCAACGTCAGACTACCATTGGTCAGCGCCTTATAATTGTAGTTATCAATCATGACTCTGGTTTTTTCAAATCCGGTTGGAATCTCATCATCTGCGAATCTCTCAGAAACCACATAGCCAACACCGTCAACAACAAACTGCCCATCTACTTCTGCCGTAGTATCGGATGACGAATCAGCTGTCGTATCTTCTGTCGTCGCCGCATCTGAGCCACCGCTCACTTGAATGGATGTACTGCTCCCCGATACTGCGTTACCGGAAACAATCAGATTGGATTTTCCCTCTGACTGTGCTGTAAACTCTAAAACTGCCTTCGTCCCTTCAAATGTAACCGTATTTGCATCGGTTGTGTAATTTATAGAGCAATTTGCTAATTTCAACACATCTGTATTGTATTTCAAACGAATGGTATCCGAAGCAGATGCCGTCACCTCAACCTTCAAGGTATCTCCAACGGAAACAGAACTACTGCTCACCCAAATAGAAGTAGTACCCTCAGCCAATGAAACAATCGGTGTGGCAAATACCAACACAAAAAACATCATCACGGCTGCAACCATCGTCTTGCGTATTCTTATCATTCTCTTCCCCTCGCTTCTATATAAATAATATGAAGCAACGAATATGCTTCCATAAAAATTATAGAAAAAACCACTTCACGAGTCAACAGTTTCTAATGAGAAGTATTCCCCAAATTCCACCGGACAATACTGAAAAAGCAGAAACCAATTTCGTACTGTCACACTGACACAAATCCAAATTAAAATACAACACAAACAAAAAAATGATACTCACCGCAACAAGCGCCGCGACAACAGCACATCCGACAATCATCTCCGGGTCCAACTTTCTTTGTTTCATCTCCATCTCAATACCTCCTGTCATCTTTGATACTCCAATCATAACAGTATGTTTGTACTATTAATGGTACGCATTGAAATCTGATATTGTTTTCAGTATGATATTGTTCGTTGAGAAACGAATTTTATTTGGAGGATTTTCATATGATGAGAAATTGTATTGTCGCACAATCTGGCGGTCCTACTGTTGCTATCAACGCAAGTTTGGCAGGCGTTATTTCCGAAAGCATCGATTCCGGAAAGTATGATAACGTCTATGGTTCACTCCACGGTATTTTGGGGATTCTGAATGATGATATTATCGATTTAACAGAAAGGTCAAAGGCGGACAGCCGCTTTTTAGATACATTAAAGATTACACCGGCAATGTACTTGGGGTCCTGTCGCTATAAACTGCCAAAGGTAGCGGATGACCCTACTACCTATGAGAAAATCTTTACATATTTCGAAATACATGAAATTGTAGGTTTCTATTATATCGGTGGAAATGATTCCATGGATACCGTGTTACAATTATCAGATTATGCAAAAGCACATAACAAAAATGTGACGATTATGGGCGTACCGAAAACCATCGATAACGATTTGTGCCACACAGACCACACACCGGGATTTGGTTCCGCGGCCAAATACATCGCTACTGCCATGAAAGAGATTGCATATGATACCTCTATTTACCCGATACAGAGCGTGACCATTGTGGAAATCATGGGACGGGATGCCGGTTGGCTGACCGCAGCCGCTTCTCTTGCAAAATCCTCTTATGGGCTCGGCCCTGATTTGGTATATCTGCCGGAAGTGGCGTTTGATAAAAATCAGTTTGTGGAGGATGTCACTACATTATTAAAAACAAAGCATAATGTCCTAATCGCCATCTCGGAGGGGATCCGGGATGAACATGGAGAATACATCAGCGCCTCTACTGCCACTACCGACTCTTTCGGTCACAGCCAATTGAGCGGAGCCGGAAAAGCGTTGGAATATTTGATTGCTGACCGACTTGGTGTAAAGGTTCGCTCCATCGAAATCAATTTACCACAACGTTGTGCCTCCCATATTTGTTCAGCAACAGATATCGAGGAGTCCGTAATTCTGGGACGCACGGCTGTAAAAAAAGCCTTAGACGGCGTGACTGGGCATATGACGGTCATCACTCGAACATCCAACGTACCTTACACGGTCGCCTACTCCACGGAGGATATTTCAAGCATTGCAAATGCGGTAAAGAATGTTCCCCGCTCCTTTATCAATAAAGCAGGAAACAATGTCACGGACGAGATGATTGCTTACTTAAAACCGCTCATTCAGGGCGAACCTCAGATTACTTACGAAGAAGGTTTGCCAACATATTTGTCATTAGAGCATTTATACTAAAATATAAGAAGAAAAAGGGCGTCTTTCCCAAACGGGAGACGCCCTTAGTTTTGCTCTGATTCTTATGTATGTAAATCAATCTCAACCTTATAAGAAAATGTACTTTAATACAAAAAGCACTGCCAAGATATACATCAAAGGATGAATCTTCTTTGCCTTGCCAGCACATATATTGATAATCACGTATGAGATAACACCAACTGCGATACCTTCTGAAATGCTGTACATAAGCGGCATAGCAAGTAAACAAAGGTATGCCGGAATTGCCTCCGTAACATCCGAGAAGTCAATATCAACAATAGATGTAATCATCAAAAATCCAACAAAAATCAATGCCGGAGCTGTGGCAAATCCAGGAATTGTTGTGAAAAGCGGTGCGAAGAAAATAGCAAGTAAGAACAGGAATCCTGTCACCACAGAAGCCAAACCTGTTCTGGCGCCCTCTGATACACCTGCTGAACTCTCTACAAATGTTGTTGTTGTAGATGTACCAAGTACAGCACCTGCTGATGTTGCGATAGCATCTGCCAAAAGTGCCGGCTTGATTCTCTCAAGTTTTCCTTTTTCATCAAGCATCTCCGCCTTATTTGCAACACCAATCAGTGTTCCGATGGTATCAAACATATCTACAAACAGGAACGCAAATACGATAACAATCATATCAAGTGCCTTGATGTCGCCGATTGCCGTACTGCTGAAGCAAGCACCAAACGTTTCACCCAATGAACTGAAATCTACACTGATAATCTGAGACGGAATCAAAGAATAGAAACCAGCCTCAACATCAACGGTATAAATACCGGCCAACTGGCAGATGATACCAAGAATCCATGTTGCAAAAATTCCAATCAGGAAACTGCCTTTAACGTTCTTGTGATGCAATACTGCGATAAGCATAACGCCAATAAAACAAAGCAATGCACAGATACCTGTTGTTCCAAAGTTCTCTCTGAAGTTAACAACGGTAACCTTTGTTGATTCGCTGGCTACAACCAGATATCCATTCTGCAGACCGATAAATGCAACAAACAAACCAATACCGACAGAAACACCTTTCTTCAGTTGCAGTGGTATTGCGTTGAAGATTGCTTCACGGACATTTGTAAGTGAAAGGATAATAAAGATAATACCTTCTACGAATACGGCAAGTAAAGCAAACTGCCATGAATATCCCATTGCTCCACAAACCGTGTATGCAAAATATGCATTCAATCCCAGCCCCGGTGCCAAGGCAAACGGATAATTTGCCATCAACGCCATGCAAAGCGTTCCGATGAATGCAGCAAGTGCAGTAGCCATAACAATCGCACTCGGATTCATACCTGATGCGGAAAGAATAGATGGATTAACTGCAAGAATGTAAGCCATTGTCATGAATGTGGTAATACCACCGATGACTTCTGTCTTAACACTCGTGTTGTTCTCACTTAGTTTAAACATTTTTTCTAACATTTTTTCCTCCTAACTCCCTTATATGAAACCCATATTCTACACAGATTTCATATATTTGTTTACCGAACTGATTATAATAAAAGCGCCTCATTTTTTCAACTTTTTTGTCGTTACGATATACATTTTTTGTAAATTGTATGCTATACTTTATTTTTAAAATAGAGAGGATGGAATAAGAAATGAAAATTGGATTTGACAATGACAAATACCTTCATACGCAATCCGAACACATCAAAGAACGCATCGGAAAATTTGGAGACAAATTGTATCTAGAGTTTGGCGGAAAATTATATGATGATTATCATGCTTCCCGCGTGTTGCCGGGTTTTATGCCGGACTCAAAACTTCGTATGTTACTTCAGCTCAAGGAGCAGGCAGAAATTGTAGTCGCAATCTCCGCCGGTGCCATTGCTTCAAATAAAATGCGGGGAGATTTAGACATCACTTACGATGAGGATGCGCTTCGATTGATTGACATCTTCCGCAGTTTTGGTTTGTATGTCGGCAGTGTTGCTATCACACAGTATACAGGTGAAAAGGCTGCCGATGATTTTAGAAAAAGATTGGACGGACTCGGTATCCCTTCTTATATTCTTCGCAGGATTGAGGGATACCCAAGCAATGTGGAACATATTGTGAGCGACGAGGGATATGGAAAAAATGATTACATACAAACCTCACGTCCACTTGTTGTTGTCACGGCACCAGGTCCCGGAAGCGGAAAGATGGCCACCTGCCTATCACAGTTATACCATGAACACAAGCGTGGCATTTCTGCCGGATATGCCAAGTTTGAAACTTTCCCCGTATGGAACCTGCCATTAAAACACCCGGTCAACATTGCATATGAAGCTGCGACCGCAGATCTCAATGATGTGAATATGATTGACCCATTCCATCTGGATGCTTATGGTGAGACAGCGATAAACTACAACCGTGATGTAGAAATCTATCCTGTTTTGAAAGCCGTGTTTGAAAAAATCTATGGAGACTGTCACTATCTGTCACCTACCGATATGGGTGTCAATATGGTCGGCAACTGTATTTCAGACGATGTGGTATGTGAGGAGGCAGGGAAAGCCGAAATCATACGTCGTTACTATATCGAGCTTTGCAATATCAAAAAAGGAAGAGGTACCAAAGATGCCTTGTACAAGCTCGAACTCCTGATGAAACAAGCCGGCATCTCCCCTGCCGACCGCAAAGTTGCTTCCTATGCCATGCAGGTAGAAGCAGAGACAAAAGCACCTGCCGTTGCCGTCTCCCTCGAAGATGGCACACTGATCGATGGCAAAACGTCCGATTTGCTCGGACCTTCCGCTGCAGTGCTTTTAAATGTTTTGAAGGAATTGGCTGGTGTGCCTCACGAGACGATGTTGATTTCTCCAGAAGCATTACAGCCTATCACTTTATTAAAGAAAGATTATTTGGGAAGTAAGAATCCAAGACTTCACAGCGATGAAGTGCTCGTTGCCCTTTCCATCAGCGCAAATGCCGATGAAAACGCAAAAGCGGCGCTCGAGCAGTTACCAAATCTCAAAGGATTGGATGTTCATTCCTCTGTCATGCTGAGCAATGTGGATGAAAAGATATTTAGAAAACTCGGCATGTTTTTGACCTGTGAGCCGAAAACACAGGTGTTATAAAATCCACTTTTAACAAGGCTATAATATAAACAATTCTGCAAGCAACACAATAGCACAGCACGACACCGCCACTTGAAACAAACTGGCGCCAAACCAAGCTGCTGCGATTCCAATCACAAGTGCTAGGATACCGGAGATTGGAGATTGTGTTGCTTCTGTTATTGCCGGAAATGTCATGACAGCAAGTGTCACATACGGCACATAATACAAAAAAGACTGAATAAACTGATTGTGAATCTGCTTACGAATCAGGGTTAGTGGCAGAACACGAATTGCGTAACTTACTGCTGCCATAATCAATATGTAAAGATAAATATTATGACTCATCTTCTACCTCCTCATCTGTATGCGGAAAGCATATCGCTGCAACAACGGAAATCACAACCGTCAGAATGATTGTCCTCGTCCCACTGGAAATCTTGGAAAAAACAGACAGGTGATTTACCAGATAGCTACACAAAAAGCTAACCACAACCACGCCTGCCACCACCTTACTCTTTCGAGCCGGCGGAATGATAATCGCTAAAAACATACCATATAGCGCAACGCTAAACGCACTGACCAAGCGAATCGGCATAATATTACCCGCAATACATCCAAGCGATGTCCCAATCGCCCAGCAAGGTGCCGCAACAACAATAGCACCATATGTATAATTTGGATTTAATATCCCTTTCCTCCCGACCGATATTGCAAATATTTCATCTGTCACATCATAGCCGACAAGCAATCGATGCATCAGAGTAGTCTCCGGCTTCATCTTCTGACTCAGCACACAACTCATAAGCAGATATCTGGCATTCGCGATAAATGTTATAATGGCAACTTCGATATAAGAAGCTTGTACCATAATCAGAGAAAACGCAGCGTATTCTCCCGCCGATGCGTTGCAAAGCAAACTCGCCAGAAAACTCTGAAACGGATTTAACCCTGCTCTCTTTGCCATAATCCCCAAGGAAAACGATACCGCAAAATATCCAAGTCCTATCGGAAGCCCCTCCTTGATTCCTTCGCGAAACACTCTTCGATTGTCCATCAAACTCAGCGAGTACTCCTGATTTTTCATTTTTATATTCCTTTGTATCATTTCATTTCTTGCTCGCTCCATCATACCAAACACTGCTATTTTTGTAAAATAAAAAGAAGGCAAAAAGCCTTCTTCTTATCTTATAGATTTGAATATCCCATCAAATACTCATCCACTTCTCTCGCACAGTCACGTCCCTGCCGAATTGCCTTTACTACAAGAGACTGTCCCATGTGCATATCACCTGCCGTAAATACCTTGTCAACAGAAGTCTTGAAATGCCCCGCTTCTGTCGCCACATTCGTACGTCCATCAAGTTCCACTCCGAAGTCGCTTGTCACATACTCCTGACTTCCCAAAAAACCTGCCGCGATTAGAACCAACTGACATGGGACTTCTTTTTCCGAACCTACCACCGGAACCATCATTCTTCTACCGGTTGCCTCATCCACATTTGCCTCCAGACGAACGAGTACCACCTTGTTTAAATTACCGTTTTTGTCCTTCTTGAACTCTTTTACTGTCGTTGTGTAAACTCTTGGGTCGTGACCAAAGACAGCAATCGCCTCCTCCTGACCATAGTCTGTCTTGCAGACAAGTGGCCACTGTGGCCAAGGATTTGATTCTGTTCTCTCATCCGGTGCCTTTGGCATCATCTCAAGCTGCGTGATGGACTTACAGCCATGACGCACACAGGTACCTACACAATCATTACCGGTATCACCGCCGCCGATAACAATAACATCTTTATCCTTAGCGGAGATAAATGTGCCTTCTTTTAATCCATCATCAAGCAAACTCTTTGTCGTTGAGGTCAAAAAGTCTACCGCAAAACAGATTCCCTTCGCATCGCGCCCCGGTGCAACTATGTCTCTTGGATTCGATGCCCCACAGGCAAGTACAACGGCATCATACTCGTTTAAGAGCTTCTTTGCCTTGATATCTTTTCCCACATTGACATTTGTCTGAAACGAAACCCCTTCCGCTTCCATCACGGCAAGCTTGCGGTCTATGATATGTTTTTCCAATTTCATATTTGGAATACCATATCGAAGCAGACCACCGATGCGATCGCTTCTCTCAAACACTGTCACATGATGACCTCTGGAATTCAACTGGTCTGCCACAGCAAGACCAGAAGGGCCGGAACCAATCACTGCTATCTTTTTGTTCGTTCGATTCACCGGCGGCCTTGGATCTGCCAAACCGTTTGCGTATGCGTATTCAATAATCGCCATCTCATTTTCTTTGGTCGACACTGCATCCCCATTCAATCCACAGGTGCATGCTTTTTCACATAATGCAGGACATACGCGACAGGTAAACTCCGGAAAGTTACTTGTCTTGTGTAGGCGAAGATATGCCTGCTCCCAGTTGCCGTGATATACCAAATCATTCCACTCCGGAATCAAATTGTTGAGCGGACATCCCGATGTCATTCCCTTGATGGTCATACCAGCCTGGCAAAACGGTACGCCACACTCCATACACCTGGCCCCCTGCTTGCGATGCTCCTCCTCCGAAAGAGGAATATGAAATTCGTTAAAATGCTTGATTCTTTCCTTCGGCGAGATTGCCGGTGCAACCTGTCTATCATATTCTAAAAATCCTGTTGATTTTCCCATTGGTAACTCCTTTCCCTACTTGGTCAATGCATTGAATGCTTCAATCTGTGCCTGCTCGCTACTCAATCCCTTTTCTTCCATCTGTACGATGGTCATCATCATCTTCTTATAGTCATGTGGAACGATTTTTTTGAACTTAGGAAGATACTCACTAAAGTTATCAAAAATTTCTTTTCCCTTCTTGGAATTGGTATAAGCAACATGCTCTGTAATAATTTCTTTCAGTTCTAAAACATCATATTTGTCTGTAACAGGCTCCAAAGATACCATGGATTTATTTAATTTGCGATATAAAGATGCATCCTCATCCAATACATAAGCGATACCGCCACTCATACCCGCTGCAAAGTTCTTCCCTGTCTGCCCTAGGATGACCACGCGTCCTCCTGTCATATATTCACAACCGTGATCACCGCATCCTTCAACAACTGCTGTCACACCGGAATTACGCACACAGAAACGCTCCCCTGCCACACCATTGATAAATGCCTTGCCACTTGTTGCACCATAAAGTGCAACATTGCCGATGATAATATTTTCATCTTCTTTATAGGTAACGCCCATTGGTGGGAATACCACCAGTTTTCCACCTGACAGACCTTTACCAAAATAGTCGTTGCTGTCACCTTCCAATTCTAAGGTGAGACCCTTTGGAACAAACGCCCCAAAACTCTGTCCGCCGGCTCCGTGACACTGTACTGTATAGGTATCCTCCGGCAAATCCTCGCCAAATCTTCTCGTAATCTCAGCGCCAAGCAGCGTTCCTACCGAACGATCTGTATTGGTAACATCTACAGAAATGCTCTTCTTTGTTCCGGTCTCCAAGGCATCCTTAAATTTCTTTAACAGGATCTTTTCATCTACCGTCTGCTCCAACCGGAAGTCATATACATTCTTTTTATGATAATTCATCTTTCCGGCTTCCTTCTCAAATGGATTGTTCAAAATAGCGGAAAGATCTATCTTTGCATATCTGCCTTCCTTCGCCAAATCTTTCATCTCCAAAAGATCCGTGCGACCAACCAGCGCATCGAGCGTCCGAACACCGAGCGCCGCCATATACTCACGCAACTCCTGTGCGATAAACTTCATAAAGTTGACAACATATTCCGGCTTACCTGTAAAACGCTTGCGAAGTTCCGGATTCTGTGTCGCCACGCCGACCGGACATGTATCCAAGTTGCACACACGCATCATAACGCATCCCATCGTAACAAGCGGTGCTGTTGCAAAACCAAACTCCTCCGCGCCAAGCATTGCCGCAATGGCAACATCACGCCCACTCATAAGTTTTCCGTCCGTCTCAATAATAACTTTGTTGCGCAGACCATTCATCGTCAATGTCTGATGCGCCTCAGCAAGACCAAGTTCCCAAGGAAGTCCCGCATTGTGAATCGAACTCTTTGGCGCTGCACCCGTACCACCGTCATAGCCGGAAATCAGAATCACTTGGGCACCTGCTTTCGCAACGCCGGAAGCCACCGTACCAACCCCCGCCTCTGAAACAAGTTTTACAGAAATACGCGCGTTCTTATTCGCATTCTTCAAGTCGTAAATCAACTGCGCCAAATCCTCAATCGAATAAATATCATGATGTGGCGGTGGTGAAATCAAAGATACACCCGGCGTAGAAAGTCTTGTCTTCGCAATCCAAGGATACACCTTCTTGCCCGGCAAATGACCACCCTCACCCGGCTTTGCACCCTGTGCCATCTTAATCTGAATTTCCTGTGCACTGACCAAATATTTGCTTGTAACACCGAAGCGGCCGGAAGCCACCTGCTTAATCGCCGAACAGCGGTTTAATCCATCCGGTCCGATGGTAAGACGTTCCTCCTCCTCCCCACCTTCGCCGGAATTTGACTTTCCGTGCAACATATTCATAGCGATTGCCATCGTCTCATGTGCTTCTTTTGAAATAGAACCATACGACATCGCACCTGTCTTGAATCTCTTTACAATTTCATCAACAGACTCTACTTCATCAATCGAAATACCCTTCTTTGGATATTTAAAATCAAACAATCCACGGAGATTTCTCACCGCATCTTCCTTATTGACGAGTGCTGTATATTCCTTAAACGTATCGTAGTCACCTGTTCTTGTAGAAAGCTGTAGCAGATGAATCGTCTGCGGGTTATACATATGCTCCTCTTTCCCACTGCGCATCTTATGTGCTCCCACACTGTCAAGTGTTGTATCCGTATTTAAATCCAATGGATCAAACGCCTTGGAATGACGGAGTTCTACATCCTTTTGAATATCCTCAATTTCGATTCCACCAATACGGCTAACCGTTCCTTTGAAGTATTTGTCAACTACTTTTTTGCTGATACCAATCGCCTCAAAAATCTTTGCCCCCTGATATGACTGCACGGTAGATACACCCATTTTTGACGCAATCTTGATGATACCGTTAATAACGGCCTCATTATAAGCATCGACGGCTGCATAGTAATCTTTATCCAACATATCCAGATCAATCAATTCCTGAATACTTTCCTGCGCGAGATATGGATTGATTGCTGATGCACCATACCCAAGCAATGTCGCAAAATGATGAACTTCACGTGGTTCACCACTCTCCAAAATCACGGAGAGCGAGGTTCTTTTCTTTGTCTGAACCAAATACTGCTGAAGTGCTGATACTGCCAAAAGAGATGGAATCGCCACATGATTCTCATCCACACCCCGGTCCGAAAGAATAATGATATTTGCACCCTCTCTATGCGCTCTATCTGCCTCTACATATAAATGGTCAATTGCCTTTTCCAGCGAAGTATTTTTGTAATATGTAATCGGGATTACTTCCACCTTGAAGCCTTCCACATTCATATTTTTAATTTTCAACAAATCCGTATTCGTAAGAATCGGATTGTTGATGCGAAGCATCCTACAGTTCTCTTCCTTCTCCTCCAACACATTCCCACTGTCGCCTAAATAGACAGTGGTGGAGGTGACAATCTCTTCACGAATCGAATCGATAGGTGGATTTGTGACCTGCGCAAACAATTGCTTGAAGTAATTGAACAGCGATGGATTCTGATTGGAAAGAACAGCGAGCGGCGTATCGATTCCCATCGCGCCAATTCCCTCAGCTCCATTTAACGCCATCGGCAAAATCGAAGTTTTCAGATCTTCATAGGTGTATCCGAAAGCCTTCTGCAGTTTCGCTCTCTCTTCCTTTGTGTGCATCGGAACTTTTTGATTCGGAATCTTTAAATCATGTAAATGATGCAAGTTCTTATCCAGCCATTCACCATATGGCTGCTTTGTTGCATAAGCTGTTTTTAATTCCTCATCATCAATCAGTCTTCCTTCTCTCGTATCCACCAAAAGCATCTTTCCCGGCTTCAGGCGATCTTTTTCCTTAATTCTGCTCTCATCAATCGGAAGTACCCCTACCTCGGAAGAAAGAATTAGGTAATCATCCTTCGTCACATAATATCTGGATGGGCGAAGACCATTTCTGTCTAAGACTGCTCCCATAATGTCGCCATCTGAGAAGATGATAGATGCCGGACCGTCCCAAGGCTCCATCATTGTCGCATAATATTGATAAAAATCCTTCTTCTCCTGATTCATCGCCTTGTTGTTTGCCCATGGTTCCGGAATCGTCAGCATAACTGCAAGCGGCAGCGGTAATCCATTCATAACCAAAAATTCCAATGTGTTATCTAACATTGCAGAATCCGAACCGGATGTATTGACTACCGGTGTAATCTTTGAGAGTTCCTCCTCCAACAAATCGGAATACATCGTCTCCTCGCGGGAGAGCATACGGTCTGCATTTCCTTTGATTGTATTAATCTCTCCATTATGTACAATAAATCGGTTTGGATGTGCGCGTTCCCAACTTGGATTTGTATTAGTCGAGAAACGGGAATGTACCATCGCAATTGCAGATTCATAGGATTCATTCTGTAAATCTTCAAAGAAGGTACGCAACTGACCTACCAAAAACATCCCCTTGTATACAATTGTTCTGCTGGAAAGAGATACCACATATGTGTTTTCACAAGTCTGTTCAAATACGCGACGGGCAACATAGAGTTTACGGTCAAATTCTAATCCCTTTTCCACGTCTGCTGGACGCTTGACGAAAGCCTGCATAATATGCGGCATACATGCAATTGCTTTTTTCCCTAAGACCTTTGGATTTGTCGGGACGGTTCTCCATCCCAAAAATTCCATTCCTTCTTTTTCTACAATAATCTCAAACATCTTCTTCGACTGATTGCGATTCAGTTCATCCTGCGGAAAGAAAAACATGCCGACGCCATAATCGCGCTCCTCGCCAAGTACAATGTCTAATTCCTTGGCAGCTTTTTTAAAGAAATTATGTGAAATCTGCAGCATGATACCAACGCCATCACCTGTTTCTCCATCTGCATCCTTTCCAGCTCTATGCTCCAGATTTTCAACAATCTTCAAAGCATCTGAAACTGTCTGATGTGTTTTCACACCTTTCATACTGACAATGGCGCCGATACCACAGTTATCATGTTCAAATTCCTGTCGATACAGCCCCTGGTCTTTTAATTGATTCTCCATATCTTTCTTCCTTTCTAAAACACATACTTCTTTTGCAAATATCATATTAGAAAACAAAAAAGGAGCCGGAATCCTAGGCATCATAATGATACCTAAGTTCCGACTCCTTTGTCGTTCTTACGCTTCTCACATCATACTATGTTTTTGCGGTTTTGTAAAGAACTTTTCCCCAAAGTTGTCTGATAATTTGTCAACTTTATAATGCAAGACAAATTGTGCATACAATTCAAGCTATTGCAGACTGCATTTAATAAATTCCGCAAATAATGGATGCGGTTTGTTTGGACGACTCTTAAATTCCGGATGGAACTGAACACCCACATGGAATTTATTTTCCGTCACTTCGACAGCCTCTACAATCGATTCATCCGGTGATGTTCCGCTAATGGTAAGACCCGCTTCCTTCATTTGCTCTCTGTATGCATTATTAAACTCAAAACGATGTCTGTGACGTTCTGAAATCTCCTTCTCGCCATATGCCTGCATCAATTTCGTGTGGTCCTTTATCTTACATGGGTATGCTCCCAAGCGCATCGTGCCGCCCTTTCGGATGACCGCCATCTGCTCCTCCATCAAATCAATAATCCGATGCTTGCCTTCCGGTTCAAATTCGCCTGAATTTGCATCCGCAATACCACATACATTTCTGGCAAATTCAATAGCAGCCACCTGCATACCAAGGCAAATGCCGAAATACGGAATGTCATGCTCTCTGGCATGCTGACAGGCTAAAATCTTGCCCTCCACGCCTCGATCGCCAAAACCACCCGGAACCAGAATCCCTTGCAATCCGCCGAGCATTTTGGCAACATTCTCCTTTGTAATCTCCTCGCTGTCAATCCATGCAATTTCTACATTGGCATCATTTGCATAGCCGCCGTGCAACAGTGCCTCTCGAACCGACAAATAAGCATCGTGCAGCGCAACATATTTTCCAACAATGGCAATCCTTGTCGTCCTCGACAAAGAACCTATCCTTTGTACCATATCTTCCCAGTTTTTCATGTCCGGTGTTTTATTCTCAATCCGAAGTCTTCTACATACCACATCGTCAAGTCCATTCCGATGTAGCATCAAAGGTGCTTCGTACAGGCATTCCATCGTGCTGTTCTCAATTACACAGTCTTTTTTCACATTGCAGAAAAGGGAAATCTTGTCTTTGATGCTCTGCTCCAATGGATAATCCACACGACATACGATCACATCCGGTGTAATACCAAGAGACTGTAACTCCTTGACGGAATGCTGTGTCGGTTTTGACTTATGCTCATTGGAACCAGAAAGCCAAGGAACCAATGTCACGTGAATGAAGCAACAATTCTCACGCCCTTTCTCCAAAGAAATCTGGCGGATTGCCTCCAGAAACGGCTGACTCTCAATGTCACCTGTCGTTCCACCAATCTCTGTAATCAACACATCTGCATTTGAGCTCTCCGCACCCATATTGATAAAATGCTTTATCTCCTCTGTGATATGGGGAATCACTTGAACCGTCTGTCCCAGATACTCCCCTTTTCGCTCACGGTTTAATACATTCCAGTATACTTTTCCACTTGTAAGATTTGAGTATTTGTTTAAACTCTCATCGATAAAGCGCTCATAATGACCCAAATCCAAATCGGTCTCCGCCCCGTCATCCGTCACGAAAACTTCTCCATGCTGATATGGGCTCATCGTCCCCGGGTCCACGTTCATATATGGGTCCAGTTTTTGTGATGCAACCTTATATCCTCTCATCTTCAATAATCTTCCAAGAGATGCTGCTGT
>CAYPAA010000038.1:0-20270 GCA_964408625.1 uncultured Roseburia sp. | reverse complement strand
ATTTAACCTCGAATAAGAGGTCTGTATACCAATATCGATAGATTTTGAAAAGCACCCTTACGGGAGCCTTGTTAAGGTTACCCTTTTTTACCACCGATAACGAAAAAGAATTTTCAGCTAATTTATACTAGACTTTTCATAGCTGGTCTCTTATATAGTTTTAATAAAATTTTCTAGTATTTTATCTGTGGGCTTATTCAAAACAATGTAAAATATGCATAAAATAGTCCATAAAACTAATTTTAGGTCATATGTAAAACATATATTTTCTACATAAAAAACATCTAGTTGAAGCCGTGTTGGCAAAACTATTTGTTCATATTCAACTTCATTTTCAATGGTATCTCCATAAATATAATCATATAAAGCAGATGGTCCTGTTAATCCAGGCTTTATTTGAGAAACGATTGAATTCTCGCCACCTCTTACTACCTGTATTTGATCTACTGCTGCTGGTCTAGGTCCGACAATGCTCATATCTCCTTTGAGGATATTAATTAATTGTGGTAATTCGTCTATTTTTGATTTTCTAATAAACGCACCAAATTTAAATATCCTGCTAACATCAGCTTTAAATGCTTTTTCATTTGCATTTTTTTCAATTTTCATAGATCTAAATTTATACATTATAAAAATCTCGTTATTTTTTCCTACTCTTCTTGCTTTATAAAGGAAAGGACCAAAGTCAGAAATTTCAATACCGACAATCGTAACAATCCAGACTGGAAAAGTAATTATTAAACCTAAAAGCGAAAAAATAATGTCTATAATTCTTTTAAACAAATCATACATAGATTTCCGAATCCTTTTTTAACAATCAAGCAATACATTACATACTCCTAAACACACATTCAAAACTCTCAGCATAATCAATACCAGCCTGAGCGCCTCTATAAATGGCCAGTCCTTCCAATGCTTTCTTAGATCTTGGGTGCGGATAGGGTCGCATAACGCCTTTGTAAGCCGAAAGAGCTTCTATCTTCTTTTCTAACCCATCCTTTCCAATTTCCACATATGTATTTGGCGCAAATCGATTGGACGAACTGTCGACTGACCACTCTGTGCTTGAGGGAATCTCCATGTACCACATTTCCTTTAGATTTGGTATACCTTCCCGCCTTTGGAAAAGTCGAACCGCAGCTTGAACTGCTCTGCTCGTCTCTATATGATCAATATTGGTATCAGCCGGATGATGTGTTATGATTGCGTCCGCCTTCCAATCTTCTATACATGACTCAATAAACTGCACCAATTCCAGATGTGGTATCGTATTCATCTTAATATTGGGGAAATCCGCAGCGTATACTCTTTTTACTCCAAGAACCTTCATTGCCTTTGCTTGATCCCCTGCAAGCGTATCTGATAAATTTGCTCTCGCCGTAGCATTGTTCACCATTGTTACAATTGCTACATTATGCCCTGCTTTCATCAGTTTATATATTGTGGCTCCTGCGCCTAAGACTTCGTCATCAGGGTGCGCTACTATCGCTAAATAATTCATCTCGCTCCTCTTTCCCTCTACTCCACCTACTGCCCCTCGACCGGCGCCGCAGGTTGTTCCGGCTGAGCCGATGTCTCCGGTACTGCCGGTTGCTCCGGTGCAGGTTCCTCCGGTGCTGCCGGTTGTTCTGGCTGTGTTGGTGCCTCCGATGCTGCCGGTTGTTCCGGTGCCACCGACGCTGCTGCATTAGTATTGTTAGCTCGATTTCCGGCATTTCTATTTGATTGATTGGTTGCGGCCGCGCCTTGGTTAGACTCTTCTTCATCTGGTTCTTCCAGCGTAGCCACACCGCCAACATTTTTCTTAGCGGTGAGAATTCTACCCACAGCATTATCAATCAACGTCTGATCTATTTTTCCATCTCCGACTGCCTGAATCACAGCCTCATAGCCTTCCCGGTAATCCCCCGAAAAGTAGATAAGATTCATACCAGCCCTAACGGCAGACACCGCAGCATCAGCGCCACTGACGCCATCAAGGGATGAGAGGTCGCCACTGACAAGCACACCGGTAAATCCCATTTCATTGCGCAACATCTTTGTTGCATTCACCGAAAAACAGACTGGTGTGTCATCCTTTCCTGTCACCATGGCACAGTTGCCTGTACTTACCAGCACTCCTTCTGAGCCTAGGATTCCCTTGGCAAATCCTGTTCGATAAGCAATTATGGTATCCTCTGTAGCCCCTTCACCGTTCGCCACCTGATCCGGGACAAACGGAATCATCGTAAAAATGCCCACTTCCAGATACACTTTTGCACTTTCAGAAACTGCGCCTTGATACTCCTCCGCTGTCTGCACGCCGGCTACCGGTACAACCTTCAAGGCATTGAGTCCATATTCCGTCATATATTCCAAGCTCGACACGCCTTCATTGCCCTCTGCACTTTGATCCACCACTGCAAACAGTGGGAACCCACTGCGCTCCGAGCCAAAACCCTTTAATTTCGTAACATTCTCTCCTGTTGTCTCTTTATCCAACAGATTGTTTTTTCCCAAAACAACACCTGCCACCGGTGTTTCATCGACAGCAGCTTTTGTTCCTTCCCCTGCCACCATCACTTCTTCATTCCCGGTAAAAACCTCCGGTGTCACCAGAAACATCTGTGCCACTTTTTCCTCTGTGGACATGGCGGCAATTGCCTCCTCCACATCATCATCAAACGTAATACGACCTTCCGCATAAGCATCTGCAACTGTATTTGCATCACTGTTTGATTTCTTTTCTTCGCTCTTTAATATATTCTCTCCCTTAAAAGCAATCTTGCTGACCCCGGCAATGACACCCAGCACAAGCACCGCAATCAATATCACGACCTCTGCTATAATCAGCAGTTTCTTTCCCGCATCTTCCATGCTTCCTCCCACATGTATCTCAAAAGTTATTCTTTTGGTGCCTCTACTTCCTCATAAAAAATATCAATAATCATCTTGTAGAGCGCCTCTTCATCTACATAGTACTCTTCGAAGTTCTCTCCCTCATACATCTCTCCCGGCAGAGAGTACATCTTGCCACTGTATGTATAATTCTGTACTTCCGTGACAAAGTCTCCAATGGTCATATCTGTCACCGAGTAATCCTTCAACTGTTCGTAAACACCTAGCGCTTCTCCCTTGCCGGAGATGTTGCGTATCTGGGCAATCATTGCCTCCACATACTGCTGTTGACGTTCCAATCTTCTGGTTGCACTATTAAACTCATCAACATCACGGGAACGAATGTAGACATAGGCTTCCTTTCCGGTCAACGTCTTCGTCTCCCCCGCTGTCAGGTTGACCCCCTTACCGGAATCAGACAAATCATCCATCACTTCCACCGTCACACCGCCAATCGCATCATTGAGTACAATCATACCGTCCATATTCATAGCGTAATATCCGCTGATTGGAATATCATTCATGAGATTCTGTACCGCATCTACTGTATAACTGCAACTCAATCGTTCACCATCGCCAAAACTATGGGAAAGACAAATCTGTTCTTCCATATCCTCAATTTTCTTGTTATTGATATCATAAATGCCAATATCTGTCATGGTGTTTCGATTGATGGCAATGGCACTCATGGTTTCATTTTTCTTGTCCTGTACCAAAAGAAACAAAACATCTGCCTGACCTGCATTTCCACCGGCAGCAACTTCCTCCACGGGACCACTGCGGTCAATTCCCAGAAAGAGATAACTCTTAATATAATTATTGTATTTATAATACTTTCCATCGTAGGAAATGACACCTTCCTGCCATTTTTCCGTCTTGACCTCGCTATTGTTCTTTATCTCATTATTCGTTTTTTTCCTGTTTACCAGCACGAAAACCAACAAAAAAACAACCAAGAGGACAGCAACCACTACAATCCCCCATACAAGTTTATTCGGCTTTTTTTCTTCTATATTATTATTCATCGTTTTTCCTTATCCTTAACTTTCTGTCACGTATAGACACAATCCGCTTATGTCTACACATCGCAGAAAGTATGGCAGCGCCGCATAAATGTGGCGCCCCACACATCCCTGGAATCAAATCATCTTAAGCAAATTTTCTTCTGTTTAATACAACGATTCCAGCTGCAGAAATCAGCATTACTGCCACTGCTGCCATAGCTCCGGCTTCGCTTGTCTTAGGTGAAGTAGCTGCCGTTGTTGTTGCTGCAGATGCAACCTTAACTACAGCAAATGGTGAACAGCTTGTTGTTGTAAACTTCACTGTGCCATCTCCTGTTGTTGCATCAAGAACTTCAGGCGTCGCTGTCATATCTCCACCAACCCAATGAAGAACCTTCACTGTGTCACCGGCTGCGATACCGGCGATAGCAACCTCAACTTCACCACCATTTCCGTTTAATTCAAAAACAGAAATAACAGATGCTGTAGATGAACCGACTAACGTTGCCAGCTTCTCAGAGGTTGTGGCCTGCGTGATTGCTGTAGCAGTCTCCTCAGAAACCTCTGTCAATGTTGTGCCTTCAGGCAAAGATATCGCTGTTGCCTTTACAGGACTGGCTGCAAAGCAAGTTGTTGTCATAGCAAGGCATAAAACGAATGCTGCTACTACAGATACTAACTTTTTCATTCTTTATACTCCTCCTTTCTTCTGTGATAGACCGGAAACGGTCTCCTATATATCAAGTAGCTTTGCAACTACAAGATACCGGTTGTTCGGTTTGCTGCCAATACAGGTAGACAGCGTAATCAACTTGTCTTCCGCTGTCACATTGATAGATGTATCTACGATTCCCTCGCTTCCCTTGATGTCGTCAATATATGCCCGCACATCCTTTTCATCAGAAAAATTGTATGCAACCATCAGATGTGCATCTGAAAAATCTACAGCAGCAAAGATTTCATATGTCAATGTCTTCTCTGGTGTGTAGATGAATATCTTCTTGTGTTGATCAAAGTATTCCTGCTCCCGGTAGTACTTAAGACTGCCAAAAGCTTCTAAGTTTTTCATATCATGTCCATAGATGACTGTATTCGCATCATCAAAGGTTGTAGTATTGATTTTTTGCGTAAACAGGGCGCCGGAGTATCCGCTCACCCTATTATAGAGATGGTCCAGATAGAACTCATCATATAACTCATCTGTCTCCATATTCTGTAAGACAGGAGCATTCACCTCTGTCTCAGGAATTTCAATCCATGCGTAAATGTCAGTGTTTTCTTCCTGTAGTGATTTGAAATCAATCGGATTGTCCTTTTCTTCGGAAACCACCCGTTCCTTCAACTCCCGGCTTTTTTCTTTTTCCTGCTCCTTTTTGCCCATAGTGTTAAACAACACTCCGCAGGCAATCGCAAAGACCGATGCCAAAAGGATTGTGGTAACAACAACTTTTTTCCTTTTTTTGCTCATGTCTGTATCTATTTCCCTTTCTCTTCTTCGTTTCCATAATAACTGCCATAATAGCTACCGTAATAACTGCCATAGTAGTGACCGTAATGATTCGTTTTCAATGTTACCTTATTGAGCACAGCACCCAAAATATGAATCCCTGCTGTTTCCAATTGCTTTTTTACATTTTTTATTGCTCTTATGCCGGCCTCTTTCTGTGCCACCACAATAATAGCGCCGTCACATTTTTGACCAACCACGGCGGCATCAATGGCCACTCCAATCGGTGCCGTGTCGATTAGCACATAGTCAAAACTGCCTCTTGCGGCCTCAATCAAATTGTCAAAATATTGTTTTTCCAGCATCTCTGTTGGATTTGGTACACTGCGTCCGGCAAACACCATAAACAGTCTTTTAATGTTTGTGGAATATACGATATTATCAAAAGGTTCCTGTCCACTCAAAAAATGGGATAGACCTTTGATTTCTTTTTTGTCATGTCGCTTTGCGCGCAAGCGCCCTACCAGAACAGACTTACGCATATCCGTATCCACGACCAGCACACTCTTTCCCAGCTCGGTAAGGGATCTTGCCAAGTCCATCACCACGGTAGATTTCCCTTCATTGGGCTGGGCACTGGTAAACATAATGGTCTTAATGTCATCCCCACAGAATTGAATGTTTGTACGAAGGGCGCGCAGAGACTCTTTCATGGTATAAGATTGTTCTTTGATTTCTCCAAGTTGTATCGATTCCATTGTCTTCCTCCCTACGCACTCTTTTCTTTCTTGAAACGGCGTCTTCTCTTACTCTTTTGCTTACCATCATATTCACTCTCTTCCAGCGGCAGAGAAGCAAGGACGTGAAGGGCAAGATTCTTCTCCAAATCATCCGGATTGGTGATAGTATCATTTAGAAGATAACCGGCAACCACAACCGCGGAAGCCAGAAAAAATCCAAGCAACGCACCAATCAAAGTGTTCTTCCCAACGCTTGGACTTACCTTGTCATTATCTGCATAGCCATACTGGATGATAGTCGGTGGATCCTGATCCATCTTTTCCGAGATATAAGCAGCAGAAACCTCAGCAATCTCATCTGCAATCGCCTTGGCATTCTTTGGGTCGGGATCTGTGACTGTAATCTTCATAATACGGGAGTCAGCCGGATTCTCCAGTGTAACCCTTCCATATAAATCTCGATAATCTTCTTTCAAGTCAAGATTCTCGATGACCTGTTCCAGCACTGGACGTCCACTGATAACCTCCATGTAGTCACTTGTCAAATTCGTACCAACCTGTAAGTCAGTAATACTTGTCAGAGAGGTACTCTTACTCAATACATAGAGTTCTGAGGTCGACTCATACAGTGGCGTCACCAGAAGCACACTATAAAAAAGTGCAATCATTGCCACCAGTATTGTTGATAGAATCACCATTTTGCGATGCTCTAACATCACAAAAAACAGTTCTCTCAAGTCGATTTCTACTTCTTCATTGGTGTTGTATTGTTGTTCCATAACTTCTCCTCATGTTTTATTCCCATGGCTGATAAGTAGGCACAATGGCTGCCACCTCATCTCGGATATCATCGCTTTCCATGGTGCAAGCCCGCTCCAGTGCTTTGAGTTGTTCTCTAAATACTTCATCATCCATCTTAATCGGTTTCCCGATATGAATCAGATGATTCGGGGTGGAACTAAGGCCTTCCTCATCCATCAGTATCTCTTCATACATCTTTTCTCCGGGACGAAGCCCCGTATATGTAATCTTAATATCCACATCCGGCTCATAACCGGAAAGGCGAATTAAGTTTCGTGCCATGTCGTCTATCTTTACAGGGTCTCCCATATCAAGGACAAAAATCTCTCCTCCTTTAGCATAGACTGCTGCCTGCAATACGAGAGAAACTGCCTCTGGAATGGTCATAAAGAAACGCGTCATCTCCGGGTGAGTGACGGTAACCGGTCCTCCCTCTGCAATCTGTTGCTTAAAAAGAGGAATCACACTACCGTTGCTTCCCAAGACATTGCCAAATCGAACTGCCGCAAATTCTGTCTTTCCCTCCCTGTTAAACATCTGAACAATCATCTCACACAGACGCTTGGATGCCCCCATAATGTTCGTTGGGTTTACTGCCTTGTCTGTAGAAATCAATACAAATCTCGGAATATGATGTTCTACTGCAGCCTTTGCCAGCTTATAGGTGCCAAACACATTGTTCTTAATAGCTTCATTTGGAGAAACCTCCATCAGTGGCACATGCTTGTGAGCCGCCGCATGAAAGATAACATCCGGGCAATATGTAGTTAATACATCGTTGACACGATTTGTATTTCGAACGGAACCAATCAAAGCAACCATATGCACCTGCGGCATATGACGTTTTAGTTCTTGCTCAATCGCATACACGTTATTTTCATAGATATCGAAAAGCACCAACATGCTCGGTTGCTCCTTGGCAATCTGTCGGCAAAGTTCACTTCCAATGGAGCCTCCACCGCCGGTGACCATAATTACTTTGTCGTGAATAAAGTCATGAATACCTGCGTTATCTACAATCACCTGCGCTCTTCCAAGTAAATCTTCCAAATCTACCGGACGCAGATTACTCACACTAACCTGCCCATTCACCAACTGATAGATGCCCGGAATGGTCATAAGCCGGCATCCGGTGTTATTGCAGATGTTAAGAATGTCCTTTTTATCTTCCGGCTTTGCCACCGGAATGGCATAGTAGATAGCTGTGACATGGTACTCCTCAACAACTTCCGGGATACTCTCCCGCCCACCTACAATCGGAACGCCATCCAGATAGCGTCCATGCTTGTATGGATTATCATCTATGATACAAACAACTTTGTCAGACAGATGGCTGCTGGAAATCATCTCATGGATCAACATCTTGCCTGCTGAGCCTGCACCTATCACCATGACGCGGTCTGCGCCCTTTTCTAAGTGCTTCTTCTCAAACGAATTTCTCCAGATCCGCAAAAAGCGATATCCAAATCGGAGCACTGTCACTCCAATAAATGTAAACACCCAACCCATAAACCAACAGGATATTGGCATCTTTTGAAACCAGAAGAAATGGTACAACAGATTGATGATGATATTAAACAACATCGCTTCCATAATACGGAGAAGTTCCATAGCACTGGCAAATCGCCAGATACTGTGATAGAGCCGCGCTCCGTAGAAGACAACCAGATAGCAGCATGCCAGTGGCAGAATCAAATAGCGATAGCCCTCCATGTACTCACTTGGGATGTGACTGATTTGCATATCAAATCGTAAGAACAAAGCAAAAAAATAAGAACCTCCTATCACAAGCACATCCAAAAAGGCCAGAATAAATGCTCTGTTTTTCCATTGTAAATCAACTTTATGTTGTTGTTTGTTGCTCCTGTAATTATCAGACATTTCCTCTTCCCTCATCTATAATTCTGTGAGGTATAGTGTTGAAAATTCGCTGTGCCATCTGCTCGCCATATTTTTTTGAAACAAGGTGACAGCACTCCTGCATATGGATTCCCCTCCGGTCTGTATCATGACTATCACTTGCCACCAAATCCACCAGATGATTCTTCAGTAATATATGTGTGCACTTCTTCGCCTGTCTTCCTTCCAATCCCAAGATAGCGTTTGCATCTACCTGAATCAGAACTCCTACATCCGTCAGTTCTTTCACCAGTTTTGGGTTCTTGATAAAACATCCATATCGCTCCACATGAGCCACCACCGGATTGTAACCATGATTCAATAATTCGCGCACGGTATCTTTGATGTAATGCATCGGCGTGTCGTAGGAGTACTCGGCCAATACATATTCACTGCCCGCAAGTGTGAGACATCTGCCTGACACAAGATGGTAAAGGATATGACTATTGACATGATACTCGCAGCCAAGATACAGCCGTATTCCAAGTTCCTTGGCATGAGGGAGTAACTTCGCATAGTTCTCTCTGATGACATCGATAGGATAAGCGAACATGCCATGCCGATAATGGGGTGTCAGAATCATATCTGTAATCCCCTGCCTCGCTGCAACCGTAAGCATCGAGACGGAATCATCTATTGTTTTCGCACCATCATCAACGCCAAAAAGCAGATGACAATGGATATCCACCATTTGCATATCTTCTGTCCTCTCACAAATCCGAGTTCCACCCAGAAACACATTATCGGACTGTTTTATCTACACCAAAGTCCATTATAACAATACTTAAGTATTTCTTCAACCCCCCCCCGCGAAATTTGTGCATTTTTCACAATATTCCTACACAAAACGCGTAAGGAAAAAAATTAAAATACTTTGGTATTTATCTTTTTTTCCTGCCTTATCTACACTCAAAGAATAGATACTAAAGTATTGCAAAATTTAAGGAGGTTAAAACTATGTTGGGAACACAAATTAAAATTTTACGGAAAGCAAAACAAATCTCACAAGTGGAGCTTGCAAACTGTATTGGTGTCACGAAACAATCTGTAAGCAACTGGGAAAATGACAATATTATGCCTTCTGTTGAGATTATCAAGAAATTATCAAACTATTTTGGTTGCACTTCTGATTTTTTGTTAGAATTAGACACAAAAAAGACTGTAATAGAAACCACAAATCTGACGCCGGTACAGGCATCACATATTCTGCAGATTGTGCGGGACTTTGAACAGCTAAATTTGAAATAAGAGAAGAAAAGCGGATGCGAGAGTCTTAATCTCACATCCGCCTTGTTTTGTAAACACCTATGTATTTCTTTTCATAAATCTTCACCTCCGGAAGGCTCTGCAAAAATCGGAACACCCATCCCGCATGGTTTATCATGATTTCTTTTTATCCAAATCGAATACAATAGACAGGCGATAGTGAACAATTCTGCCACTGTCCAGACGATAGACCGGAGAACTTTTTCTTTGCTGTTGTGCTTCTGAATATTCATGACTGTTCTGTCCCCTGCTTGATTGATTCAGTATCGTTATGCTTCAAAACATGAATATAGAAACGCACATAAAGGGCAAAAGATATAATCATAAAGCATCCGCTGGCAAAGATCAGACCGTTAGCGACCCCAAGTGGGATATTCGGGAAGAGAATCAATGCTATGATAACGAAATACAGAAAAACGGTATTTACTTTCCCATGCCATTTTGCTCCGTTGACGGAATCCTTTTGTTTCAAAGTAAGAAGACCGAGCAGCGCCATGCAGAGTTCTTTTCCGATAAACGGCGCGACCAGGACGGTCATCCACTTATACCGGCTTGCCAGACAGATGATCATTACAACTTGCGTCAATTTATCTGCTACGGGATCTAATATCTTACCGAGATCAGATACCATATGAAACTTCCGCGCAATGAATCCATCAGCAATATCCGTTATTCCCGACGCAACAAGGACCGCTGCGGCCGCCCAATAGTGATTGGGACCGATATAAAGCCACATGATCAGCGGAATCAGCAGTAATCTTATGACACTCAATAAATTCGGTATGGTCATGACCTGTTCTTTTTTGAATATCCTGTGCATCAAGTATTCTCCCTTTCCTTATGCCGTTTCATTTGACGCTATTTTTGCAACGGCCTCTTTATAAAAAACATCCAAAGATCCGATATAATTATCCTTCCACGGTTTGTTCCTCCCGCAGTAGTGAATTACAACGGAATGCTTTCGCACCCAATCCAAATCCAAGTCCTTTTCAAATGGGCTGTGCGTAAGATAAAGCCGTTCGGTCATGTTATACCGAAAAGCATCCAGTGCATAGATTTTACTTCCGTATAAACTGCTGATAATATCCTGGTCCGGCAGCATCAAAAGGCTTTTCCTTTTTTCGATAAACCGGAACACATCTTCAAAGTTTTGTTCCTGTCGTAAATACGCAAGATTCATCAGCATGACGCCTGAATTGATGTAGGGACTGTTATCGTCCATATCCAATCGCAGTTTGTTTACCTTATGGATTAAGCCCAGGCTGTCGATATGGGAGGCCGCCGCAAAGTAATATTCCTCCATCGAGAGCCGGTACAGCGGGAGAATCGATCCGTTGATTACCAGATCGGGGTCTAAATACAGTACGCGTTCAATCGTTTCAGGCAGATAGCGGGCCGCAAAGATGCGATAATAGATCTCCTTCGGATAGCGCGTTGTTGTAGGTGCTTGATCCAATGTTAAATCATGTACCTTAACCGGGATCAGATGTCCGGCGTCTCCCAATACTTTTTCAGTGGATTTTACCGTTTCTGCACGAATGGATGAGTGCAAAAGATATACATCAAAAAAGCTATCTGGATTGGAGCACACAAGCGTGGAAAGCATTACATTCAAATAAGGAACATAGTTTTCATCCAGAGTGACAAGAATGTTGATTGCACTTTTGTGTATAGGGTCCATTATGTGTTCTCCTTACTGTGTTTTTTTCCCGCCAAACAAAAATACTCATTCCCATTATGGAAAAATTAAGGATGGATGGAAGAAATCCTACTATCCGAACAAGGAATGAAACGAACCATTCATTTTGCTTTGTAATCCCCTGCAACAGTGACAATTTTGCATTCTTCTGCACCAGACGATCCAGCACTTTTGCTCCTGCCTTCTTTCCGATGAAAAACATCTTCATGAAGTATCCTATATGGGATCATTTACATTTATACCATTCACCGACGCAACTTTTGGCAATATTGCGTGCAAAGCTTGTCCGTGCATTCCGAACAGCGAAGCGCCACATTGGAATGCTCCCAAAACCGTTCTGGGTAAAGCATGACGCATATCTCCCACACAAGCCAAACCGCAAAAGCAAAAATCAATAAAGAAACTGAGAAGAAGCCTTTGATAAACAACATCGGTGTAAACATCATTAAGTGATCCCAATTAAATATCCGACAGGTGGTACAACACCGATTTTTCAAGATCAGACGGAACGGACACCAAATCAGGACGCAAATCAAATCGCACACATAAAATGCCACGCTGATTAAGAAAAGAGTGTTGTCACCGATCGCGCCGGTATAATGGAAGATGCCAAGCATAATAAGTAGTGCAATCCATAAAAGCATCACCTTATATGCCGCTTTGGTCGTGGAAACGATATATTGTCGGAGCGCTTGAGTATTGATTTTATTCCGTATCGGCTTAAATCGCTGCCGGAACAGTTTTTGCGATCCGAGCGGCACTTTTCCCTTGACAGGGACAAGCTGCATGATCATGTCCGCGATCCATACGATCCAAAGCAAATGGAAAACCGAAAATCGTTGAAAGAAATTCCAACTTTGCAAAATATCAAGTTCGCCAGGTTGAAAGATAAGGATCAGCAAACAGGCACCAAAAATCATGCAGCGAAAAACAAGGCATATCATGTAGGATTTTCTAAGTTTTGTCATAGGCATTATCCTCGTTTGGAAACACTGTTATTTCTGTGTTTTCTTTCTCAATGCATCCATCCACAACGGAGAGCATCCGCTTTCGGCAGTTTATGAGGATAATATATCAGAGAAATCTAAACTGAAACAAAACAAAACGGCAGGTTATGAAAAATCATAATCTTCCATTTAGATATCGGAAGACCCCGTTAACCTTGTGTTGCTTTTGCAGATGCGAAGATAATCAGATTTACCCCGGAAGAAATAATGGTAATGCCTATTAAAATACCGATTGCAGTCCCGAAAGGCAACGGGCATTGGCGCTGGATTGCTCCAATCGGTCGGAAGCAATTTTTATTTCTGAAACCTCGTTCGCTCCGGTTTTTTCCGGTTTATGCTTCGCCAACAGTTTCCGTAACGCCGCACAATCTTCTTTTATCTGCTTCTTTTCCTCTTTGGGCAGTTGTTTTCCGACCTTGCTTACCGCCTGCTCCGCTATTGATAAAACGTGTCCAGCTTGATTGACAATCTCCAGCGCCTCACGGCGAACGCCGTCCTGTGCCGCATACTGTTCTGCGTCACGGATTGCCTGCTCGATCTCTGCGTCGGACATTTTATCGTTGTTGGAAATGGTGATGGACTGTTCTTTGTCGGTATCTAAATCTCTCGCGGAAACCTTCAAAATACCGTTTGCATCAATATCAAAGGTAACTTCAATCTGTGGAACTCCCGCAGGCGCCTTCTTAATACCATTCAGCTTGAATTTTCCGATGGTCTTATTATCACGGGCCATCGGTCTCTCGCCTTGCAGAACATGAATTTCCACGCTGCTCTGAAATGGTGCGGCGGTCGAAAAAACCTGCGAATAGTGAATTGGTAATGTAGAATTGCGTTCTACAAGTCGTGTCGCCACGCCGCCTACCGTTTCAATGGATAGGCTAAGAGGCGTAACATCCAAAAGGAGAAGACTGCTTCCCGAACCGGCAAGCTGCAAAGAACCGTCGGAAAGTGTGTCACCCTGTACAGCAGCACCCTGTGCAACGCATTCATCCGGATTGATATTTTTGGACGGAACAATGCCGGTCAACTGCCGCACCTTCTCCTGAACAGCAGGAATACGGGTAGAACCGCCTACGAGAACGACCTTGCCAAGTTCCGATGGCGCTATACCTGCGTCATTCAAAGCGTTTTGTACTGGAATGGCTGTACGATCCACAAGGTCGCGCGTCAACTCATTAAACTTTGTCCGTGTCAGTGTATATTCAAAATGGACAGCAGAACTTCCCGTCTGCGCCAGATATGGCAGCGTTATTGTTGTGTTATCCGTTGAGGATAATTCTTTCTTTGCCTGTTCCGCCGCCTCTCGTACACGCTGTATAGCCGTATAATCTTTTTTAAGATCGGTATGATATTGCCTGCGGATTTCCGATATTAAATGTTCTGTCACACGTTCATCGAAATCATCCCCACCTAAATGATTATCTCCATTTGTTGCCAGAACTTCGATTATGCCATCTCCGATCTCAATGATCGAAACATCGAATGTACCGCCACCAAGGTCATATACCATGACCTTTTGCTGTGCTCCGTTGTCCAAACCGTATGCAAGCGCGGCGCTGGTCGGTTCGTTGATGATTCGCTTCACATTCAGCCCTGCGATGCGGCCGGCGTCTTTGGTAGCCTGACGCTGGATATCGTTGAAATAAGCAGGAACAGTAATGACAGCGTCAGTAACTGCTTCACCGAGATAGTTCTCTGCGTCTTTACGAAGTTTCCGCAAAATCATGGCACTAATTTCTTGCGGCGTGAAATTTTTCCCGTCGATGTTAATATGCCAATCCGTACCCATATGACGTTTCACGGATGATACCGTTCTTGAAGTATTTGTAACCGCCTGTCGCTTTGCTGTTTCTCCCACCAGTCTCTCACCGGAAGTGGTAAACGCGACGATACTGGGAGTGGTTCTTCCGCCTTGCTCATTTGGAATAATAACCGGTTTCCCACCCTCTACAACAGAAACACAGCTATTTGTTGTGCCAAGATCAATGCCGATTGTTTTTCCCATAGTCTTCTTCCTTTCTTAAATACATCTCAGACAGCCGAAAGGACCGCAGAGAAATTGTGCAGCTAAACAGCCGAAACATAGTTTTTGCATATTGATGACTTCCATATTGAAGCCCTGCGCATTTTGTTCATATGTCTGCTCAGAGCGTCGGAATTTCTGCAAAAGCAAATGATAGGTGCGGTTGTTTGGGTCCATCTGCGAGGCTTTCTGCATATGATCGATTGCCTGCACGGTATTGCCAAGACCGTGATTGGCAAGTGCGCTCAGATAATACCATCGTGCATTTCGTCCTGCACTGGGTATGTAGGTCAAGATTCCGATAGCCTCCCCGTAGCGTTTGCTGTTAATCTCGTTGATAACACGCCTGATTTCCGTGCTGTCGCCCGGCTCCGGTTGCGGATTCATGGAAACATTTTCATTCCGCTCAAAACCAAATATATCTCCGAAGTCAAAACCGCTGAAATCGCTCGACCAACCACCTGGCCCCTGATAGCCACCGGATGTATTTTGTCCTCCATACCCGGAACCACCGTTGTCTGCATATCCCCCATATTGGCTTTGCTGTCCTTGTCCGTAAGACTGCCTCTGCTGTTGTGCCCGCCACGCTTCGTATTTCTGCGGATTTGTTAACATATCATAGGCTTCATTTATTTCATTCATCTTTTGACTTGCGCTTGGATCGTTCGGGTGCAGGTCAGGATGATATTCTTTTGCTTTTTTCCTGTATGCCTTTTTTATTTCTTCCTTCGTCGCTCCTTTTGAAACGCCGAGGACTTGATATGGGTCATTTACCATGATTCGCTTTTTTTCCTTTCAACCTGCATTTGCCGGTTATATTTAATCCAAATGCCGGAGTAAAGAATATTTCTTAAAATACTAATATCCTGCACAAGAGGTAGCGCTTCAAAGGACTCCGAAGCCTCTCCAAGAATATTTTTCAGCATCGGACGAATCTCTTCCAGTTCTTGCGACAAATTCACAAGCGGGTTATAGCTGCCTCTTCTTTTATCACATCTTAAATCAACAGCGGCATCGGCAAGGTAGATATACTTTCCGAGAAAATACCCGAATTTTTGCAAATAAGGCGTCCAATGGTCCTGTTCCATCACGAAGATTCCCGCCATCAGTCTGCCGAAACAGTTCGCCGCGGCATCGGGAGAGGCATCACGTTTTGCCTCGATTTCAGATATTTTTTTCAACTCTTTTTCGATAATGAAACACTGCTCCGGTCGCTTCACTTGTACTTCTGTGTAAGCCTTTTTGAGTAGGGAAGCATAACACTTGTGCAGGATGTTCCGGTCATCATTCCAGTCATCAAGGCACTTATAGTACATCAAGGCTATCGTCATGTCTGCAGCGTATTCGGTGCATTCGTTGAATGTATAATCATGTTTCTTACATGGATGAACAACACATCGTGCCGTTTCGTTGCTTTCCCTTGGCTCATACAGGGAAGATAAGAGCATCGCTAAAAAAGTAAGATCATAGGTCAGTCCCAAGCGAGACTGAAATCCGTACCGATTACCTAGTGTGTGACATAGCCCACAATAGGCCGAACGATATCTTTCCTTTTCTTCCTGTGTGAGATCCGATAAATTTGCCTGTATATGGCCAAACATAGCACTACCTCATGTCTTACGCGTTATTTTGTTTTGGCATTTAGGACAAATGATTTCAATCTGTCCTTTGCCCTTTGGTACTCGAAGAAACACCTTACAGTTCGGACATTTAAAATACCGATGCGTTTTCCGCTCCCGCCACATATTCTTCCTACGTTTGAAACTTTGCTTTATCTTGCCGGTATATTTCAGATAAGATTCCCGTTCCCTCTGTCGCTTTTCAATGTTGCGCGAGTAGGTGCGAAAAATAGACCAAATCAAAAGAACCAGCGCAATCGGATTGAACAGCGGAATGAATAAAGAAAGGATAATACACACAATCGCTGTGATCGATAAAAACTTTGAAAGTTCATCATAGCCATACCTGCCGTACATCCATGTTTGCATTTTTTCGCCAAATCTCTGCAGCCATCTTTTCATTACCAGGATACTCCTTTTATCTACGCTATCTTTTCCTTTGGAATTTTATCAGAAAAATCTAAACTGAAACGAAACTGACCAGTATAGCACTTCACTTTTACTGTCCTTTGGGTAGCGTGACCGTAAACATTGTTAGGTTGTTTTCACTGTGAACGGATACTGTCCCATCATGCAGTTCCACAACTTTCTTTACGACTGCCAACCCAATCCCATTACCTTCGGTGGCGTGAGAACGATCCACCTGATAAAACTTGTTAAAGATTCTTGATTGTACTTCAGTCGGAATTTCTTCTCCCGAATTGATGATGTGTACCGTCAATTCACCATGGCGTTCTTTGATACCTATTTCTATCACACCACCAGAAACTGAGAACTTAATCGCATTGTCAATCAGATTAATCCATACCTGTTTGAGGAGTTCCTCGTTGGCAAAAATCATGTGTTCTCTGAAATCAACTTTGAAATCCAACTGCTTCTGTTCCCACTTGTCAGCCAGCAAAAGAATAGAGGATCGTATCTGTTCGGAAAGATTAAACTCTGCAACATCCGTTAAAATCGTTTGATTTTCAACCCGTGTCAGATTTAACACGTTTGTTGCCATAGAAGACAACCGGAGCGACTCTTCCTCGATCACAGCCAAATATTCCGCTTTCTTCTCATCCGTCAAATTCCCGCGCCGCAACAGTTTGGCAAATCCGGCGATGGAAACAATCGGCGTTTTGAATTCATGAGAAAAATTATTGATAAAATCCCCGCGCAGCATCTCGGTACTTTCAAGTTCTGACGCCATTTTATTAAAGCTGTCGGTAAGCTGTACAAATGTGGGATATTTGGAGATCGGAGGTCCAAAATTCAGCCGTGCCTTAAAGTCGCCGGACGCCAGTCGGTCAATTTGGTGAATCAGATTATGGATCGGCCGCGTGGAAATTTTACTGGATAGATAGGCAACGACGGAACCGACAATATTGCTGACAATAATCATACATAAGATCGTGCTGCCGGTACTCGGCTGAATGCTGCCATCAAGTGTGATGACTTGGAAATGAACAAGCAGATATATAATAAAACCCGCGAACGCAATGGTGACAAACTGAATCACAAAAATGAGGATTGATATTAATGATGTAAGTGCAATACGATTTTTCCGTTCCTGCTTATTCATCATACCTTGTTTACCGCCTTATACCCAAGTCCCCTCACCGACTCGATCTCAAATTCTTCCCAGCCTTCAAAGCGTTTACGCAGCCGTCCAATATGAACAGTAACTGTCTCCCATCCGGTATCGCTTTCGACTCCCCAAATTTCATCCATCAGTTGAATGCGGGTAAATATCTTTCCAGGATAGGACAGCAACTTATACAGGAGCATAAATTCCTTTTGTGGAAGTTCCTGCGTCTCGCCGTCCCTTGTCACAGTAAAAGAATCATAATCTAAGACCACATTTCCGATTACGATTTTCCGTTCGCTTGCAATCTGTGCGCGGCGCAGAAGCGCTTTGATCCGCCACAACATTTCTTCTTCGTCAATCGGCTTTGTCATGTAATCGTCTGTTCCTACTAAAAACCCCTTATGCTTGTCCTCCGGAAGCTGCTTTGCGGAAACCATCAGGATCGGGAGATTATTTTGTACTTCACGCAGCGATTTTGTAAACTCATAGCCATCCATTTTGGGCATCATAATATCAAGCACAACAAGATCAATGTGATCCGCGTCCATAAGTTCTAAGGCTTCTTCTCCGTTGGAAGCGGTAGATACCGAATACTGCTCCGCTTCCAGTACAGCTTTCAAAAGCAGCCTTGTGTTTTTATCATCATCCACAACAAGTATATGAAACATAAAGCATGCCCCCTAATTTTTTTTAAGATTATCACCGATTTCTAAACTGAGACTAAACAAAATCACTCTTTGATAATTTTCATGGAGTTCTTATACAACGAAAGAAGTCTAGAACCGGCGCTCTAGACTTCTTTATATACCAATTAAACTCTCAAAGAAAACAATCCTCTTAGAATTTACCGGCGTCCGCCGCTTCTTGCACGCTTACCGCTACAGCTACTGTCATGCCGACCATTGGGTTGTTACCGGCGCCGATCAGTCCCATCATTTCTACGTGAGCAGGAACTGATGAAGAACCGGCGAACTGTGCATCCGAGTGCATACGTCCCAAAGTATCTGTCATACCGTAAGAAGCAGGACCTGCTGCCATGTTGTCAGGATGAAGCGTACGACCTGTACCACCACCGGATGCTACGGAGAAGTACTGCTTACCCTGCTCGATACATTCCTTTTTGTATGTACCTGCTACCGGATGCTGGAAGCGAGTTGGGTTTGTAGAGTTACCTGTGATAGATACACCTACGTTCTCCATATGCATGATAGCAACACCTTCCTGAACGTCATCAGCACCATAACACTTAACCGTTGCACGAAGACCATTTGAATATGCCTTCTCGTATACTACATTAACCTTGGCTTCCTTGTAGTCATACTTTGTCTCAACATACGTAAATCCATTGATACGGGAAATAATTTGAGCCGCATCTTTTCCTAAACCATTCAAGATAACGCGAAGTGGTTTCTTACGAACTTTGTTTGCCTTCTCAGCAATACCAATCGCACCCTCCGCTGCTGCGAATGACTCATGACCTGCTAAGAAGCAGAAGCACTCTGTCTCTTCCTCCAATAACATCTTTCCTAAATTACCATGTCCCAAACCTACCTTACGGTGGTCAGCAACAGAACCTGGGATACAGAAAGCCTGAAGGCCTTCACCGATTGCTGCAGCAGCATCGGCAGCTCTGCGACAATCCTTCTTGATTGCGATAGCAGCACCAACTATGTATGCCCAGCAAGCATTCTCAAAACAAATCGGCTGGATGTTTTTAATCTGATCGTAAACATTAAGTCCAGCATCCTTCGTTATCTTTTCAGCTTCTTCAATAGAGCTGATACCATAGCTGTTTAAAACAGCGTTAATCTGGTCAATTCTTCTTTCATATGATTCAAATAAAGCCATCTCTTTCGTCTCCTTTCTACTCTACTCTTGGGTCGATGATCTTAGCAGCATCAGCAACACGACCATATTGGCCCTTTGCCTTCTCCCATGCTGTGTTAGGATCGTCGCCCTTCTTGATAAAGTCTGTCATTTTACCAAGAGATACGAACTGATATCCGATAACTTCGTCGTCTTCATCCAAAGCAATCCCTGTTACATAACCTTCTGCCATCTCTAAGTAACGAACACCCTTTGCCTTCGTTGCATACATCGTACCAACCTGAGAGCGAAGTCCCTTACCTAAATCTTCAAGACCGGCACCAATCGCAAGTCCGTCATCAGAGAATGCTGACTGTGTACGGCCGTAAACAATCTGTAAGAATAATTCTCGCATAGCAGTATTGATGGCATCACATACCAAGTCAGTATTCAATGCCTCAAGGATTGTCTTACCCTGTAAAATCTCAGCTGCCATCGCTGCTGAATGTGTC
>CAYPAA010000037.1:0-20343 GCA_964408625.1 uncultured Roseburia sp. | reverse complement strand
AGCTTCTCTTTTAACACTCTGTTCTCGTATTCAAGAAGTCTGACGAGCCTTCTTAATGATTCTGCATCATATGCTTCTATATTCACAAATATCACCTGCAATTGTTATGTACACATCATTAGTTACTCATATACAAATCTTGTCCCAATAAAATTATAAATATGTTCCAACTATATTTCAACAGAAAAATAGACAGCCATTACTCTGACTGCCTACCCGCTAATGAGATACTTGGATTATGGCATCACCCACGCCTCTCCACAGCCATAAATATCATATTTCATAGCTTATAAATTCTTGAGAAAATCCACAATCCCTTTTGTGATAACCTCAACCTCATCATCAAGCCACCTTTGTCTGGATGTAGAAATGAGTTGCAAATAATGCTTATCCTTAAACGACGTCTCCACTCTTTTTACAATATCTGCCATAGCATTTTCACGCATCATAGCATCATCGAAAATCAATAATTTTATGTACTGTAAGAATTTCTTCTTATTTAAATAATCCTTTAGATAGTACATATCATAGATGTCTTTGTATCTCTTATCATTGACACCAAAGATAAGCAAAGCTCTTAATTTTTCTACAACTGACTGCTCTCTGGAATTTTTCAGCAAACTGGCACCCTCATCATCCATACAAATATCGAAACAATATTCTTCCTGTTCTAATTCCAAATGCTTATGTACACCTATATCAATTTTACTTTCAACAAAAGTACCTTCTTCATCTGTAATTCGAACCTTAATCGACTTACCATGATAATCCTGATGCTTAAGTTCTTTAATATCCCCTACAATTTCTAGCTTAATTCCCGGAACACAATTCAATTTCTTTATAAATTCTCTGATTGATTCATCCTCTATTGAATAATGAATAAAATCCAAATCAACGTCTCTAGTGGCACGCCTGTTATTATTGGTCAGGCTTCTCATAACCACACCACCCTTGACTGTTACATTTCTACTTAAAGGACCTATTGCAATGGCTTTTAACACAATATCCTGACACACTCTAGCCGCCGCCAGTTCCCTTGACAGTCCATCTTCATAATACATCTCCATCATTTCTTGTAAATTCATCTATCAAAAAACCTCCTCCCTTAGTGCTTTCCATATCATTTTACTCTTTGGGAAAACATCAGCATATTCCTGTATTCTCCAAATTTGTAAATCTTCAATTATCTTTCTATAATTACCAATAATCTCTTTATATAAATCATATGACATAGTATTCTTATTTCGTAATAACTCGATTAACATTCTCTCTTTGTCATATATCTTAACTTTTACTCCATTTATATCTTTTTCCGTAACCCCCAACATCAGCAAATCATCTCTAACATAAATCTGCACAATTCTTGTATCTGATAGTTTAGCTGCCTTTGCTTTCGTTGCAATATAATATTTTTCGGGAATTACATCCGTTAAGTCATGACAATAAAATGCATATTCTCCTGTCAAAATTGCATTTGGATATTTTTTGAAAATAATTTCTAATTCATTGGAATAGCGTTTAGTAGAATACAAACCAGATTCTACACGATAAATGCATTCTTCCGCTACAGCTTTTTCCAATTGGTAATCATTGCCATATTTATCTATGCACTCTGTATACGTTAAAATCATTTTAGTTCACCTCGGTAAAATTTGCTTTTTTTCCGACTTCAACTTAAATATACACTAATTTTGCCTTTTTGTCAAAGTAAACCTCGGTAAAATTTAAATTTTTACCGAGGTTTACCTGACTATTCTTATCTATTTATTTTTCAACTTCTTATATAATGGCATAAATATATTTTTAATTTTAACAATTTTTTCCTTTTTGAACGCTCTATCGTATGTATACATCCCACTCTCGCAGGATGCCGGTAATCCTTATGTCGCTTTATCAATTCGCTTCAGAAATCTCCTCGCATAAGCCTTATACCGAAGTCTTTTGCCCTCTGCATCATCACACCAAGTTTCCGGAGCATACTGAATCTCTACGGCGATGTCTCGCAAAACCAATGCTCCGTACTTCTCCATCATCTCGGCTAGGAATGTGCAGCAGCGTTCAAATTCCTTGTTCAAAGCTTCCCTCCTTCCATAGTCGCTTCTGCATCCTTTCACTCAATTAAGTCATCAATGACTTCTTGTCTTTATGATACAACTATGAATTGAAAAAAGCAATGATTCCAGTGAGAAAAAATTCCCTATGTTATTTACATCTCTCTAGGTGGCTTTTGCTAGATACGCATTTTGGATATCCACCGCAAAATGCATCCAGTTAGGGACGAAATTCCCTAAAACCCCTGATATTTATACAGGTATGCCACTTTTTGGAGTACCTTTTGGAAAAGTACTCCACTTTGTGACTCACTTTTCGAAAAGATGCGCCACTTTGTGACTCACCTCTTTAGATGACAAATTTTCTTTCAACGGAAGGTACGTCACTCTTTGACCTACCTTTTGAAAAAGTACTCCACTTTTTGACCCACTTTTTGAAAAGGTGTGCCACCTTTTGACGCACTTATAATTCATATCCCCATCGATGTACGGTCAAGTGTGGATGTCGGATTTGCATTTCGTTATTATAGCCAGATCTGTGTAACCTCATCGATTCTACAATGAAAGTTATCAATATCAGTATCCTCATGTAAATGCCCGAAATACCAATCTTTAAAATTGACTTTCTCTGCTTTTGCTATTTGCTGAAAAAACATTGACTGTTTCCTGCTAAACCCACTTATTTCTGTGTCGCCACAGATAATTAAATACTAAAACTTCCCATACCCAAAATGGGATTCGCACCTTGAAAATTCAATATTTCAGCTAACAAAATAGCTTTTTATGCCGCCATACTTGCCGGATGCAGCGCATTTTGCAGATACTTTGGGAGTCTGGACTCAAAATCAGACATAAGCGCTGCGGTCTGCTCAGCGGAAAGTTTCAAAATTTCCTGAATGCTTGCGATTAACGCATCCATTAAAATTCCGATGGAACGTGCAAATGTGATATCTGTCATCTCATCGACCAGGAAAAAGAATAATTCGCCGAACGTTCGCTGGTCATCATTCCGGCGCTGTTCCATGGCAAGCAGCATGTATCTGGTAAAAACGATTGCAGTATGTGCAGTCAGTGCATCATAAGATAAACTATGGCATTCCCCAATCAGGTTCAGCATGGATTTGCAGACTTTGAAAAACACTTCTATCTGCCATCTTTTTCCATAAATACGGATGATTTCTTCTTCCGAAAGTTCCGGATTGGTACAGATAAATGCCAGCCAGTCCTTCCGATTGGCTTTGTTGCGGACGCACACGATTTTTGCAGGAATAGGGTTTTCCTTTCCGATTGTGACATCAACTGAAAGCAGATATTTGGATCTTCCACGGCGCTTCTTATTGTGGGAATAAATTTCCTTTATGTTGAGATTTTCGCCCTCATAACCGTATTTGATCCGGCTGCTCTTTTTGAGCATGGCAATGACATCCATGTTTCTGGATTTGATTGCGGTTATCTGGGCAGGATTGGAAAACCAGCTGTCAAACAGGACATAGCCTGCGGATAAGCCAGCTTTTGTAGCTTCATCAAGCAAGGTCAGCATGACTTCCGGTGCCTTTGTCTGGGCGAGAGTTCTTCTTTTTCCAGCAATGGTTCTCTTATCGAATGCACCGACTGGTCCGATGACATTGGATTCTTTGGATGATGCAACCAGACAGCTGTTTACGGGAACAAGCGTGTTTCCGTCACTCCAGCTTAATGTCAGAATCCGGTATCCTTTTTTGTAGGTCATATCCGTATGATCAAACACACGGGATCCAAGTTCCGTCTTTTTGCAGCTGCTGCGGCTAAACAGACTGTCATCTACAATGAATACGTTCGTTCTGGAATTGTCAGTCAGGTTTTTCAGGTCATTATTAATCACATCGGCTGCAAGCATTGTTGTGAAGCGCAGCCAGTTCGTCTTGGTCGAATTCAGAAAACGGTAGAACGTATTCTTGGAAAAATCTTCTTTAAAAGAACCGGTGCGCTGCTGCATGTACATGCTGCGTCCCTCAAAGATGTTGCCCAGCTTATATCGCAGAAGTGAGATAGACGGAATTCCTTTTTCCTTTGTTCCGTTGCACTGCTTTAAGATTTTTCCGACATGATGTTTTGAAAAAAATCTCTGGATACAGTCAAATAACGCTACCTCATTTGAGTTGTTCTGTGATACAATGGACATGGCATAAATCCTCCTTTGTTAGATGGTTTCTAGACAATTCCATTATACCAAAAGAGACGCATTTATGCCTTTTTTTATGGGCTGAAATATTGAATTTTCAAGGTTCAGCACACCTTATTGGTGTGGGAAGTTTGAGTTAAATAATCATTTTCGTTCAAGTCTTCCCAGTGCATAAACGAATCCAGTTTATTGATATCAAGCGTCGAATGAATGTCACCGCATACAAAAACTCTCATAAGTATTGTCCTCACTCTTTCTTAGGGAAACGCTGATTAAATCATCGTTTCCCTAAGAAAAACTTTCGATATAATCCAGAAAAATCATCGTCTCAGCCTGAGGAGTCTTTGAAGCACACTTTGCGTTCTCAATTCCATCTGTCAGCAAGAGCCGCTCCCATAGCCTTTTATCATCGTCAAAGTCATATCTCTTATCGTCCAGTATAACAAAATCCTCGATTTGGGGATGCTCTTTCAAATAATCATTGATTCCCTCGCCACGGTTATTCACATGATCCTTGGTTTTCCCTGTGATATGCAATCCGTATTTTTCCAGCTTGGAGAGCAGATATTGATAATCCGCCGCAGTCTCTTTCATCTCCTTCCAATCCGAAGTAAGGATCAGCTCCACTTTTCCATATTTTGTTATAACTTTTGCTAAAATTTCCACCCTCAAATCATCAATCCCCACACACCCATCCGGTGTGCTCTGAACGGTACTCTTTGAATTTAATACGCCATCCACATCTAAAAATACTGCAAAATTCATATCTTCATTCACCTCATTCTCTTATCTGCTAGATCAGTTTATTGATTTCCAGCAATGCGTCATTTACCCATTTTTTCTTACAATTAATTTTTCTGTCATTCCCCTCAATTTTGCAAGTCAGCTCTCCAATCAAAGCTGCGCAAATCTCATTTTGAATCCTATGGGACATGATTTCCTTCTCATACGCTTCCACTTCTGCTTTTAATTTGAAAACTTTTTCTTCATTCGTGGTGATATGACCAGGTATCCCATGTTCATACTCCGCAGAACACAGTTCCTGCTTTGTAGGAATGCGTATGCCGGCGTTTTGCATCAATTTCTCTGCTGTAAATTCCACGTTTTCGCTTGTTGTCCTGCTAAGCACAATTTTCTGTTCTGTTTCACATTTTTTATCATTCCGTATTCTCACCAAATGTAAGCTTATGATATCATCACAACTTACCGGCAATTCCCATCCGCCAGCATTCGAATACCCCGATACCACTCCCTCAAAGGTCTGGATATCGTCGATGTAACATAATTTCTCGCCTCTATCCCCGCACTTGATCCACACATACGGAGGATCTAAGCTGCATAATCTTTTGTACAGTTCTACTAATGGTGCGGATGTAAACGAACAATGATCTTCCAGTGACTTACATTTATTTTCCTTAAACATAAGCATTTCCTCCCTATTATTCTTCCTCTATAAACCGTATATCTTCATACCTCATGATCCCGGCCTCTTTTAGCATTGCAAGAAGTGGCTCGCCTTCCTCCACATGAACCTCCTCTACCAAAAGCTTTTCAATAAATGGTTTTTTCGGGCATTCATACCCCTCCATTCCGATTATGGAGACGTTCCCGATTGAAAAACAGCCTGGATTTTTTTCGAGGTTAATTTCATAACTCTCATAGCAGTCATCGCCGATGTATCCTACATCCGTGATAGCATATCCATTTGTGCCAAAAAATCCATGGATATACCCTGACCAATGCGTATATCCGATTGCACACTCAAACCGGCTATACATCCGGCTGAGACTTTTCGACAGCGATTTCGGAATCTGATATGCGACTTTTCTTTCCTTCAACACCTTCAGATAATCGCAGATTCCTTCGTCGTCAAATTCAATCTTTTCGATTTCATATCCGCTTTCGGAAAAAAGCACAATGTAACATTCCTTTGGAACATCAAGGCGTCTGTTCCTTCCAAATAAAATTTCCGCCCCATAATGACCCTCACCGACCAAAAGATATCGTGATCCACTCTGATTTTCAGTTTGTAAAACTGCGTCTAAACAGTACATTCTTCCTGATAACATATTATCGCCTCCTATTCACAAACTTCATTTTTTCTCAGCTTAAGAATATCAATATAATTCCGAAGCATGTTCTCCTGCAACATAAGGTCTTCCTCGTAACTGCCGCCCTTCGGAGCAAGGGAAACCATCACATTGCCGCTGCCTGCGAGGTCTATGATATGCTCTCTGTCCAATATTCCATCTTTGAAAAACATGGTCATATTCTGTTCTTTTATCCACGTTCTGCAGGTTTTGTCATCGTTACCGACTGCGTCTGCGAAATCACCGCCTTTAAATATTTCATAAAGGAAACGCGGCACATAATCCCAGTAAGGCTCGCCCCCTCTGGCACAATTGAGAGATTTTTTACCTCCTCCATGATAAAAATACCGTTTCGGAAGGATCATTACATTTTCTCGTTCCATGCCGTATGTAAACAGTTCGCTCAATGTGCGGACGATGCTAAGTTCCTTAGGCAGAAGTTTCTCGAGGTTGTCACCTTCGAGCAGCGCACACACGAATGATTTTTTATCATCTATGTTGCCAACTTTGGAAATTTTTTCATAACCGTTGATCCTTACAATCGTATGCCTAAGCGGCAGCCACAGGCTAAAAATCGTATCTGCGTTCAGATTGCCGCCTGTCAGCATGCAGTCCCGGTCGTTCGCCGTGCGAAATTCATCATCGCTGTATACCGTCTTGTCTCCCTGCAACTTCTTGGCTCTCCTTTCCGAATCTCGCATATAGTAATCTTTCCAATACGCAAGCTGTTTCAGGATCGGCTCATAAATTATGTTGCTCTCTAATTGTTCGCTAAGATTTTCCTTCATAAAAAAGTTCCTCCATAATATACGTGATTTTTGTTACACATATATTATGGAGGTTTGGATGTTCAAAATATTGAAGATGGATTATTCTCTGCTTTTTTCTTCGGAATTTTCTAATATTTTTTTCATAACTTCCGTCCTTGCAACTATCTTATCACTTAATATATCAAACATTGTCTCTGTATTTTTGCAGAATGGTTTGATTTTTTCATTGTCCTTCTCTTCACATCCATTATAGATAGAGCATATATTATCTTTTTTGATAACTTGACCTGGATGCATCATATCCCATGGTTCATATGATCCAATCCCTTTGCAAAAAAACTGAAAGCAAAAAAAATTCACATATGTTTTAAAATTTTTAAAGTGGTCCATCCATTTTTTAAGATTTGGACAGGTATTCATACATTGGCATAAAACATCACCTTGATATTTCTTATAATACTCCGTCTCTTCTAATTTCATTTTTCCTTCCTCTATTGAATAATCAAGATAGTGTTTTATTTCCCATAGTGTCAAATCAATTCTGTCTTCAATATAAGAAGTACGATGTTTGTTACTACCTCCACGTGCAATATTAATTGGAGGATTCCGCGTCGGATAGACATTATTCTCTAACGGCCACAATAGACCGCCGCCCAACTTTCTAGTAGATAAAATCCACGTTGTAATATTTTCAGCAGCAGTTTCTTCTTTATCTAATTTTTTCATATTTTCCAGATACGCATCATATATATGCCCTCCATTTTCTTCGGGCGCTGAAAACCCGAATTGATCACTTTTAAGAAAAAACGATGGGTTCCCACTTTTTTCCTTATTTTCATAAACCGCTATGCCATAAATATTATTATTCTTCTCTTCTTTATTGCCATATATAAAATCGTAACTCCATTCACCAATTAAATTTTTCTCTTGTTCATTTAAAAAAACCGTCAATTTTTCATAATATTCTGTTGCTTTTGCTTTTTTTCCATCTGGATCACAATATGGATTAGCTGACTGTTCTGACAACCATTTCAAATATTTTTTATAATCGTCCGCCCATTTGTCTTTATCTTTATATTCCCATTTTCCTTTAACTTTAAATTTTCCAACGCAGTAACTTGTTACATTTTCTTCTTCACACATTGCTTTCTCAACTTTTTTGTACTTTTTCTTGGCATTATCAATCTCCCCACGTATCTTCTCCCTTATTTCTTCATCCATGATCTCCACCTTGCCGGCATACTGCATCGCCCAGTGAACGATCATTTCCGGTGATGTCTTGACACGTACAAGATCATACCCGGGTTCTTCGGGTATGCTTGAAATCTTTTCATAGTGATTGCCAAACCAGTCGTGGAGAAAGGTGTAATCATTATTCTTAATCTTAATATTTATCCACCGTGGCTCATCGTACGCCATGTAGAGGTGCTCGGACATATATTTTTCCGGATTCCAGCTTGCATTGGCAATCGGAAGTCCTTCAAAAGCACATACTTTCATCGGAATGATTTTGCCTTCGTCATCCTTTATAATTTCCACGTCCGACATCAAATCCACCCGGTAATGCCAGATTTTTTGCTTGTCATCCGTTGTTTTTTGTCCTATGCAATAATAATTTTCATGGTAAACGACAATATGGTAGGGGCTTAATGTATGCACATATGCGGATGTATGCTCCAATTCACCTTCCGCATTATACCGGTTAAAATAGAATCGGATCTGTCCAAAATTGTTCAGTGCTTCCTGTATCACCCCGATACTTTTTACAAGCTCTTTCTTCTTGCTCACATACCGTTCATCCAGACGGCTATGAACCGCTTTCGCGTTAAATTTAATATTTTTCTCATTCCAAAAAGGCGTCTTATAATAGGTGCTTGCCGTCGATACCAGCTTTTTGACAAGTTTTTTCTTTTCTTCTTCCGATATCAGATCCGATAAGCAAACCTGTTCGATCAGCGTGTCAAGTTCCTCATCGGAAAAGAGGTGTGCATAAGAAAAATTCGAAATCGGTTTTGCCTTTTTCGATGATTTCATGTTATTCTTTAGCCGGTCTTCCTTATACCCGTCATAAAGAATCCTGTATTCCGATTCCTTGTCTTCCTTGTATTCCAACGGATCAAGTTCCAATATCAGATAATTCATAGTGCTTGTAATGGTGTTATTCGCCTCAAGCGGAAGTCCGTTTTTGTACTTTGCCACGCGGTAAAGCATTAAAAGCCGGTTGATCTCTTCCTTTGACAGCTTGTGATTTTCATCGGTCAGCGTGTGTAAAACAGAAAGGATCTGCAAAGCACGCCGTTCCGCAGAATACTTTTCGCCTGCCGGTGCGCTGTCCACATAAAGTTCGTCTCCATGTTTTTGCAGTGCTCTTGCGATTTCAAGATCAAGCTTTGCATTTTCCGCTTCGGTATCTCTTTTTATGTTCGCATTTTCATTATGGGTGAGTCCTATCGTATTGAGCTGCACAGACAATTCCGCTCGGATTGCACCGTCTATATAACTTGTCGCATATGTAATAAACCCTGCTCTGCCGGGATTGTAATTTTTTAACGCAGCAATAAATCCCTCCCAGCCTGCCTGAAATAAATCTTCTTCCATTGCGGCTTTCTTTTCACTGTCGAAGTCAAATGCATTTAATTTTTTCCACGCACATTTGTGAACATAGCTCTTAAAATTATTATAAAGTTTCTGCCACGCAACATCATCTCCGCGATTAGCGTTAACTATTAATTGATTTACCTCTTCATTTGTCAAATACTTATCTTTACTCATAATACTTGTCCTTTTCTCCGTTTACGGAAAATGTCTCTAAACATTAGCGATTCCTCCTACCTGGAAAACCTACACCCGCTTCTTAAGCGGCGGGTAGGGACTTTTCAGCATCAGTAGGAGTACAAACTCCTACTGATGAGCCATGAAGTGGCATTAAGGTTATGAGCAAGTAGCGAAACGAATTGCGAATATCCGCTTTGATTGCCATGTAACCACTATCTACACCATCCCAAAATGCTCCAGTGCATCCCTTATCGCCTTTTCCTTCTCGACCGGACACAGTGGCTGCTTTGCATTCTCACTCTTAGGCAGATTATAATTCTCCCCAACCTCTATACCACATTTCCTCTTTACCTGTGAAATATACAGATTAGAAACCTTCAATCCAAACTTCTCCAGCACATACTCCTGAATTTCCTTATAAGTCGCCTGTCTACGCTCCGCTTCGGTCCGCACTTAACAAAGGTCCACTGGACCTTTAGCGCCTCTCCGCACTGGTCAAATCCAGCTCATCCAACTCAACCTCAATCCTATCATCCGGTTTTTGTTGGGACAACAGAACCACTGTTTCGACATGCACCGTCCCCGGGAACATGTCGCAGCAGCAAATGCGCTTGACCTCGTAGCCTCGTTCTAAGAAGACCTCCAAATCTCTCGCAAGGCTCGTCGGCTTGCATGATATATATATCAGGGAATCCATATCATAATCGATAATCTTCGTGAGTGCTTTCGGATGAATGCCGTCCCTCGGTGGGTCCAAGACAATATAATCCGGCTTCTCTGCGATATCATCAATGACCTTTAACACATCACCCGCAATAAAATCGCAGTTGTCCAGTTGATTTAACTTTGCGTTCTCCTTTGCCGCTTCCACAGCCTCTTCAACAATTTCGACTCCAATCACATGACCTGCTACCGGTGCTAAAATCTGCGCAATCGTGCCGGTACCGGAATATAAATCGTACACCGTTTTTCCCTCCAGACTGCTGCCGATATCCTGCAAACCTTCTCGAATGAAAGACCGTGCCGTGTCGTAAAGCACTTCTGCCCCAAGCGAATTTGTCTGAAAAAATGAAAACGGTGTAATGCGAAACTTGAGTTCCAATAATTCTTCATAGAAAAATGCTTGTCCGAATAAAACGACCGTGCCCTGGTCTTCTACCACTTCCGCCTCACGATCGTTAACGGTATGTAACACGCCAACCAATTTGCCATAATAAGAAAGTTTCTGCAAACGCTCACACCACGTCTGCAAAACAGCCGTCTCCGACATACCCGATGACGCAAAGCAATCCAAATCCGAACTCGTTACCAAGTCAACAAGCATCTCGCCTGTCTTTACAGCCTTGCGGACCAAAAGATTTCGCAGATAACCGGCATGCCGCATCTTATGATAGTAATCTGCCCCCAGTTTCTGAAAGCATGCCAATGTTTCCATCAACACGTTTCGCATGTCTTCATCGATAATCTGGCATCCCGCAACGGTAACAGTATCATAAAAGCTTCCGCGCTTATGCATCCCCAGCGCTAATGGTCCATCTTTGTAGGCGTCGCCAAACGAAAACTCCATCTTATTTCGATAAGCGAATTGAATTGGGCTAGGCTTTATTCCTTCAAACACATCCGCAAATGTCCTCTCACCAATCACCGGCACCAGTAATCTTTCAACCTGACTGTGCTTCAGTACAAGCTGTTCCTCATATGGCAGCGTCTGATAACTGCATCCCCCACATGCGCCAAAATGTTCACACATCGGATTTTCCATTTCCTTTGGAGAAGATGCTAAGACTTCCAGCAATCGACCTTCGGCTTTCCCTTTTCTAGTTTTCTTTATTACGCAAAGAACGCGTTGTCCCTCGATTGCGTTTTTGACGGTGAACACCTCACCGTCATCGGTACGCACTATCCCCTTATTCGGGAAATCCACTCGAGTAACAACGCCTTCTATTTGTTGTCCCTTTTTCACGATTTACTCTTCCTCTGATACTTTCGTATCCTCTTCCGCCTCTTCTAAATCTTCAACAAAAAGTTCATCGTCATCCCAGTCGTCAAAATCGTCCATAAACTCGTCGTCCATATCGCGATTGAAATAACGGTACAACGCATATGCGATTCCTGCTACTGCAGCAACAACAGCAACCACAGCTACGATCGTCTTCCAGCAAGGTTTCTTTTTCTCTGTCACAACGATCTCTTTTGATCTCAGATTGTTCAGAAAATTTGTCAGTCTTGATACATCAATAAGCTCCAATAAATCCTCTCTACTCATCATAATACCTCTCCTCACATGAATCTATTAATTAAAAATAATTATATCACTTAGTCTATCCAAATTCCATAGAAAAACTCTTATACTTTTTGCAATTTTGCAAATGATGCAAACATTTTTTTGCGTCCTGCCGTATCAAATTCCACCGTCACTTCAAAATCTCTCCCGCCATCATTGATCATCACAACCGTTCCTTCCCCAAATTTGCCATGCTTGACACGATCTCCCTCACCATATGCAAGCGCATTTTTTTGAATCTTGGTGCCAAAATTCTTTGCCTGGTATATCTGAGCAACAAGCGGCATCTTCTTCATAGAAGTTCTCGGCTTTGACTGCGCAAAAGCAGTATACTCTTCTCTCGGCTTTGGTTCCCATGTATTCCCTTGCAACAGTGACTCCGGAATCTCTTTCACAAAACGGGAAATACCATGATACTGCGTCTCCCCACGCATCATACGCATTCTTGCACCCGTGATAGACAGATGCTCCTTTGCTCGCGTGATGCCGACATAACAGAGTCTGCGTTCTTCCTCGATTTCGTCGTCCTCGTCCGCTGTAATACTCATATAACTTGGAAACAGCCCTTCTTCCATACCCGCCAAATAAACGTTGGGGAACTCTAATCCCTTTGCACTGTGCAACGTCATCAAAACAACATAAGAAGCATGTTCATCGAGCGAATCGATATCTGCCACCAGTGCAACCTCTTCCAAAAATCCACTCAGCGTTGGCTCGTCAGTATCCTGTTCATAGGTAACAACCTTCGTCAACAATTCATCGATATTCTCAATACGCGCCTTTGCCTCATCCGTATTCTCTGCCTTTAATTCCTCCACATATCCCGTCGCGTCAATCACTTCCTGCAACAACCGACTCACTCCTTCATTTGCACTTACCTGACGCAAATGATGAATCAAGTCCACAAACGGTGCAATCTTTGATACGACTCGTCCAAGTGAAGGAATCATATCTGCATGTTCCAGCGCCTCGAATAGATTCCATTCATTATCATACGCATAATTCGTGGCTCGCCCGATACTGATAGCACCAATACCACGCTTTGGAACATTGATGATGCGCTGTACCGCCAAATCGTCCTGCGCATTATCAACAACCTTCATATAACTGAGCAAATCTTTGATTTCTTTTCTCGCATAGAAGTTCGTACCGCCCACAATCTTATATGGAATACCGGACATAACAAGTTTTTCCTCCAACATACGAGACTGTGCATTGGTGCGATATAGGATTGCACAATCACCGTATTCGTATTCTCTGTTTCTCACTTTCTTTGCAATGTCTCTTGCTATGTAATCTGCCTCCTCATAAGCGCTGTCAAACTGTTCAAAATAAATCTTGTCCCCCTCATCCGCTTCCGTCCAAAGACGCTTTGCTTTTCGCCCTTGATTATTTGCAATCACGCCATTTGCAGCATTTAAAATATTGCCTGTCGAGCGATAATTCTGCTCCAGTTTGATTACTGTCGCATTCGGATAGTGCTTTTCAAAATTTAAAATATTGTAGATATTCGCCCCGCGGAATTTATAAATCGACTGATCATCATCTCCAACCACACACAGGTTCTCGCGCCCTGAAGCAAGCAGACGCACTAGTTCAAACTGTGCCGTATTGGTATCCTGATACTCATCCACCATAATGTATTGAAACTTTTCCTGATAATAGGTGCGAACCTCTGTATCAAATTTTAGAAGTTCCACAGTCTTCATAATCAGGTCATCAAAATCCATCGCATTGTTCGCCCTAATTCTTGCCTGATACTCACGATACACCTGTGCCTGGCGCGTTTTGTTAAAATCCCCCATCGCACTCTGTGCGAACTCCTCTGCTGAAATCAATTCATTCTTCGCCGCAGAAATCACATTCAAAAATGTCTTTTCCTTATATAGTTTTGTATCAATGTCGAGGCGCTTGCAAATATCTTTCATCAGGTTCTTCTGATCGTCTGCATCATAGATAGTAAACGCAGTATCATACCCCAGACGTTCTGCAAAACGGCGCAAAATGCGCACACAACTGGAATGAAAGGTCGAAACCCATATGCTCTCCGATCCCATTCCAATCATATGGTCAATCCGTTCCCGCATCTCGTCGGCAGCCTTGTTTGTAAAGGTAATCGCCATAATGTGAAATGGCGCAACCCCCTTTTCCTGTATCAAATATGCCACACGATGGGTTAGAACTCTCGTCTTTCCCGATCCGGCGCCCGCTAAAATCAATACGGGACCCTCCGTCGTAAACACACCCAATCTCTGCTGTTCATTCAGTGAATCATAGATACTCATCTTCGCTCTCCCACATTCTTTTTTCTATGTTGTATTATAGCACACACTGTATTTCCATCTCAATCAGCGTTCCGCATTTGGCAATATTCCCAATTTATGGTTTCCATTTTTGTGACATATTTCGATAGGAAACTCGTTGCAAAGTTTTAGTTCCCATTTTATAATATATGTGTAGTAAACAATAACGTTTCATTTATGGGGGTAAAAAATGAAAAAAATTACAAGCATTGTCGCACTTTCACTTGTACTTGCAATGTTCATGGGAAACACAACATTTGCTGCTGAAGCAGAAACCGAAGCACCTGAAGTATCAGTCGAAGATGCAAACGCCGGATATGATGTAACGGACGAAACATTAGATACATTGGAACAGGAAGCGATTGCTGAACCGAAGGATGCAAATGATGCACTCGTAAAAGCAACGACCGCAGAACTTTTGTCTCGTGGTCAGTATACATACACAAATGCTGCTCAACTTTCCAGATTAGTACAGCAGGGATATGCTTGTAATCAGTCTGTTCACAAGGGACCTTTTTCCATTACACAGGCTACACTGACAACAAACGGATGGTTCGGAAAAAAGAACAATACACCTGTCTATGTTGTAGCACTTTCAGGAACAGATACCGATACCCAGAATCAGACAACCGGTATATGGACGGATTTACTCGTAGGTTTTGAATTTGATAACAAATATATTCAAAATGTTAAAAAAGCAATCTTTGAAAATGTTCCTCTCGGATCAAACATCCTTGTTACGGGACACAGTTTAGGTGGAATGGTTGCACAGCAAGTTGCATCTGATACTGCAATCAAAGAAAACTACAATGTTGTGAATACTGTAACATTTGGTTCACCATTAATTAACGGTTTCAAACGTGAAGGTACAGTTAAACGTCTTGGTGATGTAAGTGACGTTGTTCCATACCTCAGCCTGTCAACATTTACAAACGTAATATGGCAGTCAGCCGGTCTCAATAAAGAAGACGGAAATTACGGTTCAGACATTCTGGGTGCACACTGCGAAAGTTACAACAGAGAGGATGTCTGGGGCAGTTATGATGTCACTGGAACAAAGAATGGCGGTGCTACATTGACACTGGATTATTCAACAACAGCTTTCTATTTCTCACCGGTAACGATAACAGAATAAACCAAATAGATTCTTCGGAAGCCACATCCTTATGATGTGGCTTCTTTTTTATACTTTTCACATGATGTAGTATGGACATTTTAAAATCTTTTGCGAATTACTTGTCACATGGTTTTAAAAACTATATAATGTAATTACTTTACTTTATACGAGGAGTATATTATATGAAATCTCAAAACCGACAATCTTTAAACACCATCCTAAAGCAGTTCTCCGATTTGGATTATGTCCATCCGGAAGATATTCCAAACATAGAACTTTATGTAGATCAGGTGACAACATTTATTGAGTCCCAGTTAGCGTCCGTTAAGAGAAATGAAGATGAAAAAATCTTGACGAAAACGATGATAAACAACTACACCAAGAATCATGTTCTTCCTTCTCCTGATAAAAAGAAATACTCGAAGGATCACGTTCTTACCTTGATTCTGATATACTATCTAAAGAGTTTTCTCTCCATCAAAGATATTCAGTCACTGCTCGAACCTGTGACAGAAAAATACTTTGGAACAGAATCTGCCCTCTCTTTCCTCGATTTGTATGAGGAATTGGTCGCTTTGGGCAACAAGCAATCGAAAGCGCTCATAAAGGATGTGATTTCGAAGTACAACGCGACACAAAATGCGTTTACCGATGCGCCGGAAGAAGATCAAGATTTTCTCCGCAACTTTGGCTTTATCTGTATGCTGAGTTTTGATGTGTATATCAAAAAAATGATGATAGAATCGCTGATTGACATCAACAGCGAATCAGACAAAGAGAAACCACCTGCATAGCAGGTGGTTTTGTTATCCCTTTAAATACTTTCGCATCATAGCCCCTTGCGCATATTCTGACAACGGTTTCCGATATAACAGACAGGACATCCCATATTGCATCAATATACCTAAAAGTACACAACCATAACTCGCAGCTACCACCGCACCAAAAGACATCTGATGTAAAATCGGCAAGACGATGTGCTCTCCCATGCCCGTAATATAACCGGACCACCCGGAGACTCCACCGACTGTCAGCATAAGGATGATAAACGCAATTGCAAATTTCTTGTACACTACGGCTGTGTATGTGCTAATGACAAAAACCGCAACCCCGGAAGCCAAAAGAGTCGTAAGGATGGCATCTTTAAACTCAGGATGCACCAACAATTTCCATAATTTGATAACCACCAAAAGGGTCATACATAGCATTGAAAACACAAACATTACTACAGCAGACATCGCTGTTTGTAATCTCCTGTTGTATGGGGACGCCATAACCATATTAGACATTAACAACCCATACAGCAACTGCGCAAAATACATAGGCGATAACAAAACAAACCATGCTCCCAGCCAATATGTCCCATCACCCAACACTTCCATTGCGAGTCCGACGAAAAAAAAGATCAGCATAAAAACAATCTGCATTTTCGCCTGAAATCCAAATTTTATTAATTTAAAAGACATCTTCAAATCATGAATCATAATAACTTCCCTCCATCTTTTTATATCCAATCCGCACCAACAAACACGCAAATCCCACGGAAACCATCGGTGTTACCACCATGATAATGTCCGAAAGAATTTTTGCTGTGACGGCAAATAATACCAACACAAATGGTAATGTCACTACGACAGTTGCACCATACGCAATTAACATGCTTCCTGTGATATTGCAGACAAAACGGCTGATGATTGTCGCCAGATGCATGACACCGGTTACCAACCAGTAGGCACACCACACAATTCCCGCATAGCCTTCCACTGCTTCTTTTCCGCTTGCCAGATACAGTATCAACAAATCCGCCAAAGTAAACACTGCCATATAGACATATTTTCTAAGACAGTCAAAGAGGACAACTTTCTTTGAAAATGCCAATCCCTTTTGCGAAGATTGTACCCACTGGATACTCAAATAGTCTTTCGAATGAAGTCCGCCAAGATACCATGCATCCGCCATACATTCATAGAACAAAACCATAAAGGACAATACCAAAAACAGCGGTATCTGTTTAATGAAACAATTGAGCCCCTCCAATGCCAACACCACTACCGGCAGCAAGAGCAGCACAATCACCTTATACAGCCTCGGTGAATATGCCAAATAACATCTTATTCCTCTCATGTCACGCCTCCTACTGCAAATGAATTTTGGTTCCCTTTTTCATTACCGCCACACTAATCTGAGAGAGTGTCGGTGTGGAAACCTCAACATCCAATCCCGCCAATTTGTTCATATCTTCCGCCAGACAAATACCTTCATATCCATAACTATTTTTTGTGATAGAGTATAAAATCTTCTCCGCTGCCGGGATGTCTTTCACTTCTCCCTTTACCAAGATATACTTCTCCTTCAAATTCTCCACAAAGCCGCGTTCTACGACGCGACCTCTCTCCATGATGATGGCATAATCTGTCACATTCTCCATATCTGCAATGTTGTGAGTAGAGAAGAACACACTCTTTTCCCCCTGTCCGGCCTCAATATACTCTCGAATCAAATCGCAGAGAACATCACGCATCAATGGGTCAAGCGGTGACGCCGGCTCATCTAAAAGCAACAGCTGTGTCTCCCTTGCCAAAACGCCGGACAACATCAGTTTCATACGGTTACCATCTGAGAGACTGCTGATTTTTTTGTTCTTTCCCTTTCCGTCTGCCGTGGAAATCTGAAGCATCTCCACATATTTTTCATACTTAACTGCATCAAACTTTTCAAAGAGAAGCCGTGAAATCTCCTCAACCTGTTTTACCGTCCACTGCGGAAGGTAATAGTTATTTGGTCCTGTGTAGCCAATCATCTCTTTTATGGGATTTCCGTTTTTCTCCCTTTCCTTATCGCTCCACCGATCAAAGTATTGAATCTCTCCTTTGTAATCCAGACGAATACCTGCCAAAATATTGATGAGCGTTGTTTTTCCGGCTCCGTTTTCCCCGATCAATGCGGTGGAAAATCCCTTCGGAATATGTAACTCCTCTATATTCAGGGCAAACCCTTTATATTTTTTCTGTAGATGATTTACCTTAATTACTGACTGCATCTGTTCCATTTTATCCTCCTATTCCTGCACTGCAATCAATGCATCAAATATCTCCTTTAACTCTTTTTGTGATATGCCTGCCATCTTCGCAGCATAAATGGCGTCGCTTAATCCATTCTCAATGCGCCTCATATGCTGCTCACGAAGCATTTCACTATCCTGTGGGTTGACCTGAAATCCCTTGCCCTGCATGGCAGTGACCAGACCTTCCTCCTGTAGCAGTTCATACGCCTTCATCGTCGTGATAACACTTATCTTTAGTTCCTTGGCAAGACCCCGGATGGATGGCAGGTATTCTCCCGGTTTCAGCTTTCCGGCTAAAATATCGTTACGAAAAGCATCTGCAATCTGTTGATAGATTGGTATTCCCGATGTCTGTGACAGTTTCATAACGACCTCCTTTCCTTACTGTTCATACTGTATATATACTGTTTATGTGTTATATATACAGTATATTCAGTTAGATGTCAATAGTTTCCCTTAAAATTGTTGTAAAACGTTAAAAAGAGGCCAGCCGAAGTTGACCTCTGGGATAACATATGTCTATGCCTGTCTTTATAAGTCTTGAAAGAATCGCATCTTGTCGTTGTGTTGCTCATCCGGATGCATTACCAGTTTAACCTTCTTATTATTGCAGTTGAGCAGGCGCATACAGTCCGGACATAACATACCAAAGGTCACAGGTTTGCCACATCGCTGACACTTTGTTCCCACAATTCTTGTGTCTGTTTCCACATACTCAATGCGCCCCTCTTTAATCCATCCTCTAACTTTTCGAAGCGGTATTTGAAATTCATTTGCCACCATGTACTCATTCACTTCATTTTTGCGGATATATTCCCTTACTCTAGCGAAAAGTTCATCTTCCTTACACGACGGACATACATCCCCACTATAATCCTGCGACAATAACTTGTGGCAAATTTTACATTCTTTTATGTTATCGTCCATAAGCATTGGCCTCACTTCCATTAGATTGTCACAAATTCTATAGCAGCATTATACCACACTTTTCATGTAGATACATTAAGAAAGTCATATGTAATTCATTTTTGGTTAGGTTCATATTTATTGTTCCGTACGATCCTTTTGGAGAAAATCGCATGATGTACACGATAAAAAATCATTGTGTAGAATGCCCCGAAATATGCTATAATGATGGTGCAACCACTTTGTATTTTTACACGAAGGGTGAAGTAGGTTGCACGAGTGAAGATGCAAAAAAACTATTACAGTATTTTGAGGACAGTCGCAAAGAAAACGCTACCAGCAGTGAATTGTTGGAAATTCAGGCAATGGTAGATCGGATTAAGTGCGACAGCCAGATTGGAGTGAGATATATGAGTATGTCAGATGAGATGTATCAAAGAGAGCGAATTGCCAGAGAAGAGGGCATGCAACAGGCAACGCAACAATTAGTCATATCTCTCGTGAAGAAGAAATTGGATAAGGGTAAGAGTGTTGCTCAGATAGCAGAGGAACTGGAAGATACAGAGAAACATATCCAAAGTCTTATAGAAACTCTGGATGTATAACAAAATTTTGGAGGGAGAATATAGCAGCTCTACTTTTCCAATCTTTTCTGAATGTCTTCTACATGCTTGTCCTTCTGTTCTTGTGTCACCTGAACTTTCTTCAATGTGCATCGTTCCGAAAAAACAATGATGGAATGGCATACCGGCGCATCTTCTCCCATTACCTCTTGTAGGCATTTAATATGCAATTTATTCTGCATAATTGGATTTAGAAAAT
>CAYPAA010000036.1:0-20880 GCA_964408625.1 uncultured Roseburia sp. | reverse complement strand
AAACCAAAGGCAGCACCAGCCTGTTCGATCTGCGTACCCGTGAGCAGCTTAAAATCCACTGCGGTAAAAAGCATTTTAAGGCGCTGAATAGCGATGTTGAGATGCAGGTCGCCGCAAAGTGGGATGATTTCAAATCTACAATCTAAATGCGGGGGCACAAAATTCTCCTACTCGATTACATTTGACAAATACCCTACAGGGGTATATATTATAAGAGTACCCCATGGGGGTATGCGAGAGATGAAGTTTTCGTCTGAAAGGAAAGGGATATGGAGAATAAGACAAACGAATTATGTCCGGGTTGCTCAGGGAAGCACAAGGAGCGGGACGAAAAAGAATTTAAGGATTTGATGAATCGACTGAAAAGAATCGAGGGCCAGGTGCGGGGAATAGAAGGAATGCTTGAGGCAAATACTTATTGTACGGATATTTTGATTCAGGTGTCAGCGGTGACAGCGGCACTCAACAGTTTTAATAAGGTCTTACTGGAAAATCACATTAAGACATGTGTTGCGGATAATATTCGTCAAGGGAATGATGAAGTGATTTCTGAACTCGTGCAGACGATGCAGAAATTGATGAAATAAAGAGGTGAAACGATGGAACAGTATCATGTTACGGGAATGAGTTGTGCGGCGTGCCAGGCGAGAGTGGAAAAGGCAGTGTCCGCAGTGCCCGGCGTACAGAGTTGCTCTGTCAGCCTGCTTACAAATTCCATGGGGGTAGAAGGCAGCGCAACGCAGGCAGAAATTATAAAGGCGGTGGTCGATGTCGGATACGGTGCGACGCCAAAAACGAAAGAAAAGAATGCAAGCAGTGCAGCAGATTATGATGATGCGCTGAGAGATACGGAGACACCGAAGATGAAAAAGCGATTGGTTGCGTCGGTACTCCTTTTGCTACCACTGATGTATGTGTCGATGGGACACATGATGTGGGATTTTCCGTTGCCGGCAGCGTTTGCGGAGAATCATCTGGCGATGGGAATCTATCAGTTGCTCCTGACGGGACTGATTATGGTGATCAATCAAAAGTTCTTTGTCAACGGATTTAAGGGACTGCTCCATCGTGCACCCAATATGGACACGCTGGTCGCGCTGGGTGCGACGGCTTCCTTTGTCTATAGTGTGTATGCGCTGTTTGCCATGAGTGATGCCGTGATGAAAATGGACCATGCGGCTGTGATGCATTATATGGATGAGTTCTATTTTGAGTCGGCAGCCATGATTCTTACCTTGATTACCGTAGGTAAGATGCTAGAAGCAAAGTCGAAGGGGCGAACGACAGATGCGTTGAAGGGGCTGATGAAACTTGCTCCGAAGACAGCGGTTTTGCTGGTGGATGGGAAAGAGACGGAAGTACCAATCGAGCAGGTGAAAATAGGAGAACGTTTTGTGGTCAAACCGGGGGAGAGCATACCGGTAGATGGCGTGGTTGTCAGCGGACACAGTGCAGTGAACGAGTCGGCGCTCACGGGGGAGAGTATTCCGGTAGACAAAGAAGTGGGAGACTCTGTCTCAGCGGCGACGATGAATCAATCAGGATTTATAGAGTGTGAGGCGACGCGTGTCGGTGAAGACACTTCACTTGCACAGATTATACAGATGGTCAGCGATGCCGCGGCGACAAAGGCTCCAATTGCAAAGATAGCAGACCGTGTTTCCGGTGTGTTTGTACCGGCAGTCATCGGTATTGCAGTGGTGACATTTATTATATGGATGGTTGCCGGAGAGAGTTTTGGATTTGCCCTCGCCAGAGCGATATCGGTACTTGTCATCAGTTGCCCTTGCGCCCTTGGTCTTGCGACGCCGGTGGCGATTATGGTTGGCAATGGCGTCGGTGCGAAAAACGGTATTATGTTTAAGACAGCAGTGTCTCTCGAGGAGACCGGGAAGGTTCAAATCGTTGCACTTGACAAGACGGGAACAATCACAAAGGGTGAGCCAAAGGTGAAAGAGATTATCGCTGCTTATGGTGCGAGTGAAACAGATTTATTAAAGATTGCATACTCGCTGGAACGAAAAAGTGAGCATCCGCTTGCAAAAGCGATTGTAGAGAAAGCGGAGGCGGAAGGAATCGATGCATACGAGACAGAAGAATTTGAAATTGCGGCAGGCAATGGTCTTAGTGCAGTGATAAACAAAGAACAATGTGCAGCGGGAAATCTGAAATTTATAAAGAAATTTGCCACAATTAAGAGCGAGGTAGAAAACCGGGCAGAGGAATTGGCGCTACAGGGAAAGACACCGTTGTTCTTTGAAAAAAATGGCGAATTCCTCGGAATCATCACAGTGGCGGACGTCATAAAGGAAGATTCCACAAAAGCAGTTGCACAGTTGAAAGATATGGGAATCCATGTGGTGATGCTGACCGGTGATAATGAAAAGACAGCGAAATCCATCGGCGAGGAAGCAGGTGTGGACGAAGTCATTGCGGATGTATTGCCGGATGGCAAGGAGGCTGTCATTAAAAAATTACAGGAATATGGAAAAGTTGCGATGGTCGGCGATGGGATCAACGATGCGCCGGCACTCACCAGAGCGGATATGGGAATCGCCATCGGCGCAGGAACGGATGTGGCGATTGATGCTGCGGACGTTGTTTTGATGAAGAGCAGTCTGCTTGATGTGGCGGCGGCAATTCGAATCAGCCGTGCGTCACTAAAGAACATTCATGAAAACCTTTTCTGGGCATTTTTCTATAATGTGATTGGGATTCCACTTGCAGCAGGAATTTGGATTCCAATCTTCGGATGGACATTGAACCCGATGTTTGGAGCTGCGGCAATGAGCCTATCCAGCTTTTGTGTTGTCACGAATGCGCTTCGCCTCAACTGGTGCAGGGTATATGAAAGCAGCAAAGATAAAAAAGTTAAGAATTCACTGGGACATGGCAACATTGTTTCGGGTGAATCCAATAAATCAAATGGTATAAAGGAGGAAAACAAAATGGAGATTACAGTAAAGGGAATGATGTGCGGACATTGTGAGGCACACACAAAAGAGGCTCTTGAAAAAATTGACGGTGTTGTATCTGCCACTGCAAATCATGAGACGAACTCTGTTGTCATTGAGACAAGCAAAGAGGTGCCGGAGGCTGAAATCAAGGCAGCAGTTGAATCTGCAGGTTATGAGTACTGTGGAATAAAGTAATTGCATATTGTATATTGACAAACAAAATCTTTGTGATATCATAATGATATCAAATTATATTGTATTGCATACGAGGAGGTATTATTATGACAGAGAAGATTTATACAACAAAGAGAAACGGCATGGCAATGCTCCTATTTACTATATTACTTGTGGCAGTGGGCATAGCCATGATTATTTTTGGGGCGATTATGCTCGAGAGTGGCGAGAGACAGGGGCTTGGCACTGCGCTGCTTGTTTTGGGAATTGTTTTAGAGGCAATCAGCCCATTTTTATTTGCCGGTCTTAAAGTACTCAAGCCACAGGAAGCGCTGGTACTTACATTGTTTGGCGATTATAAGGGGTCGCTTAGAGAAGCAGGCTTTTACTTTGTAAATCCATTCTGCAGTGCTGTAAATCCTGCAGCAGGAACAAAACTTGCACAGAGTGGCGATGCGACAAACAATAACGCGTTGAAAATCTCAGCAGAAGGAGCGCAGGTCTCTGTGGAGGGCATGAATAAAAAGGTTTCGCTGAAAGCGATGACATTGAATAACGGAAGACAAAAGATCAACGATTGTCTGGGCAACCCGGTCGAGATTGGTATCGCTGTTATCTGGAGAGTGACAGATACCGCAAAGGCAGTATTTAATGTTGATAATTACAAAGAATATCTTTCTTTGCAGTGTGATTCCGCGCTTCGGAATATTGTGAGAATTTATCCATATGATGTGGCAACGGATGTTGATACGACAGGTGACGGAAAGGCGGATGAAGGTAGCCTCAGAGGTTCCGCCGAGGTCGTGGCAGACAGAATCAAAAATGAGATTCAAAGCAAGGTCGCAGATGCCGGTCTGGAGATCATAGAAGCAAGAATCACATATCTTGCATATGCACCGGAAATTGCATCTGTCATGTTGCAACGCCAGCAGGCATCTGCGATTATTGATGCGAGAAAGATGATTGTTGACGGTGCTGTAGGCATGGTGGAGATGGCATTGGGTCGACTGAGTGAAAATGAGATTGTTCAGCTCGATGAAGAAAGAAAAGCGGCTATGGTTTCAAATCTTCTCGTGGTACTTTGCGGCAACCACGATGCACAGCCGATTGTGAATTCAGGAAGCTTGTACTAATGGCGGAAAAGAAGCAAGTGCCGCTTCGTCTTTCGGAAAAGTTATATGCAGATATTGCCGCATGGGCGGAAGACGATTTCCGTTCCGTAAACGGACAGATTGAGTATCTGTTGTCCGAATGTGTAAAACAACGAAAGAAGAATGGCAGTTATGTTGGTGAAGAGATTGATGTGCCGCCGAAGTTCGACCTTCACTAAGGAGAGAGGAATGATGGAACAGAAAAAAGTATTTGTGATTGGACCCGGCAGATGGGGGACATTTATTGCATGGTATTTGGATCGCGCGGGACAGGACGTGACTCTTTATGGAAGAGAATCATCGAAGAATATGAAAGAACTCATGGAAACGAGAAAGAATAAATATTTAACATTATCGGATTCCATGAGTCTGACCATCACATATGAAGGTATATTCGAGGCGGATTACCTTGTGATTTCTGTTGCAGCACAAGGCCTGCAAAATCTGGTATCTCAATTAAACGAGATGGGTATTAGGGAGAAAACCATCATACTCTGCATGAAAGGGATTGAGATCGCAACAGGGCGAAGGCTTTCGCAGATTGCGTCAGATACACTCGATGAGAGCAATCGTGTGGCAGTATGGTTAGGACCCGGTCATGTACAGGATTTCTATCGGGGTGTGCCGAACTGCATGGTGATTGATAGCACGGATGAAAGCATAAAGCGTGAACTGGTACAGAATTTTTCGAGTGATTTGATTCGTTTCTACTATGGGACGGATTTGATTGGCAATGAGGTGGGAGCAGCCGCAAAAAATGTAGTCGGCATTGCAGCCGGTATGTTGGAGGGGCTTGATTTGTTTTCCTTAAAAGGGGCGTTGATGGCGAGAGGAACACATGAGATATCAAAGCTTATCGTTGCCATGGGCGGAAAGGAGAACTCTGTCTACGGTTTGTGTCATCTGGGGGATTATGAGGCGACGCTCTTTTCACCGTTCAGTCATAACCTTACGTACGGCAAACATCTGGTTCAGGGAACCGAATACGATGAACTGGCAGAGGGTTGCTACACCGTGGAAGCCTTATGCAAGCTGGGAAAAGAGTATCATGTGGAACTCCCGATTTGCGAAGCGGTCCATAAGATCATATATGAGGGGGCAAACGCAAAGAGCACGCTGGACGAACTGTTCCGACGAAGCGTGAAGAATGAGTTTTCTTAGAATCTGTGAAATGATGAAAGGCGCAATCCCATCCGTTGGGGTTGAAGGGAATGGAAAGAATGAATATACTGATTGTGGTAGATATGCAAAATGACTTTGTCGATGGTGTGCTGGGCACAAAGGATGCAGTAAAAATCCTTCCCCGCGTGCGGGAGAAAATACAAGCGTTCCGTGGTAAAATTCTGTATACAAAGGATACACACGGTGCAGACTATCTCAATACGCAGGAGGGAAGAAATCTTCCGGTTGAGCATTGCATAAAAGGGACAAAAGGTTGGCGTATTCATCCGTCGTTGGAGAAATTGTCCGATGGAGAGGATGTGATTGAAAAACCAACGTTTGGCAGTGTGGAACTGGGCATGCGCTTGCAACGGTTACAGGAAACAGAGGAGATATCTGCTGTCACACTGATTGGTGTTTGCACCGATATCTGCGTGATCAGTAACGCTATGATTGTGAAGGCGTTTTTGCCGGAGGTGCCTGTCTATGTAGATGCGTCGTGTTGCGCCGGCGTGACACCCCAAAGTCATGAAGATGCCTTGCAGGCGATGGAAGTCTGTCAGATAAAGGTGCTTAGAAAAGGAGAGAACGATGGCAATTAGAATTGGTATTTCAGGTTATGGAAACTGTTAAAAGCGGTTCAAACCCTGAACTTAGCGTACGTGGCAAGCACACGAGAGAGTGCTTCGTTGTAGCAGAGGAAGGTGCGGACCTTGCACGCATTTGTTGTAGTTGAGAGAAAAAAGGGCGGAAAGCCTTTTTTTGTTGCAATTTCATATAGGAAAAAGGTGTTTGCTATGGTATAATCTGAGTATAAATCTGCAGTACAAAAGCATAGATTATTACAGAATACTTTGAGATAGATTGAGAGCAACAATGAAACAACAATTAAATTACAATCCAGGTATCAATTTTCTGAGAGCCATCTCTATTATTGGCATAGTACTTTATCATATTTTCCCATTTACCTTTAGTGGTGGATTCATGGGTGTCTGCTTCTTTTTTATCATATCAGGATATTTAGCAGCAAAGCAGGGAGAAGTTAGCTGGGCAAATCAAGAGTTCTCATACAAAAAATACTACATAAAAAAAGCAAAAAGAATATACCCGGCACTCTATATCATGGTGATGTCGGTTATTGCATTTTTCACCTTGTTTCATCAGGAGATGTTGCTTGGCGTGAGGGAGGAAGCGGCAAGTATATTTTTGGGTGTTAACAACTGGTGGCAGATGGTTACGCACGCATCCTACTTTATGCAGATTACGGAGCATTCTCCGTTTACGCACTTGTGGTATATGGGCGTTGAAATGGAACTCTTGCTTGTGTGGCCGCTGTTGTTTGTGATATACAAAAAATGCAGGGAATCAAAAATGGGCAAAGCATCTGTTTTGATTTTCCTGTTTTTGATCGCTGCATCTATCGGATTGATGGCAGGGCTCTATAGCAGAGAGAATATAAATCGTGTGTATTATGGGACGGATACCAGAGCGTTTGCTTTTTTTATGGGAGTCGTTTTGGGAATCTGTGAAGATACTTGGAAGGAGAAAATGCCGACTTGGATCAAGGGGACATTTGGCAAATGCTTGTGCGTCCTATTGCTTGCAGTAGCAATTTGCATGTTCTTTTTTATAAAGGGAGAATATGCATGGCTCTACTATGGCGGTATGGCAGGAATATGTCTATTATACACATTCCTGATTTTTGTTATGAACTGCTGTTGTAATGACGATTCCCTTATCTCGAAGGGGCGCATCATGCAGATGATCGGTAGACACAGTTATTTGATTTACTTGTGGCACTATCCGATTTTGTTTATATTGATGTATTTATATTAATAATCAAAGGGATTGATTTTGTATGAAAGAAAAACTTCGCTGGAAAACATGGTTAAAATGGATTCCTGTTATTGTGATTACAGTGATTGCAGGTATTGGCTTGGTCAAAGCGCCGTCCAAGGCATCGGATCATTTGGCAGATGACTTGAAGCAGGAATTTGCGCAGAACAGTGAGATGCTTGAGAAGAAGGACGTCGCTGCAAATGCTGGCCAGCAGCCGGAGGACAAGTTGGAGGATCAGCGTGTGACGCTGGTGGGGGATTCTGTGATGCTTGGAGCAGTGCCGACATTGATGGAAATGATGCCGGATGCAATCATTGACGCAAAAGAGAGCCGGCAGGTAGTGCAGGCTGTTGAGATACTGCGGGCATTGGAAGAGGAAGATAAACTAGGTGGCACTGTTGTGATTGAACTGGGCGTCAACAGCCGCTTTAGCGAGGCAACCGGGCAGGAGGTTATCGATTATCTCGGAGATGAGCGAAAGATATATTGGGTAACCGTTTATGGAAAGTATTTACCGGATCAGGAGCGCATCAATAGCGTGATTATGGATTTGGCAAAAGCAAATGACAATCTGGAAGTGATTCGTTGGGACCGGAAAGGAGAGAAAAATCCGGATTGGTTTTATAACGATGGAATTCATTTAAATGGAGCGGGAAGAATAGGATTTGCACAGGTAATGTGTGATGCACTTGGTATTGAACCGGCACATCCGGAGGAGGGACAGCCGGAAGAGGTCAATTCGCAATAGGGAGAAATGCATGGGCAAGGAATTGGAAGAGGAACCGTATTACCTGCAGGTAGAAAAGAGTATTCGGAAGAAATTCCGCAAAAATATCTGGTGTCAGTTCACCAAGGGAATCAATGCATATGAACTTGTAAAAGAAGGCGATCACATCTGCGTTTGTATTTCCGGCGGAAAGGACTCCATGCTGATGGCAAAGCTTTTTCAGGAATTAAAGCGCCATAATAAATTTGAATTTGATCTCACGTTTTTGGTGATGGACCCGGGATATAATGAGCAGAATCGAAAGCTCATTGAGGAGAATGCAAAAAAACTAAACATACCGATTGTGGTGTACGAATCTGATATTTTTGAGGCTGTTGTCAATATAGAACAATCCCCTTGTTATCTTTGTGCAAGAATGCGCCGTGGTCATTTGTATGCAAAGGCAAAAGAGCTGGGCTGCAACAAGATTGCGTTAGGACATCACTATGATGATGTGATTGAGACGATTCTGATGGGGATGCTCTATGGTGCGCAAGTGCAGACGATGATGCCGAAACTCCACAGTACAAATTTCGAGGGCATGGAGCTGATTCGCCCAATGTATCTGATTCGCGAGGAAGCGATTCTTGCCTGGCGTGATTACAATGATTTGAAGTTTTTACAATGCGCTTGCAAGTTCACCGAAAAATGCGCCGCGGAGACGAACGATGCTGAGAGTGCGTCGAAGAGAAAAGAGATTAAGCAGTTGATTGCGCAGTTAAAACAGACGAATCCGTTTGTTGAGGGTAACATTTTCAAGAGTGTAGAGAATGTCAATCTCAAGACGATCATCGCATACAAGGAGAATGGGGTAAAACATCATTTCCTTGAACAATATGATGCATCACCGGAAAGAGATGAGACACAAGGAGAGCAGAAGTGAAACAAGGTATTATTTTCGATATGGATGGTACGTTATGGGATTCGGCAGAGAATGTCGCTAAGTCGTGGGAGTTAGCGTTGCAGCAGTGTGGTTATGCGAATGTGCCTGTGACGAAGGAGGACATGTATCGCGTCATGGGGAAAACGATGGATGTCATTGCAGAAATCCTGTTTCCGTTTGTGGAGGATGAGGAGCGGGCGCGTTTATTAAACGTGTGTTGTGAAGTGGAAAATGGTTACCTGCGTGAACACGGCGGAAAATTGTATCCCAAATTGCAGGAGACACTGGAAGCACTGAAGGACAAGTATCATCTGTACATTGTAAGCAATTGTCAGGCAGGCTATATCGAAGCTTTTTTAGATTATTATCACTTTCAAGATTTGTTTGAAGATGTGGAATGCTTTGGAAACCATGGATTTCAAAAATGGGAGAATATTGCCTTGATTTGTAAGCGAAACGAATTGGGACAGGCTGTGTATGTGGGAGATATTCAGGGGGATTATGATGCCACTACAAAAGCCGGACTTCCATTTATCCATGCGACATATGGTTTCGGAACGATTGACGCTGAGACGGCAAAAATATGCTGTTTCGAAGATTTGCTTACGGTAGTACCGAATGTATTTGCGTCATTAATTGCTGAATAGAAAGGGGAAGGACATGAAGCAAGAGGTTTTTATACTAAACGAAGAGAGAAATGTGACACTTACCACATACATTTTGGATGTGGAGGGAGAGCACTGCTATGTGAAAAAAAGGCCATTGGTACTGGTGTTGCCGGGAGGGGCATATATGTATTGCTCCGGAAGGGAAGCTGAACCGGTGGCTTTTTCCTATTTAAACGCGGGATATCATGTGGCAATTTTGCGTTATTCCGTCGCAGAACATGCCGTTTGGCCAAATCCACTGAAGGATTATGAGCAGGCGATGGACTTGATTTATGACAAGGCAGAAGAGTGGAAGGTTTACACGGATAAAATTGCCGTTATCGGATTTTCCGCAGGTGGCCATCTCGCGGCTGCGGCGGCAACGATGGGAAAGAAAAGGCCAAATGCGGCAATTCTGGGATATTCTGTGGTAACCTCCGATGTAAAGGCGTGTCTGCCATCCGCACCGGATACTGTCCTGATGGTGGATGAACATACACCGCCATGTTTCCTATTCCACACCAGAAATGACAACACGGTTTCGGTAATGAATTCCGTGAAGTTCATGGAGGCGTTGGCAGAGCACGACATTACATTTGAAAGCCATATCTATTCGTATGGACCACACGGCTATAGTACCTGTGATTCCTCGATTCAGGGAGCATCGACGGAGATGTCACATCGTGTGCAAAATTGGGTGCCGGATTCGATTGGATGGCTACGGGAAGTGCTGGGAGATTTCGATGATGTGGGCGGCGGAATGTCTGAGCCTATTGTTGCAACACACATAACGGGCGATGCCGAGCCGTTTTTGTCGGTAGATTGTACACTGGGATGCTTACAGAAAAACCCAATGGGGCAGGAGATGCTACAGGGTTTGCTGGCACAGCTACAACAAAATGCAGGGGAAGCGGAAGCGCACATGGAACTGACACCTGAGAGAGTACAGGCGATGAATAGGCTGAAACTTTGCGATGTATTTCGACTGACAGGTGTCCCGGAGCAGGTGACAGAGAGTGTCAATGCGCAGTTGCAACAAATTTCAAACAAGTAGGAGGGACATATGAAAATGAAGAAAGAACGAGAGACAAGTTTCTGGTTTATGGTATGGGGACTCGGTATTGCGGGACAGATTTGCTGGAATATCGAAAACCAGTGGTTTAACACGTTTGTATATGCGAAAATCGCGAAAGACCCGACAATTATTTCGTGGATGGTTGCAATTTCAGCGATTGCGACCACAATATCAACATTCCTGTTCGGCTGTATATCTGACCGTAAAGGAAAGAGAAAGATTTATGTTGCAGCCGGTTATATATTATGGGGAGTGTTTACGATCGCATTTGGTATGACGCAGTATATAACAGGCGGAACCATTACGGCGGATGCCGGTATTTTACTGGTGGCAGGATTCGCGGTTGTTGCTGCCGACGCGGTGATGAGTTTCTTCGGCTCTATGGGAAGCGATATCGGTTTTAACGCATGGATCAACGATCATATGAATGATGAGAACAGAGGACAGTTGGGCGGTGCCCTTGCTACGCAGCCGGTGATTGGAACCATTGCCGGAACAGTGGTTGGGGGAATGCTTGTAGGAACTGATGACAACTATATGCGCCTGTTTTTGGTAATGGGAATTGCGGTGATTGCATTTGGACTCTATGCACTCTTTGCGATGAAGGACGCGCCGGAACTAAAGCCGAGTATTCGCGGAAGTTTTTCAGAGCAGTTTTTTTCCATCTTCAATGTAAAAAAGTATATGGAGTTGAAGGAACTTGTGTGGGTAAACTTTACTTTGGCGATGTATTTTATCGCATTCAATATGTATTTTACGCATTTGGGAAATTATATGATTTATTATTTGGGCTTTACGGCAGATATGATGGGATATATCGAGGGACTGGCGCTTGTTGCCGCGATGCTTTTGTGCATACCGGCGACGGGGCTGTTAAATAACAACAAGGCGCCGATGCTCTCACAGGTATCCATCCTGCTGACATTTGCAGGCGTACTCACATTGGGATTGTTTGTACGTCCGGAAAATGTCAACCCTGCGACCATCCTAAATCCGGTGCTTCTTCTGGGCGTGTTTATGGTTGGCGTCGGATATGTGCTGTTTTTGCAAAGTATCACCGTTTGGGGTAAGCAGCTTTATCCGGAAGATGCAAGAGGTCAGTTCGAGGGAATCCGAATTGTGTTTTTTGTGTTGATTCCGATGATTGTGGCACCGCTGTTTTCAAACCCGATTATCAAGCGAAGCGGAGAATTCGTAGATGAAAATGGCTTTACGGCATACCTTCCTACCTATGCGCTTTTCTTGGCTGGGGCAGTGGCTGTTGTGCTGACATTTATTCCTTTGTATTTTGCAAAGAAAGAATTTAAGAAAAGAATTGGGAAATGAAAATGGATGTAAGATTTGGCGAGGAAGTAAAATATCATCATATTTATCCGATGATGGCACGAGAACATGTGAAGATTTTAGACGGCATCTGGAAATGCAATGGCTATGACATCACAGTTCCGTATGCGCCTGAGACGGAATTGGCGGGTTATCAGGCGAGGGAAGAAGTCTTAAACCTAAGTTGGGACGGAAAGTTAAATTATGAAGTGACGTTTTTGGCGCCGGACGATTTTTGTCTGCCAAGGGTGATTCTTCATTTTGGTGCGGTAGATCAGGTGTGTGATGTGTATGTAAACGAAGCATTTGTGGGGAGGCATGAAGGCGGCTATCTGGCATTTTCGTTTGATATCACAGACAAACTGAAAGAAGAAAATGTGCTTCGCGTGGAAGTGACGGATACCTTGAGTCATGTATACCCATATGGAAAGCAACGTCTTGACAGAGGCGGGATGTGGTATACGCCAGTCAGTGGTATTTGGAAAAGCGTTTGGATTGAAAATGTTCCGAAAAATTATGTGAAGGACTTTCAGATTACACCGGATTTGCAGGGCGTGAACCTAAAAGCAATCATGGAAAGCGGTGCGGTCTATGAAAAGCGCGTGGATGTTGAACAGCCGCATCTATGGACGCCGGATGATCCGTATCTGTATCCGATGGAAGTGACGGTTGATGAAGATGCATTTTGCAGTTACTTTGCACTTCGCACCATCTCGATTCAAGAGGTTGCGGGAGTGCAAAGAGTATGCTTGAACAATCAACCCATTTTTTTGCACGGGGTATTGGATCAGGGATATTGGCCGGATGGATTGTACACGCCAAGCGACCCCCAAAAATACGACGAAGATATTCTGGCGATGAAGGAGTTGGGATTTAATTTGCTTCGCAAACATTGCAAAGTGGAACCGGCGTATTTCTATACAGCGTGTGATCGGCTGGGAATGTTGGTCTGTCAGGACATGGTCAATAGCGGGGCGTATCGCTTTGTCTTTGATACTATTCTTCCGACGTTTAAAATGCAGCTTCGCCCGGATACTGTTTATCCGAAAGGGAAAGGCGCCAGAAGACAACCGTTTAGTAAATGGAGGGACGTATATGATGATGATGTGAGAAAGGCCTTTTTCCATCAGCACTGCAAAGACACATTGAAAGAACTTTACAATTATCCATGCGTCATCATGTACACCATTTTTAATGAGGGCTGGGGACAGTTCGACAGCGATGTCGCATATGAGATGTTAAAAGGAATAGACGCAACCAGAGTGTATGATTCCACCTCAGGATGGTTCGCACAAAAAAAGAGTGATTTCGATACGGAACACGTCTATTTCCGCAATAAGAAGATGCGTCCAAGGGTTCGGCCGATGTTTCTCAAGGAATGTGGCGGCTATAGTCTGGAAATAGAGGGACATACCTATAAACAGAAACATAACTATGGGTATGGAGACTGTAGGAATTCGCAGGAATTGACAAGTAAGATTCGTCGCATGTATGATGTTATGGTACTTCCGGCAATTCCGAAGGGACTGTGCGGGTGTATCTATACCCAGGTGAGTGATATTGAGGATGAAATCAATGGAATGTATACTTACGACAGACAAGTGTGCAAGGTGATAAAAGAGCAGATGCAGGAGATTGCTGCGGATATAAAGAAACAATTGTAAAGAGAGAACACTATGATAAAAAACATCCTATTTGATATGGATATGACAATTCTTAATTTCAATATGGCAGAGCGCACCGCGCTACAGGGAGCACTGCGTGCTTTGGGAGTGGAACCGCGGGAAGAGGTTTTGAACCGTTACAATGAGATCAATCTTTCACAGTGGAAGTTGCTGGAAAAAGGATTGCTGACAAGGGAACGATTGAAGATTCGCCGATTTGAATTGTTGTTTGAGGAGATGGGAATTGCCATGGCGCCGGAACTGGGCGCGGCAAACTATGAACTGCGTCTGGCACAAGGATGCGATTATATGGACGGCGCAAAAGAACTGCTCGAACAACTGCGAGGAAAATACAAGATGTACATTGCCTCAAACGGAACGGCGAGCATTCAACGCAGTCGCATTGCCGGTGCAAAGCTGGCACAGTATTTTGACGGCATCCATATATCTGAGGAAGTAGGGTATAACAAACCGGACAAGCGATTCTTTGATGTTTGTTTTTCTGACATAGAAAAGAAAACGGGACAGCCGATTTTGCATGAAGAAACGGTGATCATTGGAGACAGCTTGACCTCCGACATTCAAGGTGGCATCAATGCCGGGATAAAGACGGTTTGGTTTAATCGGGAACAGAAGGATTGCGGTGAAATTGTGCCGGATTATGAGATTCACCGTCTGGATGAGCTGCCGATGTTGTTACAGGTGATTTAGGATAATGAATAAAAGAAAATAGGAGTTGCTATGATTAACGAACAATACAAAGCGATGCTTGGTGGCAAATCGGTTATTCGCGAATTGAGCGAGTATGCTACCGCAAGAGGAAAAGGAATCGGATATGAGAATGTGTTTGACTATAGTCTGGGAAATCCCAGTGTACCATGTACAGAAGGGTATACCGAGGCGATGATTCGCCTACACCGGGAAAAGAATCCGATGGAACTGCACGGATACAGCCCGTCGACCACGATTCCTTCCGTAAGACAGAAGGTCGCCGATAGTTTGAATCGGCGCTTTGGGATGGACTACACGGTGGAGCACATTTTTATGACAACCGGCGCAGCAGGCGCTTTGGCACATGCCATTCGCGCGGTGACAAAGCCGGGAGATGAAGTTCTGACATTTGCACCGTATTTTCCGGAGTATGCCCCATATGTAAGTGGGACAGGAGCAGTGCTGAAGGTGGTTCCTGCAAACACGGCTGACTTCCAGATTAACTTTGATGCATTTGAGGAGATGCTAAATGAAAATGTGATGGCGGTGTTGATTAACACACCGAACAATCCATCCGGTGTTGTTTATTCGCGCGATACGATTCAAAAACTGGCGGATGTGCTTTCCGAAAAACAAAAGGAGTACGGGCACGATATTTTTCTGATCAGTGATGAACCATATCGTGAGATTGCGTTTGCAGGTGTGGAAGTTCCATATCCGAGCAAATATTATGATAATACGTTGAGCTGTTATTCTTTCTCGAAGAGTTTGAGTTTGCCGGGAGAGCGGATTGGTTATGTTGCCGTGTGTCCAAGATGTACGGATGCGGATTTGCTCGTTGCCATCATGGCACAGATTAGTCGCGGCACAGGTCATAACTGCCCATCCTCGTCTGTGCAGCTGGCAGTTGCGGAGGTGCTGGATGAGACAAGTGATTTGTCTGTGTACGAGGTGAATATGAATTTGCTGTATGATGCGCTCGTAGATTTGGGGTTTGAGGTGGTTCGCCCCGGCGGAACATTTTATATCTTTCCGAAGGCACTTGAGGACGATGCGGTGGCATTCTGCCAGAAGGCAAAAAAATATGATTTGATTCTTGTTCCATCAGATAATTTTGGTGTTTCAGGATACTTTAGAATGGCATATTGTATTGACACGGAAAAGGTAGAGCGCTCCATCCCGGTGTTGCGCACATTTGTGAATAAAGAATACCCAAATCGATAGAATAAAAAAGATGCTTGACAATATCAGGCATCTTTTTTGTATACTTTGCGCACTAAGAGTAATAGTACACTTGGAATGGGCGAGAGGACAGATGGTGTTTATTGATTATCAGGATACGACGCCAATTTATGAGCAGATTGTAAATCGGTATAAAAACCAAATTGACGGGCAGGAGGCGTTTGACAATGTAGATGTGAAGAAAGAGGTTTATTTTTGTAGTGATGATCCATCTTATATTAATTATAATCTTTCCACTCAGGATTATCAGACCAGAAAAAAGATGATGTAATGCAAATCATCTCTTTGACAGAACAGGCATATCTGAATCGTGATGGAGACATCGAAATGACGGATGCACCAATCGGATGTATAGAGTTGGAAGTAGCGAAATCGGACAAGAATTTCAATGCCAATTTTGACACGGAAGATGAGATAAACATTGATTAAAAAAATGCTGAAAAAATGCACCTGTTATCTTATAATATAAGGTAACAGCTGTTTTTATATCACATACGAAGAGGAGAAGATGGGATGGCAACGTTCAGTTTGTGCATGATTGTGAAAAATGAAGAAAGGGTGTTAAAAAGATGTCTGGATTCGATGGCTGATTTGATGGATGAGATTATCATCGTGGATACCGGTTCGACAGATGACACGAAAGAGATTGCGCACAAATATACAGACAAGATATACGATTTTGCATGGATTGATGATTTTGCGGCGGCAAGAAATTTTTCTTTTTCAAAGGCAACCATGGATTACATTTATGCACCGGATGCGGATGAAGTGCTGGACGAGGCAAATCATGAAGAATTGGCAAAATTAAAACAAATGATTTTGCCGGAAATAGAAATCGTGCAGATGAAGTATCGGACAGTGACGGAGTTTAATACAGTATTAAATGCCGCCGCGGAGTATCGCCCAAAACTTTTTAAACGGTTGCGGGAGTTTACATGGATTGACCCGATTCATGAGACGGTGCGACTGGAGCCGGTTGTGTTTGACAGCGATATCGAGATTTTGCATATGCCGGAGAGCATGCATAGCAAACGGGACTTTTCGATCTTTGAAAAGACGATTGCCAGAGATGGCAACCTCTCAGACAAGTTGCTGAAAATGTATGCGATGGAACTGGAAAAGAGGGGAGAACTTGCGGACTTGGAGAAGGCGGCCGTATTTTTCGAGACGGTTTTAGAGCAGGACGTCGATGCAGTTCACCAGCAATATGCGAGGTGTATCTTGACAAAGACATATCGTATGCAGCAGGATCAAATGCGCTTTTTGAAGGTGACACTGAAGGATATGGTGCAGACACCGTGTGCAGAGATTTGCTATGAACTGGGAGAATACTTCCTGAAGGCGAAAGATTTTTCGGAGGCAGCACTTTGGTTTTATAATGCGGCATATGAGACGGAGGCAGTTTTGGATATCCATAAATCAGGAAATATGCCGATGAGGAAACTGCTTCTATGCTATGAGGCATTGATAAGTCAGAATACTGACGAGAATGTAAAGCAGTATTATAAAGAGCATATGGAGTCAGTGAAGCATGAATTAGAACAGTGGCAGTTGCCAGAAGAGAAAAACCGTGTTAATATAGAACTGTGATAAAAAATTAACAAAGTTCGATAGGGGGATTGGATGATGGATTTTGCACAGGAGTATCAGCAGAAACTTGTCACGGCAGACGAAGCGGTCAAAGTCGTAAAGTCTGGGGACTGGGTTGACTTTGGATGGTGTACGGGTACACCGGATGCTTTGGATAAGGCACTGGCAAAGAGAACGGATGAATTGAAAGATGTCAAAGTGCGTGGCGGGATTTTGTTGAAGCCGCTCGCTATTTTTGAGAGAGAAGATGCCGGTGAGCATTTTTGCTGGAATTCGTGGCATATGACCGGCGTGGAGCGAAAGCTAATCGCCAGAGGTTGCGCATATTATAGTCCGATTCGCTATTCTGAATTGCCACGATATTACAGAGAGAATATTAAGCCGGATGATGTGGCGATGTTTGTGGTGGCGCCGATGGATTCCCATGGATACTTTAACTTCGGGCCAAACGCATCACATATGATGGCGGTATGTGAGAATACAAAACACATTATCGTGGAAGTAAATGAAAATATGCCTCGTTGTCTCGGCGGTATGGAAGAGGGCATCCATATTTCTAAGGTGCAGGCAATTGTGGAAGGTGACAACCCGCCGATTGCGGAGATGGGCGGTGGCGGAGCGCCGACCGAGGTAGACAAAGTTGTTGCAAAACTGATTGTGGAAGAAATTCCAAATGGTGCCTGTTTGCAACTCGGTATTGGTGGTATGCCCAATACAGTTGGTAGCATGATTGCAGAGTCCGATTTGAAGGATTTGGGGGTACATACAGAAATGTACGTGGATGCGTTTGTCGATATCGCGCGTGCAGGTAAAATCAATGGCTCTAAAAAGAATATTGACCGTTTCCGTCAAACCTACGCATTCGGTGCCGGTACACAGAAGATGTACGACTACTTGGACGAGAATCCGGAACTGATGAGCGCACCGGTTGATTATACGAATGATATTCGACAGATCAGCGCACTTGATAACTTTATTTCCATCAACAATGCGGTGGACGTGGATCTGTATGGACAGATCAATGCAGAATCTGCGGGTACAAAGCATATCAGTGGAGCCGGCGGGCAACTCGATTTTGTGCTGGGTGCATATCTGTCACATGGTGGAAAGAGTTTTATTTGTTGTTCTTCCACCTTTATGACGAAGGATGGACAGATGAAATCCCGTATCGTGCCTACTTTGGCACCGGGCTCTGTCGTGACGGATACGAGAACCAACACGCATTATCTTGTGACAGAGTATGGAAAGGTTTGCTTGAAGGGACTCTCTGCGTGGGAGCGAGCCGAGGCGATTATTTCAATTGCTCATCCTGATTTCCGTGATGAGTTGATTGCAGAAGCAGAAAAGATGAAGATTTGGAGAAGAAGTAATAAATAAGCGACATTAATGGGACACCTCTTTTGTTATCCTATTACCAGGAAGAGACTTGGTATTAGATTGCGAAAGGGGTGTTTCTTTATGAAGAGATGTTTTACCATTGGCATATCGACGAGAGCACTGTTTGATTTGGAGAAAGAGCATCGGATTTTTGTCGAGCAGGGAGTGGCGGCATATGTGGATTACCAGATTGCGCATGAGAAGGAAGTGCTGCGACCGGGGGCGGCATTTCTATTGATACAGGCGTTTCTGGGACTGAATACATCTGAGGGGGAGCGGCAGATTGAGGTGGTGGTGATGTCAAAGAACAGTGCAGATGCAAGCCTTCGGATTTTTTGCTCGATTGCACATTATGGACTGGACATCACGAGGGCGGCACTCACAACAGGTGCGCCGATTGCACCATATCTGCAGGCGTATGGGGTAGATTTGTATTTGTCGTTTAGCGCTGATGATGTGAAAGACGCGCTTGCATCCGGGGTTGCTGCAGGACTGCTTTTGCAAAGTCCGGACGTTATGCCTAAGCCAATACAGCAGATTCGCATTGCGTTTGACGGTGATGCGGTTTTGTTTTCGCCGGAGGCGGAGGATGTTTTTCTGCGAGAGGGGAAGGAAGCGTTTTGCATCAGCGAGAAAGAGAATGCTCTGGTCCCGTTGGCACCGGGACCGTTTGCGCACATTCTCCGATTGGTGGCGCAGATTCAAAAAAGTTCAGCGGAGAAGGAGCCGCCAATCCGAACAGCTCTTGTAACAGCGCGCAGTGCGCCGGCACATGAGCGTGTGATTCGCACGCTGCAGGCATGGGGAGTTCGCATTGATGAAGCATTTTTCCTCGGAGGTATGGACAAGAGCCGCGTGCTTCAAGCCTTTGGCGCACATATTTTCTTTGACGATAATGAGACGAACACAGAGAGCGCATCGAAGGTGGTGCTCTCCGCGCAGGTGCCTAGGTTGGAAAATATTGCGTAGGTGGGATGTATTTTTGTATAATATTGTGTAAGATAATGAGTGTGAGTGCAACGGTCGCACCGGATTTGCTATGGTGCAATGACAAAAAGATATGAGGAGCAGTGATGAAAAAGCAGATGACATGTCCTTACACAAAAAAGTGCGGAGGATGCAATTTCCAAAATATAGCATACGAGGAGCAACTCGCAAAAAAGCAGAAGATGGTGGAAAAACTGCTGTGGGAGTATGGCAATGTTCAGCCGATCAAGGGCATGGCATATCCATACCACTATCGAAACAAAGTGCATGCAGTGTTCGGACAGAAGCGAAACGGCGAGATTATTTGCGGCACATATGAACCGGGCAGTCACCGTATTGTTGATATCGATGAGTGTTTGATTGAGGATAAGACTTCGACTGCCATCATTCGAGATATTAAGAAACTGCTCCCATCATTTAAAATCAAACCATACAACGAGGACACAGGACGCGGTTTGTTTCGCCATGTCCTGATTCGGCGCGGTTTTGCGACGGGGGAAGTGATGGTGGTATTGGTGCTTGCATCGCCGGTATTACCCTCTAAGAATCATTTCGTGAAAGCACTATGCGAGCTACACCCGGAGATAACGACAGTGGTTTTGAATGTAAATGAAAAACAGACGAGCATGGTGCTCGGTGAGCAGGAGAAGGTCTTGTATGGTAAAGGCTATATTGTGGACGAGCTCTTGGGTTGCAAGTTTCGTATTTCAGCCAAGTCATTTTATCAGGTAAATCCTGTGCAGACGAAGGCACTGTATCGCAAGGCAATTGAACTTGCATGCCTGACAGGCAAAGAAAAGGTGCTGGATGCGTATTGTGGCATAGGAACAATCGGATTGATTGCATCCAAAGAGGCGGCACAGGTGATGGCGGTAGAGCTAAACACTGACGCTGTCCGTGATGGTATCACAAATGCGAAGATGAATCAAATCAGGAATGTGCGTTTTGTGAAGGCGGATGCGACGGAGTATATGTTGGGAGCAGCGCGAAGGGGGGAAGATTTTGACGTTGTATTTATGGACCCACCTCGTGCCGGCAGCACGAAGGAGTTTGTGAATTCCGTTCGTCAACTGGAGCCAAAGCGAGTGGTTTATGTGTCGTGCAATCCAGAGACACTGGCACGCGATTTGAAGTGGTTTGGGAAGGATTATCACGTTGACGAGATACAACCATTTGATATGTTTCCGTTTGCGGGGCATGTGGAGACGGTTGTCTCGCTTTCCAAGGGAGAAAACGAATCGAAAAAGATTTGGGTTGAGTTATCTTCGGAGGATATGGAATGTCAGATTTTCAGGAGAAGGCAACCTATCCGCAGATCAAGGCGTATGTGCTG
>CAYPAA010000035.1:0-21273 GCA_964408625.1 uncultured Roseburia sp. | reverse complement strand
ACTGATAATCTGTCTTTGCATAGTCTTTGGCTTCCCCAATACCTGCAGCCATCATTATTGCTCTCGGCATCTTCTTTTATTCCAGAGATAGAATTTACCAATGACGAAATGTTTTCTGTTGCCGCGCTAATACCATCTGCACTTTCTGTCATAGCCGCTGATATACTGGAAATACCGTCAGCCATTTTTTTCATTGTATCCTGCAATCTGACAATGCTCTCACTACAAATGGTCATGACGTCATCCATGTTTTCAGCCTTTTCGTAGTACATATCCGTTGCGCCCTCGAAACCTTTATAATCCTCTATGACTGTTTCTTTCATAAAGTTAATTAGGTCATTGGCATACACTATGTTTGAGCCTTCTGAATCTCTTTATTTACAATTAAATATTACAGATATGGAAGATAAAGAATATACGGTAACAGAATACATTTTGAACCGCCAAAACGGAAGCCTCTATGACGAGTGGGTAAAAATGGGATGTCAAGATCCCAACTCTGATATGGAATATCGCTTTTTAGAATACAAAAGCGTACCTGCTATTCACAAATCGAAGTTGACTGCGAAAGACGGTATACTCACACTCTGCCCACAACTTAGTTTACTGGAAGTGTGACTTATGATTATTACATTATAATCATCTGACCACTACTTTTATTTCCAGTTTAATTTCCGTCATCAGCGTATCTCCTGTGTACAGAGCGTACTCCAAAATGATTTTCATGCATTTGGGTTCATCTTTTAGCACATGCAAATCATATGTATGCGTATCCACTACCATCTCGAAACATCCCATCGGAAGCTGCATCTTTGAAACCGTGCGCTTCCCCGGGATAAATTTCATTCTCCTCCTAAGGTCGCCCGTGTTTTCCAACAGACATCCGTCTTCATGGAGTTCTATCTTGGTGATGACACTTCCATTTTCGTCTTTTGTGACATAGCGAAGTTTCGCCACCTCTCCCATGATACTGCATCGTCCTTCATAAGTAGCGGTGCTCACATCTTTTTGTCCGTCCACCACCTGCGTCGTGGTTATCTCTATTGTAACCAAATCATTCATCCTGTTTCCCCTCTCAATCCAACATAGCCGGTGCAAAGGAATTTCCCAGTTATTCTAGTATAACGCATCCTCCAGCTTTGTAAAGTACTTGAAGTGGATCTCCTTGTTCGGGCTCTCCACCAATTTCTTGTATTCATACAGTGTGAACACCCGGTACATCTGCTCCTTTTCCTTGCCCTCTACCACCTCATATGCACTGTCCACAAAGCACATATTCGGATACATCACACACCACCAGTTCGCTCCATCCGCTTCACCGATACGCACCTGCAACGATGTATACTGCCCTGCCGGCAAGTGATATTGTCCGTATTCCTTAATTGGAAAATCGACCTGTTCTATCGCAGCAGTCACCGGATAATCATATCCCTGCTTCGCAATTTCTCTTTCCGCCACTTTTTTTATGGCAGGCAATGCTTCCTCAATCACACGAAGCGTCTCCTCCTTTGTCGTGACTCCGTCAAGCAGTCTGCTGACATACGCCCCTACCTTGTCCCGAACCGCAAACTTTAACTTTTGATCCTCTTTTGCATCACTATTCGCTATCACATGAAATCTCACAACTTCCTTTGCATAAATTTCCTGTATATGTAGATGCTGCAGCCCCAATACGAAAACCGCAGCCACGATTACTGCCTTCCAATATTTCATTTTTCAACCTCCATACCATCATGTGGTCCACTGGCAACCACTATTTTTCAGTATGGATGGAAAACAAAAATCTATTCAACAAAATTAAAATCTGTTGTGACTTCGAGTTTTAAGTCATCGTGGTATTTCTGATAATCGTTCTTATATGTTTGGCACAAATCCATGTCATGACAACGCAGATGGTAAAAGCTGTTGGTCAAATCCACTCGTTCCTTACTCCAAACATTTCTCACTTCGCCACAAAAGAATTTTTCAGCCTCCCGCTTCACCTTTTCCTCATCGCCAATGGTACTCTCCGACTTCACGATGTCGCCGGTAATTTCCACCTGACAAAGCAAATATCGATTCGAGCGGCTAAACTCATAGGAAACATCCACATTCTCCAGATGGATTTTGCCATCATCAATCGTGATGTCCAATGCATTTGCTTCACCATCGCAAAGATTTGCAACCAAACCTTCCTCCTCTGTCACTTCCTCAACCTGATACTTTGCCCCGAGTGCCTCCGACTGCATCAGATAATAACCGCTTACCACCGGCAGCCCATTTTTTACAGAAAGTTTCGGCAAGACCGTGTTCCCGTTGCCATTATACCAGTCACAGATTACATTTTTAAATGTCGTCCCACCCGTATTTTTATAATTCGGATTTCCCTCCATCAGCTCCTCGAGGTAGCTTCCCAAATCACCGTCCAGATTCTCTTGAAGTTTTTCAATGTCCTTATTTTTTTCCGCGACAAAAACCAGCATATTTCCCGGCAGTTCTATCCCGCCGTTCCCTTTCTCCACCAGCTCCTGCATCATCTCTTCATCCTCCAAAAAGTCACGTTCCAGTAGCAAAACCTTGAGGTGATTCAAATCAATCATCTTTCCGTTCAACATATCCATCTCATATATTGCTGCCGATACAGTGGACGCCTTCACGGACAATTCATCACCGCTCTGCTTTGCCTTATTCTTATCTGAAACCAGGGACAAATCCATATATTTGTATCGCAAGTTGCACATACCATCTGCTTTCGACAAGGACATGACCATTGGGAAACTCCTGTCTTCCAATTCCTGCACAGAACACCCGGTCACCGTACACATGATGCAGACTGTCAGCATCAATGCCACGGGCTTCTTCCCTTTTTTCCCGACAGACAATAAAAACGGCAGGACAAGTGCAATCGGTGAAGACCAGAACAACAACTCTCCGACACTGCCGCCATTTCCACTATTGTTATATTCGACCAGCGAAATGAAAAAGACGAAAACTAACGCCACCGCGGTCATCCATCTGCTCTCCTTAATTTCCTTTAAACAAAGTGTTCCATAACAAAAACCGCTACCGATAAATGCGAGCAGACCAACAAAACATACACCCGCAATCAGTGCCTCCTGCCGCCGCAAAAATCCACCCGGCATCACGATATTGCTTGTATAGATCATAATCGGAGTTCTCGCATTTGCAAGCGCATCACGGCCAAACGAACCCAACAGCATCTCATATATCACTGCCAGAAACAGGACTGCCCAGAAAATTGTCGCAACAGCCCCTTTCCGAAGCTCGCGCGTTTTTACACCCTCTGCAACATAATTTGGCAGAAAAAAAACAATCTGCCCCACACTGCAAAGTAAAAAGGAGAGATACACCCCTTTGCCAAATTTCGGATAGTTGTCCAGGACCGGCATCAAGTTTTCCGGCTCTGTTCCCCGCACACCAAGCGCCATCAGAATCACAAGCAACAACACAAGCGGCCAAAACAGGACTTCAAAAGTCCTTGCTCTTCCCTCAAATCCTCCGTATTTGCTGTACCAAAGCAGCAACAGAATGAGAATTGCAATCAGACTATACGATTGTTCCGGAAGCAAAAATCGTTTGATCAAATCTGCGAGCAAAAACAGCCCATATCCGCCTGCAGTCAAAAGATAAACACCGTACAAACCATAAAGCCACTTGCTTCCGTCAAGCCCCTTCTTCATCACTTTCTCAAGCAAGCACAAATACACTGCGAAGAGAAAAGCGCCCACAAACAGCACTATCACACCTGCAGCACCTGCAGTTTCCGATAACAAATCCGGTATCGCCACCAGACCCACACCTATCACATCAAAAAATAATAAACGTTTTATCTGTCGAAGCGAGATTCTTCCATTACTCACGTCCCTATTTCTCCCTTCTGCGAAATCTTCTTTTCTGGGTCTCTTTTGCGTGAATCGAGCGATAAATCAATGTGCCAAGCGGAAAGCGAACAATGGAATCCTTATGCCGTTCCTGTCCATCCCCGCGGAGCGCGATAAACGGAATGAGATATGGATATCCAAAACTCTTTAAAAGCGCAAGGTGTGTCAGGATTGCAAACATTGCCCATAAAAATCCAAAAAATCCGAGCCAAGCACTCATAAGAATCACAAAAAACTTTAAGATTCGAAACGCACTGGCGAACTCCTCGTTCGGCACACAGAAAGAACAGAGTGCCGTAAACGCCACGATAATCACGACGATTGGGCTGACAATGCTCGCATCCACCGCAGCTTGGCCGATGATGAGTCCACCGACAATCCCAATGGTATTTCCCATTGCCCCGGGCAATCGCACCCCCGCTTCCCGAAGCAACTCGAAGGAAAATTCCATCAGCAGAAGTTCAATCACCGCCGGAAACGGAACACCTTGTCTGGCTGCAGCAAAAGAAAGTAATAACGTCGTCGGCAGAATACCGGTCTGAAAATTTGTCACTGCCAAATATAGTCCGGGTAAACTCACTGCAAAAAAAGCTGCCAGATAGCGCAACACCCTTCCAAAAGAAGCAATCATCGGGCGCTGATAATAATCATCACTCGTCTGAATAAAGGAATTGAAATCTGCAGGCATAATAAGCGCCGATGGCGAGTTATTGCACAACACGACCACCTTGCCGTCGAGCACTTCCATCACCGCCCGGTCCGGTCGAAGCGTGGTCTGAATCTGTGGAAATGGGGAGCGCCAGCTTTCCTCCGTCAATTGCTCCGCCATTCCCGTATCAAAGATGCCGTCGATTGCAAAATCAGACAGCCGTTCCTTCACCTGCTCGACCAGTTCCTCTTTTACAATTCCCTCCATATATGTGACATACACAAGTGTCTTCGTCCGTTTCCCCAAAGTCATATCCTCCACTTTGAAGTCCAGCGAAAACAACCTCTTTCGCATCAGGGCAACATTGTTTTTTACATTCTCGTTGAACCCCTCATTGGACCCGCGAAGCACTTTCTCCGAATCTGTATCTTTGATTGCCTCCGTCGGGAAACCCTTGTCCGGAATCTTCATCGCCTGTGCAAATCCATCCACCAACAGAATGGCATCACCTGTAAGTAAGCCCTGTGCCGCTTCCTCTGCCGTCGTGTATAACATCACATCCGAAAGCCCCATTCCATTTTCTTCCAAACACTTTCCAATCTGGTCCTCCGGCATTTCCGACAATCTTGCCAAAAAATTTCCCAGCGCAGTTGTCCGAAGCATGATGGATGACATCGTCGCTTCAATGTAAATCAGAAAGCAGGAAATCCCCTTGTCTTTCCCAATTTTCATATCTTTTTTCTTGATATCCGCACACGCGGAAAACAATGCCAAAAGAGCTGCTTTGTCGTGTTCTATTTGTCCTGAAAACGTATAAGATTCTTGCATTCTGTTCTCCTTTAAGTCCTTTCATTTGCCCACCAAAAAAAGACAGGCACTACTACCTGTCTTTTAGTATGCTTAGGGATTTGTCTAATTATTCCTGTTCACGAATAAGCTTTCTCACAGATGCAATCTGATTTTCAAGATGTGTGTGCATAATGTCCCTGACATATTCTGCATCCCTGCGTTCGAGACCGTCCAAAATCGCTGTATGTTCATCGATCAACTGCTGATATGTGCTATTCTCTTTGATATATTCGTAACGATAGCGGTACATTTGCTCGCGCAAATTATTAACAATATTTTCGAGCTTTGGATTGTTTGCCATCTTGTAAATCACATTGTGAAAAACCTCATCCGCTTCGCATATCTTTTTTGCATTCTTGCTTTTTGTTGCAAGTTCAAAATCATTCATTGCCTTTTTCAACTCAACCAGCTGCTCTTTTGTCATTCGCTGACATGCCATACTGGCAGCTAATTCGTCTAAAGAATTGCGAATCTCCAAAACATCCTGCAAATTCTTTTCTGTCATCTTCGCAACCTGCGCGCCCTTGCGTGGAATCGTCACGGCAAGTCCTTCCTTCTCCAGCATGCGAATTGCTTCCCGAATCGGCGTACGACTCACACCAAGTTTGTTCGCCAGATGCATTTCCATCAAGCGCTCCCCTGGTTTCATCTCACCCTTTAAAATCGCATCGCGCAACGCCATAAATACGACGTCCCGCAATGGTAAATATGAATTCTTGTCCAATTGTAAGTCATCACTCATTTTTATTATCTCCCGTTATCTCATAAACGTCACATCTGTCTTATGGTTGGAATATCGTCGTGCATTGTACGCGTTTTGCCAACCTTGCTTCTTCGACCGCTTTCTTTGCCCGCTGCAATGTCGCCTCATCATCAAAAAAGCCAAATACGGTCGGACCGCTTCCGCTCATCATGGAAATCACTGCGCCGTTCTGATTCATTACGTCTTTAATCTGTTGAATCACCGGATACTTTGCCACAGTAACTCCTTCCAGTATATTCCCCATATGACTTCCTAATGCATGCAAATCCCGGGCTTTGATATCTGCAATCATCGCATCAATATCCGGATGCTTCGGATTCTCAAGTGCATCGAGATGCTCATAGACATATTTCGTAGAAACCGAAATCGATGGTTTTGCAATCAAAACAGGGCAACGCATCATGGATGGCAGCGGAGTGAGCACCTCACCGATTCCCTCTGCCAAAGCCGTGCCTCGCATCAAACAATACGGCACATCCGCGCCGATAGAAACACCACGTTCCATCAGCTGTTGTTTTGACAAACCCAAATCGTAGACACGGTTCACTCCATACAAAACGGCGGCGGCATCCGAGCTCCCACCCGCCAGTCCTGCTGCCACAGGAATATGCTTATTTAAGTGGATTCGGATTCCCTCCGAAATGCCAAATTCTTCTGCCAGACTCTTTGCCGCTTTGATGCAAAGATTATCATCACCTACCGGCAGAAAGGATGCATTCGTAGTCATCGAAATCCCATCATCATAACTCTTGGAAACCGTCACCAAATCATACATATGAATCGTTTGCATAATCATACGAACAAGATGATATCCATCATCCCGCTTTCCCGTTACATCCAAACCAATATTAATTTTTGCTAACGCCTTTACGGTCATTTCATCCATGTGTACACCCTCGTATCTGCATGATAGTTACTGTTCCTGCTCCTGTTTCGCCTTCAAAATAGCCTCATTCAGAGAAAGCATTTTTTCGTCTAGTTCTGATACAATCTTGGAGCATTCCTGCAAATCGTGGCTGATGTACTCCGGTGCATTTCCTTCAAATTTGTAGTAAATCTTGTGTTCCAAACTAGCCCAGAAGTCCATGGCAATCGTACGAATCTGAATCTCAACCTTTGTGGCTACCACACGGTCTGAGAGAAAAATGGGAATTGACACAATCATATGGTAGCTTTTGTAACCGCTCGGCTTTGGATTCTTGATGTAGTCCTTCACCGAGATGACAGTAATGTCATTTTGACGCCCAATCATATCTGCCAGACGATAGATATCCGATGTAAACGAACATACCAATCGAACACCGGCAATATCATTGCAGTATTCCATCATATTTTTGATGGACGACTCATATCCGTAACGTTTTAATTTTTTTACAATACTCTCCGGCGATTTCAGTCTCGTCTTTACATATTCGATAGGGTTATACTGGTGCACATGCTTAAACTCGTCGTTTAAAATCTCAACTTTCGTCCCCATCTCTTTTAATGCAGAATTGTAAATCAGCATCGCCGTATTCCATGATTCCACTGATTCATCCTGCAAAATCTGCTTTTTCATTTTTATTATCCCCCTAACTAACCAGGATTAGTCTTCTTCTAATACCTCTATCTCGAGAAAATCAAACGGAACTTCTTCCATAAAGCAGTCCTTCGTAAATCTGGCTTTCGCATGTTTTTGAAAATCCCGTACTGTCACATCGAGCCACAATGGTCGCCCCAAATCCATGTGGTAGCATGCCTCTTCCAATGCACCGAACACTTTATGTGTTCTGGTATCTTCCGATGTATTCTCGATAACAAGATCACGCAACATTTTACTGTCTTTCCACTGTTTAAACCAAATGCGCAATTCCAAACTCCTCCGTCACTGGTTTCTTCGTTGTCTGCCGACCTCATACATTAAGATACCGGCAGCCATCGCCGCATTCAAAGATTCTAATTGTCCTTCCATCGGGATGCGAAGCAACCGGTCTGCCATCTTGCTTGTCTCATCGGTAAGACCGTTCCCTTCATTTCCAATAAAAAATCCACAGTTCTTTGTATAATCAAACATATCATACATTTGCTTCCCTTTCAAATGTGCGGCGTAAAGAGTAACCCCCGCCTTTGAAACTTCGGCAATGGTCTCTTCCCAATCTTTTGCTACAATAAATGGCACACGATAGATACTCCCCATCGTGGAGCGCACCGTTTTCGGGTGAAAAAGATCAACCGTCGTCTTGTGCAGAATGATGCCGGTCACGCCTGCTCCCTCGCCCGTACGAAACATCGTGCCTAAATTTCCGGGATCCTGCACCCCTTCTACCAGCAATAGATGTGCCGGTTGTTTTTGCAGCAGTTCCTGCAATTGGTATTGCGGTTTGCGAACGACAGCTAACACGCCCTGCGGCGTCATCGTGTCTGCCATTATCTTCATCACAGCATCTGAAACAATCTCTCCCGAATACCCTTGCCATCTGTCGGCAAAAGATTCGGAAATATAGCACTCTTGCAAAAGCTCCTCCGGCGTCTCGACAACCATCTTAGGCCCCTCGACAATGAAGACACCTTCCTGATCGCGAAGCCTTGCTTTTTTTTGTAGTTGCACGATATGTTTTACCTGCTTATTGCCTGTGCTTGTAATCATAGATGCTTTGTTTCCCCACATTCTTTACTTAAAAAATGGCGCTCATAACCAGAGGCGCCATTCCTTTCAAACTTCTATGTCTCATTATGAGATGTTGAGTGAATTACAAATTTCAAACTGATATTCGTCAATGCCCTTTGTCATAGCAAGTGCCTCGTCAATATCAAAGTCAACAAACTCGCCGTTACGATATCCAACGACACGGTTTGACTTGCCCTCGCATAACAAATCAACTGCCATCGCACCCATCATAGATGCATAAACACGATCCTTACATGTAGGACTGCCGCCACGCTGCATGTGTCCCAAAATCGTAGCGCGTGTCTCGATACCAGTAGCAGCTTCGATACGCTTTGCCATAGAGGATGAATGACCAATCCCCTCCGCATTGATAATGATATGATGTTGCTTGCCTTTTTTCTTGCCCTCGATAATATGATTTACCAAAGCCTGCTCATCATAATCATAACGCTCCGGAAGCAGTACATCCTCAGCGCCGTTTGCTATACCACACCACAATGCAATATAACCAGCACCACGACCCATAACCTCAATGATAGAACAACGTTCGTGTGAAGTAGAGGTATCACGAACCTTATCAATCGCCTCCATGGCTGTGTTCACTGCCGTATCGAAACCGATTGTGTACTCTGTACATGCAATATCCAAATCGATTGTACCCGGAACACCGATTGTATTTACACCAAATGCCGCTAGCTTCTGCGCCCCCTGGAAAGAACCGTCACCGCCGATAACAACGATACCGTCGATTCCATGTTTCCTACAGATTTCAGCACCCTTCTTTTGATACTCCGGCTCAATGAATTCCAGACATCTTGCCGTCTGAAGAATCGTACCACCACGCTGGATAATCTCGGAAACACTATGTGCATCCATATCTATAATCTCTTCATTTAATAGTCCTGCGTAACCACGCTTAATTCCTTTTACTTTTTTACCTCTGGCAATCGCCTGACGGACAACCGCACGGATGGCTGCATTCATTCCCGGAGCATCTCCGCCACTCGTCAAAACTCCGATTGTTTGTACTTCCTTTGCCATCAAAAAACTTCCTCCTCTATCATATCACTTCACTCGAATACTATTCTAATATCTTTTGGCTTGAAATTCAACATTCTTTTCTACAACTTTTACATTTTCGTCGCCAAACCCCTCTTTTATTTTGGTAACCGCCTCTTCATCGGCAGAAATATTCCAGTTGTTTGGCAGACGTTTCATCGACCTCGGGGAAGCGATATATAGCACGATGCCGTCCTCTCCGTCCATATCCCGGATAGTATCAAATAATTGTTGTTCTTTTTCGTCAAATATCTCCTTGGTGGCAAACTGAATCCATACCTCTTTTTTGCACTCATCAAAACTATGAATCTCAGCGCAAATCAGCTTGGCGTCCTTTTCCTCTTCTGCCTGTACACGCCCCCGAATCAATATCTTTGCATCCGTCTCCAGGTATTGTCGATATTTTTCATAGTCCCTCGGAAAAACAATAACCTCGATGCTTCCCGTCAAATCTTCGACTGTGACAAATGCCATCACCTGGTTGTTTCTTGTGTACTTGATTGTCTTCTCGGTTATCATACCTCCGACAACAACCATTTTACCATCTGCAATGGTCGCTTTTCCCGTCTCTTCATCAATCGCAAATTCGTTGGAGCGTGCTGTGACATTTTTGTTTAAGACATCCACATACCCCTCGAGCGGATGTCCGCTGATGTATACACCAAGCACTTCCTTTTCCAGCGCCAGAAACTCCTCGCGCTCAAACTCTTCAACATTCGGCATCTTGATGTCAAACGAGTCCTTCACCTCATCTGATGCGATGTCAAACAGCGTCATCTGTCCCTCCATAGATTTCTTTTTCTCGCTGTTCACCTGATCCATAATCGATGGATAGACAATGCACATCTGATGGCGATTGGCATCTAAACTGTCCAATGCACCCGCTTTGATAAGATTTTCAACTGCTCTTTTATTCATCTCGCGGCCATTCGCGCGTGTAAGGAAATCAGAAATCGTCTTATACGGACCGTGTTCTTTCCGCTCGTCCATAATATAGTCTACCATCGGGCGCCCGATGCTCTTTATCGCATACATTCCGTATCGAATCTTACCCTCAGAAACTGCAAATTTTCCCTGTCCCTGATTGATATCCGGCGGCAGAACCTCAATGCCCATGTCGCGACAGACCATAATATATTCTGCAACCTTCGTTACGTTGTCAAGCACGGACGTCATCAGTGCCGCCATAAACTCGACCGGATAATAACATTTCAGATATGCCGTCTGATACGCCACCGCCGCATACGCCGCCGCATGGGATTTATTAAATGCGTATTTCGCAAAATCCGTCATATCATCATAGATTTTATTTGCGACAGCCTCACTGATACCATTGGCAACACAACCGGCAACCCCCTCTTTGGGGTTGCCATAAACGAAGTTTTGTCGCTCTTTCTCCATAACTTCCGTCTTTTTCTTCGACATCGCACGACGAACCAAATCGCTTCGCCCCATCGAATATCCTGCCAAGTCGCGCACGATCTGCATAACCTGTTCCTGATAGACGATGCATCCATATGTCGGTGCCAAAATCGGTTCGAGCTGTGGGCAGTCATAAGTGATGGAACTCTTGTCATTTTTTCCCTTGATATATGCCGGGATAAAATCCATCGGCCCCGGACGGTACAAAGAGATGCCCGCAATGATATCCTCAAGGCTCTCCGGCTTCAACTCTTTCATGAAGTTCTTCATACCGGCACTCTCCAACTGGAAAATACCCTCTGTCTTGCCGGCACTAATCAGTTCAAGTACTGCCTTGTCATTATAATCAATATGGTCCATATCCAGCTCCAGTCCGTAATCCTCTTTCACAAGCTTGATGGCATCATCAATGACAGTAAGCGTGCGAAGACCCAGAAAATCCATTTTTAAAAGGCCAAGTTCCTCAATCGTCGTCATGACAAACTGTGTTGTGATGGTACCGTCTCCCCCGCGGGAAAGCGGCACATATTCATCCATCGGCTTTTGTGAAATAACGACGCCTGCCGCATGCATTCCCGTGTGTCTCGGAAGCCCCTCCAGTCTCTGAGCTGTGTCGATGAGGTTTTTGACCTCCGGGTCCTCCTCGTACATCTTTCGCAAATCCGGGCTTGTCTGAAGTGCCTGTGCAAGCGTCATACCCAAGTCATCCGGCACTGCCTTCGCAATCGAGTCCACATAATTGTATGGTAAGTCAAGCACGCGCCCCACATCGCGGATGACACCTTTTGCCTTCAACGTACCGAACGTAACAATCTGCGTCACACAGTCTTTTCCGTACTTATCGATAACATAATCGATAACTTCCCCTCGACGGTTAAAACAAAAATCAATATCAATATCCGGCATGGATACACGTTCCGGATTTAGGAAGCGTTCAAACAGCAGGTTGTATTTTATGGGGTCAATGTTGGTAATTCCCATGGTGTAAGAAACAAGGCTTCCCGCCGCGCTCCCCCGCCCCGGTCCTACCGGTATCCCGTGTGTTCTGGCGTAATTGATAAAATCCCAAACGATAAGGAAATAATCTACATACCCCATCGTCCTGATCGTGTTTAATTCATATTCCAGTCTCGGTTTTAGTTCGTCCGCCTTTGCACCATAACGCTTTGCCAGGCCGTCAAAACATAATTTGTTCAGATACGTCCAGGAATCATACCCCTTTGGCACTTCATAGTGCGGCAGTTTCGTCACGCCAAACTCAATCGTAACCTCACACCGATCGGCAATCTTTTGGGTGTTTTCAAGCGCCTGCGGAACGTATGGAAACAGTGCGCGCATCTCCTCCTCAGATTTTACAAAAAACTGACCGCCCTCATAGCGCATACGATCCACATCAGAAAGTTTCTTTCCCGTCTGAATACACAAAAGAACATCATGCGGTCCGGCATCTTCTGCATAGGTGTAATGAATATCATTTGTACAGACAAGTTCGATGCCTGTCTCCTTACTCATGCGAACCAGCTCCTGATTCACGAATTCCTGTGCATCGATGCCATGATTCTGAAGTTCAAGGAAATAGTTTCCCTCGCCAAAAACATCCGCAAAATGGAGTGCAATCTCCTTTGCCTCATCGTACATACCGCGCTGAATATAACGAGGCACCTCACCTGCCAGACAGGCGCTGAGTGCAATCAGCCCCTCATGATATTTTTCCAAAACCTCCATATCAATACGAGGTTTGTAGTAATAGCCATCGACAAATCCGATGGATACCAGTTTTATGAGATTCTGATAACCCACGTTATTTTCTGCCAAAAGAACAAGGTGATAATATCTGTCATCACCGTGGCTTGTCTCACGGTCAAATCTGGAACCGGGTGCCACATACACCTCGCACCCCAGCACCGGGCGAATCCCTTGTTTCTTACATTCCTTGTAGAAATCAATGACGCCATACATCACACCATGGTCAGTAATCGCTGCAGCGTTCATACCTAATTCCTTGACTCTGGAAACATATTCAGTTATTTTGTTGGAACCATCTAACAGACTGTATTCCGTATGGGTATGCAAATGTACAAATGCCACTTCTCTTCTCCTAGCCTAGTCATTTTTTTATAGTTTATCCTAATTTTACATTTGTTGCAACGAGCCTTTTTGTCCCCACAACACAAAAACCGCTAGTCCTAAGACTAGCGGTCAGCAACATCGCATACTATCTTGATGCGATGCTCTCCATATTTGTCGCAATAACATTGATTTCATTCAAAAGACCGTTCATATCCTCAAGTGCCTGTACGGCCGAATCACTCAACGACAGCGCCGTATCCGTAGAGGCTGCAACCTCTTCCCCTGTCGCGGACAAATCTGTGATACTGTTCATAATCACCCTGTTGGCAGAAATAATACTTTCAACGGAGGTATTAACAAGCTTAACGCCACTGTACAACTCATCTGTATTGGTCTTAATGTCACCAAGCTTATCACCGGTCTCCGCAATCAGTTCATTCTGCTTCTCAGCATATTCTGCTGACTTCGTCATGCTCTCGGCAGCATTTTCAGCATCCTTGGTCAATTTTTCAATAATGGCGCTAATCTGCTCTGTAGCCACTCTGGTATCTTCGGAAAGATTACGAATCTCATCTGCAACAACCGCAAATCCCTTTCCTGCCTCACCGGCTCTCGCCGCCTCAATCGACGCATTTAATGCAAGCAGGTTTGTCTGAGAGGAGATACCCAGAATCGTCTCTGTAATCGCCTCAACATCCTTGATACTATCATTCAACTGCTTTGTAATCGCTTTTGTCTCGGTGTTGATTTTCGCAACCTCTGTCGCCTGTACCTTTAACTGTTCAATCAGGTGTACGCCTTCCTGTACCGTTGTATTGGTGTTTTCTGAAATTTCTCCCATATTCTTTGCCTGGTCGCCAACATCCTGAATCCCGTTTTGAATATCCGAAGTCTGTTCTGTCTGCTGCGTGATAGCCTCGGCGTTGACACGCGTACTCTCAGCAATCTCAGAAACAGCCGTATGGCTATCGTCCATACTTTCATTTAACGTCTTCGAAACGTCGCTCGCCATCTTAAATTTCTGACTCAACGCCTCTGCGAGTTCAACAATACTGCTGGATGTCTTAGCCTGAATATCAGCGCCTTCCTGAACCGCATCCATATTTTCCTGTTGATTTGTCACCTGCAGTTTTGTAATCTTTGGAGAAAGAAGGCAGATAATCAAAATGATAGAATATGCTACAACCACCTCTCTGACATCCGCGTCCCCTGACATACATCGGACGACAAGATAAATCAGAGAAGATATAATTGCATAGATAGCGCCGATTCTGGTAAGCAGCGCATCCTGAAACATCAATAAGAGTATGGCGATTGGAAAAACATAAATATACATATAACTGTCATGCGATGTAAATAGTGTAAATGTAAACACAGCAAGGAGTCCTAAACCGCAAATATGTCTGTATTTCACGCTAAACTCAAATTTTTTGTAACTCACAACAGTTATAATTATTGCAACAATAGAAATCACGCAACGCACAAGTTGTACCATGCCCGAGCCTGTAAGTACAAGCAGCAATGCAAAAACTGCAAAATCTAACTGAATAATCGTCGCCATCAGACAAGCTAATTTGTTTGTTCTGGATAATTGCTTCTTCTTAATGTCCATACTCTTACCCCACTTGTATCATTTGTCAGTCTTATAGACCGACCTTTTCTATTATCATAATACAAAAAGGTAAATAAGTCTACACTAACCTCCTATAAAAATCTGATATTTTCGCCATATTTTGTTTTGCCGCATTACATTGCTAAATCTACATGCTGTATTGTTCCTGCCTGACCGGATTCCATGAGAAAAACGCCGCTGCGGCGAATTGCGCCGTTCAATTTCTGGTCTTGTCCACGCAAAGAAAAGTCAGTGCTTACATTTTGCAGGCAAATAGCGCCCACCCCCTTCTCTTTCAGTTTATAGCAGGTCCCTTTCCCATCTTCTGACGGAACCCAAATCTGCAGACGGTCAAATACCTCGTCCGCCTCGTCAATCCATCCGTTTCCATCCAAATCATACCGGGACATGTCATAGAATCCGTTGCCGGACACCGTGCCAAATAACTCCGAACCATCATTAATCTGACCATCTCCGTTTTTGTCCAGAGCCAAAAAAGCACTGCCTGCCCCCAGCATGGAGATTTCATCCTCCTCACCGTCACAGTCCAAATCAAAATAAAATTTTTGATCAGATACATTTGCTGTATCTGTATCCAGATTGATGACGAGCGGATCGCACATCACCGGTTCCAATCCCACATTCTTCTGATAAACTTCCTCATAGAAACTGCGGCTCATTCCCACGTCCACATTAAAGTCAATCTCGCGTCCATCCGCCGTCACGACCTTGCCCTGCGTGGAAAAAGTTGTTGTCTCCGTCTCCTCATAGGTATATAACTGCTCTGAACTTACCACCCGAAATCCGCTCATTCCCGACGTCAGTTGTAATGCATTCATGCCCAAACTACCCTGTAAATTTCGTTGTGCCTTTTGAAATAACAAATAAAACAGATAATTCAAGGAATCAAATTGAATCCGCACGTTCGTCGAAGCGAAATCTCTATTCGATGATGAAATATCTCCTGTTGTCTGCACCCTGTCCGCCTGTTTTCTGCCCGCCAAGTCTGCAAAGCTAATCTGCGTCAGCGGCTGTTTCGTCTGTCGATATGCCACAGCAGATGTCTGCTTGAAAACGCGATTCCCCCGCATGGCAATGTTTTGTGATTGAATGACCATAACATTTCCCCCTTTGTCCTATTTACCCGCTTCATTCATGAACTCCGTTTCCCAGAACAAAAAGGACGGCATGCTTTCAAAAATCCCTCTTTCAAAACATGCCGTCCCTGGTATTTACTTTACAGTCGTTCCATTGCGCAATTTACGCTGTGAAATAATTATCGGATTGCGACTCATCATTATTAACCTTTTTCGGAATATTTTTATCTATCAATACAAAGCCAAAGTATGTCGCCGCCATCGTACCAAACAAAATAAGGAACAGCTGTACTGGATTTGAGCCTGACACAATGAGATAATTGCCCAACACACCAATGGTATTAAATGCCATATGCAGTATGATTCCCATAACAATGCTTCCTGATTTGTTTACCAGATACCCCAGAAGAAGTCCCATGAAAAACGCATAGACTCCCTGCATCGGATTCATATGCATTCCGGCAAACAACAGCGCCTGAATGATATTCGCGAACCAAAACGTCATATTCCGTTTTGCATATCCCATGGTAATTCCCCGAAATGCCAGTTCCTCACAAATCGGAGCCAGAATCACGGTAGACAACACGATAGGTACCGTGAGCGTATCGCCTGAAAGACCCATCCTTTCCAACATCGTTTCGTATGTCTGCATCCATTGCGGAAAAATCCTTGTCAAAATATTGATACCGTACACACACAGATACTGCATCCCGAAAGCAAGCAACACAATACCGGCACCAAACGCCAGCGGTTTCTCCGTCAAGACGGCAATGCCCTTCTTTTCTCTCTGCTTCGGCAGAAACACAAGATAATACCAGATACCGAACAGCACCACAGCAACAACGGTGTAGACCATCATCACATTCACAAGAAAGTCCGTTGACATCGACAAATCTGCATACTGCTTCATGAAATTGAGGAGACCGCCCCCTTTATAGTTGTGCGCTAATACGCAAAACAGCACGAACATTCCCGCATATGTCAAATAAGCCTGTAAGGCAAAAATGATAATACACGGCAATATACATTTGAAAAAATCACTCACTTTTTTTCCCATAAATAACACATTCCTTATTTGTTGACAGTAATCTTGTCAAGTTTCCAAATTTCATCTACATATTCTTGGATTGTACGGTCAGATGAGAATTTGCCAACATTGGCAACATTTAAGATTGCCTTCTTAGCCCAACCTGCTTCATCCATATATGCTTCCATAACACGTCTCTGTGCATCCACATAAGAGCGGAAATCTGCGAGTACAAAGTAAGTATCCGCAAACTGTGTACTCTCCGTATTCAGAAGTGAATTGTATATATCGCGAAACAGTTCCGGATCATCTGCAGTATAGAATCCATTGACAAGTTGTGTCAAAATCTTGCGAACATCCATATCATTATTGAAGATATCCATCGGGTTATAGTCGCGATTGTGCTCATGCGCAATCACTTCGTCTGCACTCATACCAAAGATAAATGCATTTTCTTCGCCCATCTCTTCTACCATCTCTACATTGGCTCCATCCATGGTACCGATGGTAACAGCACCATTCAACATAAACTTCATGTTACCTGTTCCAGATGCCTCCTTGGAAGCTGTAGAAATCTGTTCAGACACGTCTGCGGCAGCGAAAATCCACTCCGCGTTCGACACCTTATAATCCTCGATAAATACAACCTTAATCTTATCATCAATGCTTTTATCGTTATTGATAACCTCAGCAACATTGTTGATCAATTTGATAGTCAGCTTCGCAATCTTATATCCTGCTGCCGCCTTTGCACCAAAGATAAATGTTCTCGGATAGAATTCCATCTCCGGATGTTCCTTAATCTGGTTGTAGAGATACATAACATGCAAAATATTGAGCAGCTGTCTCTTATACTCGTGCAATCTCTTAACCTGCACATCAAAGATAGAACGTGGATTTACTTCGATTCCGTTGTGCTCCTTGATGTACTCTGCAAGACGAAGTTTGTTTCGATACTTAATGTTCATAAACTCATGCTGTGCCTTTGGATCGTCAGCGTAAAGCTCCAACTTCTTCATCTGCGATAAATCCGTAATCCACTCTTTTCCGATATGGTCTGTCACCCATGCAGCCAGAAGCTGATTTCCATGTAACAGGAATCTTCTCTGGGTAATACCATTTGTCTTATTATTAAACTTTTCCGGATATAAATCATAAAAATCCTTCAACGATTGTTTCTTCAAAATCTCCGTATGAAGTGCAGCCACACCGTTGACAGAATAACTTGCTGCAATCGCGAGATGCGCCATCTTCACCTGACCGTCACGAATGATACCCATACGCGCAACCTTTTCCTCATCTCCCGGGAACTTTTCACGAATTTCCATCTCAAAACGACGGTTGATTTCTTCTACAATCTGATAAACTCTCGGCAGCAAGCGGGAGAATATCTCAATCGGCCACTTCTCAAGAGCCTCAGACATGATGGTATGGTTTGTATAAGCACATGTCTTTGTTGTTACTTTCCATGCCTCATCCCAATCTAAGCCCTCTTCATCCAATAGAATTCGCATCAACTCTGCCACTGCAAGTGTCGGATGCGTATCATTCATCTGAATCGCCACTTTCTCATGAAGATTTTTGACATCCTCGTGATGCTTCTTATAACGGCAAAGAATTCTCTGTAAACTCGCTGACACAAAAAAGTACTGCTGCTTCAAGCGCAATTCTTTTCCGTAGATGTGATTATCGTTTGGATACAATACCTCCACAAGGTTACGTGCAAGGTTTTCTTCCTCGACAGCCTTGTTGTATTCGCCCTTGTCAAAGGAATCCAGACGAAAAACTTCCTTTGGCTCAGCATCCCAAATCATAAGTGTATTCACCATGTCGTTATTATATCCGACAATTGGCATATCATATGGAACGGCAATAACAGAATTGTATCCTTCATGAACAAAGTTTGTTCTTCCATCCTCACCGATTTCACTTCTCACATAGCCACCAAAACGAACCTCATATGCATACTCCTGACGTTTAATTTCAAACGGATAGCCATCCTTCAACCAATTATCCGGCACTTCTTTCTGATAGCCGTCTTCAATCTGTTGCTTAAACATTCCATAACGGTAACGAATTCCACATCCGTATGCCGGATAGCCCAAAGTAGAAAGGGATTCCATAAAGCAAGCCGCAAGACGTCCGAGACCGCCGTTACCAAGTGCAGGATCCGGCTCCTCATCCTCGACGGCGTTGATGTCAAATCCCAACTCATCCAAACATTCCTTGACCTTGTCATACGAACAAAGGTTAATCATGTTGTTGCCAAGTGCTCTACCCATAAGGAACTCCATCGACATGTAGTAAACCGTCTTAGGATCACTCTTTTCCACCGCCTTTTGCGTCGCAAGCCAATTGTCAATCACTTCATCCTTGATTGCCAAAGCAACCGCCTGATATACTTCCTGATTGTTTGCTTCTTCGAACTCCTTGCGATATAAGTTCTTTACGTTTTCCTTAATCTGCATCTTGAAGGCTTTCTTATCAAAATTTTGTGCTTTCATATTTTTTCCCTTTCTCTTATTCAATCGTCTCATGAATTTATTGTTTTGTAACACCAAGAGTAACTTTTTCGCCATTAATATTCCATTCTTTCACATGGTCTCCCTCTGCGGATTCCTGAATTTCATTTGCCAAAACCTCTGAGCAGATGATATCACTATTTCTGACAAAGATGTCCGCAACCTTTGCGTCCGCTTGGAAGGATACTAAAATCTTATCCATCACTTCGAAGCCTGCCTCTTTACGCATTGTTTGAATTTTGCTTACAAGTTCACGAACAAATCCTTCTTCTAGGAGTTCCTCCGTCAGGTTCGTGTCCAAAACAACCGTGATATTCTGGTCATTCTCCGTCACATAACCTTCCATCTGTGTCATCGTAATCAACAAATCCTCTTCTGTCAATACAATCGACGCATCTACCTCCGGAAGTTTGATTGCTCCGTCCGCTTTCAGCTCAGCCATCGCTGCATTGCCGTCAATGTTAGCAAGACTTTCCTGAATTCCCTTTAAAAACTTTCCATACTTAGGTCCCACCGTACGAAGCTGTGGCTTAAATGTATATGTTGTGAATGCAGAAACATCATCTGCAAAATCTGCCTTCTTGACATTCAGCTCATCTGCCATAATCTCAACAAAATACTGCGGAAGTGTATTCTCTGCCTTGACATACATCTGACCAATCGGCTGACGGTTCTTGATATTTGCTGCATTACGACACGCGCGACCCATCACAACAATCTTCAAGAGTTCCTCCATATCTGCTTCCAATTCCCTGTCAATAAAGTTCTCTCGGGCAACAGGGAAGTCACACAGATGAATACTTTCCGGAGCATTCGCGTCGATGGAGCGAACCAAATTCTGATAAATGTCCTCCGTCATAAATGGTATCATTGGCGCTGCCGCCTTGCAAATGGTAACCAGACATGTATAAAGTGTCATGTAAGCATTGATTTTATCCTGCTCCATACCCTTTGCCCAGAAACGCTCACGGCTGCGGCGAACATACCAATTACTCATATCATCTACAAAACTATCGAGTGCCTTCGCCGCCTCCGGAATGCGGTAATTTTCCAGGTTGTCGTCAACCGCCGCAACAGTAGAATGTAAGCGAGACAAAATCCACTTATCCATAACGGACAATTTATCGTAATCTAACGTATATTTTATTGCATTGAAGTCATCAATATTCGCATAAAGTACAAAGAATGCATAGGTATTCCACAAGGTACCCATGAACTTTCTCTGACCTTCCTGCACAAGCTTGCCGGAAAAACGCTTTGGAATCCATGGAGCACTTGCTGTGTAGAAGTACCAACGAATTGCGTCTGCGCCGTATGTCTGCAATGCCTCAAACGGATCAACGGCATTTCCCTTTGACTTCGACATCTTCTGTCCATTTTCATCCTGAACATGACCAAGCACAATAACGTTTTCATATGGCGCCTTGTTGAAAAGCAGCGTAGACTCTGCCATCAGCGAGTGGAACCATCCACGCGTCTGGTCTACCGCCTCAGATATAAACTGTGCCGGGAACTGGCTCTCAAATAATTCTTTATTCTCAAATGGATAGTGATGCTGTGCAAACGGCATTGCTCCGGAATCAAACCAGCAGTCAACCACTTCCGGTACACGGTGCATTGTCTTTCCACAGTTCGGACATGGGAACGTAACGGCATCGATGTGAGGTCTATGAAG
>CAYPAA010000034.1:0-21600 GCA_964408625.1 uncultured Roseburia sp. | reverse complement strand
AATCAAAACAAGGTCTGATGAAACACTCATCAGACCTTTTCTAATCTAAAATCAATTCTTATTTTGCATCAATGACATCCTTCATATCATAAAGTCCCGCTGGCTTTCCATTCATAAACTTTGCTGCCTCAACAGCGCCCTTGGCGAAAACCCCCTTAGAATATGCTGTGTGGGAAAAGGTAATTACCTCATCCATGCCGGCAAAAATCACATCATGCTCACCGACGATATTGCCACCGCGAACAGCAGATATACCAATCTCCTTCTTCTCGCGTTGTTTGCGTTCCTGACTGCGATCGAATTTATACTCATACGCGTTGTTCAACTCCTCATTAATCGCATCTGCAAGCGCAATCGCTGTACCACTTGGTGCATCCAACTTCTGATTGTGATGCTTCTCCACAATCTCGATATCAAATCCGGCATCTGCAAATACAGCAGTTGCCCTCTTTAACAAGTCCATCAATGTGTTGATGCCAAGTGACATATTCGCCGAGCGAAGAATTGCTGTTTCCTTTGAAACACTCGCTACTCTTGCAAGCTGTTCCTCAGACAAACCTGTCGTACAAAGTACTACCGGCGTCTTTGTCTCCTGACAATAGTCAAGCAATGCATCCACTGCCTTCGCGTTACAGAAATCAATGATAACATCCGCTTTTACATCACATTCCTTCAAATTAGGGAACACCGGATACGTATTCTCGATTCCGTTATACAAATCGATGCCCGCTACAATTTCAACATTTTCATCTTCTTTACAAATGCCTGTAATCACTTGGCCCATATGACCGTTACAGCCATGCATAATCACTTTTATCATGTATTTCCTCACCTTTTATCTAGTATGTGTTTCTCATCAAATTCTAGTTGTAAAAACTACAATAAACCATACTCTTTCATCGCCTTCTCAAGGATAGCTACATTCCCATCACCCATTTCGCAAAGCGGTGCGCGAAGCGAACCAACATTCATACCCATGAGGTTCATCGCTTTCTTTACAGGAATCGGGTTAACTTCGCTAAACAATGCGTCTACCAATTCCAAAGACTTCATCTGAAGGGCAAGCGCCTTGTCGGTATCTCCTGCGAAATAACTGGCAATCATATCATGCGTCTGCTGTGGTGCAATATTTGCAATCACGGAAATAACACCAATGCCACCGATAGAAAGAAGCGGCACTACCAGTCCGTCCTCCCCTGAGTATAACTCAAGATTTCCATCACACAGATTCATTGTTTTAATCGCCTGTGACATATTGCCGGTAGCTTCTTTCAGACCAACAATATTTTCATTTTCCTTCACCAAAGCAGCCACTGTCTCAGGCATGATATTACAACCTGTTCTACCCGGAACGTTGTACAGAATAATCGGCAACTTTGTCTCACTGGCAATCTGACTATAATGATCAATCAAACCGGCCTGTGTCGCTTTATTGTAATATGGAGTGACAATCAATGCTCCGTCTGCACCGTCTTCTTCTGCTTCCTTTGTCAACTGAATCGCTGTTCTCGTACAGTTTGAGCCCGTACCTGCCACAACCGGGATACGGTGTTTCGTAAACGCAACTGCCGCTTTGATTATCTGGCGATGTTCCTCCATCGTAAGTGTCGAACTCTCACCTGTCGTGCCTGCAATAATAATGCAGTCTGTTCCATTGGCTACATGGAACTCAATCAACTCTTCCAACTTGTCAAAGTTTACATCCAAATTGTCTTTCATCGGCGTTACGATTGCAACACCAGAACCTGTAAATATAGCCATATTTATCTCCTCCTTAATACAGTATATGCGCTTCCCTGTAAATCAGCAAATCATTTGTATATTCACAAAATAGACCAGCTCAATAGGAGCTGGCCCAGTAACCTCTATCCTTCTTTGATAACTATGTTCATTATAGCATTCCCATTTTGTACTGTCAAACCTGCTGCTGATTACTCCTCAGGCAACTTTTCCGGCACAATATTCAAAATGTGATCTGCCATATCAAAAATCTCAGGTAATTTGTTTCTTCCCGTCAAAATGACATCTGTATACAACGACTTTGCTTTTAAAATTTCAGCAATCTGTTCTGTCGTAGCCATACCTTCTTCCACCAATCCCAGAATCTCATCCAAGATCAGAATATCACATTCTCCCGTCACCAATACCTTTTTGGCAAAATTCAGACCATTTTGGATGTTCATTTTCTGCTCTTGCTTTTCTTCTTCATTGAGTGAACAAAATGCTTTCGCACATCGCTCAAAACGGAAAATCTTGATTTCCGGCTCCAACCGATTCAAAAAATCACTATCCAACTGGCCTTTCATAAACTGCACAACATAAGCAGTTTTTCCATTTCCAGCACTTCGAATGGCATTGCCAAGTGCCGCTGATGACTTACCACGGCCTTCTCCGTAATAAATCTGTATCAATCCTTTTTCCATATACCCTCCTCTGTGCCGTTATTACACATCGTGGGCAAAGCATACCACAATTTTCAAATTATGGCAAATTAATCCAATTCTTCTATTTTACAAACGGATACTTCATAAGCAATTCTTCTCTCTGCCTCATCCTCGGAAAGTTTCTTAACATACTCTCTGCTTTGGATTCGTCCAATAACGCAAACATGACTTCCGATTTCAAATGTTGTTGCATATCTTGCATTTCTTCCCCAGCAAATACATGGAATGTAGTCCGATTTGCCATAAGAGCGATTTACTGCTACAAGTAAGTCAGCAATTTCTCTTCCGAGTGGTGTCTTTCTGTAAACCGGTGCCTTACACACATATCCGTCCAAGATAATATAATTGCTTTTTACTTCCTCCTCGTCACATTCCCACATATCATCTACAAATTCGAGTTCTCTGACAAACACCGACAAAATCAATCGGTTTTTTGTTTCCTCATGACGGTTATAGGATCTAAATTGTCCTGTGACGTGAATTTTTTCTCCAATATAGTTTTGTGTGGTATCAATCAATCTCTCTGATACCATGAGTGGAATATAATCTGCATAGTTGCTCAAGCGATTCACCGCCACTTCAACAATGTAAAATCCCTCCCCATATACTTCATGACTGTACTGAAATTCTGATACAATTTCTCCTACAATCGATACCTGGTTGTTTTCTAGCACTTTATCTGCCATTTTTGTTTCTCCCTTCTTTTGGTTCTTACTTATTTTTTCTTTTAAAAGTTTTAACATTGAATGATCAAGAAACTCCATTCATTTTGTCGATAACCTTGTAAATCCAAAAAATTGTGGTAAACTAATGCAGGACATACTTAATAGGAAGTGAAAGAAGGATTTTATGAAGCAACAAAGAGAAGATATTCGAAATATCGCCATCATTGCCCATGTCGATCATGGCAAAACAACACTCGTAGATGAGTTATTAAAACAGAGCGGCGTGTTCCGCGAAAACCAAGAGGTCGCAGAACGTGTTATGGACTCCAATGACATTGAGCGTGAGCGTGGAATCACAATTCTGTCAAAAAATACCGCTGTATACTATAAAGGCACCAAGATTAATATCATTGACACTCCCGGCCATGCCGATTTCGGTGGCGAGGTCGAACGCGTACTTAAAATGGTTAACGGTGTTGTCCTTGTCGTAGATGCTTTTGAAGGTGCAATGCCACAGACAAAATTCGTTTTGATGAAAGCATTGGATTTGGACTTGCCCGTTATCGTTTGTATCAACAAAATTGACCGCCCGGAGGCAAGACCGGATGAGGTTATCGACGAAGTTTTGGAATTATTCATAGATTTGGATGCTTCCGACGAACAGCTTGACTGCCCATTTGTGTATGCTTCTGCAAAGGAAGGCTTTGCCGTATTGGATTTAAATGACGAGAAGAAAGATATGACTGCTCTCTTCGAGACCATCACCGATTACATTCCGGCACCCACCGGCGATCCTGATGCCAATACACAGGTACTCATCAGTACCATCGACTACAATGAGTATGTTGGCCGTATCGGTATCGGAAAGGTGGACAACGGTTCCCTCAAGATAAATCAGGAGGTTGTCGTCGTCAACGCACATGAGCCGGACAAACTTCAAAGGGTCCGCATTAATAAACTATATGAATTTGATGGTTTGGAAAAAGTAGATGTGGACGAGGCCAAAATCGGTTCCATCGTTGCCATATCCGGCATTGCGGATATTCACATTGGAGATACCATTTGTGCTCCGGAGTCACCGGAGGCGATTCCTTTCCAGAAGATTTCCGAGCCTACGATTTCAATGAATTTTATCGTAAACGACAGCCCGCTTGCCGGACAGGAAGGCAAGTTTGTGACATCTCGTCACATCCGTGATCGTTTGTTTAAGGAATTAAATACCGATGTTTCTCTTCGTGTCGAAGAGACGGATTCGCCAGATAGTTATAAGGTTTCTGGCCGTGGAGAATTACATTTATCTGTTTTGATTGAGAATATGCGCCGCGAAGGCTTTGAGTTTGCTGTTTCCAAGGCGGAAGTTCTTTACCACATGGATGAAAATGGTAAAAAGCTAGAGCCAATGGAACGCGCTTATGTAGATGTCCCGGATGAGTTTACCGGTTCTGTCATCGAAAAACTCAGCCAACGAAAAGGTGAGTTGCAAAACATGACACCTATCACAGGTGGATATACAAGAATAGAATTTCTGATTCCTTCTCGTGGACTCATCGGCTATCGTGGGGAATTTATGACTGACACCAAAGGAAATGGTATCATCAATACGATATTCGAAGGATATGAGCCTTTCAAAGGGGAAATCGCTTATCGTAAGCAGGGCTCATTAATCGCATTCGAGACAGGTGAATCTGTCACTTACGGATTGTTCTCAGCACAGGAACGTGGAACCCTTTTCATCGGACCCGGCGAAAAGGTATACGCCGGTATGGTCATCGGTTCTTGTTCGCGTCAGGAAGACATCGAGTTGAATGTCTGCAAAAAGAAGCACCTGACTAACACACGTTCCTCATCTGCGGATGAAGCTTTGACGCTTGTACCGCCACGTGTATTAAGTTTGGAACAAGCTTTGGATTTTATTGATACAGACGAACTTTTGGAAGTCACTCCAGAAAGCCTTCGTATCCGAAAAAGAATCTTAGATCCTACACTCCGCAAGAGAGCAAATATGAATCGAGGATAATTTGATTTGATTAGGCAGGTCTTCGGACCTGTCTATTTTATTGTCCTCGGAATGGAAAAACAATAACACAAAGACCGCCCTCTTGTCAAGATAAAAAGAGCAATATGTCCGTAAATGACACCGAACATACCACTCTTTCCACAATTGCAATCTGTTTCAGGCAGGCTACCTCTTCATCGTCACAATGACTTTAAACAAATCACCGTCAATTTCCAGGTCGAGATTTCCACCCATGAGTTCCGTCAGACTCTGCGCAATCGAAAGTCCCAATCCATGCCCCTCTATCTCGCCATTTCGTGAACTGTCGCCGCGAACGAACCGTTCCATCAGTTCCTCGCTCGAAATATTGAGCGGATACTTGGAAATATTCTTAAAAATCAGTTTCGTCTGATGCAATCCCACTTCCACATTGACATAGACTCTCGTACCTTCCTGCGCATACTTATTGATATTGCTCATGATATTGTTAAGCACACGCCATAAATGTCTGCCATCTGCCTGAATCGTAGCAGGAACCTCCGGACCTGTCACCACAACCTCCAGACCTCTTGCCTGCAGTTTTTCCTGATACTCACCGACCGCCTGTGAAATCATGACGCCTGCATCACATGCCTGCAAATGCACATCAATGTTTCCGGTCGATGCCTTCGATGCCTCGAGCAAGTCTTCAATCAACTTCTTCAGACGTGCCGACTGGCGATCCAACACTTCCACATATTCCCGCACTGTCGCGTTCTCCACCTTTTCCTTCTTAATCAGATCCACATAATTGATGATGGATGTCAAAGGTGTCTTGATGTCATGTGACACATTCGTGATAAGCTCTGTCTTCAAATGTTCACTCTTCATCTGCTCTTGCACTGCCACGGAAATTCCGTCGCTGACATTATTGATATTCTCTGCATGCTCCTTAAAGGCAGGAAGCATTTTATTCGTGTCAATCGGCTGTGTGTAGTCACCTGCCGCCGCCCGTCTGCCGCCCAGACGAATGCGTTCCATCTGCCATACAATCCACGCAATAAAAGGAAGTTCCACACATTTATATAGGCAGAAGAACACAACTTCCGCCCCGGGGGCATACCCCGTTGCTCCCACCACAATCAACTGCAACATGGTAACAATACCCACTGCCACCGCTGTCCTGATTGCAAGGGAACGATTCAATTTCCACAATGCACCAAATCCGTGTCCCATCTTTTTAAATGGAACCACAATGTAATGACAAATGGTATATCTCCAGAACTTCTTTGCTTTGAGCCGCACTGCCGTACTCATACAAAATGCTGCAGCGAGAAGTGTAGAGCCCACGATGCAAAGTATCGCCAGCAACACACCGTCACGAAACGAGAAATACACCTGATAAATACCCATCACACATCCACATACACCTGCAATGCCAAAGCCAACACCTAAAACTGCAATTGCCGCGTAAATTCCATATGGCATGCGATCAATCATGCGAAGTGTAATACCATCCTTATCGCTTCTATGCCCTGCCACGCAGCACAGATAAATGCCTGCTGCCACCAGCACAATGAGACTAATCACAAAGATTGGCGTACAGATATCACGGTACGTGTTTAAATAAACGGCAATATCATTTGCCATCGGAAGTCGGTCCATCACACCATTTTCAAAATATTGCGTCTTGCCGACAGAATAGCCCGCTCCAAGTTTCATATAAATTGTATATACTACAATCTGATCTACTTTTTCCGGCTCATCATCCGTCGCCTCTTCGCCGTTATAAATCTCTTCGTCATAATTCTCTTCGTCAATACTCACATCCTCGAGAACATCTTTTCCATCCGCTGAGACAATCGTTTCATTGCCCTCATGGTGAATCTGTACCTGCAGCTGTGCGTCGGAAGTCTTATCTACCAGACAGTAATCGGTCTGCGAGCGCCATACATGCGGTGTCTCAAATGCCACTGCAACAGAATCGACGCTAGAATAGGAGCACCCACATCCATCGGTTGGCAATGCAAAACGATACTCGGCATTATCCCTGCTTACCTTTTTCTCATCACCATAAACCGTTTTCACCTCTGTCTTTACTTCGCCGTCCTCATAATAAATGCGTTGTTCCTCAACAGAGTAATCGAGTGAACCACCTTCCAAACCGCCAAACATCTGCGGGTCTGTCACTTCAAAATCTTTCAAGCCTGATGAAATGGCATTGTTGAGTGTCATGGCACCATAATTTTCCGCCATATTGGACTCAATATATTCTCGCAATTTCTGTTTCTCTGTCGGTATACTTTCAGACGACATCTCGCCAAAGAGAATCATACCAAAGCATCCATAAGTCAGCCATACGGTACTGACTGCAACTACAACAAGCGCAACCACTTTTGTCCATAAAGCACCTTTTACCTTATTCATGGGAATCTCCTTCCATCTTATAGCCCCATCCCCAAATCACTTTCAAAAATCTTGGGTCTGCCGGGTCATATTCCAGTTTTTCTCGCAAATGGCGAATATGTACCGCTACCGTGTTTTCCGTGCCAAAGGAATCTCCTTTCCAGACCTCGCGATAAATCTCAGACGGGGAAAACACCTTGCCCGGATTCTTCATAAGAAGATGTAGAATATCGTATTCTGTCGGGGTCAAATTGACGAGTTCACCGTCCAGTGTCACTTCCTTTGAACGGTCGTTGAGACTGATGGGACCTATGCTCACCGTGTCTTCCGTCGCATTTGTCACCAAAGAATTTGCACCGCCCAGCATCATAAATCTACGAAGTTGTGACTTAACCCTGGCTTGCAATTCAACTGGATTAAACGGCTTAGTCACATAATCGTCTGCCCCCACAGAAAGACCCAGCACTTTGTCCGTATCCTCACCCTTCGCTGTGAGCAGAATCACCGGGACGTTGTATCGCTCCCGAATCTTACTGAGGGTGGTAATGCCATCCATCACAGGCATCATCACATCCAGCAACACCAGATGAATCTCCTCATTTTGCAAAATTTCAAGTGCCTCCTTGCCGTTATATGCTTCCCTCACCTGATAATCTTCGCTCGTCAGATAAATGCGAAGCGCTGACACGATATCCCGTTCGTCATCACACACTAAAATGTTGTACATATTGCCTCCTAAGTGTTGTAGTTTATTCAAAAAAAGAAAATCACTACAACGCTATGATTAATCATACTTACATTGTAGTGATTTACTTTTTAAAATCCAATAGGTTAAATGTTTAAGACTTTCTTAAGATTACTCTTCCTTCTCCGGTTTCGTACCCTCCGGTGCCGGCTCATATTTGAGGAATTCATAGGTATATGTAGCATTCCCCCCTGTCAAAGAATGAAGAGATGTCCCTATTCCATAAATCGTGGCAAATGGAATCTCTGCCTCTACCAACTGCACACCATCCTCCTGTGGATTCATGCCCATAATCTTTGCACGACGCTTGCTCAACTCACCCATAACATCTCCCACCTGCTCCTCCGGTACACTGACACATAGGGAAGCAATTGGCTCTAACAAGATTGGCTGTGCCTTCATAATGCCATCCCGCAATGCCATAGTAGCCGCTGTTTTAAATGCCGCCTCAGAAGAATCTACCGAATGGGATGAGCCATCATACAGATTCACATGAACACCCACAACAGGATAACCGGCAAGTGGTCCGCTTATGGTTCCCTCTGCGATTCCCTTCTCCACTGCCGGGAAGAAGTTCTTTGGGACAGCACCGCCCACGACAGTCTCCTCAAATTCATATGGTGTAGTCAAATCTCCCGATGGAGATACTTTGATTTTGACATGCCCATACTGACCGTGACCTCCGGATTGTTTTTTGTGCTTGTATTCCACATCTGCGGTACCGCGTATAGTCTCCCGATACGCCACCTTTGGTTTTGACAGTTCCATCTCCACCTTATATTTTGCCTTCAACCGCTCACAGACAGTGCCCAGATGCTGTTCACTGATACCGTAAAGCAAGGTCTGACGGTTCTCGCTGTCATTTTCCACACGAAGGGTCAAGTCCTCCTCTGCCAGCTTGTGCAGAGACTGGGTTACCTTCTCCTCTTCTTTTGGATTCTTAGCCTGATAGCGCATGGTACAATACGGTTTGGAAATGGCAGTTCGGATATAGAGGATTGGGTTTGCCTTGGTAGACAAACTATCCGTAGTCTGCAATCCCGTTATCTTACTCAGAGCTCCGATATCACCGGCATGAAGTTCTGAAATCTCCTCTGCCTTTGCTCCATTCATCGCGAAGAGTTTGCCAATACGCATCTCCTGATCCTTGTGATAATTATAAAGAACATCATCTGCCTTGATAACACCGGATTGTACCTTAATCAAAGAGTACTTTCCGATAAACGGATCAACTATCGTTTTAAATACATAAGCAGACTTTGGCTTGGAGAAATTGTAGTCTGCCTCAAACACTTCATTATTTGTAGCGTTGATTCCCGCACATTTTCTCTGGTCCGGTGCAGGCAAATACTTGATAATATCCACCATCAAGGTATACATGCCTCTGCCCAATGTATTAGATCCCATCATCACAGGGACAATACTGCCCTCCGCCACATTGTAACGAAGTGCCTGACGAATTTCATTCTCCGAAAACGTATCCCCATTAAAATATCGGTCCAGGAACTCATCGCTGGTCTCGGCTACTGCTTCCATCAAAGCCTCTCGGAAAATTTCAAGATTTTCCCGAGAATAGTCAGGAACATCAAATTTAACTACCGTGCCATCCTCCTGCCATCTCTTTGCTCTTTGTTGTACCACATTGACATAGCCCACAAACTGCCCGTCCTCTCGGACCGGTAAATGGAATGGTGCAATACATTTGCCATATAGTTCCTGCAACTGCAACACCACATTCTTATAAGAAACATCGTCAATATCCATATCACTGACATAAATGATTCGTGGCAAATGATATTGCTCGCAAAGTTTCCATGCCCGGCGGGTTCCATTCTCCACGCCGTTCTTGCCTGAAATCACGATAATGGCCGCATCCGCCGCAGCAACTGCCTCTTCTACTTCCCCCACGAAATCCGCAGCTCCCGGTGTATCCAGTACATTGATTTTGTGATCCTCCCAAAGAATTGGTATCACAGTTGTCTGGGTGGTAGCAGTCGGCTTCGTTGCGCGCCTCGTTTTATCTGCAATGCCATTCATGGCAGCCACAAGACTGGACTTTCCCGCGCCACTATGTCCCATGACAACCACATTTCGAATCTTGTCCGTTGTAAAAACCTTCATACACGCAATCCTCCTCGTATTCACTTTTAACCTAGGCGTCATCGTCCCGCCTATTCTTTTGTTACTACTATTGTATCAATCTGCCTAGCAATTGACTACACTTTTTTCGGAGAATTGTGCATGATCTTAGTGACAGCAGCCGCCACACCCGCTACCGCATCCGGCATCACTGCCTCCACAATAATCACAATTTGCTACAGCCTGAATCTGAAGGTTTCCTGCCAGAAAGGCTTCGATTGCATCGTCAGCGGCTCCGGTTACGTTAGGGCATACCGCGATGCCTGCCTCTGAAAGACCTGCAATGGCACCATCTCCGATGCTTTGGCAGATAATGAGCGCTACAGAATAATCTTCCATTGTAGCAACAACTGCTTCGTGTCCCTGCCCAAATGGGGAAACGACTGCAGAGTCCATCATCTTTCCGTCTTCCACTTCATATAACTTGAAGAATTCAGCATGTCCAAAATGCTGCCCTACATTTCCTGTTTCCTTATCGTAAGTTACTGCAATAACCATAACAATTCCTCCCAGCGTGTTGTATCATCCAGTGAATATAAATCCGCCCCGCAATAACGCGGGGCGAATAAAAATCTAGCGTGTCGGATTGAGAACGGTCTTACCACCCATGTATGGCTGCAATGCCACCGGGATGTTGACAGAACCATCCGCATTTAAATTGTTCTCCAAGAAAGCAATCAGCATTCTAGGTGGAGCAACCACCGTATTGTTCAATGTATGCGCAAAGTACTTTCCATCTGCACCCTTTACGCGAATCTTAAGTCTGCGGGCCTGTGCGTCACCCAAGTTCGAGCAGGAACCGACCTCAAAGTATTTTTTCTGTCTTGGAGACCATGCCTCAACATCACAGGACTTCACCTTCAAATCGGCCAAATCACCGGAACAGCACTCCAGTGTGCGAACTGGAATATCCAAACTGCGGAACAAATCTACCGTATTCTGCCACAACTTGTCGTACCACATTGGCGACTCCTCCGGCTTACATACAACGACCATCTCCTGCTTCTCAAACTGGTGAATTCGGTAAACACCACGTTCCTCGATACCATGTGCGCCTTTCTCCTTGCGGAAACACGGAGAATAGCTTGTCAGTGTGTATGGCAACTTCTCTTCTTCATTTAAGGTATCGATAAACTTACCAATCATAGAGTGCTCTGATGTACCGATCAAATAAAGGTCCTCGCCCTCAATCTTATACATCATCGCATCCATCTCTTCAAAACTCATAACACCGGTAACAACGTTGGAACGAATCATGAAAGGTGGTACACAATAGGTGAATCCACGGTCAATCATGAAATCCCTCGCATAGGAAATCACAGCGGAATGCAGCCTTGCAATATCGCCCATGAGATAATAGAAGCCATTTCCGGCAACTTTACCGGCGCTCTCCAAATCGATTCCGTCAAACCGCTCCATGATCTCCGTGTGATATGGAATCTCAAAATCAGGCACGATGGGGTCACCATATTTCTCAATCTCAACATTGCAGGAATCGTCCTTTCCAATTGGCACAGAAGGATCAATCATGTTTGGAATGCTCATCATAATCTCTGTAACCTTATCCTGCAACTCCTTTTCCTGTGGCTCAAGCTCCGCGAGACGCTTTGAGATGTCGGCAACCTGTGCCTTTACCTCCTCCGCCTCGTCTTTTTTGCCCTGTGCCATCAAAGCACCAATCTGCTTTGCAATCTTGTTCTTTCGGGAACGAAGTTCATCGGCTTCCTGTTGCGCAGCTCTTGCTTTTGCATCCAGTGCAATCACTTCATCTACAAGCGGAAGCTTGTGATCTTGGAATTTATTCTTGATGTTCTGTTTTACAACATCTGGATTCTCTCTTAAAAACTTAATATCTATCATGCTATGCTCCCTTTTACTGTAATGGATATTTTGCAGTCAATGTATCTACGATTGCCCTTGCCTTAGGTACACCTGCTTCTCCCTCTTTGATAACGGCAGCGATAGCCTCAGCCACCTGATCAAAGTCTGCTTCGTTCAGGCCACGGCTTGTTGCAGCCGGCGTTCCCAAACGGATACCACTTGTTACAAATGGACTCTTCGGATCGTTTGGAATTGTATTTTTATTTGCTGTGATATGCGCCTGGTCCAAAAGTGCTTCCACAGCCTTACCTGTCAAATCAAATGGTGTCAAGTCAACCAGCATCAGGTGATTGTCTGTGCCATCGGATACAATCTTGATTCCTCTGTCCTGCAATCCCTTGCAAAGTGCCTGTGCATTCTTGGCAACACCTGTCATATATTCCTTAAACTCCGGCTGAAGTGCTTCTTGGAAGCAAACTGCCTTCGCTGCGATAACATGCATCAAAGGACCTCCCTGAATACCCGGGAAGATTGCCTTGTTAAAGTTGAACCTCTCATTTGCCTCCGCAGTAGCCATAATCATGCCACCACGAGGTCCGCGAAGTGTCTTATGTGTTGTCGTTGTAACCACGTCAGCATAAGGAACCGGACTCTCATGTAATCCTGCTGCAACAAGACCGGCAATGTGTGCCATATCCACCATAAGAACTGCTCCAACTTCATCCGCAATCTCGTGGAATCTCTTGAAATCTATTGCTCTGGCGTAAGCGGAAGCACCAGCGATAATCATCTTTGGCCGGCATTCTTTTGCGATACGCTCCACTTCGTCATAATCGATAAATCCTTCATCATTTACACCATAAGGTACGATGTTGAAATATGTTCCGGAGAAGTTAACCGGTGAACCGTGTGTCAAATGTCCGCCGTGATCCAAGTTCATACCCATAATCGTGTCACCCGGCTTACACACAGCAAACTCGACTGCCATATTTGCCTGCGCACCTGAATGAGGCTGAACATTGACATAATCACAGCCAAACAATTCTTTTGCGCGCTCTCTTGCTAAATCTTCCACAACATCAACGCACTCGCATCCGCCATAGTAACGCTTGCCGGGATATCCTTCCGCATATTTGTTTGTAAGAATACTTCCCATGGTTGACATAACGGCCGGGCTGACCCAGTTCTCTGAGGCAATCAACTCAATGTGGCTTGACTGTCTTTCAAATTCCGCTGTGATTGCATCAGCAATCTGTGGATCTACCTTTTTAATATCGTCTAATGTGTACATGTTATCTCCTCCTGATTCTATTATTTCTTTTTACTCTTTATTCTAACCTTCATGACATACCACAATTCAGTCGCAATAAAGATAGATGAATATGTACCACAAACCACACCTACTAACAATGGAAATGCGAATTCACGGATGCTTGTAACACCAAGAATCAAAAGCATCAATACCATGATTGCTGTTGTGATGGAGGTGCTGATTGTTCTCGAAAGTGTCTGTGTAATACTTGCGTTTGCAAGTTCTCTCAAGGCTTCCGGCGTCTCGTCACGCACTTTCTTCTTGTTCTCACGGATACGGTCAAACAATACGATGGTATCGTTGACAGAGTATCCGATAACCGTAAGCATACATGCAATAAAGGTACTGCCCACCGAAATACGAACCAATGCATAAAGTGCAAGTACAACCAGCACGTCGTGAATCAATGCAATGATTGCGCTGCCGGCAAATCTCAAGTCTTTGAAGCGGAACCAAATGTAAATCAGCATGAAGAATGCTGCAACTGCCACCGCAATCAGAGATTCTGAGCGCATCTCACTACTGATGGTAGAACCAATATTTGTTGATGTGATGGATGATTCTTCTATCTTAAACTCATCTTCAAACATCTGGTTCAACGTCTCACGCTCGTCAAGATCCAACGAACGCGTCTTAAAGATAACCTGATTGCTTCCGTCAACGACCTGTGTCTGAATATCATTACTTCCGATGACATCCGCAATCTTTGGAACGACCTCCTTGTCGGCATCAGCCAAGGTGTACTCTTTATCAAAGTTAACTGTGGTTGATGTACCGCCCAAAAATTCAAGACTGTAATTGAGTGTCTTTCCTTCCTTTGCGCCGTATACGCCCATACCGATAAATCCGGCTACAATCACCGCAAGAGACATACCGAAGAATATGCCTCTCTTGCCAATAAAATCAAATGACTTATGCGTTTTTTCCTTGCCATAGAACTTCGCATCACGAATACCAATCGCATACAGAGCATTCATCAAAATTCGAGTGATAACAAGCGCGGTAAACATGGACAGAATAACACCAATTGCAAGCGTAATCGCAAATCCCTTTACGGTACCCGAACCGAGTACGCCAAGCACTGCTGCAGCAATCAATGTTGTCACATTACCGTCAAGAATGGCGGATAACGCTTTCTTGAAACCGATTTCAATGGAAGCAATCACACTTCTGCCTTCAGCAATTTCCTCACGAATACGAGCAAAGATAATAACATTTGCGTCTACCGCCATACCGATAGAAAGTACAATACCTGCAATACCCGGAAGTGTCAATGTAATATCAAATGCCCAAAGGATAAACAACATCAGTCCTGTATAAAGCCCCAATGCAATCGAAGCCGCCGCACCGGATACAAGATACATAATGATTAAGAATACCATTACAACAATCAAACCGATAGCACCGGCCTTTAGACTCGTTGCAAGGGCATCGCTACCAAGCTGAGCACCCACAACCTCTGACTGCAATTCTTCCAATTCGATATCCAAACCACCGATACGGATGTAAGAGGCAAGTCTTTCCGCAGCATCAAAATCTTCCATACCCTCAATAATACATTTGCCGTCTGTGATTGCTGAGTTTACACTAGGTACACTTACGAACTGCCCATCATAATAAATACCAATGGACTCCCCCTTTGAAAAGGCTGCTGTTGTAGCATCTGCAAATGCCTTCGTCCCCTTGTCACTCAACGTGAGCGATACCACAGGTTGAGATGCACCCGTCGTCTGATTCTGCTGATATGTGGCGTCTGCACTCTTTACATCAGACCCCTGCAGGATGACAGATCCATCTTTTAGCAAATCATCCAACTCTTTTGCCAAAACATAACCACCTGTCGTTGTATCAATCTTGTAGTTCTCATTTCCATCTGCATCTGTCTCTGCAATGAAGTAAATCGATCCCGGCGTACCCAATTCCTCCAACAATGCATTTGCATCTGTCACACCCGGAATCTCGACTGTGATTCTGTCGTTCCCCACCGGATACACACTGGCCTCCGTAGTTGAACTCTCAGAACCCAACTCATTCTCAATACGTTTCTGGAGCTTTGTGATGGTATCATTCATCTCCTCTGTCGTAGGTGTATCACCCACTGCCTGATAAGTGATACTTACACCACCTGCCAAATCAAGTCCCAATCTGATGTCATAATCATCATCGCCGGCAACTGTGGCTGTGATAATATTGTAAGCCAAATAGCCAAAACCAACGATAGCGGCAAGCAAGACGATAAGCCATGCAACACCTTGTCCCTTCTTTAAGCGTTTCATATTTTCTCTCCTTCTTTTGCAGCCCATGCTGCTTTTATCATAATTGCGCATTCAACTCGCTTTTTTTGTAGTGCGCATCCAACATCATATGCATCGTGAATATCCCCGTGGAAGTTGTATGCGTTTGCAGCACATCCACCACTGCAATAAAATCTTGCAAAACACTCTCTGCACCTGCCCTTTGCATATACATTACAACTCTTGAACGAATCACGGAGCCTGGTGTTCACAACACCGTCGTCCACATTTCCCATCAAAAAATCAGTGTTGCCAACAAACTGATGGCATGGATACAAATCTCCTGTCGGTGTCACCGCCAAGTACTCTGTACCGGAGCCACAGCCCGACAATCGCTTTGCCACACACGGACCGCCTTCCAGGTCAATCATAAAGTGGAAGAAATTGAACTCCTTGTCTGTGCCATGTCGCTTCACCATCTCAAGTGCAAGATTTTCATATTCCTCGAAGAGTTGTGGCAAATCCTCCTCCCTCAGGGCATAATCATCTGTCTCCTGCGCAACCACCGGCTCGACAGAAATCTGCTTGAAGCCCAAGTCAGCAAGATGAAGTACATCCTTTGAAAAGTCGAGATTGTTTCGTGTAAAAGTACCACGCACATAGTACTTGTCCTGATTTCTGCTATCCGCAAACTTTTGGAATTTTGGGACGATAAGCTCGTAGCTGCCCGCGCCCTTGCGGAAAGGACGCATACGGTCATGAACCTCAGGACGTCCATCGATACTAAGGACAACATTTTCCATTTCCCTGTTCGCAAATTCCATAACATCATCATCCAGCAGTACACCGTTTGTCGTGAGTGTAAAGCGGAAATTCTTGTCATACTTTTCCCCGAGACTTCTTCCGTAAGCAACCAGATCCTTGACAACCTGAAAATTCATAAGCGGTTCTCCACCGAAGAAATCAACTTCCAAGTTTCTACGGTTGCCTGAGTTTGCAACCAGAAAATCCAGTGCCTTTTTGCCCACCTCATAACTCATCAATTCGCGCTTGCCATGATATTCTCCTTCCTCGGCGAAACAATAGCGGCAAGCCAGATTGCAATCATGGGCTATATGTAAACATAACGCCTTCACTACAGTAGGGCGCTTTGCAAAATCCGCAATATACGGCTCGTAATTGTCTTTTGTAAATAAATCCTCACTGGCGATTAAGTCCTGAATCTCCTGCCATGCTTCCGGCAATTCAGATGCCTCTCCGGGATACCGCTCTGCTAATGTGGCAAAGATGGTATCCTTGTCCGAAGACTCGTACATCCCGATCATGTCATAGGTCATATCATCCACGAGATGAATCGCCCCACTGTTCACATCAATCACGATGTTGTAACCGCCCATTTTGTATTGATGAACCAAAATAGACCTCCTTATAAAACGCACAAATGACCGAACGCCTAGGCGTACGGTCGTGATATGCTTAGTATAGCTTATTCAGATAGACGAACTACTTTGTATTCTCACAGCTCTGGTTTCCAACGGTACAAGACGTCTTGCAAGCTGACTGACATGATGTCTGGCACTCGCCGCATCCACCCTTCTTTACTGTGTTCTGAAGCTTCTTTGTATTTAATGTCTGTACATGTTTCATAATGTCGCTCTCCTTACTTTCTCTAAATCAGTATATTCATACCGTCATTTAGTATTGATTATATCATAGGGAGCGACAAAGTAAAAGCCTTTTTTCCGCTTTTTTCTTAACTAATCATTCCGCCCAACATACCGGAGCCCATACAAACCAAAATGGTTGTCAGCGCTGTAACCGGCTCGGGAAACGATCCCATACCAATGATGATTCCTATCACAAGCAGGATTGCTGCATAGATTCCACCTGCAAAAAGCCCCCACAAAAACTTTTGACGTTTCTTCCACTTGCCGATCACGTAGCCACCCAGCATGCAGGAAACCACATAGATAACAATAACTCCGATACGCGCAACCATGTCCGCCTTATCCACCTTTGACACAATAAAAGCCAGAAGAATCAAAAGCAATCCTGTTATTATGTACATGACAAGTATCGTTTTTATAACGCATCCCTTGCGTTGTTTTTCTCTTTCCATTTTTCATCCCCATCAAAATCACTTGCCATATTCTATGCAAAAGACTGGTAATTTATTGCATTTTTCACTCAAAAATGATACAATGACAAGCGATATTTTTAGGAGGATTTTTAGAATGAGTACAGGATTGATTATATTGATTGTTATTTTAGTCGTGTTGATTGCTCTGATAATTGCCCTTTATTTTCTCGGCAAAAAGGCAGAAGCCAAAAAAGCTGAGCAGGACATTCAGGTTGAAGCGGCAGCACAAAATGTTTCCATGCTGATTATTGATAAGAAGCAAATACGGATGAAGGATTCCGGTCTTCCGGAGTCGGTGATTTCGCAGACGCCTTTCTATGCCCGTATATCAAAAATACCTATCGTCAAGGCAAAGGTTGGACCAAAAGTTATGACGCTCATCTGCGATGCCACGATTTTTGACGACATCCCCGTCAAAAAGGAAGTGAAGGCTCGTGTGAGCGGTTTATACATCACAAGCGTTCGCGGCTTGCACGGTAAGACAGAAGATCCAAATGCAAAAAAGAAAAAGAAGGGACTTCGCGCATGGGCTATTCGCAAGCAGAAAGAATTGAACGCAAAATAATGTTCGGACAGCAAAGGCAGACAGCATGTCTGCCTTTTTTCTTAGGTATTGGAGGTTTACGATGACAAAAGGCAACACAATTGACCCTTTCATGAAAGCACTGAAAGCCGTGAATCAGATTTCTCAGGGGAAAGAACACCTTTCCGAGGATGATTTAAAGAAACAGCGCACTTCTATGGAGTTGGCTTCCAAGCTTGCCACGCCGCCCATCGGTGTCTCTTCCGAGCGATTCACCATCGGCACAATCCATGCCGAATGGCATCGCCCTGATTTTGTTCATAACGCAAAGCATGTCATTCTATATTGTCACGGCGGCGGATATACATGCGGAGGTCTTGGATACGCCGGAATACTGGCGTCCAAATTGGCGATTCATACCGGTCTGGAGGTTTTGTCTTTTGAATATCGTCTTGCGCCGGAGCACCCTTATCCCGCGGCGTTCGAGGACACTGTTTCCATGTGGGATTATATGATGCAAAAAGGATATGGCGCCTCGTCTGTGATTTTGGCCGGTGATTCCGCCGGTGGCAATCTCGCGCTGACATTGACACAACATTTAAAAGAAGCCGGACGCTTCCTTCCAAAGGCGCTGTTGCTCTTTAGCCCGTGGACCGATATGACCGCAATAGCGAAATCATATCAAACACACAAGGAAGACGACCCGATTCTTTCCTATGATTATATCATCTCCACGCGAAATGCTTATGTGTCTCCGTCAGAGGATTTATCTCAACCGAAATACAGTCCCTTGTATGGCGATTTTTCCGGCTTTCCGCCCACTTTGATTCAGGTGGGTCGAAATGAGATCCTTTTGGACGACAGCAAACTGCTCGCTTCCAAGATGGAAAAAACGGATTGCTTCGTCAGATTGGAGATTTTTGAAAAAGGATGGCATGTCTTTCAGCAAATGCCAATTCCCATAGCAGCAAAAGCGATGAAAAGTGTTGGTGATTTTGTGACAGAAGTGCTATACTAATCTGCGCGATATACGATAGATAAAATATGACAAAAGAAATAAGGGGACAAGGGATTATGAGTCAAAACAATTGGTATCAGGTAGACAATGTCGCCAAGGTATTTCTTGCAACCTGTGGGAAAAAGGATACAAGAACCCTGCGTGTAAGCTGTACCCTCACAGAGGACATTGAACCCGAACTTTTACAACAGGCATTGCTTCAAACCATTCAGGTGCGCCCGCAATTTCAGGTACGCATCCGTCGTGGCGTTTTCTGGCATTACATGGAAGCGACCGATATCGAACCGAAGATAAAAGAAGAAAGCGGACGTGTCTGTCCTTTGCTTTATCAGCCCGGACGCAAAAATTATTTGCATTACCAGGTAAGTTATTTTCACAACCGCATTAACTTGGATTTATTCCATGCGCTTTCGGACGGCACGGGTGCACTGGAATTTTTAAATATTTTAGTTTTGGATTACCTGAAATTAAAATACCCAAACCAATATGACAACATCGCGATTCACAGCGGCGCCTCTGTCGATGATTTGTTTCAGGATAGTTACAAACAGTTCTTTGACAACAAGGGAAAAGCAGCAGAAGGCACTCAAAAGGCTTACCATGCCACAGGTCTTCAGCTGCCATACAATCAGTTGCAGTTTTTTGAATTACACATTAGGACGGATGAGATTTTGCCAAAGGCAAAGGCACTAAATGTTTCACTGACAAGTTACCTGGGCGCGCGATTTATGCTTGCCATGCGAGAGGACATGCCAACCTTAAAATCCGGCATGCCGATTACCGTGTCGCTTCCCGTAAACCTGCGAAACTACTATCCATCCAACACTTCGCGAAACTTCTTCAACAATGTCAATGTAACACATTGTTTTACGGAGGATATTTCCTTGGAAGATTTGGCGGTCGAGTTTGACACACAGTTAAAAGCGAACCTGACGCCTGAAAAGATCAAAGCCCAGATGGACAATTACGAGAAAATTGAGCGTATCGTCCCGCTTCGTATGGTTCCGCTATTTCTCAAACAGCAAGCCGTTCGCCGGGGAAGCATCATACAGGACAAAAAGGTTTCTATCGTGCTTTCCAACCTGGGTATCCAAAAACCACCTGCAGAACTTTGTCCGTACATCGAAAACTACAGTGCATTCTGTAGTTCTAAAAACCTGTTTGTGGCAGTTTCCAGTTACAACGGCATCTTGACTTTGGGGGTGACTTCCCCTTACGCAAGTACGCGTGTGTTAAAGAGTTTTGTGCGCGGTCTCACAGACGAAGGTATGTGGGTACAAGCCTACGCAACGGAGGTGGTCAGATAATGAAAACATGCCAATACTGTAAAATTGAAGTGGGCGGAACATCCACCAAATGCCCGTTCTGTCAAAGTGGATTAAACGGAACGGATGATGCGGAGTTTTGGCCAAAGCCAAATACTTTGCATGCACAATCGATTTTATATAAGCTACAGTTATTTATCGTTTTGTCTCTGATGGTTGTCGGACTTTCCTGTGATTTTCTCTTTGAAATCGGTCACGGACATCATTGGAGCCTATTGCTTGCCATGTGGCTGCTGGCTGTAGAATTTGGAATCTTACGATTGTTTAAAAGAAATTACTCGCCGGCCCGTATTTTGACCTTGTTTGTGTTTACCGTGGCGGTTTTGCTTACCGTAACCAGTTACTTTTTGGGAACATTTTTCTGGACGATCACTACAGAATATATCATTCCCGTCATGATTATCGGAACGATGATTTGTAACTTTATCTTTACGTTGGTTGATGACATTTCAAATGCCATGATTTATCTGCTCTGTAACATCGTAATCGGTATCATTCCATACATCGTCATGTTGGTAATGAAAGCAAATATATCTATCCTATGGATTATCTGTCTCATTGTCAGCGTTATCACTTTCCTCGGTGCATGCATCTTCCGCGGACGCAGTGTCATCGGTGAATTACAGAAGCGATTTAACATGTAGGTTGCAAACTATGAGGTCTGCCGAAGTAACTGTTACCATATCTGCAACGTAAAGTAGAGCAAGCCTGCAATCCTGCCGACTTGCTCTACTTTGGGAGAATAATAAAAAAGAGAAACCTATACTCCAACCTGTAACAGATCAGAGAACGAATGTAACTGATAATCTGTCTTTGCATAGTCTTTGGCTTCCCCAATACCTGCAGCCATCAT
>CAYPAA010000033.1:0-22849 GCA_964408625.1 uncultured Roseburia sp. | reverse complement strand
GTTCGTTAATCATTAATTCGCTAATGGTCTTATACCTCCATAAAAAAAGTGGATAGGCAGACTATCCACAATCAAGTTCACAACAATTCAAACATAAAATGTTGGAATATTAACACTAAGTCACCTCTGTGCTTAGGTGAGAGTGGATACTCTACTTTGTTTTCACAACGAAAACACTTTAACACAGATTACTGCCTTAGTCAACCATTTTATTTGATTTTCCAGCAAAATTTAAATAGGTGCGGAATTTTACTTCTGCACCAGAATTTACTTTTTCAAGTTAGCTTTTTCAAAAAAGAAGTGCGGCAAGATTCCTTGCCGCAATCTTTCTTTTTTAGTCAAAAGACTATCTTATGAGTGCCATGCGGTTGTAGCTGACGCTCATTGTAGGGGCAAACCCCTTCGTTTGGTGTGTGTTGCCTGTTTCTTTTTTCAAATCATCACAGGCTGTTCTAAATACGCTTCCAAATTCGTTTGAAGAATCTTTCCTTCGTGAATACCAGAAAAGGTTTCCTTGGCCAGAATCTTCGGAACTCGCGTACTCGGCTACTGCCGATACCTTAAAATATTCATCGAAAATCATACATTGACCTCCTTTGTGCATATTTTAAGTGGTTTCTAAAGTATTCTTCCAATACTTTACTATAATATACCACCAAAAAAGACGAAAATCAACACTTATCCACAATATATTGTGTATTTTGTTGATTTTTTGTCGTTTTAGGCACTATTTATATGTTTTTATTCTGTCTCAGAAAGAAGGAATCTGTAAATCACCTCTGCAACGCCACTTTGATTGTTGTCCTTCGTGGTAATCACATCCGCGTATTCCTTGATTTCTGCTCTGGCATTACACATGGCAACACCAACACCCGCGCGCTCTATCATGGAGACATCGTTTTCCTCATCCCCAACGGCAACCGTATCCTGTATCGGGATGCCAAGATATGCTGCAAGGTTAGAAAGCCCTGCCCCTTTGTTTTGGTTTTTTCCACAGAATTCGTAAAACCATGGGCTTGAAAAAAAACTTTCAAATGGGAAGTCGCTATCCTGTGTCGCCATTTTCTGTAATTCGTTCAATGGCTCCATATCGTCGAAATCAATCGCCATCACTTTATAGATTGGCTCACCACGAAGCGTCTCTATATCATCAATCACTTGGAACGGTTCATTTGTAATACCATTGTACCGTTCGGTCGCCTTTGTATATTCAAAACAATACAAATAATCCCTTCCAAATGCTTCTATATAAATACCACGCTCTCGCAGTTCTGCGACCAGTTTTATCATATCTTCCGCATCCATCGGGTTTGTTACAACGACCTTCTCATGTTCTAAGTCATAGGTAAAACACCCTTGAAAGCAAATCAAAAAACAATGCTTCGGTGGAATGTTTAACTGTTCAAATAGATATCTGGCTCCGTGAAGCGACCTACCCGTAATGAACGCAACATAATGACCTGCATCCAACATCTGCATCAGTGCCTCGCGATTCTCTTTTGTAACCGTTTTATCTGTGCAAAGCAACGTCTCATCAAAATCTGTAAAAAGAATCTTACTCACTTTCCTTTACATCTACTCCCCAAATCGGAAGGAATCTCCTTTCTTTTCTCTGGAATCTTTTTTTTCTATTTTTCCTCATCGCCTCTTTGCAGAATTGTGTTTGCGAACAGATCTCCTTCTCTCCTTCTCGTTCAATTCTTCTGTAAGAACCATCATCCTGCATATGATAAGCCTTTTTATTATCATGCAATAAAACATCAAGAATATGCATCACCTGATTCTTGATTTCTTTATCCTCAACAGGGAAGAGCAATTCGACCCGTCGATCCATGTTGCGCGGCATCCAGTCCGCACTTCCCATATAGATGTCCTCTTTTCCATCATTATAGAAATAGAAAATACGACTATGCTCCAAAAATGTGCCTACAATCGATGACACATGGATATTCTCACTGACCTCTTTGATTCCCGTCCGAAGGCAACAAATTCCCCGGACAACGAGATAAATCTCAACACCTGCAGACGAAGCCTCATATAATGTCTGAATAATCTGTCCATCACAAAGAGAATTCATTTTTGCGACAATCAGCGCTTTTCTACCCTCTTTTGCATGAGCAATCTCACATTGAATCAGATTTAAAAATCCAGTTCTCAGCCATATCGGCGCCACAACAAATTTATTCCATGTTTCCGGTTCGGAATACCCAGATAGCATGTTAAAGAGCGAGGTTGCGTCCTCTCCGTAGGCTTCCTTACACGTAAAGATACCGCAATCCGTATACAACTTTGCCGTCGAATCATTGTAATTGCCTGTACCCAGATGAACATAACGCGCTATCTTTCCTTTTTCCGCTCTCACAACAAGCGCAATCTTACAATGTGTCTTCAAACCAACCAAACCATAGATAACATGGCAGCCGGCCTTTTCCAGCATTTTTGCCCAGACAATATTATGCTCTTCGTCAAAACGCGCCTTCAATTCCACAAGAACCGTCACCTGCTTCCCATTTTCCGCCGCCTTCGCAAGCGCCGCAATGATCGGGGAGTTGCCGCTGACACGATAAAGCGTTTGCTTGATTGCCAGAACATCTTTATCATTCGCGGCCTGTTTGATGAAATCTATCACGGAATCAAATGTTTCATACGGATGAGATAAGAAAATATCCCGTTTGCGAATCTCCTCAAACAGATTGGTATCTTTCGTTATACGCGAATTCTGCTGTGGGTAAAACGGTTTTTGGCGCAATTGCTGGAATCCATCCATATTATATAACTTCATAAGGAACGTAAAATCAATCGGTCCGTTGACACGATAAATCTCCTCCTCGGTGATTTCCAATTGCTCTGCCAGATACTTGAGCAGTCTTTTGTCCATACGTTCTTCCACCTCAAGGCGGATGACTTCTCCCCATTGGCGGCGGACAAGTTGCTTTTGAATTTCCTTTAATAAATCTGCAACTTCATCCTCATCAAACGACAAATCCGCATTTCTCATAATACGGTAAGGATGGGCACAAATCACATCATAGTTGGAGTAAAGTTTATGTATGTTTTTCTCAATAATCTGCTCAAACAGAATAAAACTATTCTCCTCTCCAATTCCTCCCGGTATCGGAACCAATCTAGGCAGCACTTCAGGTACTTGCACGGTAGAAAACTCAAATTCTGCGCGGTTTCTCTGTTGTAACTTGGAACCGGATATATTTGCGCGAAGCAATGCCGCAATATTTAAGCTTGCATTGCGCACCAACGGAAATGGTCTTGACGCATCTACCGCCATAGGGGTCAAAACAGGATATATCTGTTCCATAAAATATCGGTCAACATATTCCTCCTGCTCCTGATTCAAATCCTCAAATGCATCGATGATTTGAATGTGATTATCCCTCAAAATAGGCACGAGCGAACTGTTGTAAATTTGATACTGTTCCTTTACCAGCTCATGTGTTGCACTGTGTACTTCTGACAGTTGCTTCTTAGGAGTCAGTCCGGCAAAATCCTTTTTCTTATAATGCGCATTGACCATATCTTTGATTGACGCAACACGCACCATAAAGAATTCATCCAGATTTGAAGATGTAATGCTGATAAATTTCAAACGTTCCAGAATAGGCGTTTGTTCTTCCTTTGCCTCATTCAAAACACGATGTTCAAATTTCAGCCAACTCAATTCCCGATTCTCGTATAGTGTTGCATCTTGAAAACACTCTTTCTTTTTCATCCGAAATACACCTTCTTTCCGTTCCCACCCCATGCTCTGATTAACATGACTCATATGCTTTATAGTTCCCAAGTATCTTAAAAGATATTGTTTCTTCCTTCAATCCGCGAAGCGCACTCAAAACATCATCTTCCGCGAGATTCCCCTGAAAATCAACAAAGAACTGATATTCCCAGTTTTTTCCTTTGCGAGGCCTCGACTCAATTTTCGTCATATTCAATCCATTAAAAATAAAATGCGACAAAATGTGATACAAGGACCCCTTCTCATGCGGCAATTCAAAACAAAGACTCACCTTATCCGCAGATTTTAAATACTTATGCTCTTTTGAGACGATAATAAAACGTGTTTCATTTTCGAGATTGTCCTGTATTGCTTCCGCAAGGACATGCAAATCATAGATCTTTGCATTTGTAATGCCGGCAATTGCCGCCTGTGAGATGTCATGATCCGTTTTAATCTTTTGTGCCGAAATCGCGGTGTTTTTCATTGACTTGCTCTCGAATTCCGGATGCTCTTGTTCCAAAAAATGAGAACACTGCATAAGTGCCTGTGGATGAGAATACACCGTCTTTATATCAGATAGCGACGCGCCCGGCAATCCGAGCAGTGCATGTTCAATCTTTATCACCTGCTCTCCCACGATGGAGACATCATACTCAATCAAAAGATCATAATTTTCTGCCACGATACCAGCAGACGAATTTTCAATGGGAAGTACCGCATAATCTGCCTTTCCTGATTGTATTTCTTCCATCGCTTCGCGCCATGTTGCCACCGCTTCTCCCTTGCATTTTGAGCCAAAGAAAGTATACATCGCCTTTTGTGAATACGCACCCTCCACGCCCTGAAAAACAATCCGTTTATCCGTATAGTCAAACTGTTCACAGCAGGTGTAATGCAAACTGTCCATCAGACCTTTTTCTGCTAATATTTTATACTGTTTTTTGCGACTAGTGGACATAATCTGCTCAAACAATTCCAAGACACCTTGTCTTGTAAAATCATCGGATGCCATGCCGGATAATTTATCCAGTTTTTCCTGTTCACGAACTTTGTCATAAACATTTTTATTGTTGGCAATCTTGTATGCTGCCATCTCCTCTGCCAAATCCATACGCGTCTCGTACAGTCTTAGCATCTCTTGATCAATCTGATCAATTTCATCGCGAATTTCACTTAATTCCTTCATGATTTCTCTCTTTCTTTATGCTGTAAAATCAAAAAATGACAACTGATTTGTCTCCGGCAAATCCGAAATAATTCCTAAGTCTGACAATAAATCAACGGTAACCTGACTGATTTTTCCACGCTGTCTCAAATCCTGTTTTGATAAAAACTTTTCCTGCGCTGCAGCAATCGCCAGTGTCTCTGCCGCCTTATCCCCCATTCCGTCGATAGAATTAAACGGTGGAAGCAGTTTTCCGTCCACAATCTGGAAGTATCTCGCATCGGAACAATACAAATCCATCGGCAAAAATTCAAATCCTCTCGCGTACATCTCCTGTACGATACGAGCATCTTTTAAGGTGTCCTCATCCTTCTTTGAAATCTTTTCCTGTTTCTTGATTTCATCGATATAGAATTCAAGTTTTTCTTTTCCCTGACACATCAATTCATAACTGAACGCGGTCGCGCGAATACTAAAAAACGCTGCATAGTAAGCCAGCGGATAGAATACTTTGCAATAGGCGATTCTCCACGCCATCATAACATAAGCTGCCGCGTGTGCCTTCGGGAACATGTATTTGATCTTCTCACAGGATTCTGTGTACCATTCTGGGACACCATGATCTATCATATCCTGTTTCCACTTCGGCCACTGCTCACATTTTCCCTTTGCGATGATACCTTTTCGGGTCTTTTCCATAATGTCAAATGCCTCCGCACTATCAAGTCCCATATGAATCAGATATGTCATAATGTCATCACGCGTGCAAATACATGTCGAAATCGTTGCAGTACCCTCTTCAATCAGTGTCTGTGCATTGCCAAGCCACACATCCGTGCCATGCGAAAGCCCTGAAATCCGAATCAAATCGGTAAACTCTTGTGGTTTTGCATCGCGAAGCATTCCCATCGCAAAGTCCGTACCAAACTCCGGTATCCCAAGTGTTCCCATGTCAACACCGTTAAGATCCTTCGGCGTGACACCAAGAGCATCCGTATTTTTAAACAGCGACATAACGGTCTTATCATCCAGTGGAATCTCCTGCGCATTCAATCCCGTCAAATCTTCCAGCATTCGAATCATAGTCGGATCATCATGTCCAAGAATATCCAGTTTTAACAGATTTGAATCAATCGAGTGATAATCAAAGTGTGTTGTCACAATACCGGATGTCATATCATTGGCCGGATGCTGCACCGGTGTAAAGGAATTGATTTCCTCGCCAACCGGCAGAACAATAATACCACCCGGATGTTGTCCGGTTGTTCGTCGAACGCCGACGCACCCCTGAACAATACGATCGATTTCACAATTTCGTTTATGTACCCCACGCTCCTCGTAGTAATTCTTGATGTAACCAAACGCTGTCTTATCCGCAAGAGTACCAATCGTGCCCGCTTTGTATGTCTGCCCCTCACCAAAAATTACTTCTGTATACTTGTGTGCCTTACTCTGATAATCACCGGAGAAGTTCAAATCAATATCCGGCTCCTTATTTCCCTTGAATCCGAGGAACGTTTCAAATGGAATATCAAATCCTTCCTTTTTCAAATCTTTGCCACAAACCGGACACTTACGATCCGGCATATCACAACCGGCTCGTCCGGAAAATGCTTTCACTTCCTCAGAATCAAAATCAACAAAATGACAGTACTCGCATAAATAATGCGGGCTGAGCGGATTTACCTCAGTGATACCGGCCATCGTCGCTGCAAAGGAAGAACCAACGGAGCCACGAGAACCAACCAAGTAACCGTCCTCATTCGATTTCCACACAAGCTTCTGCGCAATGATATACATCACGGCGTATCCGTTTCCAATGATAGAATTAAGTTCTCTCGACAAACGCTCCTCAACCACCTTCGGCAAATCTTTACCGTAAATGGCATGCGCCTTATCGTAGCAGATTTTACGCAACATATTATCTGAATCCTCAATCACGGGCGGACATTTGTCCGGTCGTACCGGCGAGATTGGCTCACACATATCTGCGATGCGGTTTGTGTTTGTAATGACAACCTCCTCTGCCCGGTCGCTTCCCAGATAAGAAAACTCCTCGAGCATCTCTTCCGTTGTGCGCAAATACAACGGTGCCTGGTCATCAGCGTCACTAAATCCTTTTCCCGCCATTATGATTCGACGATAAATCTCATCCTGCGGGTCCAAAAAGTGAACATCACAAGTTGCAACGACGGGTTTTTTGAACTCATCACCCAAAGAAAGAATTCGCCTGTTGATGTCACGCAACTCCTCGACCGTCTTCGCGGTGCCATCCTTCTTTCTCGTCATAAACATATTGTTGCCGATGGGCTGTATCTCTAAGTAATCATAGAATGATACAATACGACTGATTTCCACATCGGAACGCCCATTTAGAATTGCACGATACAATTCCCCCGCCTCGCACGCGGAACCAATAATCAGGCCCTCCCGATATTTGGTCAGTTGGCTCTTGGGTATCTTCGGTCTGCGGTAGTAATACTGCAAATGCGACATCGAAATCAAGCGATACAGATTGATGCGTCCAATATCATTTTTTGCCAAAACAATACAGTGGTACGATGGCAGTTTGCGAATGGACTCATCAGAGGCTTTCCCGCCCTCATTTAACAAATCAAGGGTATCGAAACCGCGTTCTTTTAGCATGACGATAAACTTCACAAAAATCTCTGCCGTACATCCCGCATCATCCACAGCACGATGATGATGGTCCAGCAAGACGCCCAGTGCTTTTGCAACGTTGTCCAATTTATATTTGCTAAGCGATGGTAGCAAAAAACGCGATAATGCCACCGTGTCTATGTATGTAAAATCGCAGGGATATCCCAGCCTGTCGCAATTTGCTTGTATAAAACTCATATCAAAATCCGCGTTGTGTGCCACCATAACGGCGCCCTTGCAGAATTCCAAAAAGCGCGGCAGAATCTCTGTAATCTCAGGCGCATCAATCACATCTTCGTCACGTATGCTTGTGAGTTCTGTAATGTGAAACGGTATTGGCTCCTTCGGATTTACAAATTCAGAAAAACGGTCTACAGTCCTGCCGTCGACGACCTTTACGGCGCCAATCTCGATGATATGATTCTTTTCCGGATGAAAACCGGTGGTCTCCAAATCAAAGACAACATACGTATCATCCAAATTCTGGTTTTTTGAGTATGTCACAATTCCTTTGGTATCATCCACCAGATAAATTTCACAGCCATAAATCACTTTAAAATCAGAGCCCTTTGGCACCGCGTGCTCCGCACTCGGAAACGCCTGCACTGCACCATGGTCAGTGATGGCAATCGCCTGATGTCCCCAAGAAATCGCCCGCTGAATAATATCGCCGACATCAGAAACACCATCCATATCACTCATCTTTGTATGACAATGCAGTTCCACTCGTTTTTCCGGCGCATGATCCTGCCTTGAGGTAGTAAAATCCGGAATCTGCATAATGCCAAAAACAGAACCAATCGTCAGGTCGTGATCAAATTTATCAATCATCGGCGTACCCTTTATTTTGACAAAGGCTCCGTTTTTGATTTCATTGGAAATATCATTAAACTGATCATTTGCAAGAAACAGCTTTGTGACTATCGTATCGGTAAAATCCGTAAGTGAAAAAATGAGAATCGTGCGCTCATTTCGGATTTGTCTCGAATCTACATTGATTATCTGTCCACGAATACATACCTCTCCAATTTCTCCTTGAATTTCTTCGATGTTTATGGCGTCATCTTCAAATTCGCGTCCATAAATAACGTCTGGTCTTGAGGATCTTTTTAATGGAGCGCTTCTACGTTTTTCCGGTGTCTGTGCATCTGCTTTCCTTGCACGACCTTCCGGCTTGCGCACACCGCTTGGCGTTTTTTTCTCTTCTAATCCCGCTTGTTCCAACAATTCTTTTTGATTTTGGCGTATCAGATTCTGCCTTGTGATTTCCTTGATTCTGTCCTCAATCTGCAACTGGGAATTTGCACGATATTTGCTCTCCTTCGCCTCGCGATAAGCAAAGTGAATCACAAGTTTCTGATTGCATCGCTCACAGAAAATCTTATCCAGAATCTCATGTAACGTTTCCTCGTATTCCCTGGAAATGACGGTATCTTCCAACGTGACAGTCAAATGTCCTTCCGTTGAAAAGTCGAATGTAGCTTTTTTAAATATACCAAAGAGAAGCGAACTAAATGCATCAATCTCCTCTAAAATACTGTCCTTATAGGCTTCGTATAATTTTTCGGGCGTATAGAGGGATGACAAAGAAAAGGATTCCATCACATGAATCCTTACATTTTCTTTTGCAAAGCATTGCTTTTTGATTTCCTCCTCCAATTTCCAAATCCGACGCTTCGGAACAAGCGATTTAATATGCAAATAAATACGCATAGCAGTTCTGTCGCGATTTGTACTCACTCTCGTCACAACAGCCCCCTCCAGCGCATGTGTCAAATCTGTATCAAGTTGTAATGTTGGAAATAATTCCTGAAAACTTCTATCCAAAATTACTCACTCCAATGATCTAATTCATATCTAAGCGCATTTAACAACTCACCCTCCGGCATCTTGCGAACAATCTCACCATGCTTGAACAGTAATCCTTCGCCAACGCCGCCGGCGACGCCAATATCTGCTTCCTTAGCCTCACCCGGTCCATTTACCACGCATCCCATGACAGCCACCTTAATGTCAAGCGGATACTCTGAGGCAACCGCCTCCACTTGGTTTGCCAGTGAAATCAAATCAATCCTTGTGCGGCCACAGGTCGGACACGAAACCACTTCCACTCCACCTTTCCGAAGCCCCAATGTCTTTAAGATTAATTTTGCAGATTTGATTTCTTCCACAGGGTCCCCCGTCAAAGATACACGAATGGTATCACCAATCCCTTGATTTAAAATCAATCCAAGTCCAATGGACGATTTGATATTTCCACTAATCAGCGTACCGGATTCTGTAATCCCAACATGTAGCGGATAATCCATCTTTTTCGCTATCAATTCATGTGCTCTCACACACATCATCACATCGGATGATTTGATACTTACAACAAGATTGTCATATCCCAAGTCTTCGATGATGTGTACCTTGTCAAGGGCACTCTCGACAATGCCCTCCGCCGTCACGCCGCCGTACTTCGCAACAATCTCTTTTTCCAAAGAACCGCTGTTGACCCCTACACGAATTGGTATCTTGCGTTCCTTCGCAACATCCACGACCGCTTTGATGCGCTCTGTTGAGCCAATATTTCCCGGGTTAATTCGAATCTTGTCAGCGCCATTTTCCATCGCTGCAATTGCAAGTCTATAGTCAAAATGAATATCTGCAACAACAGGGATATTCACCTGCTTTTTAATCTCTCCCAGCGCTTTTGCAGCCTCCATCGTAGGAACAGCGCAACGAATGATATCACATCCCGCAATTGCCAACTGACGAATTTGTTTTATGGTTGCTTTTACATCTTCTGTTTTTGTATTTGTCATTGACTGAATCAGAATCGGATGATTCCCACCAATCACACGATTGCCAATCACAACCTCTTTCGTCCTTTTTCGTTCCATGATTTTCCCTCCTTACATAAAGAGTTTTTGTATATCATTAAACATGATGACAACCATAAGTACCATCAAAAGTGCAAAGCCAATCAGATGCACTTTCCCTTCCAGTTCTTCATTCACACGCCTTCCGCGAATTGCCTCCACAATGAAAAAGACAAGTCTGCCACCATCCAGCGCAGGCAACGGCAACAAGTTCATCACGCCAAGGTTTGCAGAGAGTAAAATAGCGATGTTTAGCATATTCATGACCACATAAAATGCCCCGGAACTCACCGACTGGTCATACGTATCTCCAATCGTCTTGACAATTCCGACCGGTCCTGACATATCATTCACGGAAAGTTTTCCTGTAAAGAGCATTTTCAAACTCTGAAACGTGGAATAAATCTGGTATTTCATCTCGTAAAATCCATAGCGCATTGTATCAGGCACACTCCCCTTTTCGCGCGTGTAATTTCCGAGAATGCCCAGCAGGTAACGCCCTTCCTCTTCATTATAAGTAGGCGTAATGTTTGCGGTACGCTTTTCGCCGCCTCTTTCGTAGGTTACTTTTATCTCCTCTCCCGGATGAAAGAAAGAATACACGCTTACTTCCTGATAAAAGTGCACCCTGTAATTGTTTAGGAAAAGAATTTTATCCCCCGCCTGCATACCTTCTGCTTCGGCAGAATACCCTTCCATCACACCTGTAATCGTTGGCGTATCATAGCCAATGCATCCAATCAAAATCACCGACAAAACATATGCCATAATAAAGTTAAAAAATGGTCCTGCAAAAACGATTGCAAATCGCTGCCATACTGTTTTATGATTAAACGCGCGACCGTCACTGCTCTCCTCATCCTCACCTTCCATCATACAAGCACCGCCAAACGGAAACAGTTTCAACGAATATGTCGTCTCGCCCTTTGTAAAGTGCAGGATGGTTGGTCCCAGTCCCAAACAGAATTCATTGACTTTCACATCACATTTCTTGGCAACCAGAAAATGACCCAATTCATGAAAAATGATAATCAAACTAAAAATAATAATTGCTAAAACAATACTCAAATTACCACCGACTCTCTATAAATTCATAAGTTGCAGCCTCTGTATCTAAGATTTCATCCAATGTAGGGTTCTCCTTAAAGTAAATCTCCTGCATACAGGTTGCAATAATCTCTGGTATTTCGACAAATGAAATCTTTCGTTCCATAAACTTTGCTACGGCTCTCTCATTTGCCGCATTGTATATCGTAGGAATATTTCCGCCTGCATCCGCCGCATCATATGCCAAGGACAGTCCATAAAACGTCTCCATATCCGGTCTTTCAAAGGTCAGAGTTCCGACCGAGAACAAATCCAATTCCTCCGCATAAAGTGTGCGGCGCTCTGGATAATAAAGTGCATATAGAATTGGCAAACGCATATCCGGCGTACCCATCTGCCCTATGATGGCTCCGTCCAAATACTGCACGGCTGAATGCAGGATGCTCTGCGGATGAACAACGACCTCAATCTGACCAAGGGAAACATCAAACAGCCATTTCGCCTCCATGACTTCAAGGCCTTTATTTACCATCGTCGCAGAATCAATCGTAATCTTCTTACCCATGTTCCAGTTCGGATGTTGCAATGCGTCTTCCGGCGTCACCTTCTCTAAGTCCTCAAAACATTTGCCACGGAACGGACCACCGGATGCCGTAAGAATAATCTTATCAATTTCATTTTGTTCGTTGCCCTGCAAGGATTGAAAAATGGCACTGTGTTCGCTGTCTACCGGCAAAATTTTCACCTCGTGTTCTTTTGCAAGCGGCATAATAATATGACCGGCAGTGACAAGCGTCTCTTTATTTGCAAGTGCAATATCCTTACCTGCTTCTATCGCTGCAATCGTAGGACGAATACCAATCATCCCAACAATCGCTGTAACCAGAATCTCTGATGACGCAATCGTAGCGACAGCCAAAAGCCCATCCATGCCGGGTAGCACTGTAATCTCTGTATCTGTCAGATGCTCCTTTAACTCTTTTGCCTTATCATTCTCCCAAACCGCAACCAATTCGGGACCATATTTGCGCACCTGCTTTTCCAGAAGAGAGATATTGCTTCCGGCCGCCAGTGCAACGACCTTCAAATCCTGATTTTGATCTACGATATTTAATGTCTGCGTTCCAATGGAACCTGTGGAACCTAAAATTGCAATTTGTTTCATTTGTCTTTCCCCTCGATTAACTAACTAGGAACGATGCTAAGAAAAAAATGATCGGCGCTGTGATAATCACGCTATCAAAACGATCTAATATACCGCCATGCCCCGGAATCAGTTTTCCATAATCCTTGATATCATAATTTCTCTTAATCGCTGAAGCCGCCAAATCTCCCACCATAGAGATCAGAGCACCTACTGCACTGATAATCGCCAGCATCGTAACTTCCGTTGCGTCAATTCCCATCTGTACCCGAAAAAGATAGGTGTACAGTGCTGTCAAAAGCGCTGCGCCAATCACACCGCCAACTGCTCCCTCAATCGATTTGTTCGGGCTCAACACAGGCGACATCTTGTGCTTTCCAAAAAGCACTCCCACGCAGTACGCACATGTATCACTTCCCCAGGAACAAAGGAAAATCAACCATACAATATATTCTCCACCTTGCAGCAGCATTCTCGTCTGATAAATATAAGACAGCATAACTGCAACATACACAAACCCAAAGAAACAAGCCATAATCTGATCTGCCTTATACTTTGGATAGGAAAAAACATATACTGCAAGCAAAGCGATCATGAACAAAACACCAAACAGTAAACGATCCGGCATAACATCCAACAGCAAATCGGCATAATAGATCAGTGCCATCACATAACCGACAATACCGGCCAGTGACTTTTCCATCCCAAATACGCGATACAATTCAAACATACCAATGATAGAAATTGCCGCCATAACACCCAGGAGTAAATTGCCTCCTGTAACAATCACAAGAAGTGCAATCAAAACCAAAACTATCCCGCTTATCAATCTTGTCTTAAACATAACTTTACCTCTCATTATACCTTTCCATATCTGCGATCTCGGTTTTCATATGCTTCCACAGCTTTTTTTAACTCCTGCTTATCAAAGTCCGGCCATGGAACCGGTGTAAAATAGAATTCCGCATATGCCAACTGCCACAACAGATAATTGGACAATCTCTGCTCACCACTCGTGCGAATCATAAGGTCAGGGTCCGGCATATCCCAGGTATCTAAATAATCACAAAAAAAATCCTCTGACACCTCTTCTACCGTGTGCTTGCCATCCGCAATATCCCGGTAAAGTTTTTTCATGCCGCGAATCATCTCATCACGACTACCATAGTTTATCGCTATGGTGAGGTTTAAGCCAGTGTACGCGGCAGACTCCTTTTCCAGCAGTATAATCTTATCCTGCAGTTCCTGATCCAGACGCGAAATATCACCAATCACACGAACGCGCATATTGTTCTTCTTTGCTGTTTTTAAACAGTTTTTCAGATAGTTGTCGAGGAGAGTCATCAATGCCTTGACTTCATCCTTAGGACGATTCCAGTTTTCTGTTGAAAAAGCATATAATGTCAAATACTTAATCCCCAAATCATGCGCAGCGGCCGCAATATTCTCAACGTTTTTCGCACCTGCGGTATGCCCCGCTGTCCTAGGCAAACCCTTTGCTTTTGCCCATCTTCCATTACCATCTAAAATAATCGCTACATGTTTTGGAACACTCATCTGTCTTCCTCCATCTAAATTCCAAAAAAGGACACCGCCATCGTAGTGTCCTTTCACCCATATTTATTACACCGTCATGATTTCGTTTGCTTTCGCATCCATCGCTTTGTCAATCTCTGCAATGTACTTATCTGTCAACTTCTGGGCTTGATTTTCTAATTCTTTTACTTCGTCTTCTGAAACCTCTGCCTCTTTGCCGTATTTCTTAAAAGAGTCATTTGCATCTCTACGAATATTTCGAATGGCAACTTTTGCGTTTTCTCCGCGCTTCTTGACATCCTTCGCCAATTCCTTACGACGCTCCTCTGTAAGTTCCGGGAACACCAAGCGAATGACTTTGCCATCGTTTGTCGGATTTAATCCCAAATCAGCCATCAGAATCGCTTTTTCGATTTCTTTCACCATAGAAGTTTCCCACGGTTGAATCTGAATCATACGTGGCTCCGGTACATTGACATTTGCCACCTGCTGAAGTGCTGTAGGCACCCCATAATAATCAACCATAACCCTGTCTAAAACATGTGGATTGGCTCTACCTGCACGGATAGTCGCATACTCATCAAGTAGGCTGTTGTATGATTTTTTCATTTTTTCTTCAAATACTTGTAACTTTTCGTCCATTACATCCTCCACTATACAGTAACAATTGTACCGTTAAAATCACCCGAAATCGCTTTGACAATACTGTTCTCCTCTTGAAGTTCAAAAACATACATTGGCATCTTATTTTCTAAGCACATAATGGATGCCGTCAAATCCACAACTGCCAGCTGTTGATCAATCATCTCTTGAATCGCAAGTGTATCATATCTCTTTGCATTTGGATTGGTCTTTGGATCGCTATCATAAACGCCGTCCACAGCCTTCGCAAGAAGAATCACATCTGCTTCAATCTCTATCGCTCTAAGAACAGTAGCCGTATCCGTTGAAAAATACGGGTGCCCTGTGCCACCTGCAAAGAATACAACCTTTCCTTCTGCAAAACATGCATTTGCAGTATCCTTTGAAAACAACTGCGTAAATGCACCACAGACAAATGGTGTCAAAATCTCTGTAGACATCCCTACATATCGGAAAATCTCAGAAACATAAATACAATTCATCACGGTAGTTAACATACCAATCTGGTCCGCTTTGGTACGGTCAATCGTCTCAGAGGTGCGACCGCGCCAAAAATTACCGCCACCGATCACAATTCCAACTTCAACACCCTGATCTACTAATGTCTTCACCTGGTTTGCAACCTGAATACAAGTCGCTTCATCAAAACCGGTTTTCTTCTCGCCGGCTAAAGCTTCACCACTCAGCTTCAATAATACTCTTTTCATATGACATCCTTTTTATTATGAAAACAATCCGGCAACATCCACATCTGAGTAACTCTGTGAACAGAAACCTTCGATAACAGCACCATTGTTAATCTGTACAGAACGAGACTTGATATTACCCATAACGACTGCTGATGTATCAACAACAACCGGACCCTGTACATCGATATCACCCTTTACAGCACCGGCAATCACTGCTGATGTAGCTGAGATATTACCAATAATAACAGAACCGATACCAACCTTAACGGTACCTGTCGTGTTCACTTCACCTTCGATCTTGGCAGCATCTGCAAAGAACTCAGATGATGTGCTATTACCATGTACCGTACCTGTAACAACCAACTTACCATTACATGCGATATCACCTTCGATAACACCTTGAATCTCTACAGAACCTGCTGATTCGATGTTACCTTTGATCTTCATACCCTGCGTAATAACAGCATTCTCATCTGATGACGGCACAGTTGTCTGTGCAGGTGTCTGCGCAAATGTCTGAGTTGGTGCGCTTGTAACGTTTGTATCCATTTTTGTCTTTTCCTCTACTTTCTCTACTCTTTCTACTTTGTTAACTTCTGATGAAACAGTTTCTGTCTCAATCGCTTCTTCTGCTACTTCTTTCTGGTCAACTCTCTTTGATACCTGTTCTAACAAACCGTCAAGTTTAGAGAGTTCAGATGCAACATCAATGTTCTCATCCAATGTATCAACCATAGTCTCGTCTGTAGGTTCTAACTCCTCAGCTCCCGGTACTAGTTCATTCACAGCTTCTGAAAAGTCCTCTTTGAATTCTTTAAAAAATCCCATTTTAATATCCTCCGTATTTTATTTTTGAATGCTCGTGTGTTGAATCACTTCTGCATTCTCATCAATCGGTAAAATCAATGCACCTAACTCTTGAAGGGCCTCAATCATTTCAGGCAAAGCCTGCACCGTTGTTGACTTCGTTGTCGCGTCATGCAATAACACAACTGACGTTTTGTATTTTACCACATCCTTCATAACATTTTCAACTAATTCATCAGCAGTAAATGCTTGTGTTGTGGCATCGCCGCTGGAAACATTCCAGTCATAATATGTGATACCCTGCTCAGACAAAAACTTAATGTATTCTGACATATCCGCGTTGCTCACGCGATTGCTACTCCCACCGGGAAATCGATAATAGACGCACTCAACTCCCGTGGTGTCATAAATCAGATTCTGAATCTTCACAAAATCTGCCTTGAACGCATCCAATGAAGAATAGATGTCACTGTATTTATGAGAATAGGAATGCATTGCAATCGTATGACCTTCATCAACAATCCGTTTGTACGCGGCAAGGGAAACCTCATCTGTTCGACCATTCACAAAGAATGTCGCCTTGATTCCGTAATCGTCCAGAATGTCCAAAATTGCCTTTGTATTTTCGCTTGGACCATCATCAAATGTGAGATAAACCTTGTGAACATCGCCTTCTACTGCAAGATTTTCCTTTTCGTTTGCAACCTGAACCAGCAAATCTTCACTCTGTGCGTTTGTCTTTTCGTTATTCACCTGCTCGGAATCGTCATAATTCCCCGACAACACATCAATTTGCTTCTGCAAAAAAACCATCTTGATACACATAAATGTCGTGAGAACAATCGACAAAATCATCCAAACAGAAATAAACGTGATGATTCCGGTACGAATTCGCTGTACACGTTTTCGTCTATCCCTCTGTTCTTTAAGAACTTTGTGTTCTTTTTCTTCCATCGTATTATCTCTCCTACAGTACAATCACTCAGGAAAACACACAATACCTGAATATAAGTATTGTATCATATTTCTAAATTAACGCAACTGTACAAATTATCCTGAAACCAAATCCTTTATGACTTCGCCTGCCAAAATAAGTCCCACCACACTCGGTACAAATGCAATACTTCCCGGTATACTTCTTCTCGCATTGTTTTCTTCGCTCTCCTTAACATTTTGTTGCGGTGTGATTGCCTTCTCCTTTGAGTAGACTACTTTTAAATGCTGGGTGCCCCGCTTCTTTAATTCCCGACGCATCACCTTTGCCAGCGGACAGACAGAAGTCTGGGAAATGTCCGCCACCTCAAACGCTGTCGGATTCATTTTATTTCCGGCACCCATCGCACTGATAATCGGTGTACCGCTCTCCTTTGCTTTCATCACAAGCGAAATTTTCCCGGATACCGTATCAATCGCATCCACCACATAGTCATACTGTGTAAAATCAAACGCATCTTCTGTCTCAGGCAGATAAAACACCCGGTGCTTTGTGACCTGACAAGCCGGGTTGATTTCTAATATTCTCTCCTCTGCCACATCCACCTTGTGTCTGCCAACAGTCTTTGTTGTCGCAATAATCTGTCGGTTCATGTTTGTCTCACACACAGTATCATTGTCAATCAAATCAATGGCTCCGATACCGGAGCGCACCAGCGCCTCTACCGCATAGCCACCGACACCGCCGATGCCAAACACTGCAACACGCGATTTTGCTAATTTTTCCATGGCATCATTGCCCAATAACATTTCCGTTCTCAAAAATTTTGCATCCATATAGAAATCATATCATATTTCTAACATTCGACAAGAATTTTTGCATCTGTTATAATTTGGATAAGAGATTTTAAGGGGGCGTTTTTTACAATGAATTTTCAAGAACTATTTCATGAGCTTTTCCAAGAATTGCACTGCTCTCAGACAGAATTATCAAAAAAGTCCGGCGTATCCCGCCCGGCGATCAGCCGATATCTGTCTGGGGAGCGTGAACCGGCAACCGACAGCAAACAATTAGCAGAACTCTGTTCGGGCTTAGCCAGAGTCGCTACCGACAACGAAATCACCGGCATTACTTTTTCCGATGGAACTGCCATCCATTTGACTGAGAATGAGATTCATTCCATTTTTTCTCAGGCATTAAAGAAAAAAGAAAAAATATATGGGGTCTTTCTTTCCAATTTTGATGCTTTACTTTCCATCTATGCTATCAATATGAAACATTTGGCATCATCTTCGAGCTTTGATGTATCTTATTTGTACCGTGTTCGTTCCGGTGAGCGTCGGCCTTCCAACCTACAGGAGTTTTGTGAGACAATCAGCAACTACATTGCCGCAAACTTCAACAAACCGGAAGAAAAAACGGCATTCTCACAGTTGGCGAACTGTCACGAAAGCGAGCTTGCAACAACAGAGGCTTATGCTCAAAAATTGCTTGCATTTCTGATTCCATCTGAGAATTCGGACAGGCAAGATGATATCGCGCCTGCGCAAATCCAAAGCTTTTTGCAAAAATTGGACGAATTTGATTGGAACGAATCTATGCGCACGATTCCTTTTGACGATTTCAAATTGCCGACCGTACCATTTTGTTTGGCAATGGCACGAAATTATTATGGAATCGAGCAGATGAAAAAAAGCGAGCTCAATTTCTTCAAGACAACGGCACTTTCCAAATCACGCGAATCTGTTTTTCTGTGTAACGATATGCCACTGGAAGATATGGCACAAGATACAGACTTTGGAAAAAAGCGGATGCTTGGCATTGCCATGATGTTACAAAAAGGACTTCACCTCGATATCGTTCACAATACCGACTGTCCATTCAATGAAATGATGCTCGGTCTGACATCTTGGATTCCGCTCTATATGACAGGGCAGGTTTCTCCCTATTATCTGCCGAATGCATCAAGCGATCTATATCATCATTTACATTACATATCCGGCTCCGTGGCACTCTCAGGCGAATGCATTCACGGACACCACGAATATGGAAAGTGCACTTTGACCGGCAATAAGGACGAGGTCACTTATTATAAAAAGAAAGCAAACGATATTCTGTCGTATGCGAAACCATTGATGGAGATTTATCGCAGTTCAAGGAAACGACAATATCACAGCTTCATCAAAATTACTGGTACGCTAAATGGAAAACGGTACAACCTTTTATCATCGCTTCCGCTCTACACGATTCCGGAGAATTTGCTCACCAAAATGTTGGAAAGAAGCAAATTCAAAGAAAACGAACGCCAACAGATTGTTTCCTATGTCCGTTTCCGAAAGCGAATTGCGGAAGATATTTTGAAAAAGAATAAAATACAGGATGAAGTTTTGCAGTTATCTGAGGAGGAATTTAAGAAACACCCGATGCTTCTTTCCCTGTCCGACTTGTTTACAGAGGTGGAAATCGCATATACATACGAAGAATATCTCGAACATTTGGAAGCATGTAAAAAATATGCGAAGGCAAATAAAAACTATGAATGTAAAGAGGCAGATCACACTCCGTTTCACAACCTTCAGATTCAAATTTTAGAAAACAATTTTGTCATTGTTTCAAAGGCAAAAGCACCTGCCATCCACTTTGTGATTCATCATCCCAAGATGGTTCATGCGCTCCAGAATTTTGCAAGATTTGTCTAACATAACAAAAAAAGCCGCTATTTTATGGCAGAATACTTCCATAAAATAGCGGCTTTGAAATATATGTTTATTATAGCACTTTTTTCTGGCTTTTCATACCAATTCTGTCGAAAAAGCTGCTAATTCTGCATAAAAGGGAGTTTTTAGCATTTTAAAGCCACATTTTTCATTGAAATTTAAAAAAACAGCGAACCGTTTTTCTGCAAAAACTAGTTCACTGCCTTACTGTTCCTGTTTTTAAGATACTGTGATTACGCTAATACCGGCTCTTTTTTCTCGATGATAGCCTTGACTTCTTTAATCTGTTCTAATAGAATTCAACCTTTCGCTCCCTGTCTACAATAAGCCCTAACATATCAAATACTTCTCGTAAACTAAATAGCTTTATTTATGTTGTTTTTCTAATAATTTTCTTGAACCAATAATAACCACTATTATACATGCAATAATTTGAACAAGCAAAATTCCAATCCCCCACAAAATGCCTCTCCATGTCATAAACTGCAAAATAACAATCAATGCCACCGCCTTAATACCCATCATGCGATTGACAACCTTTGCTTGTTCTAAACAAAACATAGATGCTACTACATCTCGCTCCATACAAAAACAAACCATATAACATCCATAAAGCAAACAAAAAATAAGCCCACCCTTCAGGTACCAAGTACTGATAATACCTACTCCAAAACAACAAAAGCCCATCCAGAAATATGTCACCCTTTTATCTTCTGCAATTTTCTGCGACTTGGCATAAATCACCCATTCAAAATAGCTGTATGAAAGCATCAATATCGGAGAAAACATCTTATCTGTTCCATAATAAATTCGAGATTGTTCTACTGGTAGAAGCGCTATGTAAATCCCTGATAATATCAGCAAAGATGATGTAGAAAACAATTTTTCTAAAGAATACTGCACACTATTTTTCAAAAATGTTCTTATCTCTTTTCCAGATAAATTTGTAATATTTCGATGTCTCACATACATTTTTATATAAATAAAATAAATGGAAGCTGTAATACAATCTGATAATACGGATGCAAATCCACAACCAAAAAGAGGTCGTAAAACTCCTGCTCCTATAAAAACAGCATCCAATATAATATTTAATCCCACAGCAAGCGCACTAAAATATGCTGTCTTTTTTGACTCTCCTCGTCCCCTTAAAACTCCAGTGCAAAGGTAAAGCACTATGGATGGCACCTGTGCATAGACGTATATCCCAAAGTATTCCGTCACCATACATTTTAGAGTTTCATCCTGTATATAAAAAAACAATGCTCTGCTACTTGCCGATGCCAGCATACTTACGCCTAATGCAAGACCCAATAATAATATAAGGAGACGATTAAATGCCATCTCTCCTCCCGCAGCTATACGTCGATTTGCCTCAATTCCAACACCGATGAATAGTGTACTAATAATGCTAAACCATACACTTGCTGCGCCAATAGCTGACAAGTATGCTATATCTATTCTGTTTAAAAAGAACATATCCGTCATACCCAGCAAGGTATTAATCGTCATACCAAACCAGATTGGAAAAATGTAGGATAGCATTTTTTTCATTTATCTCTTATCCCCTTTGTCAAATGTTCCTTGAACTATCGGGCAATATAAATCATCACCGAACAAATCTCCTGTTACTGCATATGCTCTGCAACGACATCCACCACAGAATTCCTTATATTCACATTTTCCACATACGCCACTTAATTTACTTTTATTTCTGACAGCACATATTATTTCATTATTTTTCCAGAACTCACCTAACGAAAAATCGTTTTCATAAATGTTACCTAAATTATAGTTACATGTAGCACAGCCCTTTATATTTCCTTTATAATCTATATGAAGGCTTTCATTTGCAAAACTGCATGCAAACTTCTCACCTAATAAATAACTATTTTTATATTTTTCAAAGTCATACAAAAAAATGGTTATTTCTGATGCCCATACAAAAAATTTATTATCCATTAGATCATAGCATTCATTTATCTGTTCTGCATATTTCTTTTGCTCTATCATCCCGAAATTTGCAGTTCCTCTCCCATCTGGTCTAACCATGGCAACTGATATATCTTTGGCTCCGATTTTCTTAGCATACTGAGCAGTCAAATATATATCCGTCAAATTATCAGCATTTACTGTCATATTAATACAAAATTGGATATTACACTTTCTAATATATCTAATAAAATCTTGAACTATCTTGTAAGTTCCTAATACGCCTCGTATTTTATCATGTACTTCTGCCCTATAGCTATCGAGCGAAATAATAAAATGTTTAAAATATTTTGATTCGCTCAAAAATTCCAGCAATTTCCTATTTAATATTGTTCCGTTTGTAGTTATTGAATATTGTACTTTTTTCATTTCTAATAATTTTACAATATCCAATATTTTACTATGTAATAAAGGCTCTCCTCCTGTCAATGCAACTTGATTCACATTTTCTTTTTTTATATGTTCTATAACAAATTCTATCTTTTCTATTTCTAACTCTTGAACATTCCCCTGCTCTGCATTTCTTGCACAAAAATCACATTTTAAATTACATCCTTCAACTATTTCAAGAGCAACTATTTCTAATCTATTCATGTTTTTCTCTCTTTTCTTTTTAAGGACCTAGATCTTTATTCTCTAGGTCCCTTTTTTTACTTGTTATCTGTACTCGTGAAGTAATTTTCTCATCTTTTCCCTCCTTACATCATAATTAACAACTAGCTATTTGTTATTGACAATATTAAACTTTTTTTTAAAAATACCATGGCATATGTGGTAAACAAAAAATTACCACATATGCCATGGTGTTTTTTACAATTCTAGATATAATAACTATGTTTCTATAGGCTCTCGGAATCTTGAGCCTGTCGACCAAGATCCACCGGTCGGATGAACCTTGATAAGTAGATATTATCCAGAATG
>CAYPAA010000032.1:0-23884 GCA_964408625.1 uncultured Roseburia sp. | reverse complement strand
GGAATACCGACATCAGTTCCTTGTCCCACATGAGAACCCGGATGGAAATTGTAATAATTTCCCGGTGTGTATTCCATTCTCCTCAAATCGTCTGCAAACATCTCCTTGGCAAAGCGGCGAATATCCGGTTTGTCTGAACAAAGATTCATGGTGTATGGTGCATGTGCCACCAACGGACCGAAATTATGGTCTTTGGCATATGCAATCAATGCAGTCACATCCGCCTCGTCGATATCCTTCGCCTTGCCCCCGCGAGGATTGCGTGTGAAGAAAGCAAAGGTATCACCCCCGAGGGCTATCGCTGCCTTCCCCATAGCCAGATAGCCTTTTGACGCGGACAAATGATTTCCTATATATATCATATTAACTTCTCCTTAGGCATACATACCCACAATTTCTTCTATTATACTATAAGATACTTTTTTAGGAAAGTATTGCTTTAAAAAATTTTCATGCTATCATTATGGGAAAGAACAAGGAAAGGATACATATTACATGGCAAGAGACACTACAAAAAAACTTACTTCCGGAAAACCGTTATCCCTCATTATCGGTTTTTCGCTCCCCCTGCTTGTAGGAATGCTTTTTCAACAGTTTTATAGTTTGGTCGATACCATTATTGTTGGCAAATATATTGGCGTAACCGCATTGGCCGCCGTCGGCTCCACTGGCTCCATCAACTTTCTTATTATCGGATTCTGCATGGGCGTCTGTAGTGGTTTTGCCCTTCCGGTTGCCCAGCGTTTTGGTGCAGAAGATTATGAGAGCCTTCGCAAATATGTTGCAAACAGTATTTGGCTATGTATCTTATTCTCTGCCATTATGACTACATTTGTATGTGTATTTTGTCGAGACATTTTGATGCTAATGCAAACCCCGGCAAACATCATTGACCAGGCATACGCTTATATCTTTATTATTTTTTTAGGTATTCCGGTTACCTATTTGTACAATATGACATCCGGCATTATGCGTTCACTTGGTGATAGTAAAACGCCCGTTTATTTTTTATTGCTGGCTTCCGGACTCAACATCATACTTGATTTGCTTTTTATTGCATACTTTGGAATGGGCGTAGAAGGTGCCGGTTATGCCACCGTAATCTCGCAGTTTATATCCGGGCTATGCTGTCTGATTTATATGCATCGCAGATTCTCCATTGTCCGAATTCAAAAAGGCGAATGGAAATGGAGCAATCACTATATTGCCAATCTTTGCCATATGGGTGTGCCGATGGGATTGCAGTATTCCATTACCGCCATCGGCTCCGTTATTCTGCAGACATCGGTCAATGAATTGGGATCCAATGCCGTCGCCTCCATGACAGCAGCCAATCGTATCTCGATGTTTATGTGTTGTCCATTTGATGCCCTTGGCTCCACCATGGCTACCTATGGCGGACAAAATGTTGGTGCCATGAAGTTGCAGCGTTTAAAGGACGGATTGAAATCCGCGACATTGATTGGGTTTGCTTACTCCATTTTTGCCGTTGGCTTTTTGTACTTCTTCAGCAAATACCTGCTGCTTCTGTTTCTCGCGCCCGAAGAAGTGTCCATTATAGCAAATGCAAGTCAGTTCCTGTTTATCCAGTCATGCTTCTACTTTACGCTGGCACTTGTAAATATCTTTCGGTTTATGATTCAGGGAATGGGATTTTCCGTCTTTGCCATCACCGCCGGCGTGATGGAAATGATTGCCCGAAGTATTGTTGCGTTCACCCTTGTACCCGCCATCGGTTTTACCGGTGCCTGCTTTGCAAGTCCACTCGCCTGGATTATGGCAGATATCTTCCTTGTACCTGCCTTTTTCTATGTTTATAAAAAACTGCAGCGAAAACATCAATCAGATGTAAGAATCTAAAAAAGTGTTCCGTCCAAAATCGAGCGGAACACTTTTTGATATCTCTTTTATATTTTATTTTGACGCATAGTAATCGTCAAACAGTTTGTTTGCTGCTGCCATTGTTTCCTGACTGATACTTGGAAGCGATTTTCCCCAAGCAGCGGTTGCCTGCTGGAATCCTTTTTCCATCGCAGCCTGCATCTTTTTCATTTTCTCGACATCATCCCCTGCCAGCGCACTTGCAAAATCGAACAATCTCTGTGATGTCTGTTTCACACCCCAGTAACCGTCCTCTGAAATATCCTGCTGTGCCTGTGCCTTTGTCGCCGCGTCAACCGTAAAGTCTCCACTCGCGAGGAATTTCCAAATAGAATCATCCCCTGTTGCCATGCTGTAGGATTTGCCCTGCCCAGCAATCATCTCATGCACCATGTTCATGAAACTAGCCTGACGTCTCTCCTGTTCTTCCTTCAACTGACTGACAAGCGCTTGTCTGTCACTCGCACTCATCTTGTTGATGGAATATGTCGGTTTCTCCGCTGTCCCTTGGGATTTCTCATAAACTGCATTCACTTCCGACGCAGTCTCTTTTGTGTCCTGCTTTTCTACTGTTTTTGTTGCTGTTTTTCCGTAACTATCATAACTAACTACGGACTGTGTACCTGATATTGCATCCATACTCATATCTCTTCCTCCTTGACTTTTTGCCGGCTGAAATCCATTTCAGCCTCTATCTCTTATCTGTTATATCGGCACGTTCTCTGTATTCTTTATACCTTGTTTCTTAGAAATATAAAAAATTCCTATCACCAGCAAAATCGCCTTTAAAATATTGTTTAGAATCATCATCACCCAAACCGACGTGATGCCAAGTCCCAGAACACGGACACAGACAAAGGCACCAACGATGCGCACGCCCCACATGCTGACAAGTTCGACAAAAAGTGGATACTTCGTCCGTCCCATGCCGTTGTAAATACCCTCCATGACCGCCGATGTCCCGAATACAGGTTCCGTGAACGCCACCATCCGCAGTAGTTTTGTGCCAATCGCAACCACCTGTTCATCCTTGGTGAAAATCCGCATCATAAATTCCGCTCCGAAGTACAACAGCACCCCCGTAATACACATGAGCACAAAGATGCTGATGACAGAGATTGCCTTAATCTCTTTTTGTTTTTTGATATCACCTTCTCCGATTGCATTTCCAATCAAGGTTGATGTTGCCGACTGCATACCATAACCCGGAATATAAAATATTTCCTCCGCTGTAATCGCGATTGCGTGTGCCGCGTAAATGCTTGTCGCCATGGATGATACAAAACTCGTAAATACCACATGTCCCATACAGGATGCCACACGGGTCATTACAATCGGAAGTCCAATCGCCATAATACCGGAAAGGACCTTGTGATTCGGCTGAAGGCAGTCGATGGAAAAACGGTATCCTTCCCCATGCAAAATGTTGTTTCGGACAAATGCCCATGTCATCATCACACCACCAACAGCAACAGAAATACCGGTTGCTATACCGGCACCGACCGCGCCCTTGCAGAGCATATAAATAAAAATGTAATTCAAACCGATATTCAAAAAATTGACAAATACATTCACGCGCATCGGCGTCTTCGTATCCCCGGTTGCCCGGATGGCTGCGCCAAAAATAATGGTGGCCGCGCGAAACAGCATCGGCATATTGACATAGGCATAGTATCTTGACGCGTCTTGGCGAATCGCCTCGTCTGCGCCCATCCACCCCGGCATAAAAGGCGCCATCCATAGAGTCACAATGGTAAAGACAGCCCCGACAACAACGGTAATAAACACCACCTGGTTTGCCGCACTATGTATCTTTTCCTGATTCTTCTCGCCAATCGCCCTCGCAATATAGGATAAAAACGCCACGCCAAATGCACCGATCACACTGTGAATCAACCAGTTGTAGGTAGAACTTAGCGACACTGTTGCCGTCGCTTCTGCACCCAGCCGTCCTACCATTGCCGTATCGACATACTGCAAAACCGTCTGAAAGATTCCCTCTAAAATCGCCGGCCATGCCAACATAAACAATTGCTTTTTCATGATTTCCGTCGCTCCAATAAACCAATGGTAGATTCTGCCCAGGAGTAGTCTTCCAAGTAAACGCCATAGTAAGAATTGACCGCCGTCACATCTCCTTTCAAAAAGGCAAACAAATCACACTGCACTTTTTCCGGATGAATCGCAAGGTAATTGTAGTGTTTTTCAATCACATCCTCCACACCCGCCTGACGCAATGTCTTCATCATGGATGCTATCACCTTTTGCACATAGCTGTTTTTTCTCTTATCTCCCACGGAATCTTCCCATAAATACGCCTCGATATCGCCGTTGGTCAATCCGGCTCCCCGCTTATCTACGAGCAATGCCAACAGTTCTCTGCTCTTCGAACGCTCAAAGATTAATTCCTGTTTATCAACTGTTGCTGAAAATTTTCCGAATGTGGAAATACGTAGCTTTGCTTCTGAAGCATCGTCCCCCTGTTCCGATGCTTCCCATCCCTCTTTTGCCTGCTGAATTGCCGGTGTAATCGCCGCAATTGCGTTTCGAATTGCATCGGCATCAACCGGCTTTAGCAAATACCCACTGGCTCTCACCGAGAAAGCTTCACTGGCATAGTCGTTGAACGCAGTCACGAAAATCACGGTTGTCTCCGGTGATACTTCCTTGATTCCACTTGCTAACTCTATGCCTGTTGCCCCTCTCAATTGAATGTCTAAAAATGCATATGATACCTGTTCTCCCTGTTCCAACAGTTCCTTCATTCCCCGCAGACACTCTGTCATTTTTCCATAACTATGAATTTCATCCTCCGCAAAAACCTGCTCGAGGGCTAATACCAGGCCATCTCTAGACAGTTTTTCGTCGTCTACTGCAATAATGTGCATGCTTTTTCTACTCCTTCTGTGGCAAAACGAGCATAACTTTTGTCCCGCTGCCAATTTGGCTTTCTATTATCATCTGGCCGCCCGCCATTTTTTCAATTCGATCCCGGACATTTTTCAATCCGACATGACTTCTGTTCTCGCCTTCTATTTTCTCATAAATCGTATTTACATCAAATCCTATACCATCATCTTCCACGCACACAACAATCTCATTATCCTGCCGCCATGTTGAGATTCTGACTTTTCCTCCATCTTCCTTTCCTCCAATACCATGCTCAATGGCATTTTCCACCAGCGGCTGCATTGTGAGTGTCGGTAAATAAAAGTTTAATTCCTCTATGTGATATTCCACCTCTAAGTACTCACCCTGACGAACCTGCTCCAAATCAACATAGTGCCTCGTGTGGTCCAGTTCTTTTGCAAACGGAATCAAATCCTTACTTGCAAGAGAATCCATGTTTCCGCGCAAATACTTTGCAAAATCTCCGAGCGATTTCCGCGCCATTTCCGGATCCTGTACACAAAGTGTCTGTATTGCCGTAATAGAATTATACAAAAAGTGTGGACGAATCTGGCTCATCATAATGGAAATCTGCGACTCCATCAATTGCTTTTCCAGTTCCTTCGTACGTTGTGAACGTAATGTTCTTTCCTTGGATTGATTGAATAAGGTAACATACTGTAGAATCGCATACGTAATCAGCCCGATTTGGAAAGGATAGTACGAATATTCATAATACAAAATAAAATGTACAATTTCAATCAGCAAACAGAATGTTAAAAACATGTTGGAAAATATGACATAGGACGTTCGCCGCTCATGAAACCTCCGATAATCCAAAACAAGCAGAAACAACTCAATCAGCAAAAATACACCGACGCAGCTCACCAAAATCGGAAGCCATAATTCCTCCCGCATGGTTGGCACAAAAACATGGCGTCCCAACATATAAGAAGTCAGGAGTACCGCCCACGCAAGAATCAATCTTTTCCCAAGCAGCCAACTTTTTTTCGTATGCATATGAAACATCATGTTTAACATCAGAAACAGACAACTGCACGACTGCGCTGTCACATCAAGGAAATATAATGTCCTCTCATTTGTAATAAAGAGATTGATGTACTCATAATCAATAAAACAACAAAGCGCTCCTGTAATCAGAAACAAACCGCAAGAAATACATCCTCTCACGTCAGCAGCATTGAGAAGTATCAGCATCATTGCGGTAAAGAGTTCTGCAATTCCAAGAATCACAATGAGAAAGCAAATGATAATTTTTAACATATTGCGATAAACCTGTTGTCGCAACAATATATAGCGGTTTCCATATGAAATTCGCTGCAGGGTGCGCTCGATGGATGTTCCAACCTCTTTTTCTTCCATGCCGTCTATGCTGATGGTGAGCATGTCATCTGTCGAAATGCCTTTCGTCACATAACCATCCCATTTTTTATCCCATGTGCTGGTAGAATCCAAACAAAGTTCCCCATTTTGATATACCTTTATGTGTTCCCTGTGAACAAAAAAGAATAACTCCAATCCTGCCGGAATTCTTTTTTCAAGTTGTCCCACCATCACGATTTGTTCTACCCCCGAACAATCAATCTGTGATATGTCGGAAAAAGGGTACTTTTTGCTTTCACCATTGATTGTATAATATCCATGCATCGATACCGGAGACACTTCCTTTGCAGCACCTGCATCTTTCCATGCACCGAACATCCATGCCACTATCCCAAACACAAAAAGAAAAGCCAGAACCAAATAAAGCCGGCTTCTCTCCCTGATAATATCTGCAATCTCATCCTGCTCATCCGAGGCTGTATGTTTATCCTTTTTGAATTTGATTTCTTCCGCATGTTTTCGCATAATACAACAAATCATCTGCCTGTTTCAGCAAATCATCCTCCTTACCTTGCTGCCCCCTTTGCACAATTCCCATACTCATCGTCACCTGAATATCATGCTCCCCATAAATGATGTGCATGGTTCGAATGTCATCTAACATCTTTTCCAAAACCGCAACCGCCTCGTCCAGATTATGATGTTCAAAAACAAGCAAAAACTCTTCCCCTCCCCAGCGGGCAACAAATCCGTTTCCTGCCATGTTTTTCTTTAGCACCTTTGCCACATGACGAAGCACCTCGTCACCCGCTTCATGTCCGTAGGTGTCATTCACCTTCTTAAAAAAATCGATATCACAGATACATACACAAACATCTCGCTGATTGTTTTGCGCCTTGTTGAAAATCTGTTTTAACCGTTTATCACCATATCTACGATTGTGCAGTTCCGTCAACGCATCATATTCAACCAGTACGCGAATCGACCGTTGCATTTTCTTTCCATCCTGTGCCAGTGCTCCGAGTTCATCCTCTCTCTGCAGCGTCGATGCCGGAATGTCAGCATTGAAGTTGCCACTTGCCACCGCATTCATAAACTTCTGCAGCGCTCCAATACGATTTGTGATTCCCGTAATATAGCGAACTGACAGCAGGGAAACGGCAACTGCAAGGAAAATACAAGTGAGCACAAGCGGAAGCATCGCTATAAGAACATCATGTTTTACAGCAGCCGCTGAACAACTGACGCCAATCATACCATATATGGTTCCATCACCCAGCACAATTGGTTTGTAATAAGCGAAATGCTTTTCCTCTCCAATCGTAACGTCTTTGTAAAAAGCCTCTTTTCCGCCATCAATCACCTCTGCTGTAACCAATGTCGGTGCCTTTGTCGTCAAAAGCCGCTCTCCCTCACTATCCCTCAAGGTCGTCTGTACGCGAATATTTTTACAAAATAATGTCACTTCATAATCAAAACAATCCTCAATTTGGTCGATGATTCCATAATTCTTTGTAATCACTTCCTGTCCTTTATAAATATCATACGTTCCGTCATCGAAAAGCTGTACTCCAAAGGCTCCGGGATACGTCTCATCATATCGGCTCTCAACAAGAGAAACAATGGAGCGCATCTCCCGATATACCTGTTTTGTCATAGAATTATGTATTGTCGTTACACCGACGACCGCTACAACCACTGTCACCAGCATAAAAGAAACAAGGGTCAATCCCGGCAACTTCCTCCGCAAGCTTTTCTTCATTTCACCCTTCATTTCATTTCTCCCTGCCATTTGCATATTCTACAAACTCATCCAGCGGAACCGCCGGACTGTAATAGTATCCTTGGAAGAAATCACAGCCCAATGCCCGAAGTTCTTCCAATTTTTTTTCTGAATCTACATACTCTGCAACCACACGAAATCCCATAACATTTCCCAAATTAATGATGGATGCGACGATATCTTTACTTCTGACATTGTTCTCCATGTCAGCAACAAGCGATCCATCTAATTTGACATGAGAAAAATTATTCTCGCGCAGATTCTTAATCGAGGTCGTACCCATGCTAAAGTCATCCATAGAAACCTCAATGCCCTCTGCGTTCAATCGTCTGATATTGTCCGGTGCATGAACCATTTCATTGATGGACAATTCTTCCGTTACCTCAACACACAACTGATCTGCCACCTGATAACGCTTTGCAAGCGATATAATATCCGACACAAATACATCATCATTCAGCTGTGCGCAGGAGATATTCGCCGATATCCGCAGGTTTCTCTCCGTCATTTGTTTTATTTTTGCCGTGTCCTTGCAGACCTGATGTATAATTGCACGCGCAAGCTGATCCTCACGGTCCGCTTCCTTTGCCATATGTATCACGAAAGGCGGAAATAATATCTTACCGCCATATTTCCAACGCAGCAATGCCTCAGCGCCATATATTTTACCTTCCTGGTCAATCTGTGGCTGATAAAACATTTGAATGTGTTCGGCTGCGATATCATCCTTCAACGCTGACACAAGTGCTGATCCGGCAATCGCCCAAGAATTATGTTGACTCAAAATGCCCTTCTCACCAATATTGCCCTCATGCTCCATGTAATATGCCTGCAGTTTTTCTGCAGCATGCTCGGCATTTGCCATTTCCGCGTTTCCCATCATTTTCACAAAAGGAATGTACAATCCCACATCTACCAGCAAAATGACGAACTGCACGAATACTCCTCTCCAGCTTCCCGTAGCCATATATCCGCTGAGAAAAATGGGTGTCGTCCACGAGATCTCTGTGGTTGTAATCGGCATAAACCCAATATAGGTAGCAGCGTACGCGATAGAAAGTGATACAAGCGGAGCAAGAAAAAAAGGAATCGCCAAAATCGGATTGAAGATAATCGGAATACCAAACACGAGCGGTTCATTTACATTGAACAGAATCGGCACTAATGCCGGTCCAAGAATCGCCCTCTGCTGCTTTCTACGCTCAAACAACAGGAGTGCAATGTAAAGGGATAATGCAGTACCGCATCCGCCTATCAGCGTAAAGGTCTCTAAGAAAGTTCTGGATACAATTACCGTAGCATCAGTATTTCCCGGTGAAAAAATCAAATCCATCACCGGTTCCATCACACTGCCGCCGTGCACCCCAAAAAACCACAGCAGACTTTCACCGCACATGACAAGAAGCGCCGCAGCATACGACGGCTGCATATTTCTGGAGACGTTGGATAATAATGTTGTCACCGCATCGTTCAGACTGACAACATGGAAGAACATATACAATAGTTCATTTGCCCAGAAGAAGATCATGACGCAAGCAATAAACGGGAGCATCATCCAATAGATCGCCGATATCCGATTTTTCATATTTCCCGAAAAGACCAACCTCTGATGATGTGCCAACCGGTAATACATGGAAAAAAACAGTTTAATGCACAAAATTGAGACCAAAAACGACACAAAAACGCCTCTTGCATCACATTGCAAATCCGCAAACCCCGTATGTGTAAATCCAAGCGAAAACATAACACTGATCAAACTTGCCAAAACCGCTGCTGCTGACACAAAGGGTGACTCCGCGTGAAAATGAGTTGCATACATAAAGGAGACTGTGATGCAAAGGTACAGTGCCATTAATGGGTATGTGATATTATAAATGCTGTTGAAAAATCGATATACGCCTCCCCCAAAAACAGATGTCGCAAACCACTCTTGTACTCCGTCTAACGGGATTGACACGACAACCATGGACAAAATGCCCAGCGTCAAAAGTGGAACACACATCAAAAAGCCTCTTTTGATAGCGTCCAACACACGGTTTGCTTCTATACGCTGAGACAATGTAATCAATTTTTCAAACATATGTAATCCTCCATTTATATAGCGTTCCAAGTTACATGGTTCAAAAGTTCTGCGAATTCATCCTGTGGTAATGGTTTTGAAAAATAATACCCCTGAATATAATCGCATTCACACTCTGTCAAAAAGGTGAGTTGTTCTTCTGTCTCAACACCTTCTGCCACCACCTTCGAACCGATGGCATGTGCCATACTGATGATAGAATGAATCACACTATTCGCTCTGCAGGAGGCTCCTATGTTACGAACAAACCCCATATCTATTTTTAATACATTAAACTCAAAATCGCGAACTGTACTAAAGGACGAGTAGCCGCTTCCGAAATCGTCCAGATAAAGCTTCACCCCCGATTTTTTCATATCCATCAGCGCATTGCGGTTGTTTTCCGCCACCGATGCATATGCCGTCTCCGTCACTTCAAATCGCATATAGTCCAGTGGAAGCGACGTGTTCGATATGTCCAAGAGCACCGATGCCATCATATTTTTGTCGTAGAAATCCATCTGCGACATGTTCATAGACACCGGCACGATAAACTCATTTTTTTCATATCGTTCTTCCAAAAAAGAAAGAACAGCGCGTTCCACAAATAAATCCATCTGTGAGATGCGTCCATTTTCCTCGAGGACAGGAACAAACACCCCAGGGGAAACAATTTCTCCGTTCGCTTTCTGCCATCGCACCAACGCTTCCGCTGACGCAATCTCCCTTGTCTGCGCGTTATATACCGGTTGATAGTATATTTTGAATTCTCCATTCTCAAGTGCCGTCGTCATCGCACTGCTTACTTCTGTTCGTTCCAGATAATGCTTTCGTATTTCTTCGTCAAAAACAGCATATGGCTTTACATACTCATCTTCTATATGACTCTGTGCCATTTTTGCCGCATCCAGCATATCGCTGACATTCACCATTCGATTCCTGTCTATCAGATAGATTCCGCATACGGCGTATATGTCTAACGACTGGTTATTCACCTTGTAGGTTCCATGTAACAAATGCTTCAATTCGTCCTCATTTATATGATCCGCGTCAACCAGACAGACAAAATGATCTGCACTAATCCTGCAAATTGCAAGCGGCTCTAAATTGGACTCTCGGATCACCTTGGGAATAGCGCGCAACACCCGGTCTCCCCGATCTGCACCAAAAATACTGTTTACCGCCTTAAATCCCCGCAGATTGAGATAGAGCACAGCAAACTCTTCCGTGTACGTTTCGTCTTTCAAAATGCGCTGCACGGCCTGAATAAATCCTCTTCGATTGTATTCCCCGGTCAGCGTATCTCGAAAGCGCAGTGAAGTCGTGTCCTCCAATGTCGTTAAGACAAGTTCTTCCTCGCGGTCCAAATAACTGTAACTGAACATTTTGATATGCTTTTCTCCATTCGACATCATAAAATGACATGTGAAAATATAATCATCCTTGTCTTTTAATTGCGCGCGAATGTTATCAACTTCTGAATTTGTCTTAAATATCTCCCGATCATCCGGCTCAATAAAATTATCTGCAAGCGAAAGGCGCGCCTCCTCGTAAGAATGCTCCTCTCCGGTCCAGTCCCATCTCTCCGTCAATTCATCAAAATCAACATATATGGTTTTGTTCTTCAAATCAATCACACAAACATAGTCGTACACCTTCGAAAGCAATTGCGATACGACCTGTTCATGCATCACTGCTGCATCCCCCTGCATGAAACCAACCCCTCCATCAAAACTCCGTCAATAAAGGCAATACACCACTTTTATTTTATCACTACACTCCGAGGAATACAAACATATAATTACACGTTTCGCCTTATTTTGCGTAAAAAAAGACAGTGTTATCACATTCCTGTCATAACACTGTCTCACGACGCATTTCTTAAATTTATAAACGAATCTTCAATGCACGTGTGGCGTTCAATACAGCGATAACCATAACGCCAACATCCGCAAAAATTGCAAGCCACATATTCGCAATTCCAAGTGCACCCAAAACCAGACACACCGCCTTGACGGCAAGTGCAAATATAATGTTTTCCTTTACGATACGAAGTGTGCGAACAGAAATTTTCATTGCAAGTGCAATCTTTGCAGGGTCATCATCCATCAGGACAACATCAGCCGCTTCAATTGCCGCATCAGACCCCATGGCTCCCATCGCAATACCGATGTCTGCCCGCGAGAGGACCGGCGCATCGTTGATACCGTCGCCGACAAATGCAAGATTCTCTTTTTCTTCTTTTTGTTCCAGAAGTTTTTCAACCTCTGTCACCTTATCTGCCGGAAGAAGTTCTGCGTACACCGCATCGACGCCAATCACTGATGCAACGCGTTCCGCTGTCTCTTTAGCATCACCGGTCAGCATAATCGTTCTCTTTACACCATTTGCCTTCAAACTTGCAAGCGCTTCTTTGGTCGTCGGTTTGACAACATCTGAGATAACAATACAACCTGCATATGTCCCATCTACCGCGACATAACATATCGTACCTTCTTTATGCTCCTCTGCAATGGCAACGCCCTCTTTGTCCATCAGGCGCTTGTTTCCCGCAAATACTTTTTTCCCATCAACCTGCGCCGCAACACCATGTCCGGCAATTTCTTCGATATCACTCACCATCGCCAGATCCAATTCCTGTCCATATGCTTTCTTTAAACTGGTGCTAATCGGATGAGACGATGCACTTTCGGCATAAGCGGCATATCTCAGGAGCGAATTCTTATCAAATCCCTTTTCCGGATATGTAGCAGTCACCTCGAAAACGCCTTTTGTCAGCGTACCCGTCTTATCGAAAACAATATGTTTCGTCTTGGAAAGTGCTTCCAAATAATTTGAGCCTTTTACCAAAATACCGTTTGTGGATGCACATCCGATTCCACCAAAGAAACTGAGCGGAATTGAGATCACAAGAGCGCAAGGACAACTAATTACAAGAAATGTCAATGCGCGGATAATCCATTCTCCCCACATAGGAGACGTCCCCATCACAAGACAAAACAGCGGTGGTAAAATAGCGAGTGCCAACGCACTATAACACACTGCCGGCGTATAGTATTTTGCAAACTTTGTAATAAAGTTCTCCGAGCGCGACTTCTTCATGGCGGAGTTCTCTACCAAATCCAAAATTTTAGATACTGTGGAATCACCAAATTCCTTTGTCGTCTTCACTTTGATAGCACCGGTGAGATTGATACAGCCACTGATAATCTCGTCCCCCGTTTTTGCATCTCTCGGCACACTTTCTCCCGTCAGTGCGCTCGTGTTTAATGTGGTGTTTCCTTCTGCAATCACGCCATCAATCGGAACTTTCTCCCCCGGATTAACAATGATTTCCGACCCGATTTTAACCTCATCCGGGTCCACCTTTTCCAGTTTCCCATCCACCATCACATTTGCATAATCTGGACGAATATCCATCAATGCAGCAATATTCTTTCGGCTTTTCCCAACAGCAATACTCTGGAATAACTCCCCTATCTGGTAGAAGATCATAACGGCAACGCCTTCTTTATACTCGTGCAGACAAACAGCACCAATCGTCGCAACTGCCATCAGAAAGTTTTCATCAAACACCTGCTTGTTACAGATTCCCTTCCACGCCTTGCGGAGAATATCGTATCCAATCACAAAGTACGGAATCATATATAGCACAAATTCTACGGGCTTTGGTGTCTGTACAAAACAGCCAAGTACCACAATCGCAACAAGCAATACAATCGCTGCAATGATGCGGCAAAATACATTTCTTTGTTTCTTATTCATGTTCAACTCCTATAAGAAGATTTCGCAATCATCCTCTACCGCCTTACAATTTTTGTATGCTTCCTGCATAACAGCATCTACATCTGCACCCTCCTCAAATCCCACTTTCAATTTCAATGTCATAAAACTAAGCGTTGCGTCCTTAACACCGGCAGTATTCTTCACTGCCTCCTCCATCTTTGCTGCACAGTTTGCACAATCCACTTCAACATCATATGTCTTTTTCATTTTCATATTCTCCTCTTTCTTTCCATTTTCTTTTATTCTTCGACATGATCCATGCCCATGCTAAGGATGGTTCGAACGTGATCATCATCCAGCGAATAAAAAATGTTCTTTCCACTTTTTTTATACTTTACTAACTTCGCATTCTTGAGAATCCTAAGTTGATGGCTCACCGCCGATTGATTTAAACTCAAGATTTGCGCAATGTCATTCACACAAAGTTCGCTCTCAAACAGCGCATATAGAATCTTGATGCGAGTCGAATCGCCAAACACTTTAAACAATTCTGCCAAATCATATAAGTACTCATCTTCCGGCTGGTTTTCCAACACCTGTTGCACGATGTCATCATGCGCTGCCAATAATTCTGTCTTTTGGTCTGCCAAATTGGTTCCCCCTTTCCTCACATTCACATCTTTACATATGTAATTATATTCATATGTTCATTTATTGTCAAGTTTTTTCACAAAAAAAGGATACGGCAATTTGCCATACCCTTCTTGCTGCATCTACACCAGATTGCTCTCATTGACATCTCCAGTTGCAAACCCCAGCGCATTTCCCAGTGTGATGCGGCTGATTGCCGCCAGCGCTTCTCTCGTGAAAAAAGCTTGATGGGAAGTAACAATCACATTCGGAAAAGAGAGTAGGCGCGCCGTCACAGACGTCTCCATAATCTCCGCCTCTCGATTCTCGAATACATTTCCCGTCTCCTCCTCATACACGTCTAACCCGACGCCATGAAACTTATGATTTCGTATTCCCGCAATCAAATCGTCTGTATCTACCAGTTCCCCGCGGGATGTGTTGACCAATACTACATGGTCTTTCATCAGGGATATCGTTTTCGCATTGATCATATGATAATTATCGACTGTGAGCGGACAGTGCAATGATATCAAGTCGCTTTCTCTCAACACATCTTCCAATTCCTTGTATTCCACAAAATCCAGATTTTTATTGGGATACTTGTCATACGCAATCACCTTCATGCCAAATCCCTGACAAATCCGTGCCATCGCCGTTCCAATTTTTCCTGTGCCGATAATCCCTGCTGTTTTTTCATAAAAATCAATCCCCATCAGTCCTTCCAGACTAAAGTTGTTCTCCCGAATCTTGATATATTCCTTATGGATACGTCGATTTACACTAAGCGCAAGTGCCATCGCATGTTCTGCCACCGCCTCAGGCGAATATCCCGGGACCCGTAGCAATGTAAAGCCAAGACGCTTTGCCGCGTCGAGATCAACATTATTAAATCCTGCGCACCGCAAAAGAATCAATTTCACTTTCTTCTCCGCCAATACTTCCAGCGTTCTTTCGCCCAAATCAGAATTTACAAAGACACAAACCGCATCGTGCCCCTTCGCAAGTACTGCTGTTTTCTCACTGATGTCTGTCTCCAGATATTCAATCAATACCTCGGGATAATGAACCTTTTCCCGCTCAAAGGATTCTATATCATATTTCTTTGCATCATAAAACAAAATCTTCATACGCACATTCCTCCTGTTCCTAGTATTTCTACAAACATAAAAAATATGCGATGAAGATTCATTCTTTAAAACATGATAAAAATTTGTTCCACAACAGCAGCCTGCTGCTCCGCCGCCGAAATCGTCGCCTTGCCATCTCCTTTTTGTTCCCCATAATTGCCAAAATGCCCATGGTTGCCACCCGGAATTTCTACGATTGTGGTGTCGGATGGAAGATTTTCTTTGTACTTCTCATAGTTGTCCCGGTTCATCACCTGATCGTTTTCGTCATACATAACAAGAACGGGAAGACTCGACTTTGAGATATCCTCCGTTGAATATGCGCCCAAAAGGATTAACCCCGAAACATCCTCCGGATGACTCTTTGCATATTTTGCCGCCATAGCACCCAAAGGGGATGTCCTGCCATATACCATGTGTCATACGCATATTTATCGGAAATTTTCTCCGCCTTGTTCGCACCAAACCTTTCTCATATCACTGCAAATCCTTTAAACTATCCATCAATTCCAAATCCGATTGCATCACTTTAAAATTTGTAGTCAAAGGCTCCTGTCCCGGTTTTGTCACTGTAATCTCAAAAACAGTGCCCTCCTCAATCTTAGATGAGAATACCACCTTTAAAAATTGAACAAATTTCGGATGATTCTGTGTAAATGTATTCTTTGCGCTCATCAATTTCATCATCGTAGCCGGATTCATCATATGTATACTCCTTTTCACGCATTATATGCTAATAAACTCCTTTGATATCAACAATAAAGACCGCAGCTTTACCTGACAAACTCTGTGTCTCACCGTCTGCATCCTGATAGGTTCCCTCATATCCCTCCGGAAATGTGACATTGACTTCGACGGTCTCGCCAATTTTATGACCTATCAACTGATCCTCAAAGCCGTCAATGAAACTTTGCGAACCAATCGTCAAATCGTAATCACCCGTTCCACCCTGAAAAGCGATACCATCCACAGTACCCTCATAATGAATAGCAACGGTATCGCCACTTTGTACTTCGCGTTCCGGGTCTGTGGAAAGTACAGCCTGCTCCTCATTTTGTGTATCCTGATCCGTTGTCTGATATGTGTCGCTGGCGTCGGCATCTGCAGTTTCCTGTTCTTTTGCCTTTTTGCTGTCGATTGCTCCATAGACAATGATACCGACAAATGCCACTACAACAACTGTGGCAATCACAACATTTTTTATCACTCTCATTGCTTCTTTTTTCTTTCTCTCTGCTGCTCTTCTCTCCTGCGCCATTTTTTTGTTTTCTTTGTTCATTTTATTCTTCCTTTCCTGCTAAATTATAATCTTTTCTAACAAGTTTTTGTATCTTTTGTATTTCGGGTAGTATCTTCCCACCTCGTTCCAGAATTCCTTGGAATGATCCATGTGTCTGCGATGTGCCAATTCATGAACAACGACATAATCAAGCAATTCCTGCGGCAAATATGCAAGACGATAGTTAAAATTCAGATTGCCTTTGGAACTGCAGCTTCCCCATCTGCTCTTTTGATTTCGCATCGTCACTGTGCCATAAGTAATTCCCATAATGCCTGCGTAGTTCTCTACCCTCGCAATAATTTTCTCCTTTGCCTGCTTCTTCTCCTGCGGACTCATGGTTTCCCACTCCGGGAAATCATACGGGCAGTTTGGTATTTCTTTTTTCCTTGCAAACATCGCAAGGCGTTTTTCATATATCCATCGTGCATGATTCGTTATAAACCGCTTCACCATTCGATCCGAGATCCGATTCGGCACACGCGCATAAACGGCGCCATCTGTCCGAATTTCAATGGACATACTGCGCCGTTTTGATCTGACAATGTTTACAATTATTTGTTCTTGTTCTATATCAATTCGAAATTCAGAAACCATGTTCTCAGTATAACACAAACACCTCGGCATTCGTCAAGAACTCGTCCGTCAGTAGATTATGTTTTCTATCGCACCAATCGCCGCGTTGCGTTTTCTTAGGTGCGACAACCGTCAGACGCTCTGCCTGTGGTTTTCATCATTCGCTTCAATGTTTCGATACCGTCCATCTCCGGCATCATATGATCAAGAAAGATAATGTCGTAGCCTCCGATTCCATAAGATATGCTGCATTATAAAAATAAGAACCCCTTGTAAAACCATACTCTCCTCCGTTATTACAACAAAAAAAATATTGTCAGTCCCTTCCCATACAGATACATTGATTATACTCTATGTGATAAAAACTGACAATATTCTGCTTATGGAATCCCTATAACCCTATAACATAACAGCGTTCGTTGCTTTCTATTCCGTAAAAAGCGGTGTCGAGTAGTAGCGGTCTCCTGAATCCGGCAACAAGACAACGATTGTCTTGCCTGCATGCTCCTGTTGTTTTGCTATTGCAATCGCTGCATGAAGCGCTGCGCCGGAGGAAATCCCCACCAGAATTCCCTCTTTTTTTGCCAGCATCTTGGCAGCCGAAAACGCCTCTTCACTTTCGACTTTTGCGATGTCGTCATAAATCTTTGTATTCAACACTTCCGGCACAAATCCTGCACCGATTCCCTGTAACTTATGTGAACCGCTTCTACCCTCTGACAATACAGGGGAATCTGCCGGCTCGACAGCAATCACTTGTATGTCTGCCTTTTTGTCTTTGAGGTATTCCCCGGCGCCTGTGATGGTACCACCTGTACCGACACCGGCAACAAAGAAATCAATCGCGCCATCCGTATCCTTCCAGATTTCAGGCCCCGTCGTTGCCCTGTGCGCTGCAGGGTTCGCCGGATTGATAAATTGTCCTGCCAAAAAGCTGTTTGGCATTTCTGCCGCCAATGCTTCCGCTTTCGCGATCGCGCCCTTCATCCCAAGCGTTCCCTCTGTCAATACAAGCTCTGCACCGTATGCCTTTAAGATATTTCTGCGTTCCACACTCATCGTTTCCGGCATCGTGAAAATCGTGCGGTATCCTTTTGCTGCTGCAAGGGCAGCCAAACCGATCCCCGTGTTTCCTGACGTTGGCTCGATAATAACAGAGCCTTCTTTTAATACGCCTCTCGCCTCGGCATCCTCAATCATAGATTTTGCAATACGATCCTTTACAGAACCTGCCGGATTCAAATATTCAAGTTTCACCAAAAGTCTGGCATCTAATCCCAACTCTTTCTCCAGATTTGTCACCTCTACCAAAGGTGTGTTTCCCACAAGTTCACTTGCTCCCATGTAAATGTTTGACATCATCTTATCCTCCTGATTTTTTTATTTTCCATTATGCACTGCTGCAAACCCTTTTTCAAGGTCTGCAATAATATCATCAACATGCTCTGTTCCGATTGACAGGCGAATTGTATTCGGTTTGATTCCCTGATCTGCAAGTTCCTCCTCTGTCAACTGACTGTGTGTCGTGGACGCAGGATGAATCACAAGACTTTTTACATCCGCTACATTTGCGAGCAGTGAAAACAATTCCAGATGGTCAATAAACTCCCATGCTTCTTTTTGGCCGCCCTTGATATCAAAGGTAAAAATGCTTCCCGCACCATTTGGAAAATATGCCTCATATAATTTATGGTCCGGATGGTCCGGAAGGGATGGATGATTCACATGTTCTACCAACGGATGATTTTGCAGATAGGAAACAACCTTCTTTGTATTTTCATTGTGTCGGTCTAATCGAAGCGACAACGTCTCCACGCCCTGCAATAAGAGGAATGCATTAAATGGTGAAATGGTTGCACCGGTATCGCGGAGAAGAATCGCGCGAATATAGGTCACAAAGGCTGCCGGACCAGCGGCATCCACAAAAGATACACCATGATAACTTGGATTTGGGTCTGCAATCGGAGCATATTTCCCACTCGCTTTCCAATCAAATTTTCCTGAATCCACAATAATTCCACCTAATGTAGTTCCATGTCCGCCGATAAACTTTGTCGCTGAGTGAACAACAATGTCTGCTCCATGCTCAATTGGACGAATCAAATATGGTGTCCCAAATGTATTATCTACAACAACAGGCAACTGATGCCGATGTGCAATTTCTGCAATCGCATCAATGTTTGGAATATCCGAATTTGGATTTCCCAGCGTCTCCAAATAAATTGCTCTTGTGTTCCCGGCAATTGCGTTCTCGATTTCTTCCAGGTTATGTGCATCAACAAAAGTCGTTGTGATGCCATACTGCGGAAGTGTGTGCTCCAGTAAGTTATAACTTCCGCCGTAAATTGTTTTCTGTGACACAATATGACCACCGTTTGCAGCCAGCGCCTGCAAGGTATATGTAATCGCTGCCGCACCTGATGCTGTGGCAAGCGCTGCAACTCCACCCTCCAAAGCGGCAATTCGTTTTTCCAGAACATCCTGCGTAGAATTTGTTAATCTTCCGTAGATATTTCCCGCATCTGCCAGACCAAATCTCGCTGCCGCATGCTCCGCATTGTGAAATACATAAGATGTTGTCTGGTAAATTGGCACTGCTCTGGCATCTGTCGAAGCATCTGCTTCTTCCTGACCCACATGTAACTGTAATGTTTCAAATCTGTATTCTTTTCCCATTTTTCTTACCTTCCTTTTCTTTTCCTATTTCCTACCATTTGTGTAGAATATGTATAAATTACCACCTTTTTCCTACCATGTCAATAGGTTTTTGTTTACATCCCTTAGAATAATGTGATATAAAAGTATAAGAGGTGATAATTTATGACAAATGTATATGATGAATTAGAAAAATTAAAAGCTTTGGCACATTCCGATGCGGAACTTACCAAAGCTTTATTGGAAACCAAAAATGATCCGCGCCCTGTGTCTGCCTTCTGCAAGATTGCAGCCGAACACGGATGTTCGTTTAGCGCAATGGATCTCATTATGGCGGGAGAGGAATCATACGCTGCCATGCGACGTTCCACCAATGGCGGTGGCGAAAACTCTCCGCTTCTTCAGGGCGAAGATGATTTGTATGAAATGTTTTTGATTGAACTTTAACCAAGTGCCACATCAAGCGTCATCATAAGACAAAATCCAATCATAAAGGCGAGTGTTCCAATATTGGAATGTTCACCTTCTGACATTTCCGGAATCAATTCTTCCACAACCACATAAATCATAGCACCTGCCGCAAAACTCAACAAATATGGCAGAAGCGGAATAATCAGCGCCGAGAGTAAAATCGTGATTGCACCTGCAATCGGCTCGACAGCACCGGATAAAATTCCACGCAAACATGCCCTCTTTTTTGACAACCCATTTGCATGAAGCGGCATGGAAATGATGGCACCTTCCGGAATGTTTTGAATCGCAATACCGACGGACAGTGCAATGGCACCCGATACTGTGATATTTGCCTGTCCGGTAACCCATCCGGCATATACTACGCCAACCGCCATACCTTCCGGGATATTGTGCAGCACTACGGCAAGCACCAGCATTGTTGTCTTTTTGATACTGCTCTTTGGTCCTTCCACGGATTCATCCAAATGCATATGCGGTGTTATGGTGTCTAACGCCAACAGGAAAAGCATGCCCAGACAAAATCCTACCACCGCCGGAAGGAATGCGAACTTGCCCATCACTTCCTGTTCTTGTTGTATCGCAGGTATCAGCAAACTCCAAATGGATGCTGCTACCATGACACCCGACGCAAATCCTGTCAACATTCGCTGAACTCCTTGCTTCAATCCATTTTTCATAAAAAATACGCATATTGATCCCAGTGTAGTTCCCACAAACGGAATCAACAAACCTTCAAATACAATTTGATTCATAGCTTTCACCCATAGGTATCTTATGCATTTGTATCTACAATGTTCTCCCAATCAATTCTCTCGTTTTTATAAAAGAATTCACGGTCACGTTCCCCGATTTCTCTCATAACACTGCAAGGATTTCCTACAGCGACAACATTCGCCGGAATATCTCTTGTGACAACACTGCCGGCACCGATCACGGAATTCTCACCGATGGTAATTCCCGGCACAATCACTGTATTCGCACCAATCCAGACATTTCTTCCGATACGAACTTCCTTATTATACTGTAACGCATCCTCCCGAAACTCCGGCAGAATCGGATGATTGGCAGTAGCAATGGTAACATTCGGTCCAAACATCACCTTGTCACCGATATAAATATTGGCGTCATCCACCAATGTAAGGTTAAAGTTTGCATATACGTTATCTCCCATGAAGACATGCTTTCCTGCCCAGTTCGCCCGAAACGGCGGCTCAATATAGCAACCTTTGCCAATGCTTCCAAACATTTCCTTCAAAAGAGCATTTCTCTTATCCATTTCACTTGGTCGCGTTGCATTAAAATCATAGAGTAATTCCAAGTAGCCCATCTGCTCCTTCATAAGTTCCTCATCGTTCGGATTGTAAATCAGTCCCTTCTTCATTCGCTCTCTGTGATCCATTGTTTCCTTCTCCTTATTCTCAATCTTTTATTAGGCGTTTGCGAAACGCCAAGAGCCTAAATCATTTATATTTGTGCTATATAATCACGAAACGATATTGGTTCCTTCGGCTCCGCACACAAATCCCCAATTTGCTTTTGCATCCAAAGAATGCCGCGCCATTTGCCAAGTTTATAACCTACATCGTAAAAATGTCCCACTTCTTTGAAGCCGAGTGATTCATGCAGGCGAATGCTCGCCTCGTTAGTGTCTACCAACACACCATACACAAACTGATATCCCTGCTCTCTCAATGTGTCCATGAACTTTGTATAGAGTGCTGTCGCAATGCCCTGACGCCTCGGTGCATCCGGCGCAAGCATGATGGTCGATTCCACATTCCATTGATAGGCATCGTGCGGTCTTAAGGGAGAACCATGCACATAGCCAAGCACCTTTCCATCATTGGTTTCTGCAATATAAAAAGGATATTTTTCCTTCGTCCGAATTATTTTTTGACGGTATGCCTCCACGCTCGGATTGTCAATCGTAAATGTCACATGCTCGTCTGCAAGATGGTAGCCATAAATATCATGCACCACCTGCGCATCGCTTTCTTGCGCAACACGAATCCTATATTCTTCCATCGCTATTCTCCCAATCTTCCTATTTCTTTAATGTCTTTAAGTATGCTTTCTGTTCCGGTGTGATACGATAACTCTCACGCGCCTTTTGTATTGTCTTATTGTGAACCCACTTGTCCATCTTTCCAAGTTCAATGTAGGGGATTGTCGCCTCCCATTGTTTTGCCAAAGCTGTCGCCATATACCACGCAATCTCCATATTAACATAGTATTCATCAGACTTGATGCCGGAAACCATGTCCAAATATTTTGGTTCAAATCGCTCATCCAAAAAATGTTGCATAAGCATTCCAATTCCAAATCGCTTCGTGTATGTGTGTTCAGATTCCAAACAGTTCTCTATCAATGGCAATGCCTCTTCCGCCCGTTTCTTGAAGATTTTTGGCGAAGTCTGGTCGCATGTCGCCCAGTTGTCTACATATGGGAGAAACCTTTTCAACTCCCGAATACATGCATCAAAATTCTTCATCTCCGAGATGATGAAACCGTGCAATTGGTTTTCGTCAAAATACGTATGGGGAAGTTCCTCCAAGAACGCCAGACACACATCTTCTTTTATCACTTGCTTTGCCAGCTTCCTGACCGTCGGCGTTCGCACGCCAAGAATCTTTTCCGGTGCGACTGTCGGCATCAGGTTTCTCTGAAAATCTGCAAATTTTTCTTCTCTTTGTTCCTTCAGCAAATTGACTATGTATTCCATCTTGGCACATCCTCTTTATTCTCCGAAATCATATCTCTGAAGACATCCAAATCTATTTTCCGAATCGGGATTCATCGGCTTTTTACCTGTGACCTCTTATAAATGATACCAGTTATTGTCACAAATGCAATAGCGGCAATCAAATACACGACCGTACTCATCTCATAAATATTAAATTTTCTACCGTACAAAATACTGCCGTTTAATGCACTTAAATGCAACACAACATTCGGTCTTAATTGCCATAATTTTGCAATGATTCCAAGCCAATCAGGCATTCTAAAAAAGGATACCAAAAAGAACGCCATCGTGATGACAACCACCTGCGTGCTTGAAAACATCTCCGACAAAAACATGATAAAGGCACTCAAAAGGACTCCGGTAAGCATCGTTACCACGCTTGAAAGGGATTTCTGCCAATATTCCTTTTCGGCGCCACTCGTGTTTTCCGTCGAATATGCCAAATTCCGCTCCAGCGTTTCATACCATTCATCAGAGGATATGGTCAGCGTCCTTCTGATATCACCGGTCATGTCAGCGATAAGTCCAAACGTATCTGCATAGCCTGTCTCCTCCGCAGCATCTGAAAGCGCTGTTTGTGCGCTAGTCATCATCATCTCTATGTAAACGCTGTCTTTAATACAACGGAAAAGCACACAAATAGGGATTTCCGAGAGGCTATTCTCCCCGGAAGTCCCTTTTTTGCCGTCTCTATGCGATTTTTACTGCCTTTGCA
>CAYPAA010000031.1:0-24093 GCA_964408625.1 uncultured Roseburia sp. | reverse complement strand
GTATCCCGTGTTCACGGATAAGGTTTTGCAAAAAGTCCTTCGCCTTGTTCACGATGCTGCGGAACAGATTTGGCAGCCAACCGCCTTTGCGGATGGAAAAGCAGATTTCCGCTCTTCAGGCACAGCTAAAGCAGGCTTTTGGAACGAAAAGCCGCCTGGAGCGACAGATGGACACGCTGGATATAAACGATGCCCATTATGACAGAAAAATCCTGGATTTACAGCGCCGTTATGATGAACAGTATGATACGATAGAAGAACTTGAAGTTCAGATTGGTGAGTTGCAGGGGCAGATACGCAATATCCAGCAGGAGAAAATCTCCGGCGACAACATCTATCGGCTTTTGCTGGCCTTTGATGAAGTCTACAATTCCGCGACAGAAGCGGAGCAGAAGGAGTTTATGAAAGCCTTTATTGAGCGAATAGAGCTGTTCCCGGAGAAGCGAGACGATGGCTGCTGGATTAAGAAGATTGTGTTCAATTTCCCCGTGCCTGTTGATGGCAAGGAAGTGAAAGAACTTCTCTTGGAATCAGAAACAACTGTCGAGTGCGTGGTATTGATGTCACGGAGAGACACATAAGAGGCGCGAAAGCCCTTGATTTCAGACACTTTTTGGTTTCCGGCAGCTTCGAGCAGGTTGAAGCGGTAACTTATCCACGGCGGCTCAGAGAAAAAAGTGTGAGAGTGGAGTTGCCGAGATAGATGTCAAAGAAAGAGGGATGTTAATTTTGCGTGACATTTGACCTTAAAGAGCCAATGTTAATCCGCGTTGCTTGTGGCAACGGACTGCCGTTCCTATAATGGGGATAACAACTGAAGAAAGGAGGTTATCCTCGATGCTTAATGAAAACATTAAGTCCATAAGAAAATTGAAAGGGTTGTCACAAGAGGAGCTTGCAATTAAGCTGAATGTTGTTAGACAGACCGTGTCCAAATGGGAGCGAGGTTTATCGGTTCCGGATTCCGAAATGCTAATCAATATTTCAGAGATTCTTGAAACACCGGTTAGCGTTTTACTCGGTGAAATGAATACGGAAACCGAGATGCCCGTTGATGATTTGAAAGTGATTTCTGAAAAACTGGAGGTCGTCAATCTGCAGTTGGCACGAAGTAAGGCAGCGAAACGTAAAGCCCTACACTGGTTGTTTATTATATTGTGTGCTCTAATTGTAATAACCGCTGCAGTTCTGATTTTGCAAAACAGTCCCTATTTGAGTTGGGATTTCAATGATCCGGAAACTGCAGTAGCAGGAACATTCTTTCATGCGTTTGAGTGGTTCTTTTTCAGATTGGCACCTGTTGCTTTGATCGGAACTATTGTTGGGATAGTGTTAACAAGACAAAGAAAGTAAGACAGACTAAGGCTCCTCACTACTGATCAGCTTCAGTGGCGAGGAGTCTTTTTACGCTTTGATTTCAATTGTGAGGCCGGACTTGAATTCCACGGTGAAGTGGTCGGCAAAAACCGTGATTTTCTCGATGAGCTTGTTAACCAGTACTTCATCAAATTCTGTGATGTCGGTTTTCTGCTTGGCAATGAATTCCTGCAGTTCCTCCAGCCTTGCCTGAATGCCGTCCGGTGAGAGGGTGTCGGCGCTGACCACGGCTTTGGTGATGTTTGCCTGTAGCTGCCCCAGGAAGACCTTACGCTCGGTCAGAATTTGATTGATGGCCTTGACCGTGAACTCCTGTAGCAGAAGCTGCGTTTCTTGCTGGTTGGGTTGACGTGAACTGCCCATCTGCGGACAAGCTCGGCCTGCACCTGTATACGAGAATAAAGAAAGTGGTGGGATAACTATTCTACCCACCACAAGTCTCTCAGCGTCGAAGGCATGATGTCATACAATGCCTTCGCAGCTTCTTTCGAGGAGATTTGATACTGATCAAAAATCCAATTTCGATACATCGTACTTACTCCCATAGAAAACACATCACATTGAAGACGTTCTGTTTCAGACAGGCCTTCGCCATTTCGATTCATTCGTGTGATTTTGTCCACAAATTCCAAAGAATAAGATGTGATATAATCGCAGAAAGAGTTTCGTCCAAGGGTTTCAAACGCATGTGATAAAAACTTCCAGTTTTTGGCTCCGTATTGAAATAAATGTTCATAAAGGTCTTCAAAGTTGGAACTGATTTTCGGAGAAGTGACATTGTCTAATAAAAGTTTATAGTTGTAGTTCATGACATCGTATTTATCCTTGAAATATCGATAAAACGTGGCTTTTGATATTCCGGCCTCCGAAATCAACATTTCTACTGTGATTTTGTCCATATTATTCTTTTTAATCAAAGTATTATAAGCTCTTAAAATATCTTGTTTTGTTCGCTCTGCCATTTTGTATTCTCCCACCTCTTTTTTCATATAAAACGATTTAATAAAATTGTATCATAATGAGACAATATTAACAATTCGTATAATGACAATGATTTCTGTTGGGTTTAAAATCATCTTAATAGAAGTTTTTACATGGAGATTAAGGTATACGAGGAGGGAAACAAATGTCTGCAAAGAAGCACGAATTTACAGAAGGGGAAGCCCGAAATCTTGTAGCATATTGGGAAGCAACGAAGGACCAGCCTGTTCGGAAGAACCTGATAAAGATGATCCGACATGTCAATATGCTAAATCCATTTCCGACAAAGGACTCTTGGGAGTACATCATGTTCAACCGTCTGCTTACAGATGAGATGGTTGACACTGTTTTATCGATGAAACTGCGAACACTTTATTACATTGATGAGCTTGCTAAAATGAATCATAAGTCAGTGGAGGATATGGCAAAGCTTGCGCATGAAATGGTTTCCATCGGTATCTTGGAATATTGTACGGATGATCATGGTGTGGATCGTGTGCAGGTGCCGGTTTTTGCTCCGGGGTCAATGGAAAATACATGCTATTCTCCGGATATTCTGGACAAACACACGGAGTTGACGGGGTTTTTAAACTATATTTTGGATTTACAAAAAATAATTGCACCGTTTGTGCCAAAGGGTCAGGCTTTGATGCGAACAATCCCTGTTGAGGCTGCGATTGTTGGCAATAGTAAAAAAGTTAAGACGGATGAATGCTCTTATTGGCTGGATAAGGCAGGTATTTCCATTGGAGTCGGTTATTGCGAATGCCGCCGCCTGCGTAGAATGGTGGGAGAAGGAACTGCAGACCTTGAGGGCGAGTGGTGTCTCTCTCTTGGCAAATTTGCAGAGAGTCTGATTCGTGTTGGAAAGCACCGCAGAGTTTCCAGAGAAGAAGCAGAGAAAATATTGCGGGAGTCAGAGCAAAAGGGATATGTTCATCAGCTGTCGAATATTGACGGTCCTGATTTTTCACTTTTCATTTGTAACTGCGCATGGGACACTTGTATGGCACTAAAGACGTCCTGGTATACTTCGTCTCCTAATTTGTCATCTTCGAATTATCGCGCTCATGTGGATGGAGAGAAATGTGTCGCTTGTGCGGGATGCGTAGAAGTATGCCCGCAAGGAGCAGTAAAACTTGGAGAGAAGTTGTGTACAAAAGAACACGTTGCAATTAAGCCACAGCCGGTTCCCGGCAACACATTGTTCTTTACAAAAAAATATTGGAACGGCAATGACTTTTTGACGGAGCGTAAATTCACCTATGATGAGACCGGTACGGCACCGTGTAAAAGTGCTTGTCCTGCCCACATTGCAGTACAAGGGTATTTAAAACTGGCGGCTCAGGGGAAATATAAAGAAGCCCTTGAACTGATTAAAAAAGAAAATCCATTCCCGGCAGTCTGTGGTTCTGTATGTCATAAGTATTGTGAAAAGGAATGTACCAGAGGAGAATTTGACGCACCGGTTGCCATTGATGAAGTGAAGAAATTTATTGCTGAGCAGGATCTTAAGAGCGAGAATCATTTTGTGCCGAAAAAGTACTACGAAAATGGAAAGAAAATTGCAATTGTAGGTGCCGGACCGGCTGGACTTACCTGTGCATATTATTTGGCAATTATGGGACACGATGTGACAGTTTTTGAAAAGAATGCTCAGCCGGGAGGAATGATGGTTTACGGTATGCCATCCTTCAGATTAAATAAGGAGATTGTTGCAGCAGAAATTGAAATCATAAAGGAACTGGGTGTTGAGATTAAATGCGGAGTCGAGATTGGAAAGGACGTTACATTAAAACAACTTCGCGCAGACGGATATAAGGGATTTTATATAGCGATTGGTGCGCAGGGAGGTCGAAAACTTGGCGTTTCCGGAGAAGATGCAGAGGGTGTAATTTCCGGAGTAGATTTCCTCAAAACAGTCAATGTGGACCGGACATATGCTCTTGGCAAAAAGACGGTTGTGGTCGGTGGTGGAAATGTAGCCATTGATGTTGCCAGAACTGCATTGCGATGCCACACAGAGGTTTCTATGTATTCTCTTGAGTCCAGAGAGGAGATGCCTGCAAGTGAGGATGAGGTAGAAGAGGCACTGGACGAGGGAATATCTATCCATAATGGATATGGTCCGAAAGAAATTCTTACCGAAGACGGCAAGGTGAAAGGAATTGTATTTAAGAAGTGCATTTCCGTTAAGGATGAGACAGGGCGTTTCAATCCACAGTATGATGAAAATGATACCATCACGATTGCGTGTGATAATGTGATTACTGCTATCGGTCAGTCAATCGAGTGGGGCAACTTATTAGCGAGTGAGTCTGTTGAATTAAATAGAAACCAAACAGTTCAGGCAGACGAATGGACCTATCAGACAACTACGCCGGATATCTTTGTTGGCGGGGATGTATACACCGGTCCACGTTTCTGCATTGATGCCATTGCAGCAGGAAAAGAGGCGGCAGATTCCCTACATCGATTTGTTCATGAGGGACATTCGCTGACGCTTGGCAGAATGAAGCGCACTACATTTAAAATGATTGACAAGGATAATATTAATGTCAGGGAATACGATAAGACAAAACGTCAGATTCCAAAGGTCAGAAAGGAAATCTCATTTGACGATCCGCATTCTTCGCTTACAGAGGAACAGGTGAAGGCTGAAACTGCCCGCTGTTTAAGTTGTGGAAAAGCAATTGTAGATACGGATATCTGTATCGGCTGTGGTCTGTGTACAGTGAGATGTAAATTTGATGCTATCAGCCTTTCAAGAGACTATGATGATTATGGCGTTACATACGAAAAACTGGTCGGAGCTGTTGTAAAGGAAGAAGTATCAAGAATTGGACGAGCAATTGTAAAACCATTCAATGGAGTAAAGGATATCAATAAATAATGCATGAATTATCAGTATTAGAAAATATTGTGAAAACCTGTCGCCGGGTTGCTGAGGAAAATAAAGTTGCCAACATAAAAATCATAACACTTTCGGTAGGGGAACTTTCCGGATATATTCCGTTCTTTTTTACCGAGTATTTTCCAATCATCACAAAGGATGAAGAACTGTTTTCGGGAACGGAACTAAAACTGATTCAGACACCTGGCGAAGCTCTTTGTTGCAACTGTCATAGTATGTACAATGTGATGAAAAATGAGGGGAAATGTCCAAAGTGCGGAAGCCGTGAAAAGAGTATCCTTGGAGGACAGGACCTGCGAATTGAAGAGCTTATTGTGTGAAAAGATGAGATGTTCAAAACAGCAATCAATACGGATGATTGCTGTTTTTTTTCTATTTATATTCGTTTGCTTCTCTCTGTTGACATCGTTTTTTATTATCATATAATTGAATCTAAGCGAAAAATGGGAGAGAAAAGGAGGGTATCATGCAATCAGACAGAGAATTAAGAGAACAATTACGAAATATAGATCATAAGAGTTATCCCATGTACAAATCCTTAAAGGGAAGTTATCGTTTTGGGGAATATGTATTGTCCATCGATCATGTGCAGGGGGACCCTTTTGCGGCACCATCTCATGTGTGCATAACGGTAGATGTAAAACGCGCAAATTTTCCAGCCTACGCAATGAAGGACACTCTGACCAGGAGAAGTCTCGCAGATTTGCTGCTCCGAGAATTCTCGCAGCAGGTGAATCATTTTACCTTCAAGGCGAAGGGCTCCGGCAAGAGCGGATTGATTTCTGTCACACATCCCGGACAGGAAGTATTGACAAGAACTGCATGCGAAGTAAATGAGAGAGAGATTACGGTTCGTTTTGCCATAGGGCTTCCTGCCAATGGGAGAACCATCAATGCCAGAGAATTAGACAAGATTTTGTTTGAGTATTTGCCACAATGTGTGGAAAAGTCACTTTTTTACAGGAACTTGGACGATAAGCGAATCAAGGAGGTCATAGAATTAGCAGAGGACCAACAGGCAATCCGACAGCAATTAGCGGAGAAGAATCTGGTGGCATTTGTGGCAGACCATTCCATTCTCCCACGAGAGAGTGGGATATCTTCTTGCCCTATGAAAGGGGCGACAGCATTTATTTCTCCGGAATCTTTGCGTGTGACCATGAAACTTCCGCACAAGGGAAGTATTACCGGTATGGGAATCCCCAAAGGTATCACTTTGATTGTGGGCGGTGGCTATCACGGTAAATCCACTCTGTTAAATGCGCTGGAACTTGGCGTATATAATCATATTAAAGGCGATGGCAGAGAGTATGTCATTGCCGATGAAACGGCGCTAAAACTTCGCTCAGAGGATGGCAGGTTTATTAAAAATGTAGATATTTCTATGTTTATTAATGATCTGCCGAATAAAAAGGACACCCATGACTTTTCCACTGCAGATGCCAGTGGAAGTACCTCTCAGGCAGCAGGTATTGTGGAGGGAATAGAGGCGGGTAGCAACTTGCTCCTATTAGACGAAGATACATCGGCTACTAATTTTATGGTTCGAGACGCATTTATGCAAAAGGTGGTAAGTCCGGATAAGGAACCTATCACTCCGTTTTTGGCGCGAGCTAGGGATCTCTATGAGCAGGCAGGGATTTCCACAATTTTGGTTGCCGGAAGTTCGGGGGCATTTTTCCATATTGCGGACACGGTGATTCAGATGGATTGCTACAAACCTATGGATATTACAAAAGAGGCTAAGGCATTGTGTGCAGAGTTCCCAATTTCGGAAGAAAAGCCGAGACCATTTGTTATGCCGCAGGGGCAGCGGATTATGGAAAAGGATAAAAACGGAGCAACAAAGCGAAGAGATTATCGCAGTGGTGCGGTGAAAAAAGATACACCGGAACGCCTCAAGATAAAGACAATGGGCACAGATGGATTTGCTCTTGGCAAGCAGACCATTGACCTTCGATACATTGAGCAGCTTATTGACAGTGAACAGACGGCTTCTCTCGGGTTGCTTTTAAAATATGCCGTGGAGAATTTGGTAGACGGAAAACGCACCATTTCAGAAATTGTAGAATATTTACAGAAACAGATGGAAGAGGATGGTATGAGTTTTGTGGCAGAGGGAAAGACAATTGCCGGCGGTTATGCCATCCCGCGAAAGCAGGAGATTTATTCCTGCTTCAACAGATACCGGGTTTGATCCATTTGTAGTTTGTTTTCACAATAGTGGGTACAAATTTAACAAAGGGTATGATATGATTTGGATGGAAAAATTGGAAATCCAATAGATGGAAGGTAACATATGAGAAAAATAATAGAAAATCAAACATTTGATGAAGAGAGAGCATTATATTTTTCTCAAAACACACAGATTAAGAACTGCGTATTTGCAGGACCTGCTGACGGAGAGTCTGTTTTGAAAGAATCCAGAGACATTATTGTTTCCGATTGTGAGTTTTCACTGCGTTATCCGTTGTGGCATGTCAAGGGATTTGAAATGGAACGCACGACAATGGATGAGAAGACGCGTGCGGCTATTTGGTACGCAGATGATGGTGTGATTCGAGACTGTAAATTGGAAGGTATCAAGGTCGTCCGCGAGTGTAATCGCATTTCTCTTGAGGGATGTAACATCGTATCGCCTGAGTTTGGATGGAAGAGCAGTGATATCACATTAAAGGATACTGACATTACATCTGAATATATATTCTTAGACAGCAGGAACGTTTTGTTGGACCGTGTTTCTATGAAAGGAAAGTACTCTTTTCAGTATATGGAAAATCTCGAGATTGTGGATTCGGTTTTGGATACAAAAGATGCCTTTTGGCACAGTAAGAATGTTACTGTTAAAGACAGTGTGGTAAAGGGTGAATATCTTGCGTGGTTTTCTGATGGACTGACATTGATTGATTGTAGGATTATCGGTACGCAGCCATTATGTTATTGTACAAACCTGAAACTAATCAACTGTACCATGGTAGACACGGATTTAGCATTTGAATACTCTGATGTGGAAGCGGATGTAATAGGCGATGTGATTTCCATTAAGAATCCGAGAAGCGGACATATTACAGTGGACAGTGTCGGAAAAGTGATTTGGGAAAATCCTGTAATGGAGTGCAATGGACAGGTCCTGATTAGAGAATAAAACATTTCGACACGCTACTGATTTTGTGGTACAATAAATCATCCGTAAGTTGCAATGAAAAAATAAGGCATAGGATGTGATTGGAATGAGGATACTAACACTATAAAGAGAAATGGAGAGAGCAAATGGTTAAAAAAGTAGTGAATAACGATTTACAGGAAGCGTTAGGGGCTGATTTGGCGCTTGTTGATTTTTCTGCCACATGGTGCGGACCATGCCAAATGCTGGCACCCGTTGTTAATGAACTCGCGGAGGAGATGGGAGATAGGCTGCAATTCTATAGTGTGGATGTAGACAAGAATGCAAAGTTGTCTGAGGAATACAATATTATGAGCGTGCCGACGGTTATCTTGATAAAATCCGGGACCAAGGTGGCGCAGGCGGTGGGTTTTCGGTCAAAAGAAAATTTGAAAGAGTTTATTCAGGCACAAATATAGAAAGAGTAGAGGGTCGGATCTTATGGTCTGACCCTTATCATAATTAAGAGGTTTTTATGTTATATTTTTTAAATGATTATTCAGAAGGCGCTCATCCAAAAGTTTTGGAACATTTGGTGAAGTCGAATATGGAGCAGTTAGATGCATATGGGTCAGACTGTTATAGTGAGAGTGCAAGATAAAAAAGGCGTGTCAATGTGAAAATGCGGATGTTCACTTTTTGACAGGCGGCACGCAGACCAATATGATTGTGATTTCTTCACTATTGCGTACATATCAAGGTGTTGTGGCAGTAGAGTCCGGTCACATAAACGGACATGAAGCGGGGGCAATCGAAGGTTCAGGTCATAAGGTTTTGACGATACCCGGTGTGGACGGAAAACTACAGGCTGACGCGTTAAAGAACATGTTGGAGACATTTTATCATGATGAAAATCACACACACATGGTTTATCCCGGCATGGTATATATCTCACATCCTACAGAGTACGGAACGCTCTACTCGAAGTCAGAATTGCAGGGGATTTATGATATTTGCAAAGAATATGAGATGCCGCTTTTTATCGATGGTGCGAGACTGGGATATGCACTTGCAACTCCGGAATCGGATGTATCACTGCCGGATTTGTGTATGTTATGTGATGTGTTTTATATCGGCGGAACAAAGGTGGGAGCACTCTGTGGGGAAGCGGTTGTATTCACACATGGCAATACGCCGGCACATTTTATGACATATGTGAAGCAGAGAGGAGCGCTGCTTGCAAAAGGGCGTGTAAACGGAGTGCAGTTTGATGCGCTGTTTACCGATGATTTGTATCTGCAGATTAGTAAGAATGCAATAGAAATGGCGAATAAAATCAAAGCATCCCTGCGCGACAAAGGATACCGCTGTTACATCGATTCGCCGACAAACCAGATATTTGTTATTCTCGATAAAGAGCAGCAGGAGCGTTTGGCGAGCGAGGTTGCATTCTCCATATGGGAATGGCTGGATGAGGAACATGCGGTGGTACGGTTTGTGACGAGTTGGGCGACCACAGAAGAGCAAGTGAATAAATTGCAGACTTTGTTATAAAAGGTTAATTGACAAAGTTGATATACAAGCATAAGATTTTATTAAATAAACAGTATGGAGGAATGGGCAAATGATGGAAAAGTTGAAAAGCATTAAGATAGACGTTACGCTTTCCGCGGTATTGAGTGTTGTGATTGGTATATTGTTGATTTTTTGGCCGGGGACAGTGATTACACTTTTGGCAAGAGTGATTGCGATTATTTTGATACTATCGGGAATTGTATTGCTGATTCCAAAATTATGTGACGAAGAGAAGAGTTATATGTCAATTATTGTGTATGTGATGATCGCGTTGATTGGTCTCTGGATGTTTTTTAGTCCGAAGTTGGTGACTTCATTGATTCCGATTGCGATAGGTGTGTTGCTCTGTGTTCACGGCATTCAGGATTTGGCGCTTGGCGTTGAGGGAAAGAAAAATCGTGCCAATCATTGGCGGAGCATACCGCTTATGGGTATTTTAAATATTATATTGGGTGTTCTCTGTATTTGTAATGCGTTTGGACTTGTCAAAATCGCGTTTGTCTTAATTGGCATTATGCTGGTTTATGATGGACTTTCGGATATGTTTATTGTGCATAAAGTGAATAAGGCAGCAAAAGAGGTTGTTGACTCAAAAATAATAAGAGAAGAAAACTTAGAAGACTATGAAGACTTTATGTAAAGGTTTTATTCATGAGACGAATGGAATTTAAAATGGAGCGGCAAAACCTGCTTCACATAGGGGAGATTCTCCCGGTGACGGAGAGTAAATTGCCGAATTCCTACTATTATACACTGGGACAATCATTTGCAATGTCGGCAAATTACTCCACGTTAGAACGCTTGAAATCGACAGAAGGGAAGGTTGTTGATATTCAGGAGACCAGCAAAGGTTTTTTTGTGACAGTAGAGTTTGACGAATAGGGGGACTATCTATGCGATACGTACCGACAGAACAATTAAAAAGGGGAATGGTTATGGCACAGGACCTGTACGATGCCACAGGAAGAAAACTTCTTGCCAAAGCCACAAAGCTTACAAAGGAAAATATTGCGTATATTGATTTTATTGGAACGGCGGGGCTGTATATCGAAGATAAACTCACAAAAGACATATCGATGCGGGAAGTCGTATCACCGGAGGTGAGGTCGGAAGCGGTTTCGTTGATTCAGGATGTGTTTTCCAAAACATCGGAAGACAGCGCATTGCAACCGGAGGAGAGGTTGATTCGTCTGGTTGTTGAAAATGTCGTTGAGGATGTGCTGGCAGATGAGGATGTCATGTACAATATGGTAGACATTAAGACATACGATGATTATACATATTTTCATTCGATGAATGTAGGAATTCTTGCCGGAATCTTAGGTGCGAAGATGGAATTGCAGGAAGATGAATTGTCTGATCTGGTAACTGCTGCATTTTTACACGATATTGGCAAGGCGTTTGTACTTCCACAATTGGTCAATGCCAGAAGACGGTTAACGCCGGAAGAACAGGAAGAGATGAAAAAACATGCGTGGGCAGGATATGAATATCTGCAACGCGAATTTTCATTTTCAGAGCGTGTGAATCTGGCGGTATATCAACATCACGAGTGGTACAACGGACAGGGGTATCCGCAACGGCTGAAGGGGAAGGAATTAATTCGAAATGCCAGGATTCTGAGAGTTGCAGATTTATATGATACAATGACATCCAAGCGACCATATCGTCCGGCATATCAGCCGGCGGATGTCATGGAATACATTATGGCAAGAACAGGTCTGGAATTTGATCCTCAAGTTGTAAAGATTATGTCATCCCAATTGTGTATTTACCCGCTTGGCAGTGAGGTGGTCCTGTCGAATGGAGAGCATGCAATTGTGGTTGAAAATCATCCAGGGTTTATCGGACGTCCGACAGTACGCCTGATGGAATCGGGCGAGGAAATCAATTTGCGCGGGGATCGCAAAGCGTATAATATTACAATTATACAATTGTTAATGTAGGAGAATTTATGACAAATCAGGGTAAAAATGGTATCGACATTATTCTTGCAGAGAGCCTGAAAGAACTTAGTAAAACGAGACCGATAGAGAAGATTACAATCAAAGAGATAACAGATAAAGCAGGAGTGATTCGTCCGACATTCTACAATCATTTTCAGGATAAATATGAATTATTAGAGTGGATTGTGCGTGAGGAATTGATGATGCCGGCGATGCCATTGTTTCAAAATGGTATGTTGCGAGAAGGCGTTACATTGATTTTTACTACGATGGAAAATGAGAAGGAGTTTTATCAGAAGGCTGTGCGTCTGGAGGGGCAAAACTCGTTCACGGAAATTATGATGCGAACAACGAAAGAAATCTTTCTCGGACTTATGAACAAAGAGGCGGTTCAAAAACGCTTGAAATATGATTGGCTCACGCCGGAACTGGTGGCGGAGTATTATGGACAGATGGCATGCAGTGTGGCAGTTCGCTGGATCATGAGTGGGATGCGTGTTCCGGTGCATGAGATTGTGGATGTTTATCTATCGATTTCAAAGACATCCATGTTAGAAAATTTAAAGTAGGTTTGTGATAGAAGTATACAAATTATAGAAAATGTATATTGCTTTATGACAACCATAAAAGTTTGCATATGTAACGCAAAATAACTTTCCCCTATACTATTATCTGGCGATATGGAAACGAGGAGGATTCAATGAACTGGATTGAAAATATATTAATTATAGCAGGAATCAGCTTTGATATATTTGCAACGATGGAAATAGAAGGTGCGATGCTGGCTGATGTAAAGCGAAAACCCCTTATCATCGCGTGTGCTTTGGTTACTATTTTACAGATGGGATTTTTCTTTGGCGGATATATCACATGTTATAAGGTGGAGGAATATGGCCTGCTGAGCGACGCACAAAATGTAGGATACATTGTTGCAACCGTGGTGTTTGCACTCTTGGGAGCACGACTTTTGGTAAAGGCCATCAAGCGTGAATTTGTCAATGAAAAGAGACGGGATTCTATTCGGGTCGCGGAATATATTAGAATTGTTACAATCACAAGTTTATATACATTAGTTGCAGGATGCGCTTGTGGATTTGTTGGTACGTCGGTCGTTATGATGGCGCTTGTTATTCTGGTTTGCTCCGTATTGGTTGTAATCGGAGGCATGTATACAGGCTACCATTATGGATTTGAATTGAAGACGGGTGCATATGTAATCGGAGCGATTCTGCTTTGGATAGCAGGTGCAGGGATTCTTTTACAACGAGTATTACATATATTATAAAGATAAGCCACTGCAAAACACAGTGGCTTATCTTTATAATAGATTTTCTAAATAACGGATAATGCCAGGTGCCAGCAAGAGGTTTTTGGCAGAAACAGTATCAATTAAATATTGGATTTTTTCCGGTTTGCCGAGTGCCTTGTAACAATCACCGAGCATGGTATAGTTTTGCCGAATATCGGTTCCGATTCCGACACCGAACTCTAAAACGGCGACGGCTTCCTCAAGGTGTTCGGCTTCGATTAGAATGCTTGCATAGTCCTTCAACAAAATGGTAAGCTGATCAAAGTTTTCGCCAATTTCGGTTAGTGCATTTAGGTTTGAGACGCCATAGCGTTCTTTGACTTCCGTGTTGGTGATGCCGGTTAGGTTTAGAATGCGCTTCTGTGATAATTGCCGCAGTTGGTCTTCGATAGAAATCCTGTTTTCGTCGTCAGACAATCCGAGTGGAAATTTTTCCAAAGGAATGGTAATATATATTAGGTTATCCAAATCGACAGGGGGAGTGGCATTAGCAGCATTTTCCCGTTCCCAGAAAGAAGCTTGGATATCTTTTTGTTTTTTGTTCGTGGTTTTATACCGATATGCCAGAAAAATCACAAAAATGAGAAATATTGTTAAAAAAGGGAATAACATTGTTTGTCCTTTCTATAATATACAAAGTGAGGTGTACATTATGAAACATTATAAATACTCGAAAAAGACCAGAACAATTTCATCGATTATTGTATTGGTGCTCATCGGTTGCATGGTAGCAACAACGCTTTTGGCTTGCTTGTTATAATATGGAAGCAATGCCCTTTATTCATCTAAATATACTAAAAGAAAGCGATGACTGTCAATGATATTTGTCTGTTTGTACCTTGAAAATCAACAGGTGAATGTTATACAATAAGAAAAATGTATTATGAGATTTCGAATAACAAATGAGTTGTCGAGATTTGGTGAGAGGAAAAAATGAAGAATAATAAAATAGTGGTATATGTGATTCTGGCAGCAGCGATTCTCGCAGCCTGCAGTATGCGCCTTTCCGGCACAGTGGAGGCAGAGGAAAAAAGTGATCAGACGGATGAAAATCCTACAATTTCAGAGAATATTTCCATTAGCGGAACCGACGTATCCGGTATGACCAAAGAGGAAGCAGAAAAAATCGTATCAAAATATATAAAGAAATATGATGGTGTGGAATTCAACCTTACGGTTGACGACAAGAGTATTACGGCAGACCGTGAAGATATTGGTTTGTGTGCAAAGAACAGTGATGTTGTCGACCGCGCACTCTCTTATGGAACCGAGGGCAATCTCATCTATCGTTATAAAGCGCAGACGGATATCAAAAACGGAAAGGGAAAGGATTTTGAGATTTCCCTTACGACAGACACACCGACAGTAGAAAGTTTTCTGCAGCAACACAAGGATGAACTTGTTGTTGAGGCTGTTGACAATACAGTGAAACTTGTTGACGGTACATTTGAATATGTCGAGGGCGAAGCGGGGGAGGCACTTTTAGTTGGAAAGTCAGCGGTGGCAATCGCAGATTACATCTCAACAGAGTGGAACGGAAACAATGCTTCGATTGCGTTATTGACGGAAAAAGATACGCCGCGTGGTACAAAAGAGGAACTCTCGACAATCAAAGATTTGCTGGCGAGTTTTGATACAAACTATGGAACTGCAGTTGACGGCAGAACAAAGAACATCGCTGTTGCATCCGGTAAGTTGGATGGCATGGTCGTCTATCCGGGAGAGGTCGTTTCTGTGGCAGAAGCGATTGGACCGACAACAGAGGAAAATGGCTATTTCTTAGCAGGTTCCTATGAAAATGGCACTACTGTTGAGACATATGGCGGAGGCATTTGCCAAGTGTCAACTACATTATATAATGCTGTCATTCGCTCAGAACTTGAGGTGGTCACACGATCAGCACATTCTATGATCGTCGGATATGTCGAGCCTTCTATGGATGCCGCAATTGCAGATGGTGCGAAGGATTTTCAGTTCAAGAATAATCAGAAGACACCAATTTATATTGAATCACATGTGAGTGGCGGTAATTTATATTTTTCGATTTATGGACAGGAGACAAGACCTGCAAACCGTAAAGTAGAATTTATCAGTGAGGTTACAAGTCAGACAGACCCAGAGAAAGAGTTTGTGGCTGTCGGTGATCAACCAATCGGATATGTCGAGACGACGACAAAACCACATACCGGCTACACGGCAAGACTTTGGAAAGTTGTGTATGAAGATGGTGTTGAAGTGAGTCGTAAAATTTTTAACAATAGTAAATACAATCCGTCTAAGGAAGTGGTTTCCGTAGGTATTGCAACCGAAAATCCACAGGCACAGTCAGAGGTTGTAGCAGCTATTGCATCACAGAATCAGGATGTCATTATGGCGGCTGTCGGGACATGGAATGATGCTGCAGTTGCGGCAAGAGCAGCAGAAGCGGCACAGGCGGCAGCAGCGGAAAAACCGTCGGCAAGCGAGTCGAATACATCTGTAGGTAACAGCAATAATACGGACAGTACACATTCTAATGGTGAAGCGACAAACTAATACAAAAAAATGAGATGACGAAGTATGTAAAAGGCTGCCTATTTATAGGCAGCCTTATGGTGTACTTTTATAGGGTAACAAAATGAAGGTAGGAAAAGTCCCGGAGAACGTACTAAAACGTTCTGTGATGAAACAATTACATACAAGACGAGATGAGGTACTTCTTGGTCCGGGGATTGGAGAGGATTGTGCCGCGATTGTCTTAGAACCGGATGAGATTTTTGTGATGTCCACAGATCCGATTACCGGAACGACAAAGGATATCGGGAAACTGGCAATACAAATCACTGCAAATGATTTGGCGAGTGCAGGCGCAGAACCGATTGGCGTCATGCTGACAATTCTGTTGCCGGACGGTACGAGAGAGATAGCACTGAAGCGCATTATGGAACAGATGGAGATGGCATGCAAGGACGCAAAGATGCAGATTCTTGGTGGTCACACAGAGGTGACAAAAGCAGTCAATCAGCCGATTGTCAGCGTGACCGGCATCGCAAAGGCGAAACGGGATGCGCTTGTTCGAACAGACGGTGCGCGACCGGGCATGGATATTGTGGTAACGAAATGGATTGGGATAGAAGGTACGACAATCCTTGCCAAAGAAAAAGAGGCGGAACTGAAAGAGCAATTTCCAGATGCTTTTGTAGATAAAGCAATTTCGTTTGAACAGTACTTATCTGTAGTACCCGAGGCCGCAGTCGCCGTAAAGTCTGGCGTTAGCGCGATGCATGATGTGACGGAGGGCGGCATATTTGGAGCCTTGTGGGAAATGGCAGAAGCGTCAGGCGTTGGACTGGAGATTGATTTGAGAAAAATTCCGATTCGACAGGAAACAGTGGAAATATGTGAGTACTTTGACGTGAATCCATATGGATTGATTTCGAGCGGAACAATGCTGATGGCAGCAGAGAATGGGGAAGCGTTAGTTGCAGCGTTGTTGCAGGAAGATATTCCGGCTGTGCTAATAGGAAAGGCGACACAGGGAAATGATCGTGTCGTCATGCGGGACGGAGAGCGAAGATTTCTCGAACCGCCAAAAACGGACGAATTGTATAGTGTCTTATCATAAATATAGGAGGAGTATAAGATGAGAGAAAAGATTTTGAGTTATATAGAGACAAATAGTCGTGTGGATTTGCACGATTTGGCAATCATGATGGGAACAGATGAGGCAACGGTCATGAATGAATTGGAGGCTATGGAGCAGGAGCATATCATTTGCGGTTATCACACACTGATCAACTGGGAGAAAGTCGGTATTGAGAAAGTGACAGCTATGATTGAGGTTCGCGTCACGCCACAAAGGGGTATGGGATTTGATAAGGTTGCAGAACGTATTTACAATTATCCGGAAGTGAATGCTGTCTATTTGATTTCGGGTGGATTTGATTTTATGGTGACGTTGGAGGGAAGAACACTCCGCGAGGTTTCAGAGTTTGTTTCAGACAAATTGTCACCGCTGGATTCTGTTCTCAGCACAAAGACAAACTTTATTCTTAAGAAGTACAAGGACCATGGAACAGTTATGGCAGAACAACGCAAAGATGAAAGGGAATTGGTGAGTTTATGAGAAACCCCTTGTCAAATACAATCGTGACAATTGAGCCATCCGGAATTCGTAAATTTTTTGATATTGTCAGTGAGATGGAGGATGCGATTTCTTTGGGTGTAGGTGAACCCGATTTTGATACACCGTGGAAGGTGCGTGATGAGGCAATCTATTCGCTGGAACGAGGTCGCACTTTTTACACATCAAATGCCGGTCTGAAAGAATTAAAGGTGGAAATTGCAAATTATTTGTATCGTAGATTTTCATTGGAATATGATTATGTAAAGGAAATGCTGGTTACTGTTGGCGGAAGTGAGGCGATTGATATTGCACTTCGCGCGATGCTTGACCCGGGAGATGAGGTGCTGATACCACAGCCCAGTTATGTCTCTTATTTGCCATGTACCATCTTAGCGGGCGGTACGCCGGTGGTGATTAACCTGAAGGAGGAAAATCAATTCCGCCTGACTGCCGAGGAGCTGGAGGCCGCCATCACAGAAAAGACAAAAATTCTGATTATGCCGTTTCCAAACAATCCGACAGGTGCTGTCATGGAAAAGGCAGATTTGGAGGCGATTGCAGAAGTTGTAAAAAAACATGACCTGTTTGTTTTGAGTGATGAGATATATGCAGAACTTACATACTTAGAAGAACATGTATCCATTGCATCCCTTCCCGGCATGAAGGAGCGGACGGTACTGATCAATGGATTTTCGAAATCCCATGCGATGACAGGCTGGAGATTGGGATATGCCTGTGCACCGGCGAGCATCATCGAACAGATGTTGAAGATTCATCAGTTTGCCATTATGTGTGCGCCTACGACCAGCCAGTATGCTGCGGTGGAGGCTGTGCGCAACTGTGATGAGGACGTCGCACAGATGCGGGAGGAATACAATGCGCGCAGAAGATATTTGGTGCATCGTTTTCGGGAGATGAACTTGAAATGCTTTGAACCGTTTGGTGCGTTTTACATATTTCCATCGATTCGGGAATTCGGTATGACATCGGAAGAGTTTGCCACTGAGTTTTTGAACCGTAAAAAGGTTGCAGTTGTTCCGGGAACCGCATTTGGTGATTGTGGTGAGGGATTCCTTCGTATTTCCTATGCGTACTCTTTGGATAATCTCAAAGTGGCATTGGATCGCATGGAAGAATTTATCGCAGAACTGCGTGAGGAGAAAAAGAATCAGTAATGGCAAAGTTGAACATTATTTTATTTGAACCGGAAATACCTGCAAATACAGGAAATATCGGTCGTACCTGCGTGGCGACAGGGACGAGTCTCCATTTGATAGAACCTCTGGGGTTCCGATTAAATGATAAGACATTAAAGCGTGCAGGCATGGATTACTGGCAACACTTGGATGTAATCAGATATGACGACTGGAATGATTTTATGGAACGCAATCCGGATGCAAAGATTTATTTTGCGACCACGAAAGCGACAAAGGTTTATACCGAAGTAGAGTACGAACCGGATTGTTTTATCATGTTTGGTAAGGAGAGCGCCGGGATACCGGAGGAAATTTTGGTAAAACATCCGGAGACGTGTGTGCGCATTCCGATGATGGGGGAGACAAGGTCGCTCAATTTATCGAATTCTGTGGCAATTGTTTTGTATGAGGCATTGCGCCAAAATAATTTTGACCATATGCGCCTTGAGGGAGAACTTCATCGATTGCATTGGTAGATAGAAAGGATTCTTATGGGAATCATTGAAGCAAAAAAACTGGTACATGAATATATCATGCGTGACGAGGAAGGCAATGTGGAGGGGATTCAGGTTGCCTTGGATCACTTGGATTTGTCGGTGCAGCCGGGACAGTTTATCGCTGTTCTTGGACATAATGGTTCCGGGAAATCGACGTTTGCAAAACATCTGAATGCTCTGCTGACGCCTACAGATGGGACTCTGTTTGTCGATGGTATGGAGGTCGGCGATGAAGAAAAGGTGTATGACATCAGACAGCGAGCCGGAATGGTATTCCAGAACCCGGACAATCAGATTATTGCAAGCATCGTGCAGGAAGATGTCGGATTCGGCCCGGAAAATCTGGGCGTTCCGACAGATGAAATCTGGGAACGCGTTGAGCGTAGTTTAAAGGCGGTCGAAATGTGGAAATACCGTGAACACTCGCCTAACAAACTATCGGGCGGACAAAAACAGCGGGTGGCAATTGCAGGTGTTATGGCGATGGAACCAAAATGTATCGTCTTGGATGAACCGACGGCGATGTTGGACCCGGATGGGCGTAAGGAAGTGCTGCGGGCAGTACATAAGCTGAACAAAGAAAAGGGCGTGACCATTATTCTGATTACACATTATATGGAAGAAGTGGTGGATGCGGATTACATTTATGTGATGGATCAGGGGAAGGTTGTGATGGAAGGAAGCCCGAAGGGCATTTTTTCACAGGTGGAGAAATTACAGGAACACCGATTGGATGTGCCGCAGATTACATTGCTGGCATACGAATTAAAAGCTGCGGGGCTTCCGCTTTCCGATGCGATCCTGACGCGCGAAGAATTGATTCATGAATTGGAACAGATTGGGTAAAGGAAATAACAATGTCATTTATTTTAGATAAAGTATCACATCGATACAGTCAGGGAACGGCATACGAAACCACGGCTCTGGATCAAGTGGATTTGAAGATTAATGATGGTGAATTTATAGGGATTATCGGACATACAGGTTCCGGGAAATCTACGCTGGTACAGCATCTGAACGGTATACTAAAAGCGACAGACGGTGCGATTTACTATAATGGTCAGAATATTTATGACAAGGATTATGACCTGAAGGATTTGCGTACACAGGTTGGAATGGTCTTTCAGTATCCGGAGCATCAGCTCTTTGAAGAGACGGTCTTTGCGGATGTCTGTTTTGGCCCGAGGAATCAGGGGCTTCCGGAAAAGGATTGCACACTTCGTGCCTTTGAGGCGCTTCGCAGCGTAGGACTTCCGGAGAAGTATTATTATTCTTCTCCGTTTGAACTGTCAGGCGGACAAAAAAGACGAGCTGCCATTGCAGGCGTTTTGGCGATGAAACCGGCTGTACTCATTCTGGATGAGCCGACAGCGGGATTGGACCCCAAAGGACGAGACGAGGTTCTGGATTTGATTGCAGAGACGCATGTGCGTTATGGCAATACGGTGATATTGGTCTCTCACAGCATGGAGGATGTTGCAAAATATGTAGACCGGATTATTGTGATGAATCAGGGTAAAGTGATGCTGGATGGAGACCCGAAACACGTCTTTCGGTATTACAAAGAGTTGGAGGCGATTGGATTGGCGGCTCCACAAGTGACATATCTGATGCACGAGATGAGAGCGGCAGGTATGAATGTAGGGACGGATGCTACAACGGTAGAAGAGGCGAGGGATGCGATTCTCCGTATGTTGGGACGCAAATAATTAGATTGTAGGAAAGAAATATGTTAAGAGATATCACATTGGGACAATACTATCCGGCGGATTCTGTGATTCATGTACTTGATCCGAGGACAAAACTTCTTGGTACATTCCTCTTTATCATAAGTGTTTTTTCTTTTGATAACTTGATTGGATTTGGCGTGATTACATTATTTATGTTTGGAATGATATATTTGAGCAAAGTGCCGCTGTCTTTTATGGTAAGAGGGCTGCGGGCGATTGTTGTTCTGTTGCTGATTGCCGGTCTGTTCAATTTGTTTTTGACACCGGGGCGAGTGCTTGTGTCCGTATGGAAATTCAAAATTACAATAGAAGGTTTGAAGAATGCCACGTTGATGACGATCCGTATGATTTATCTGATTATCGGGACATCGGTGATGACGCTCACAACGACACCAAATCAATTGACGGATGGCTTGGAGAAGGGACTTCGCGGCTTAAACCGGATAAAGATACCGGTGCATGAAATCGCGATGATGATGTCAATTGCGTTGCGTTTTATCCCAATTTTGATAGAGGAAACGGACAAAATTATGAAGGCGCAGATGGCGCGAGGCGCTGATTTTGAAAGTGGTGGATTGATAAAAAAAGCAAGAAATATGATTCCGCTGCTGGTGCCGCTGTTTGTTTCAGCATTTCGCCGCGCGAATGACTTAGCACTTGCGATGGAGGCGAGATGTTATGTGGGCGGAGACGGTCGCACCAAGATGAAACCGCTTGTATATCAAAAGAGGGATTATGTCGGATATGGCATTGTGACAGCATATTTTGTTATCGTGCTGTTGATTAAGATTTTGATGTAAATAAGGATTAGGAAGAAATGAGAGTAAAACTGGTAGTTGCATATGACGGTACCAATTATAGCGGGTGGCAGGTGCAACCCAATGGCATTACAATCGAAGAAATGCTCAACAGACATCTCAGCGAGCTGCTTGGCGAGGATGTTGTTGTGATGGGAGCGAGTCGCACGGATGCGCGGGTTCACGCACTGGGAAATGTGGCTGTGTTTGACACAAATACGCGCATGCCGGCAGAAAAAATATCCTATGCACTCAATCAAAGACTCCCGGAAGATATTGTTATCCAATCGTCATCGGAAGTGTCATCGGATTTTCATCCCCGTTTTTCGAAAAGCAAAAAAACATATGTATATCGTATTTTAAATCGTAAATTTCGCCTTCCGCTGGAACGAAACACGAGTTATTTTTATCATCATCCGCTTGATGTGCAAAAGATGCAGCAGGCGGCATCCTACTTTGTTGGGGAACATGACTTTACCAGTTTTTCCTCAGTGCATGCGCAGACGAAAACATTTGTCAGAACGATTGATTCACTCGATGTCACGAAGAAAGATGATATGATCACGATACAGGTGACAGGAAACGGATTTCTCTATAACATGGTCCGTATTATTGCAGGAACTTTGGTTCAGGTGGGCGCAGGAGTGATTGCGCCGGATGATGTGCAGGGCATTCTGGAAGGGAAGGACCGGGCGCTTGCGGGGCCGACTGCTCCACCGGAAGGGTTGACGTTGCTTGGCATCGATTTTTTTTCTTGACACACCCCGACGGGTGTACTATAATGTGAGGGCTGATTAGTTTAGAAATGTGGTTTCAATAGCCCCGAAACCGTATTTTGACTATACAAATGCGAGTATTCGTATTTCGGACATTGTACGAAGAAAGCACTTTATGATTTTAAGGAGGAAACCAAATGAAAACTTATATGCCAAACCCAAGTCAGGTTGAAAGAAAATGGTATGTAGTAGATGCAGAAGGACAGACATTAGGTCGTTTAGCTTCTGAAGTTGCCAAGGTATTAAGAGGAAAGAACAAAGCAATTTTCACGCCTCATGCTGATTGTGGAGATTATGTAATTGTTGTTAACGCTGAAAAGATAAAAGTTACCGGTAAGAAGTTAGATCAGAAGATGTACTATCATCATTCAGATTATGTTGGTGGTATGAAAGAGACAACCTTGAAGGAAATGTTAGCAAAGCATCCGGATAGAGTTATCGAACATGCAGTTAAGGGTATGCTTCCGAAGGGACCTTTGGGAAGACAGATGTATACAAAGTTGTTTGTATATGCTGGTCCAGATCACAAGCATGCAGCTCAGAAACCAGAAGAGTTAACATTTTAATTCGGCAAGGAGGTAGATTACATTGGCTAATACAAAGTATTACGGAACTGGTAGAAGAAAATCATCTGTTGCTAGAGTATATTTAGTACCGGGAACAGGTAAGATTACAATTAATAAAAGAGATATCGATGAGTATCTCGGATTAGAGACATTGAAGGTAGTTGTTCGTCAGCCATTGGTTGTTACAGACAACGTTGACAAGTTTGATGTTTTGGTAAATGTTAAGGGTGGCGGATACACCGGTCAGGCCGGTGCCATCAGACACGGTATTGCCAGAGCATTGCTTCAGGTAGATGCTGAGTACAGACCTACACTTAAGGCTGCCGGATTTTTGACAAGAGATCCACGTATGAAAGAGCGTAAGAAGTATGGTCTCAAAGCCGCGAGAAAAGCGCCGCAGTTCAGCAAGCGTTAATCGGCGATTTGGGTTAAGATATGGTTCACCGGATTTGACCCAACAAGAAAATAAAAGCGATATCATTACCAGCGGCGCAGAGCAATCTGCGCTGTTTTTTTATGAGTAACTATTGGATATATTGTTTTTAACGAGTTTGTAGAATTGAATTTACAAACTTGGTTTTTGCGGGAGTTTGTGATATGATATTCGCGTGAAAGGTGGTGCCGGAAGAATGTTAAAAACAACTCTGAAAAAAAGAGACCTCTACTTGAATCGAATGATCGCGTTTCAAGATACGGAAATGATAAAAGTGATGACCGGGATCAGGCGCTGTGGGAAATCCAGCCTGATGAAACTGATGGCAAATCATTTGAGAGATTGCGGTGTGAAAGACGACCAGATTCTTGAAATGAATTTTGAATCCATGGGGCTGCCGGACATGGATTTCAGGGGATTCTATGAATATGTGAAGGAGAGAATTCTTCCGGACCGAAGAATGTACCTGTTTTTCGATGAAGTGCAGCGGATTCCGGGCTGGGAGAATGCCGTCAATTCTTTCCGGGTGGATTTTGACTGTGACATTTATATTACCGGCTCAAATGCTTACCTGCTTTCCTCTGAATTATCCACTTATCTTTCCGGGCGGTATGTGGAAATCAAAGTGCTTCCCCTTTCCTTCAGGGAGTTTCTTGACTTCCATGGATATTCTGTCACCGAGAGAAAATCTCCGGCAGGCGGTATGCGGAAACGGATCACAGATGCTGACGGCGAAATTTATGAGGTTCGGGAGCTTTTTGACACCTATGTAAAATTCGGCGGAATGC
>CAYPAA010000030.1:0-26414 GCA_964408625.1 uncultured Roseburia sp. | reverse complement strand
TCCATTTTTCGGAACACGAAAAACTCCAATGCCCTCAACAGGCTAAAGCCCATAAAAAAACCGCATGTAATTCATACGGTTTTTGTTTGCTATTTAATTTTTTACAAGATTATCATATCATACCTGAAAACTATCATCTAGTATCATTTACTCTCATTTTTTGTGCCGACCGTCGGCACAAATTTACATTTTAGGTGTTCTCTCCTGCGGCTCGTCTTCCTCAAAATCATTTTCCATAATTTCTTCTTTTTGCTCCCTGTCTACCATAAGTCCCAGCATATCAAATACATCCAAAAAATCTTCTGCTAACTTATCAGCATCAATCAACTCATCCTTTTGTGTATGAATCAGATAATCAAATTGTTCCAGCCCCTTGTACTGTAACACCTCTTTGATAAAACCTTTCACATCATCTGACAATTCTGAAAAATAATTTTTACAAATGAATACTACATCGTACAAATCTCTAATCTTATCTCTAGCAGCATATGCACTACTTTTCATGGTAGCAATTTTGTTGATACGATAGGAATATCCGTTCTCAACACAAAAACTCTCCACAATTTTTTTTATTCTAGATTTGTTCGTACTATCCAAATCAATATCTTCTGAAAAACGATCCAGATTGTAGCACATCATGAGGGAAGTGCCGCCTTTTAAGACATATGCATCTGTCTGTTTGTTCAGACACTGTAAAAAATCATGAATAACTTTACCGTGACTCTCTCTCCAATCCATCCATACCCTCCTTAAATCTGATCCATTTCATTGTATATTCCTTCCCCATAAAGTCATCGATTGCTCTCCAATGAGGTAAAAAACGCATTTGCCAAACTTTTTCAAAGACTTCTTTATCATAACTACTGTTACCTATAAAGTTCTCATTCATCCCCTGCGCTGCAGGGAAATTCCCTTCCTCCAGCAAATCCAAAAGTGCACGAATCGTATTCGCAACAGCATAAACGCCATCGTGCTCCGGAATATGCTTTCCTAACTCAATACCATAATTATCAAACAGACTGCTATCAGATTCCTTTACACATAGATCAACCCAGCGCAAGGCACTCTGATGCCAATCTCCGAACGTATCCAAAGAACATGGAATGTTTAAAGCATGGGTGCCTGTTATATAGCGCATAGTCTGTCTCCTTTCCATTTCTTTTTGATAACTAGATTATAATCCAATCACAAATATTTCTCCACAATAAAATGTGCCGACGGTCGGCACATTTTGAAATCACATCACCATCTCCTTTTGCACTTCACTAACGCCTAAATTTTCGCTGATGGTTTCATAAAGCCTGTCTATTTCCGGAACACCCTCATTATCCATGCAGAACAATGCCAATTCCGACAGTTGCTCTTTTTTCATATTGAGTTGGAAGCGTTCGTCAATTTTTTCCTTTTCTGCAACACTTAACAGTTCTTCTTTTGAAACATGCTGATCAACATATTTTTCAATCTGTTCGATATTCTCCCGATACATGGAGTACACAGAACTGAAACTCTTATATAAGCTTTCTTGCCATTTTCGCTGAACATCCGTGCAGTCCTCTCCAAGCCCTGCTAATACCTCTGTCTTGAACATTCTGACATTGTCTGCCAAATGCTTCTTTCTGGTATCAGTCAACTCAACACCATAATTAGCGCTTAACATAATAGAAAAAGCGTCTGCTTCAAATTCTTTTTGTGAAGTTGATATCCCGGCAATATCATCATGGAGCAGCGCATGACCCAATTCATGCGTAAGTGTTGAAAGTTTGTTTCTGCGTCGACTCCATGCGTTCATTTAATTCAATAACTGGTGGTGTGCTTTTTATATAGCGACCTCTTAGAGAAATGGATTCCAGATTAGCAATATAAACCTCGCAATTCAATTTCTCTTTGGAGAATAGATTATTACTAAACTAATTGCATAATTTCTGATTGAACTTTCATAACAAGTTCTAATTCATAACCACAGAATTCTACAATTTCTTCTGACGTTTTGCCATTGTTTAACATATACGCAATTCTTTTTTTCTCATTTTCTTGAATATATCTTTCCATTACTTCACACATGGCATCGACACCTCCTTGCGTTGTTTTGAGATTTTTAGTATCCCCACATCTAAATAAGTGGTATTGGCATAGATTTCCTTACGCATTAATACTAAAGTCTGCCCGCTCTAATGTTAAATTTTTATTGTAATATGGATCACCTGCTGCCAATTCCGTCGCCCACCTTTCTTGGAAGATGGCAACTTCATTCTGGAAACGTTGTTCCTTCTCTGGCGTATCTTCCAAACCGCGGCTCTTTGACTCATAGTGATACAACTTTGCCATCGGGTTGTATACAACCAGTCTTCCTGTAGAACGAACCTTCATGCAAAAATCAATGTCATTAAAAGCCACACATAACCGTTCTTCAAAACCATCTACTTCTTCGAATACTGCCTTTGATGTCATCATGCAGGCAGCCGTCACCGCCGTATAATCCTGTGCCACCTTAGCTCGTCCAAACCCCTTCGTTTCATCCTCACAAAGGCCAACGAACGCATGTCCGGCAATACCGCCAAATCCCAGGACAACACCCGCGTGCTGTATCGTATTATCTGAATAGAGTAGCTGAGCTCCAACAATCCCCACATCTTCTCTTTGACAGAATCCCAGCATTCGCTCTAACCAATCCGGATTGATAGCTTCAATATCATTGTTTAGGAATAACAGATACTCTCCCCGTGCATATGTTGCTCCAAAGTTATTTATCTTGGAATAGTTGAATTCCGCTTCCCAATATGCCACTTTGCAGTTTTTATGCTTCTCCTGAATGGAATCATAATATGCAAAGGTTTCCTCTTCCGTACTGTTATTCTCAATGATAATTACTTCATAATTGTCGTATGTGTTTTTATCAATGGATGTCAGACACTTGTCCAAATCTTCAATATGATCCTTGTTCGGAATCAAAATAGAAACCATTGGATTTCCCTGCACAATATGCCTTGCGTGATACAATCCAATGTCAGCTCCATCTTCCATTTCCACTTCTACACCAATGCGGTTAAAGTGTTCTTTTACCGCTTTCTTTCCATTTTCAAAAGCATACAATTTACTCTCCGGATTTCCAGCCGTGGAGTTCATATGGCTACGCCAGTGATACAAAATCTTCGGGATATGATATACCACATTTGCCTGTTCCACACACCTCAAGAAGAAATCATGATCTTGCGCACCATCAAATTCCTTTCGGAATCCCCCAACCTTAGCAACCAAATTTTTCTTCACACAGAACAAATGACAAATGTAATTATTACTGCAAAGTAAATCAATATTAAAATCAGATTTGAAATAAGGCTCAAAACGAGTCTCGCCTTTCATATCAATCTTATCTTCATCAGAATAGATAACTTCGACATTATCCTTAAGAGTGATTACTTGCATCAGCTCATACAAAGCATTTTCTGCAAACACATCATCATGATCACCCAAAACAATATAATCTCCGGTTGCCATGGCAATCGCGGCATTCGTATTGTCTGAGATACCGCCATTTTTCTCCAATTTCTTGTAGCAGATTCTATCATCATCTCCATAATGATTTTGGAAGTAGTCCTTTAGATTATCATTGTCACTACCATCAGCCAAGCAAAGCAGCCATCTGGCATATGTTTGCTTTTGTACGGAAGAAATCATGGCTTCTAAGAAATGAATTGGTGTGTTAAATAATGGAACAACGATACTAAACGTATATTCCTTGGCAAATTTTACTTCTCGTTGCTTAGCCAATTCCTGTTCTGTAACATCATTATATTTCATCCACTGCGTGTAGCTTTGCTTTTGTACATTCGCATCTTTAGATTCTTTAAACACCTTATCAAATGCGCGATGCACAAATGCTTTCCATCCATTATTCTTGTAACATCGAATCATACGATGCCACGGATTTGTAGGATCAAATCCGCCATCCTTTATTGGGTCAATTGGGAAAGCAATCGTCTTGCCATCCGCAATGATTCGAAGCATCACCGGCTCTCCGGTAATCCCCTCTGCCTTGCAAAGGAATCCCAGCCTTTGCTTCGACATATCTCTTTCCCGAAGTTCTTCAAAGGTTCCAACAATATCTTTTCGAATATAATAATCTACTGTTTGCTCAACTCTGTTTCCCGCTTGATCTGACAAGCATACTTCCAGTGAATCAAAGTTAAGTGCCCAGCCTCTGATGGTAAGCGTTTTGTCACCCTTAGCGTATAAAACCGAATCGAGATTATACACAGACTCCTTAAGATGTTTTTTCAGCGTATTCATATTAAAAGAAATCACCTTTTGTGTCTGCCCCGGTTCTCCATCCTTCACTGTTATTTTGTTGTATTTTTCAAGTTCCTCCAGCGATGCAATAATGTGCAACTCACTTGTAACAGTTCGACCGGGAATATTATATTTATTCCAGATAGAACGGTCCTCTCGAATAATCACCTCAGCATCCAGTTTCCGGTTGTCACCATACAATTCAATCACGTTTGATTCAGGGCGTTCCTCCAGCACACCCCCTACAAATACAACTTTATTTTCATATAATGCATGTCGTCTTACTGTGCTGATAAAAATATTCTGTTTCACGATAGTTCCTCTTTCACACACTCCAGCGATGCCATCAATACCTTGTCCATGTCATAATATTTGTATTGACCCAAACGACCGCCGAAGATTACATTGCCTTCCTTCTTCGCCAATTCTGCATACTTCTCATACAAAGTATTATTCTTATCATTATTTACCGGATAGTATGGTTCGACACCAGGTCTCCACTCTGATGAATATTCTCTGGAAATAATTGTCGTTGGTTGTTTCCCATATTCAAAATGTTTATGTTCAATAATTCTTGTATATGGCACTTCTCTTTCTGTGTAATTCACTACCGCATTACCCTGATAGTTTTCACAATCAATTTTTTCTGTTTCAAAACGAACAGAGCGGTATTCTAACGGTCCAAATTTAAACTCAAAGTACTCATCAATTTGACCTGTAAAAAGAATTTTGCCATAAGACACCTCTGTACCGTCTGACAGCTTACCCGATTTCTTCAAGTCAAAGAAATCTTCTCCTGTTTTGACATCAATTCCATCCAGCATCTTTTCAACAATTTGCGTATATCCTCCCATCGGAATCCCTTGAAAGCGGTCATTGAAATAATTATTATCATACGTAAATCGAAGCGGCAATCTTTTGATAATAAAGGATGGCAGTTCGGTACAGCTTCTCCCCCACTGTTTCTCTGTATATCCCTTAATCAATTTCTCATATACATCACGTCCAACAAGAGACAATGCCTGTTCCTCGAGATTCCGGGGTTCTGTAATATTTAGTTCGGCAATCTGCGAAGCAATGATATCCTGAGCCTCTTGCGGAGTACGAATGTTCCACATCTTACTAAAGGTATTCATATTAAATGGCAAATTATACAATTCGTCTTTATATACAGCCACAGGCGAATTGATATAATGATTGAATTCGGCAAACTGATTGATATAATCCCAGATTATTTTATCCGATGTATGAAAAATATGCGCACCATAAACATGTACATTTATACCCTCTTCTTCTTTCGTATAAATGTTACCTGCAATGTGCTCTCTCCTGTCAATCACCAAACATGATTTGCCCCTCTTTTTTGCTTCATATGCAAAAGTTGCGCCAAACAAACCTGCTCCTACTACCAAATAATCATATTGCATTTCCCAATATCCTCTACTTTGCAAATATCTTCAAACGTTCATCTTTGATAGATTTTACAATCTCTACCGTATTATCCGTGGATTGATCATCCACCATAATTAGTTCTAAATCTTTATATGTTTGATTTAGAACGCATTCAATTGTTTCTTTTATATAGTCCGCATTGTTATATGCCGGAATACAGACACTGACTCTACACATAATCATTCGCCCTTTTCACCAGTCGATTCATCGCTGAGAAAATTCCTCGAATAGAAGCTCTTGTAATGTTTGAGCTGACACCCACACCGTAAGTCACATTGCCGCTGCGGTTGTCTCTCATTTCGATGTACGCTGCCGCCTTGGCGCCGGAGCCTTCCCCAAGTGAATGCTCACTGTAATTCTGAACGGTGAAATTGACCTGAGGTACACACTGGCGAATCGCCAACTTCACGGCATCGATCGGGCCGTTACCATCCGCCTCAGAATGAATTTCTTTCCCGTTATATTTAAAGTCAAGTGCGACATGTGTTTCATCATTTGCCATGTTGTCATCGATGTCAACAAAGACAAGTTCAAACGGACTTTTGCACTCGAGATACTCCTTCTTAAATGCCTCCATCATCTTCTGCGGCTCGATTTCGCCACCATCTTTTTCAGACATGTACTGAATGACATCTGCAAATTCTCTCTGCATCTTCTTTGGAAGTTTATATCCGTATACCGTATCCATAACAAAGGCAACACCGCCCTTGCCGGACTGACTGTTGATACGGACCACCGGCTCGTATTTTCTTCCAATATCAGCCGGGTCAATCGGAAGATATGGGACTTCCCAATATGGATTATTTTTCTCCTGCATGGCGTGGACGCCCTTGTTGATTGCATCCTGATGAGAACCGGAGAATGCTGTAAAAACAAGTTTTCCTGCATATGGATGACGCATATCGACGGTCATCTTGCAACATCTCTCATATACTTCTACAATTTCCTTAATATCTTCAATCTCAAGTTCCGGATTGATACCCTGAGAGAACATATTGTAAGCAATCGTCAAAATATCAACATTACCCGTTCTCTCACCATTTCCGAGAAGCGTGCCCTCGACACGGTCAGCCCCTGCAAGAAGTGCCAATTCCGTAATCGCCACTCCTGTTCCTCTGTCATTGTGCGGATGTACACTCAGGATGATGTTATCTCTATCTTCAAAGTGTGTGCTCATCCACTCAATCTGATCCGCATACACATTTGGCGTATTCATCTCTACTGTTGCAGGCAGATTAAAGATAATCGGTGCATCCGTAGCATGATCCCACTCCTTCTGCACTGCTGTACAGATGCGAAGAGCGAAATCCATCTCCGTTCCGGTAAAGCTCTCCGGGGAATACTCAAGCTGAATATTTCCGTCAAAGCCGGCCAAGCGCTCCTTTACCATACGCGTACCTGCCACTGCAATATCAATGATTTCATCCTGACTCTTGTGAAATACCACGTCTCTTTGTAAGGTAGAAGTCGAGTTGTAAATGTGCATTACCACATTTTTAATGCCCTGAATTGCCTCAAATGTACGATCAATCAATTCCTCTCTGCACTGCGTCAACACCTGCACCTTGACGTCGTCCGGAATCTTGTTTTCTGCTACCAGCTTACGCAAAAAATCATACTCAATCTGTGATGCTGCCGGGAAACCAATCTCAATCTCTTTGAAGCCCAAACGCAGGAGAAGTTCGAACATCTCCATCTTCTCTTCCACATTCATCGGCTCAATCAACGCCTGATTACCATCTCTCAAATCTACGCTGCACCAGATCGGAGCCTTTTCAATCTCCTTATTTGGCCACTGTCGTTCCGGATAGTTTAATACCGGATTTCTCTTATATCTCTTATAGTTTAACATATGTCTATATCCTTCTTTCTTATTTATCAAATCCGTTTTCTACTAACTCGACCAAGACGCGCAGGGCTTCCTCCTCGTCTTCCCCCTCGCATATGATCTCAATCTCATCACCTGATTTGACACAAGCCCCCAGTACACTAAGTACACTCTTTGCATTTGCAATATTGTTGAATCCATAGCGGAATGTCACCTTAGATGAAAACCGCATCGCTGTATCGCAAAAGACTCCCGCCGGACGCAAATGCAAGCCCGTCGGATTCACAATTCTCACTTTTTGCTCTACCATATTTTCCCCCTACAGCATTGTATTTGTAATAAATTCGGCTAATCTCTTTGCCTCTTCCTCAATCTGCTTTTGGTCCTTGCCCTCAATCATGACGCGCACGAGTGGCTCAGTACCGGAAGGACGAATCAGCACCCTTCCTTCCCCTGCAAATTTCTTCTCCAGCTCTTCAATTGCACTTGCAATCTCCGGATACTCCATAAAATTATCTTTTTTATGGTTTGGCACCTTGGCATTGACAAGTGCCTGTGGCAATACCTCCATGACAGATGCAAGTTCAGATAACTTCTTGCCCGTGGAAACCATAACCTCCAAAAGGTGAAGCGCACTGAGCAAGCCGTCCCCTGTTGTGTTGTCATCAAGGAAAATAACATGACCCGACTGCTCGCCGCCGATGTTGTACCCATTTGCCACCATATGCTCGAGCACATAGCGGTCACCGACTTTTGTCTTTTCAATGTTGATTCCCTGCTCTTGTCCCATTAAGGTAAATCCAAGATTTGTCATCACTGTAACAGCAACCGTGTTTTTCTTTAGTGTTCCCTGCGACTTCATATAGTTTGCACAGATTGCCATAATCTCATCACCATCGACAATCTTACCGTTTTCATCCACTGCAAGCATGCGGTCTGCATCCCCATCAAAAGCAAGACCAAGTGCCGCCTTTTCAAAAACTACGCGTGCCTTCAACTCCTGCATATGCGTTGAGCCACAGTTTGCGTTGATATTCGTGCCATCCGGATCGGTATGTATCGCAACCAGTTCAGCGCCCAGCTCTGTAAGCACAGCGACGGATGTCTTATAGGAAGCGCCCTCCGCACAGTCGATGACAATCCTCATCCCGGACAAATCAACAGGAACCGTCTTTTTCATGAATTCGACATATTCTCTCGCCAGATCAAAACGATACTCAATTTTTCCGATGCCGGAACCTGTCGGCATTTTGATATCCTTCATGTCATTGGCAATCAAAACTTCGATTTCGTCTTCCAACGAATCCGAAAGCTTATATCCCTCACCATTAAAGAATTTGATTCCATTGAATTCCATCGGATTGTGTGACGCTGAAATCACAACGCCGGCATCCACTTTATGCTTTCTCGTAAGATAAGCAATCGCCGGTGTTGGCATAACGCCTGCAAAGATAGCATTTGCTCCAACCGAGCAAATGCCGGACATCAAGGCGCTTGCAAGCATTCCTCCGGAAACACGTGTGTCACATCCCACGATAATCGTAGGTTTATGCGACTTTTCTTTTGTCAAAACATAGGCTCCCGCTTGACCTAATTTCATTGCAAGTTCTATTGTAAGTTCCGAACCCGCAACACCACGCACCCCATCTGTTCCAAACAATCTACCCATAGTAGTTCCTCTTTTCTATTCCTTTATTGTAAGTTTTACTGTCACCGGAGTCACGGTATATGCAGCATCCAAGTCGAGATTTACCTGTAGCGTGTGCTCTCCTGCTGCCAAACCGCTGGCATCAACAAAACCTGTGATATTTGCCGCCGATATTTTTGCCATGTCATCCTTGCCTGCCGAAACCTCAATCGTGACATTTTTATCAGCAAATTCGGCTTGTAAGCCACCCGCCAGATTCCTCACCGCAATATTCGCTGTTGGCACCACAAATTTCTGTGCAGAGTCGCCGGACACGCGGATGGAAATCTCCACTTGTGAACTCTCGCCCGATGCGACACTCACGCCTTCCGGCAGATACGCATTCAAGTCTACCGTCGTCGTCGTACTCTGCTGAATCTCAGACAGATTCACTGCGCTTCCCGGGATCGTAATCACAGTGATATCATTTAATTTATCAGCACTTCCCATAATACTTACCTTTGACGGATTCACAGAAATATCATCAAGATACAGCCCCTCCGGAAGTTCGCCACTCGTATTCACATTGACATCAACCTGCTTCAGGCGAGCAATTTCCACTTTGACTTTCGCTGTCTCGTGGTCGACCTTTATCTTGCTTCGATCGACTTCATTTCCCTTCTCATCCAGAAAATGCAGCATTGCTTCCTCTTGCTCGATATCACCATTTGCATCCTTGATGTCCACATATACCGCAACACTGGAAACCGTATTTAAAACTTCCTGCGGACCGGTCAGTGTAACCGTCTGTGGCTCAACCGATGTCGAAGCGACGACACAGCCATCAGAAGGTGTCCCCTGTATCTTTACGCTGATTTCGTGTTTCATCATCATCTCATTGCCAACAATGACCTGCAGATATAATCTCTTGGAAGAAATGGTAACGTTATTGTTTTCATTATTTACAGTGACAGAAACCGGTATCCTGCTGTCATTCTCCAAAAAATTCATATCTGCTGTCGCGGTAAAGTCCGTGTTTGACAGTCTCTCAATCACGGAACGTTTCGCCGTCACGCGGAAAGACACGGTATTGTTTCCATCCGGAATCGTGTAATAGCGACCGGCATCCGTAAGCACCTCTTCATTAATCACCGTCACTGGTGCAGAAAATGTCCTCGTCTGTGTCGGGTCATCTACATTTACAACGATAAGCCATAGCGCCACAGAAAAAACCACTGCCAAAAGCTTTAGCCCGACATTGTTGGTAAAGACTCTTTTGATTCTAAGCATCATGCCTGGTTTCATGTTTCGTCCTCCTTCCAATGCGAGACTTTGTCTGTTGTTCTTCTTCGTCTGCCGGATGTTGCAGTTCACGAAGAGCCTCCAACAACTGGCCGTCTGTGACGTTCCTTCTGAGTTCACCGCCCTGTGCTATCGAAACCTTTCCGGTCTCTTCCGACACGACGATAATCAATGCATCACACACCTCGCTCATGCCGATAGCGGCGCGGTGTCTCGTGCCAAGTTCTTTGCTGAGATTTAGATTCTCGGAAAGCGGCAGATAACACGTGGCAGATACCACGCGGTCCCCGCGAACAATCACTGCACCGTCATGCAGAGGCGTATTCTTCTCAAATATATTAATCAAAAGCTGTCTGGAGAGAACTGAGTCCAGAATAATACCTGTTCTCTCATACTCATCCAGCCGCATTTCATTTTCAACGACAATCAAAGCACCTGTTTTAACAGCCCCCATCTCGTATGATGCCGTCACCATATCCATGAGCGTCTTATCCTCAAATCGCTTGCTGATACCTTTCGCAAACCCAAGCGAAGATAAAAACGAAAAGATATTCTTTCGTCCCAAATCCTCCAGCGCTTTTCGAAGTTCCGGTTGAAATACAATAATAACCATAATCAGGGCGACATTTAACAATTTTTCACCCAGCCATAATATGGTATTCATCTGTAGCAATGCTGCTACAATAAAAAATGCAATAATCACCAGCATACCGCGGAATAAAATCCATGTCCTAGTGTTCTTAACCCACATCAAAAGATGATAGAAAAAGTAGGCAATTATGATGATTTCCACGATGTCAGTAAAATGGACATTCGGAATATTGATACCAAAATAGTCATCAATAAATGCATCAATTGAATTTGCCAAATTACTCATTCCATCACTCCCTTTCCTCTGTAATCTTCTTTACTTCTTTTTCCTGCTCTGTGATGTGCATCTTAGGCACTGCAGTCACATAATAATAATAATCGTCGTCCTCAAACTGGACCTTTTCTGTTCGGTTGTAATCAACACCCTGAATCAAAAACGCCGTCACAAGGCCAATAAATAATGTCACAGCGCTTCCGATTGCGAGCATCGGTATCCCCTTTTTTCCATCCAAAAACAAGCATCCTGACAGCATAACGATAAACTCAACCAAGGTACCCACAATCACCGCAATCATCCACGAGTACTTTATCTCGCTCATGCGAATAAAATAAACAGCGATGCAAACGACTACTGTTGTCACAACATAAATATAAAACATCGGGCTCGCTAAAAGTTTGCTCTGAATCAAAAAAGATACTGTCATCTCTGAGCCTTTTTCCATAAAGGCGGATGCATTGTCGGAGACAACCTTTAGGTAATACGCCACGATGGAACCCAGCACAACGCTGGGCAATTCATTGATTCCCCGCAACAGACCGACACTAATCGGCATCACAAACGGAATTTTTAACTGAAAACAAACAGGGCCAGCAATTAAATGATATGTGTCTTTTGACTGAAAATAACTACAAATCATATAACTGACAAGAAAAAGCACCAGAGAAAAAACTGCGACATCCGTCGAAAGCGACATCAGATGCAGCAATCCAAAAAAGATAATCGTTACGGAGACGCCTTGCACCGGTATAAACATACAGATCAAAGCGAGCACCAATGCAACCCACCAATGATTCAGCAATTTCTGGTATCCTATTACATGATTGATAAGCATAAAGGATAGAAACAACACTCCAAGATGCACAATCCGTACAGCCCATTCCTCCTGCCTCGTTAACATATATCTGATTTTTGATCGAAGTTTAATTAAAAATGACATCTTAGTACCATCCCTCAGGAGCTTTGTTTGATTCTTCTTCCTCATACATCTTCCGCAGTATGTTGTAATCTTTTCGAAGTTCCTTTGCCACATGAACGCCTTCATTGTAACGCTTGGAAGCTCGTTTGCGCACCGCCCTCAGGTAGAAGAAAATAAAAACCACGTAGAGCAGCATCCCTAACACGATTCCCAATACCAAACCAAACAGGCGCAAATTCGTAAACACCGTAGAATACAGTGCCGTCACCACAATTCCACTAATCATAAGGTATAACACTGTGCCTAAAAATATATTGACAATCACGCATAAATCCACATAGTCTTTTTTACTGTATTTCATCACGAGTTGTATTTTTTTTGACTCTTTTTTCTCAAACAGAGCCATTTTTGTCATATGTTTGACTCTCTCTTCACTAAGCATACTCTACCACCTTTGCATAGTTGTAATTTATTTTACCACATATGGATTTTTAACGCAAACAAAGAGCCAGACCTTCTTCGTCGGTCTGGCTCCACAAAAACAGAATGTTTTTACTGTAGGAAACGCATCTTGTCAGAATCCCGCATGCGCTTTGATTTGTCCGGTTGCTTCAACGGCTTTGGTGGCTCAATCGCCTGACGGAATCCTTCCGTAACCGTCTTTTTACAAGCATCGCAATATCTCCCTGTACGGATTGATGCCCCGCAAATTTCGCATTCGATGCCTACAGGTGAGTCTTTAGAGAATTCCAGTCTCTCCTCACGAACCCATTGGCGAATCTGTTGCACTGACACATCGTTTTCCTCCGAAACCATCTGAATCGTTGCTCCGGGGTTTTGACGAACAAATTCCTTTACCTCCGCAAATTTGTCCTCAAGCTCATCTTTGCATCTCATGCATAACGGCACGCCTCCAATGTAATTAAACATTCTACCGCATTGTCTGCAATTGCGTACTTCCATACATCCTTCCTCCTAAGTCACTATTATTTCTGTCTATCTATCCGCCCCAATACATATGCTCAGACAGTATACCTCTTCTACGCCACCGGTCAGAAGCACCTTACTCACTTCATCCATCGTGCTCCCTGTAGTATATATATCATCAATTAACAGAATTTTCTTTAATTTTACACCTTTTTTTCTGATTTTAAAAGCATTTTTCATATTATTTTTTCTTTCCAGATATTTCAAGTTTTTTTGCGGCACAGAATTTCGTGTTCTCACAACATAGTCCGCATAGACGCTCACCCCTATTTCTCTCTGCAAACACTGTGCCAGAACAGTCGCCTGGTTATACCCGCGCACCCGTTCCTTCCTTTTATACATCGGAATCGGGACAATGCCGTCTATCTGATGTTTCCGAATCCAGTCTCCATATGTTTTTGCCGCCTGCTTTGCAAATGCCTCCGCATAGCAGCGCCGGTTGCTGTACTTCAGTCGATACATCGCCTCCTTCATTGGAGTCTGATAAAGATACACTGCCTTATTCTGTATAAAATAATGCTTCTTTTTCTTGCAATCACCGCAATACTCCTCCTGTGCCAAGCGCAGTGGTTTGCCACATTTCACACAGCAGACGTCACCTACTCTTTCTATTTTACCGATACATGTTTTGCAAAACCCTTCCACCTTTTCTTCCGGATATAAGAGTTCATCACAGCCGGGACATCGCGGTGGAAATAGCAAATCCCAAAAATAAGATATGATTTTTCTATGAATTGTCATTGACTTTCTTTCTCCTTGTCTTTAAAATTTATGTTGTTTCTTTATGAAATTGTTTGGAGGAAATTTTATGATTCAATATAAACGACTGATTGGTCTCGGACTGGCAGCTGTTATGATTTTATCTCTTACATCTTGCAAGAAAGACAAGTCTGTAACGTACGATCCGCTGACGGAAGAGGACAACACGGTGTACGAAATCAGCATCTGTCAGGACGAGGGCAATGACTACTACAATAATATTTCGCTCGGTTTTCTCGATGCGCTAAATGATTTATTCGGAGCGGATCATGTACATTTGACCACCAAGATTGCAAGCAACGATACTACGACCGATGCCATCTGTGCAGATTATGTAAAGGACAATACACAGCTTATTTTTGCGAACGGTCCCGACAGTGTCTCATCCGCCGCAGCTGCCACGCAGGAGATTCCCATTGTCGGTTCCGGCGTGATGGATTACCAGCATCTTTTGCACTTAACTGCAGGCATTGGAAATAAATGGAACAATAAAACCGATTCCAATGTCACCGGTGTCTCTTCCGAGCCGGATATCGCCGCACAGGTTTCATTGATTATTGAGACAACACCCGACTTAAAATCCGTCGGACTTCTCTACACCGCCGATGACACGGATGCTCTTTACCAACTTGCAAAAATGGAAAGATATCTGGATCAGGCAGGCATTCCATGGAAAGAATATGCTCTATCTGCCGGAGTCAGCACGTCAGAAGCAGCGACAACAGACGAGGATGCCGAAGGAGACGATACATCCATAAACACCACTACCCCTGTCATTACAAAGACAAAGACAGTCGCAGCATCTTTTGCTGAGGGGAGCAATCAGGATGTTGAGATTTTCGGCGGAAGCAACCTGATTGATGGTATCATCTCTCCAAACAGTGCCCATGCGCCTCTCGTCTCACAGTTCTGGACAGAAGACTTATCTGCAGAAAACACGGAACCACTTCCTGAAGATGCTTCATTGGAAGAAATCATCACTTACGCATCAAATGAATGCAGTTGTCTGTACATTACTACAGGCAATCATCTTAGCGATCAGATAGATGACATTGTCGCTATCGCTACAGAGACGGGCACAAGAACAGTTTCAGGCGATGGTTCGCTCGGCGAGTCAACACTCACAAGCACATACATGGATCCCTATGCCCTCGGTTACGCTGCCGGAAAAAAAGTTTATCAGGTTTTGGTAACCGGCAATCAGCCAGGTGATATCAAAATATCTGCACCAAATGTCGAAACAGTAAAACTTTACAATGGGGAACTTGCAAAGAAATTTGAGATGGAATTTCCAAAATCATTCCATGAAATAGAAGAATTCAAAGAATCCTATGTCATCGGATCGTCTACGACAAGGATAACAAAGGACGACTAAATTGTAAATACGAAAAAAGCAACTTGCATTTGCAAGTTGCTTTTTTATTCCCTTCGTTCCACCAGTCGGGCCGACAATCCGGAGTATCGACGGTGCTGCATCGTATTATCAATCATCTGGTAAAATGTGTTATCGTCCCCCACAATCGTGATACATTTTCTCGCTCTCGTCACCGCGGTATACAGAAGGTTTCGATTCATAAGCATTCTCGGGCCGGGCAAAAGCGGTATCACCGCTGCCGGATATTCGCTGCCCTGCGACTTGTGGATTGTGATTGCGTATGCCAACTCTAATTCGTCCAGACTCTTAAATGGATACTCCACAATCTTGTTTTCGTCGTAGACAACGCTGACGGTATTTGTATAGGTGTTAATCTCTTCCATCACGCCGACATCGCCATTAAAAACACCGAGTCCCTTGTCTATGGCAATACCATACTTACTTCGAATTTCCCACTCCAGTTGATAATTGTTTCGGATTTGCATCACCTTATCGCCTTCACGGAAAATCCGCTCGCCAACCTTGTACTCCTTCTTGTTTCGACTCTCCGGATTTAAGTATTGTTGCAAAATTATATTTAATCGTTCCACACCCAAAAGACCCTTTCTCGTAGGTGTCAACACCTGTATATCATAACTGGTTGCCCCGACATATTTCGGCAGTTTTTGTTGAATCAACTGAAGGATGACGCGGATAATCACATCCGCATCATAACGTTTCAACAGAAAAAAGTCCCGACTCTTATTATCAATTGACACATGTTCTCCCCGGTTAATTTTGTGCGCATTGAGAACAATATCGCTCTGTGCTGCTTGGCGGAAAATCTTTTGCAGCGTAACCATCGGAAAACAATTCGCTGCAATCACATCGCGCAAAACATTGCCCGGTCCCACGCTCGGAAGCTGATTTTCATCACCGACAAGAACCAATCTGGTGCCATCCGCTATGCTCTTTAGCAATGCGTAGAGAAGCGTAATATCCACCATTGACACCTCATCTATAATAACCACGTCTGCCTCCAGCGGATTCTGTTCATTTCTTTCAAACATACCCGCGCCACGCGCACCGTTTTCGTCCTCCGCCGTCACTCCTTTTACTTCCAGCATACGATGAATGGTCTTTGCCTCATATCCTGTCGTCTCGCTCATTCGTTTTGCCGCTCGTCCTGTAGGCGCAGCCAAAAAAACATCACAGCCTTCATGTACAAAATAATTGATAATTCCGCGGATGGTCGTCGTTTTTCCCGTACCGGGTCCGCCTGTCAAAATGAAAAGACCATGTGTCGCAGCCATGCGAATTGCCTCCGCCTGCCACTCATCGAGTTCCATTTCTTCTTCTGTTTCAATTCGGGCAATCGCTTCTGACAACCGTTCCGGCGATTCCTCATACCTGACATTTAATGCGTGCAGCATCCCCGCAGTCATATCCTCCATACGATAGAAGCTCTTGGAATAGATTTCATCCCCCTTGATGACAATCTTGTGATCCATCGCCAGATTCATAATATGACCCTCAATAGCTTCCTGAGCCACCTCAAGAAGTTCATATGCGTAACGAAGAAGTTCCTTTTTCGGCAGGTATGTATGTCCCATAGATGCGCCCTGCGTCAAGCAATACAAAATCCCACTCTGTATACGAAAGTCCGAGTCTGTCTTTATGCCCACTTTTGTGGCAATCTCATCTGCAATCTTAAACCCTATGCCCGCCACATCCTCTGCCATTCGGTAAGGATTTTCGCGAATCACGCTGTAAATTTCCTGACCATAAGTGTTATAAATGCGAACAGCCAGATTTGTAGAAATGCCATATTTACCCAGAAAGACCATCGCATCCCGCAGGTCTTTTTTTTCTGTCATCTGGTTTGATATTTCCATCGCCATGCGTTCGCTGATGCCCTTCACCTCCGCAAGGCGCTCGGGCTCTTCCTCCATGATTCGGAACGTGTCACTTTTAAAGCGACGCACGATACGTGCCGCCAAGGCAACGCCGACGCCCTTAATTGCCCCCGATGCCAGGTAGCGTTCCATAGACATGACATCCTCGGGAGGCTTCACTTCATACGACTTCATCTTAAACTGCTCCCCATAGGTCGGGTGAGATGTAAATTCCCCTCTAAGTAAAAGAATCTCCCCTTCAGTAACAACCGGGAAGATTCCTACGCACGTGATTTCGTCTGCATCACATATGAAATTCAAAACTGTATAACCATTATCTGCATTGCGGAACACAATGTGATCCACATAGCCCTGTAATTCTTCCATTACTCAATTCCATAGTTGCGCTTCATCTGCGCAACTAAGTCCTCCGTCATAGTGCCGCCATACTGAGATACCATGTCCCCGGCCAACTGCTGAATGGTAGAGTCTATGTACATATCTTTGTACTGCTCCATAGAAGCATCCTCCTCCTCGTCGTCTGGCAAGACAGAGTCCTTCATTTGTTTGATTACCTGTTCTACCATATAAGCCTCAAACGACTCTACCGCTTCTACCATTTCTTCCTCTGACGAATCAGAAGAAAGACCTTTCAACGCACCGGTGGCGCTGTCTGCTCTCGAAGAATTCTTTGCATTTGTAGCCATGGTGTCATAATAAGATGTCAATCCGTCAACCGAAAAACTCATATGCTACCTCCTATCGTTTTAAGTTGTTTGCCTGTTCCAACATTGTATCTGATGTTGTAATCGCCTTAGAGTTCAACTCGTATGCTCTTTGTGCAACAATCAGATTTACCATCTCATCCGCCACATTTACATTGGAGGCTTCCAAATATCCCTGCGAAATCACACTACGTTGAATTCCTGCCGTCGCCTGTTCGTTTAATGCAGGACCAGACGCCTCTGACTCCTGGAACATACTGTCTCCCGTCTTCTCCAATCCTCTGGTATTGTTAAACTGGTACAATGCAACAGACTGTCCTGTCAAAATGTAAGTACCGTCCGCCGCCTTGTATGCCAATGCGCCATCACTTCCAAAGGTAACACTGTCACCGGATGCTCCTTCCGGCAGGACAATCGGATTTCCGGCATTATCAAGTACTTCCTGTCCTTTTGACGTAGAAAGTACACGATTGCCATTCATATCAATCGCCCAAGTGAAATCACCACTTCTTGTATAATATGTCTCAAGGTCAGCACCACGCACAGCAAAGAAACCGTCACCCGAAATATAGAGTGCGGTCGCGCTGTCATTTGCCTGCGGAGTCCCTTGGGTAAAATTTGTATTTGTAGAAGCCACACGAACACCTAAACCAACCTGTGCTGTGGTCGGCTTATCCTCACCATTCGCTGTTGTCGTGGCTGTGCGGAGTGTTTGATATAATAAAGATTTGAACTGGACGGATTGCGATTTGTATCCGACCGTATTTACATTTGCGATATTGTTTGCGATATTGTCTACGTTTGTCTGCTGGGCTTTCATTCCGGAAGCACCAGTCCACAATGCTCTCATCATAATGAATGCATCTCCTTTCTACAAGTTATACCTTGCCAACGCTGTTGACTGCTTTTTCAAGTGTAGAATCCTCGGTCTGAATCATCTTTTGTCCCGCCTCATAGGCACGGGCAATCGTAATCATCTGCACCATTTCATCTATCACATTGACATTCGAAGCTTCAAGGCATCCTTGCTCTATGGAAGCATCCGCAGCGATAATCTGTCCACCTTCTACCAGATCATACATATTCTCACCGTATTTTGAAATAAAATCATAATTTGCTACATCTACCACGCCAATCTGACCGACGAGCTGGTTGTTCTGGAAAATATAGCCCTGCTGGTCAACCGAAAAATCCATCGTCGGGTCCACTCGCACATAGTTGGCAACGTTGTCATCGGAATTCAGTGCGCCATTCATGTTGAGTACATAGTCACCATCCGATGTACGAAGATAACCTTCATTGTCAACGGTAAATGCACCATCCCTGGTATATTTTATCGAAGTCGCACCATCTTTGGAGGTAAATGAAATAGCAAAGAAACCATTGCCAGCAATCGCCATGTCCGTATCATTGTCCGTCAATTGGTAGTTTCCCTGATCCCAATTGGTATAGGTCTCTCCCACTTTGACGCCTAAATGAATGCCACCGATTCCCTGTGGCAAATGTCCCGTCGAGGTATCTTTGATCTTGATAGCCAACTCACGGTCGAAAGCCTGATTTACCATGCCCTCTTTCTTATAGCCTGTAGTGGCTGCATTGGCAAGATTATTTGCAATTACGTCCATTCGTTTTTGCTCATTTACCATGCCCGTATATCCGGTGTATAACCCCTTAACCATAGCGTGCCTTCTCCTTAAAATGATGTACTTTGAATATTATATATATCGGCGCTCACACTCGAAAACTTTAGTTCTCTGTATCATCTCCTGATAAGAATTCTACAAATTTACCGGTACCGATAGCCACGCATGTTGTAGCGTCTTCTGCTGTCATCGTATTAATACCTGTACGGTCCTCAATCAATTCCTCAAGTCCGCGAAGCAAAGCTCCACCACCCGTTAGAACAATACCTCGATCCGCCACATCGGCAGCCAACTCAGGTGGTGTCTTCTCAAGCACGGAATGAATCGCCTCCACAATCTGAAGTGTAGGCTCGCGCAATGCTTCCTCTGTCTCCTCGGATGTCACCTGAATCGTCTTTGGCAAGCCTGTAACTAAGTTACGGCCACGAACATCCATCGTCTCAGGCTCAGGAAGCGGATAGCAGGTACCTATCTTAATCTTGATATCCTCTGCCGTGCGCTCACCAATCAAAAGATTGTGTTTTTTACGCATATAGCGGACGATAGCCTCATCAAAATCATCACCTGCGATTTTAATAGAAGTGCTGACAACCGAACCGCCAAGTGAAATCACAGCGATGTCCGCAGTACCACCTCCGATATCAACAATCATATTTCCACATGGTCTGGAGATATCGATGCCCGCACCGATAGCAGCTGCGATAGGTTCCTCAATAATAGAAACTTCTCTTGCACCGGCTGCGTATGTTGCATCTTCTACTGCACGCTTCTCCACTTCAGTCGCTCCACTCGGAATACATACACTGATGCGAGGCTTACGATAACTCTTCTTGCCCATTGCCTTCTGAATGAAATACTTGATCATCTTTTCTGTAACTGTATAGTCAGAGATAACGCCCTGACGAAGCGGACGAACAGCAACGATATTGCCCGGTGTTCTACCAAGCATCAAACGTGCTTCCTCTCCGATCGCTTTTATCTTATTCGTGTCTCTATCGAATGCCACTACGGATGGCTCTTTTAAGACAACGCCCTTTCCTCTCACATATACCAAAATGCTGGCTGTACCCAAATCAATTCCGATATCACTTGAAACCATTTTGTTTCTCCTTTCGCCTTCTTATATGTCAAGTGGACACAATCCACCTAATGATAGTTTTACATTCTTATTTCAATTATATACAAAAGTTACCAATTTTCAATGAATTTTTTATTTTCTATAGCGGTTAATGCTGTTAATGCTGTCTTTGTAGTGCTTTTTTATTGGCGTTTGGACATATCTATGTATCCAAAACCGCAAAAGAGCTTCTGATTCAATAATCAGAAGCCCGGTAAAATATCTCTATCTACTTCGCCGCAAGGTATCGTTTGATATATTGCCCTGTATAGGAAGCCGAATTCTTCGCAACCTCCTCCGGCGTTCCACATGCAATCACAGTTCCGCCTCGATCGCCGCCGTCCGGCCCCATATCTATGATATAATCCGCTGTTTTAATAACATCAAGATTGTGCTCGATGACAACGACCGTATTACCACCCTCGGAAAGTTTACGCAAAATGGTAACCAGTTTATTCACATCATCAAAGTGAAGACCTGTTGTCGGTTCATCCAAAACATATATCGTCTTGCCGGTGCTGCGACGGCTAAGTTCTGTTGCCAGCTTAATTCGCTGCGCCTCACCGCCTGAGAGTGTCGTCGATGGCTGACCCAGTTTCACATAGGACAGACCCACGTCGTACAGTGTCTGAATCTTTCGCTGGATGGATGGCATATTTTCAAAGAAATGAAGCGCTTCCTCAACCGTCATATCAAGCACATCATAAATCGACTTTCCCTTATACTTTACCTCAAGTGTCTCGCGGTTATAGCGCTTTCCCCCACAAACTTCACAAGGCACATAAACATCCGGAAGGAAATGCATCTCAATCTTTAGAATACCATCACCTGTACACGCCTCGCATCGCCCGCCCTTCACGTTAAAGCTAAAGCGCCCCTTGGTATATCCCCTTGCCTTTGCATCTGCAGTAGATGCAAACAAATCACGAATCATATCAAATACGCCCGTGTATGTGGCTGGATTGGAACGAGGTGTACGGCCAATCGGCGACTGGTCAATATCAATGATTTTATCAAGTTGTTCTATCCCCTCAATATCATCATGTTTGCCTGGAACCTTATGCGCACGGTTTAGTTCCTTTGCCAAACGCTTGTAGAGAATCTCATTTGTCAAAGAGCTCTTACCCGAGCCGGACACGCCTGTAACACAAGTCATTACACCAAGTGGAATCTGCACATCAATGTTTTTCAAATTATTCTCGCGGGCACCCTTTATTGTCAGATACCCCGTCGGTTTTCTTCGCACCGCCGGGACAGGAATCTGCATGCGCCCACTGAGATACGCTCCCGTAATGGAATTAGGATTGTCCATAATCTCTTGTGGTGTGCCAATGCCCACGACTTCTCCGCCGTGTTTACCCGCACGAGGTCCGATATCAACAAGACAATCTGCTGCAAGCATCGTATCCTCATCATGTTCAACTACAATCAGTGTGTTTCCCAGATCTCGCAATCCCTTGAGCGACGCTAGGAGTTTATCATTATCTTTTTGATGCAAGCCAATGCTCGGCTCGTCCAATATATAAGCCACTCCAACAAGTCCCGAACCAATCTGTGTCGCTAAACGAATGCGCTGTGCCTCACCACCTGAGAGTGTGCCTGTCGCTCTTGAAAGCGATAAATAATCAAGACCGACATCCACCAAAAAACCGACACGACCACGAATCTCTTCCATCACATGATGCCCGATTTTTTGTTGATGCTCGGTGAGTTCCATCTGATTCAAGAACACCTGAAGATCGCGAATCGGCATCTCTGTCATCTCATAGATGTTTTTATCTGCGACTGTCACCGCCAAGGATTCTTTCTTTAGTCGCTGGCCATCACAGAGCGGACAGTGTGCAATGTACATATACTCTTCGTATTCTTTTTTATTCGTTTCTGAATGTGTCTCGCGGTATCGGCGATTGACGTTGGCAATCAGTCCCTCAAAACAGATGTCATAAACGCCCTCGCCTCGCCGTCCCTTGTAGTGAACAGGAACCGTCCGGTCAAATCCATAGATAAACTTATGACGGATGTCTTCCGGCAAGTCTTTATATGGCGTGTCAAGTGAAAAATCATATTCCTTTGAAAGTGCTGCTAAAATAGCATGTGTAAAACTTTTTGGGTCGGAAGCCGACTGCCATCCCATCACCGTAACACAGCCCTCATTGAAACTAAGTTTTTTATCAGGAATCATAAGTTCCTCGTCAAACTCCATCTTGAATCCCAGTCCAAAACATTCCGGGCAGGCTCCAAATGGATTGTTGAATGAGAAGCTGCGCGGCTCCACCTCGTCAATGCTGATGCCACAATCCGGGCACGAAAAACCTTCTGACATCGTAATCTGTTCGCCATCTATGATGTCAACTACCACAAGACCATTCGTAAGACCGAGAATCGTCTCAATGGAATCCGTCAAACGCTTCTCGATTCCTTCTTTTACAACAAGACGATCTACCACGATTTCAATATTGTGCTTAATGTTTTTATCCAGTTTGATTTCCTCTGACAGTTCGTAGAGATTGCCATCTGCAATCACGCGGACAAAGCCACTCTTCTTCGCTTTGGCAAACAATTTTTCGTGAGTACCCTTCCGCCCACGAACCACCGGTGCCAAAAGCTGAATCTTTGTGCGCTCCGGAAGTGCCATGATACGGTCCACCATCTGGTCAATGGTTTGCTTTTTGATTTCCTTGCCACATTGTGGACAGTGCGGAATACCGATACGCGCATAGAGCAATCGAAAATAATCGTAAATCTCTGTCACGGTACCAACGGTCGAGCGCGGATTGTGATTGGTTGATTTCTGATCGATGGAGATTGCCGGTGGCAGTCCCTCAATCTTTTCCACATCCGGCTTTTCCATCTGTCCTAAGAACTGTCTGGAGTAGGAAGACAACGATTCCATATAGCGCCGCTGCCCCTCGGCAAAGATGGTATCGAAAGCAAGCGACGACTTACCCGAACCACTGAGCCCCGTAAGCACGGTAAAAGAATCCCTCGGTATCTCCAAACTAATATTCTTGAGATTATGAACATTTGCACCTTTTATCTTGATATATTTTCTCTTATCACTCATTTTTTCACCCACTAATTCATTCTCTTGTCACATGTCACGCAACATCTCTTTGAGTTCGATCAGACGGTCTCTGTACTCCGCTGCTACCTCGAAATTCAAATCGCCTGCTGCCTTTTCCATCTTTTTCTTTATCTCTGCGATATGCTTTTCCAGTTCTTCTCGCGTCATCTCTTCGGCATCACGCTGCATCTCCATCTCGTCACGCGCAATTTCCTTTGAGATACTAATCAGTTCACGTACCGACTTCTCAATCGTCTTTGGCGTAATACCGTGTTCTTTGTTGTATGCTTCCTGAATCTCACGACGGCGCGCCGTCTCATCAATTGCAATCTGCATGGAATCCGTTATTTTATCCGCATACATAACGACATGTCCCGACGCATTTCGAGCCGCACGACCGATTGTCTGTATCAAGGAACGCTCCGAACGAAGGAACCCCTCTTTATCCGCATCCAAAATCGCCACCAATGTAATCTCCGGAATATCTAATCCCTCCCGCAGAAGATTAATCCCAATCAAAACATCAAACACATCCAGTCGCAAGTCGCGAATAATCTCAGCGCGCTCCATCGTGTCGATATCGGAATGCATATATTTGACGCGAATACCGAGTTCCGCCATGTAATCTGTCAAATCTTCTGCCATACGTTTTGTCAAAGTTGTAATCAGTACTTTGTTATGATTTGCCGTTTCTTTTCGAATCTCACCGATCAAATCATCAATCTGTCCCTCGGTCGGGCGCACACCAATCAATGGATCAAGCAATCCGGTCGGACGAATCACCTGCTCTGCGCGAAGCATCTCGTGTTCCTCCTCGTACTCTGCAGGGGTCGCTGAAACAAACATAACCTGATCCAGTTTTGTCTCAAATTCCGTAAAATTTAATGGTCGATTATCAAGCGCAGACGGCAATCGAAAACCGTAATCCACCAGCGTTGTCTTTCTCGCCCTGTCTCCCGCGTACATACCGCGCACCTGCGGCAATGTGATGTGCGACTCGTCTATAATAAGAAGGAAGTCATCTTTAAAATAGTCAAGCAAACATTTCGGCGGCTCTCCCGGCTGCTGGTCCGTCAAGTGTCTCGAGTAATTCTCGATACCGCTGCAAAATCCGGTCTCTCGCAACATCTCAACATCAAAGTTCGTGCGCTCTGCAATTCGCTGCGCCTCAATCAACTTATCTTCGCTCTTAAAAAAACGGACCTGCGCCTCCAGTTCCTCCTCAATCTCAACACATGCTTTTTTTATCTTTTCCTGCGGGACAACATAATGTGACGCCGGGAAAATAGCGACATGTGACAACTCATGTCGCGCCTCCATCGTCAATGTATCGATCTCTGTAATGCGGTCTATCTCGTCACCAAAGAACTCGATGCGGTATGCATAATCCGTCGTGTCCGCCGGAATCACCTCAAGCACATCTCCACGCACACGGAATGTACCACGCGTAAAATCCATGTCGTTGCGCATATACTGCATATCCACAAGCTGACGGATTACCTCATCACGGTCCTTTAAATCTCCGGGGCGAAGTGATACCATCATATTCTGATAATCATCCGGGCTACCAATGCCATAGATGCACGAAACCGACGATACAATAATCACATCCCGTCGTTCCGCCAAGGCTGCTGTAGCCGACAGTCTCAGTTTATCAATTTCATCATTAATGGAAGAGTCCTTCGCGATGTATGTATCCGTCGATGGCACATAGGCCTCCGGCTGATAGTAATCGTAGTAGCTCACAAAATACTCCACCGCATTCTCCGGGAAGAATTCCTTGAACTCGCCATAAAGCTGCGTCGCCAGTGTCTTGTTGTGTGCCAAAATCAACGTCGGTTTGTTCAGCGCCTGGATGACATTCGCCATCGTGAAAGTCTTTCCGGAACCTGTGACGCCAAGCAATGTCTGGCACTGATTGCCTTCTTTGAAGCCCTTGACCAGTTCTGCAATCGCCTGTGGCTGATCTCCTGTGGGCTTATATGGGGCATGTAATTTGAATTTATTCATCCATCCACCTCCATTTGTGACCGGAAGAAAGTTTGTCTATTCGCCCAAAATTCGTGTAATTGGGATTTCAATTCGTGTAAAACGCTCTTGCAAAGCTGGCGAATATACATTAAAATATCAATTACACGAATGAAGGTCACAAAACCATATTTTTAAAACTAAATAACACTACAAAAAGCGAGATAACACAGTTAGTATTTACCCGTTACTCGAATTTCAATTATAGCATATACATCAATAAAAGTACAGGCCAAATCGAACCTTTGTTCTGTACTTTTTTAATGGATTTTACTTCTTCTTTTTTCTTTGTTTCCGGTCACAAATTTTATCCGGTAAAAAACTCTTTCATTTCGTCTAAATATCTGTCACAGGAGAAATCTGTACTATTTTCCTTTTCCTGCGGCACAACCTCGTCTATGAATGGCTGAAGGTCGTCCAGACAGTCCTCTATGATTTCCGCTGTATCTCCATATACATCAATGGTAATAATCTCCTTTGCATGTCCCATCAGTTGTGACACTGCTTTTGGATTAAAATTATTCTTCAAAAGGACTGTACAAAACGTACTTCTCAAATC
>CAYPAA010000029.1:0-26798 GCA_964408625.1 uncultured Roseburia sp. | reverse complement strand
GTGATGCAACCTTATATCCTCTCATCTTCAATAATCTTCCAAGAGATGCTGCTGTAATTCCTTTGCCTAGTCCTGATACAACACCACCTGTTACAAAAACATGTTTTGTCATCTTTTCTCCTCTCACCTGTGCAATCATTTACTCATACATACGAAGTACTTCCTTTGCCACTTCAATCCGTGGCAAACGTTCATCCATTGCTTTTTTTTCTATGTATTTGTGTGCCTCTTCCTCGGACATGCCAAGATAGGATATCAACACACATTTTGCCCTTGAAATCACCTTGACGTCTTCCAATGTCTTTCTCAATTTATTGTTTTCTCTTTTCGCCATGTTGAGGCGATTTTGTGCCACCTTTGCAAGTTTTAAGGCACTCCAAAACATCTGCTTACTGATAGGCTTTGACACTGTAATCACACCAAAGTCCTCCACATTCTCCGTAACTTCCTCCATATACTCTGCTTTCACAAACAGAATAATCTGACATACATTTTTTTCTGCCAAATCGATGGCCAACTGCTCGCCGGATTCTGACACAATCGGTGCATTGATAATACACACATCATATTCCCCTTCGATCAGACATCGTCTTGCTTCCTGTCCATTCTTCACCACTGTAATATCCTGACAAAAGTTTTGTAGGAGGAAATCTTTGAAAAACTCCGTTCCCTTTGGTGAGTCACACACAATTAATGCGCTACTCATATATCATTCTCCTTTTCATCAAAATACTACTTGTTTACCTCTTCTAGAATTTCAATAAAACGATTCGTAATATTTTTGCATTGTCCATGCTGGAGAAATTCACTGTTTTTGGCACATGCGACTGCTTCATCAATGTTTGCCGGGAGTTGGTCAAATACTGCAAATTCTTTTTCCGTCATCATCCTCATGTTCTTCGTCAACGGAGCAGGCAACGTTTCTTTGTTGCGCAGGCCTTCCAAACCTGCTTGAATTACCATCGCAAATGCCATATATGGGTTGATACCTGAATCCGGTGATCTAAGAATAAAACCGGTTCTCTTTCCCTGCACCACCGGCACGCGAAACAATCTCGATCTGCCCTGATCTGACCATGTAATATATCTTGGAGCTTCCGCCAGACCAAATCGATCATAAGACTCTCTTCGATTGTTTAAGAACAATGTGATGTCTCTCATTCGGTTGAAAACACCTGCCATAAAATGTTCGGTAAACTCTTTGTCGAACTCCTTGATATTTTCTCCACCACGAAATGTTGCAATCTTAATATGTAGTCCGTTTCCGCATTCATCCGGCAACGGCTTTGGATCAAACGACGCAAACACACCGTTTCTTGCTGCAATCGCGCCAACAACATTTTTGTATGTAATAAAATGATCCGCTGCGCTCAGCGCATCTGAAGCTTTAAAATCAATCTCATTTTGCCCCGGACCTGCTTCATGATGCGAAGACTCCGGTTGAATTCCCATCTTCTCAAGTGTCAGACAAATATCCCGCCTGATATTCTCTCCCCTGTCTAATGGCGAAATGTCATAGTAGCCGCCCTGGTCCCAAGGTTCGTTTGTCGGTTTTCCCTCATCATCTGTTTTAAACAAATAAAACTCACTTCGAAGTCCCAAACGGACCGTAAAATCATATTCCGTCAAACAGGCTTTTAATGTATCCTTCAAAAACTTTCTGGCATCATAAGGATACGGCGTTCCTTCCGCAGTCATAACATCACAATAGAATCGCACTACTCGCCCCTGTTGCGGTCTCCAAGGCAAAATCGAAAGGGTCGATGGGTCCGGTTTTAAATATAAATCCTGATATTCGGCATCATCAAATCCCAAAATACGAAACGAGTTAAAATTAATTCCCAGTGAAAATGCGCGTTCTAATTCCTCCGGCATGATGGAAACATTTTTTTGCTGACCAAAAATATCACAAAATGCCAAGCGAATAAATTTCACATCATTTTCCTCAATAAATTCCATCACTTCTTCTACTGAACGATACATCATAGCAACCTCCTAACAAAAACATCGATAGATACCATATAAAAAAGGTGTCAGAAGGACTATTATGGGTACTTTTCCCACAACTCTTTCAAACACCTTTGTTCGAGCATTCTTTTAAAAACATAGTAAAACTTTACTACAATTTTATCCGTTTGTAAATAGTGAATTAATTTCTTTTTTTATCCCCTCAAAGACGCGCCTCGTTTTTTCGTTGTCTGACGAAAACTCGATCAGCCTACGCAAATACCCCTGTTCCAATGCAATTCTGCGACTGATTGGATATACCAATTCATAAAACAAAGAAATATGTCCAACCACATGATCTACTGGCGTCCTCTTTAGCGACCGCAATATGGCATGGTGTTCATAAAATGCTTGTAGCACCTCAGGCGTAACTTCGGAGTTTTTCAATTCCTCCGTGGTTGTATTGTATATATCTTCCATCGGAGTCTCCAAATTCACACGAAAGATATCAATCTTATCCGCATCCCGCAAAATGTCGCAAAACATTTTCTGACGTTTCGAGAAATCTTCCGGCAAGCGATACGCACTGTGATAACGAATCGCATTGTAAATGATGTCGTCAAAAGATGTATCTTTTATAAACTCTCGCAAAATGCCGGGGGTGTTTTCATCCTCGCCGTATAAAATCTGACAACTGAGCAAAGCGTGATCCACGGAAAGAGCATCGTTAAATGTGTTGTATCGCGTCACCTGTTCAAATCTTCCTATATCATGCAGCAAGCCGCACATCCACGCAATGAACACATCCTCTTCCGACAATCGTAAGTCGAGTGCAATCGTCTCACACAGATTGGCAACTTTGTAGGTATGCACTGCCTTTAGCGAAACCTTCGGGTCATTCCTGTTATAATTCGCAGTGTATTCTGCAAATCTCTTTTTTGCAGTATGTTTCATTTCTTTCATTGATTCCATCATCTCATTCTTTCTAGTTTTTCAACCGTATTACAAAAAGAATTCTATCATATTTATACGCACAAAAAAAGATGGCGCCACGACTTCATGACACCATCTCTTTTCTTTTTATTACTCTGCATCCGCTAATGCTGCTACACCTTCTTCGCCGGTACGAACCTTTACAACTTCAGCGACATCATATACAAAGATTTTTCCATCTCCAATATGACCTGTGTAAAGTGTCTTCTTTGTAGCTTCGATGACATCTTCCACAGAAATCTTGCTGACAACAACCTCGACCTTTACCTTTGGAAGTAATGTCGCATCCAACTCTGCACCACGGTACATATTGCCGGAACCCTTCTGGATACCACAGCCCATTACCTGTGTCACCGTCATACCTGTCACACCAAGATCATTCAATGCCTTACGCAACTTGTCGTAGCGAGAAAGTTTTGCAATGATAACAACCTTGTGAATTCCGGATGAGGAAACAGGAGCTGACACAACCTTTACTGCTGCATCTTTCTGTGCCGGAGTTGCTGTTACATAATCGTCATTTCCAAGATCTGTGTTTTCATTTACATCCATGATATCACCGGACACATCCATGATGGAGAATCCAGCATATGCAGATGGAAGGCCATGCTCTGTGGCATCCAGGCCTGTAATTTCTTCCTCCTCTGTAACGCGAAGACCAATCACTGCCTTGATTACGGTGAACGTCACCGTGATACATACTGCAGCCCATGCTGCCACAGTCAAAATGCCTACACACTGCAATCCGAGAAGTTCAAATCCACCACCATAGAACAATCCAGCCAATTCATTTCCGTTTGCGTCTGCGATGCCATAGCCAGGTGCAGAATTTGTGGCAAATAAGCCCACTGCAAATGTACCCCAGATACCGTTCACCATATGTACTGCCACGGCGCCGACCGGATCATCAATATGAAGTTTGTAGTCCAGAAGCCATACGCCAAACACGACAAGCACACCCGCTACCGCACCAATGACAATCGAACCGAAAGCATCTGTCACATCACAACCAGCTGTGATTGCTACAAGGCCGGCAAGAGATGCGTTCAGACACATGGAAATATCAGGCTTGCCATAACGAACCCATGTAAATACCATACAGACGACCGTTGCGATTGCCGGAGCGATTGTTGTTGTAACAAAAATCGAACCCAACTGCTCAACCGATGTTGCGGCAGCACCATTAAATCCATACCATCCTAACCATAGAATGAATACACCAAGCGCACCGGCTGTCAGGTTATGACCCGGAATAGCATTAACCTTTATAACCTTACCATCCTTGTCATAGTTAAACTTACCAATTCGAGGTCCAAGCATCTTTGCACCGATGATGGCACTGATACCGCCAACCATGTGGATGGCACAGGAACCGGCAAAATCGTGGAAACCAAGCTGTGACAACCAGCCGCCGCCCCAAATCCAGTGCGCTTCTATCGGATATATCAAGCCAGAAATCACAGCGGAGTATACACAGTAGGAAAGGAACTTTGTTCGCTCTGCCATAGCACCGGATACAATCGTGGCCGTTGTCGCACAGAACACCAGGTTAAACACAAAATTGGACCAGTCAAACTCTCCATAAGCTGTGAAGATATCAAATCCGGGCTTACCGATAAATCCAAACAAATCTTCACCCAAAAGCAATGAAAAACCGATAAGAATAAACATGACTGTACCAATACAGAAATCCATCAGGTTCTTCATGATAATATTACCGGTGTTCTTTGCACGCGTAAAGCCTGCCTCTACCATCGCAAATCCTGCCTGCATCCAAAATACCAATGCGGCGCCAATCAAAAACCAAACGCCAAAAACATTTTCACTTACTATTGTCATAATTTCTTCCGTCATAACTCTTCCTCCTTCTATTTCACACTATAAAGCATTTCACCATATGTAGGATATGGCCAGATATCACTAGGGATCACTGTCTCCAGTTCGTCAATCATTTCACGAAGATGGTTCATATCCTCAAAGACAACATTGCGATAGTACCTCGCACATTCTAATGCATCCCCATCTTCACTGAATTTTCCCAAATCCTCCTCTAATTTCTCCAGTCGTTTCAACATTTCCTCTGTATTCTTCGAGGCGGCAGCCAATCGCTTTTCTTCCACTGCAGTTGAAACGGACGCACAAGCCGCCTTCTTCGCATTGATGCTCTCCGACAATGTATACTGGTAATCCAACGCTGCACTCATGATATCTTTCTTTGTCATGGAAACTAAAGTCAACGCTTCAATGTTGATTACCTTGTAGTAGTTTTCAAGTAAAATCTCATATCTTGCCTCGATTTCCGTCTTTGTATATACTTTGTGTTTTGTAAATACATTGATGGCTTTCTCTTCAACAAACGCCGGAAGGGCATCCACCGTTGACCTCAGGTTTGCAAGACCTCTCTTTTTTGCCTCTGCCAACCACTCTTCACCGTAACCATTTCCGTTAAAAATAATTCTCTTATGCTTGACGATCTCATCACGAAGCAATGTGTCAAGCGCAGCATCAAAATCTTCGGCCTGCTCCAAAGCATCCGCATATTCTGACAAACTCTCAGCGACGATTGTGTTCAAAACAATGTTCGGACCGGAAATTGATGCAGCCGAACCAAGAGAACGAAACTCAAATTTATTGCCTGTGAATGCAAATGGAGAGGTACGGTTACGATCCGTTGTATCCTGTGGAATATGCGGAAGTACCGTAGCCCCAATGGACATCAACTTTTTCTCTTTATCATGGTAGTCTACGCCTTTTTCGATGGAATCGATAACATCTGACAATTCATCCCCCAAGAATACCGACATGATTGCCGGTGGCGCTTCATTCGCACCAAGACGATGATCGTTACCTGCACTTGCAACCGATACACGAAGCAACTCTTGATAATCATCAACCGCTTTGATGACAGCTGTCAAAAATAACAAGAACTGTGCATTCTGGGAAGGTGTGGCTCCCGGCTCTAACAGATTCTTTCCTGTGTCAGTTGAAATAGACCAGTTGTTATGCTTACCGGAACCATTGACGCCTGCAAATGGTTTCTCGTGAAGCAAACATGTCATACCATGTCTCGCCGCTACTACCTTCATCATCTCCATTGTCAACTGGTTATGGTCTGTCGCAATATTTGTAGTTGAGAAGACTGGAGCCAACTCGTGCTGTGCCGGTGCCACTTCGTTATGCTTTGTCTTAGCAAGAATACCAAGTTTCCATAACTCCTCATCAAGTTCTTTCATGTACGCAGAAACTCTCGGCTTAATTGTTCCAAAATAGTGATCCTCCAGCTCCTGTCCCTTCGGAGGCTTAGCGCCGAAAAGTGTTCTTCCCGTGTAAATTAAATCCGGGCGCTTTTCATATACTTCCGTATCCACCAAAAAATATTCCTGCTCCGGGCCCACAGTTGTGATTACTCTCTTCACATCTTCATTTCCAAACAGTTTCAAAATACGCATCGCCTGTTTATCAAGTGCCTGCATCGAGCGAAGAAGTGGTGTTTTCTTATCCAATGCCTCTCCACTGTAAGAGCAAAACGCTGTCGGAATACAAAGTGTATCATCTTTGATAAATGCATAGGAGGTTGGGTCCCACGCAGTATATCCTCTTGCCTCAAATGTTGCTCTGAGTCCGCCTGACGGGAAAGAGGATGCATCGGGCTCACCCTTTACAAGTTCCTTACCCGAAAACTCCATGATAACTTTTCCGCCCGGTTCCGGGGAAATAAAACTGTCATGTTTTTCTGCTGTCACACCTGTCATCGGCTGGAACCAATGTGTGAAATGGGTTGCTCCTTTTTCAATTGCCCAATCTTTCATAGCTGCAGCAACAACATTTGCCACATCCAACTGCAGATGCAGTCCATCCTCTGAAGTTTTCTTTAATACTTTGTAAACGTCTTTCGGAAGTCTCTCCTTCATTACCTCATCGTTGAACACCATACTTCCAAATAATTCAGGTACATTCATTGTCATAATCTTTTCCTCCTTTTTTATAAAAAAGTGCACACAAGAGATTTCTCTCCTATGTGCACTCCTTTGTGCCTATTTGGTTAACAACCACTGTTTCCGTAATTTTTTAAAACCCTGGCAGACGGATCGTCTACATCACAGTTTTCCCATGCCTTGTTCGGCATCCAAAAGTCTGCAATCATTTCTCCCTGTCCGGGATAATACTTTTCAAACAACTCTCTGTACAGAAGCGACTCCTTTGTAAATGGCATCGCATGTCGATACGTTGCTGCTTTTTCTTTGAATTCCTCGGCTGTATACAAGCCCTCTGCGTATTCTTTGATGTAATCCACCATCGAATGTCCTACTGCGTCTGAAAATGCTGCTTTCTCTCGAAAGAGGATGTCATGCGGTAAATAGTCGCCATCTTCAAATGCGTGCCGGAGCAAATACTTTCCTTTGTTGTACTTGTTCATCTTTAGCTCCGGGTTGATGCTCATCACGTATTTTACAAAATCCAAATCTCCAAATGGAACTCTTGCTTCCATCGAGTTTACAGAAATGCATCGGTCTGCCCGAAGCACATCATACATATGTAGCTCGCGAAGTCGTTTCTCTGCTTCCTTCTGAAACTCCTCTGCGTCCGGTGCAAAATCGGTATATTTATAACCGAAGATTTCATCTGATATTTCACCGGTTAACAAAACACGAATGTCCGGGTCAATCTCTTTGATTCTCTTGCAAATCAAATACATTCCCATGCTTGCGCGAATCGTCGTGATGTCAAATGTTCCAAGGTTTTTCACTACCTCTTCCAATGTGTCTAACACAATATCTTTATCAATGATAATCTCGTGATGATCACTATGCAGATAGTCTGCAACCTCTTTGGCATATTTCAAATCAATGGCATCTTCATTCATGCCAATGGCGTAGGTTTTTATCTGCTTTCCCACCATCTTCTGTGCGATGGCACAAACCAGAGAACTGTCAAGCCCACCACTGAGAAGGAATCCTACCGGTGCATCTGCATCCAATCTTTTTTCTACTCCTGCCACTAACTTTTCTTTTATCTTCTTGCAGGCTGTTTCCAAATCATCTGTACTGTACTCCTGTCTCGCGGCGATGTCATTGTAGCAGATGAATTTGCCATCTGTATAATAATGCCCCGGTGGAAAAGGAAATACCCTATCAGAAATTCCGACCAGATTCTTCGCCTCGCTGGCAAACATGATGTCGCCCGCACTATCATATGCATAAAACAAAGGTCGAATACCAATCGGGTCTCTCGCAGCAATCCAATCATTTCGCTTCTTGTCATAAATAATCATGGCGAATTCAGCGTCCAGTTTGGAAAACATTTCAAATCCGTATGTCTCATACATCGGGAGAATAATCTCACAATCAGAGCCGCTCAAAAAGGTGTATCCCTTTTCTTCTAACCGTTTCTTTTCCTTGCGAAATCCATACACCTCTCCGTTACATACGACTGCGTTTTCATTTAATGTAAAAGGTTGCATTCCGCTTTCGGTAAGTCCCATAATCGCAAGTCTTTGGAAACCCAAGATGCCATTACCGACTTCGAGGATGCGTGACATGTCCGGTCCTCTGGATGTTGTCTTTGCAAGATTGTTCTGAAAGTCCTCCAATGAAATATTCTTTTTTGTGACTCCCATAATCGAACACATATCACTTCACTCCTCTCTCATGTTGAAATATAAAAAACGCCACAGACTAGTTTTGTACTAATCTGTGGCGCCTTTGCCATTTAATTCCTGTATATAATATCGCTCTTTAAAGTATTTGTCAAATACTTTTTTCTGTTTTTAATTCCCGGTAAATTCTTGCTACCGGCAATCCTACAACATTATTATAATCGCCCGTGATACCCAGCACAAATTTCGCCGCACCGCTTTTGTCTTTCGGTTTCCCCAATATCTGATATTGTTCTCCCTCCCAGACGGCAACGACCGTATCCGAACCGATAACAAGCGTATCTTCTTTCAGTTTCTCCGGTCAAATTACAGGCATCCTCCTTTCTGATTGCTTTTTTCCATATACAAAAAGCCACAGATTTGGGGTAATCTGTGGCTTTTCTCTATCAATTATAAGGGGATTTAGGTTATATTCTATTCTGTAACTTTCCAAACATCGCGATTGTACTCCTCAATTGTACGGTCGGATGAGAAGAAGCCTGCGTTTGCAATATTGGCAAGTGCCATCTTTGTCCATGCTTCCTTGTTTTTGTATGCTTCGTAAGTAGCTTCTCTCTGCTTCTTGTAATCTGCGAAATCGATAAGCGTCATGAACCAATCTTTGTTTAAAAGCTCGTTGTAAAGGCGACGCAAATGCTCCTCGCTGCCAAGTGCCAGCATCTCATCACTTACGATAAAGTCAACCGCTTCCTTAATTTCCGCATCCTTCTCATAGTAATCTCTGGAAACATAATCGTTCTTTGCATAATGCTCAATGATTTCATCACTACTTTTTCCAAAGATAAAGATATTATCTTCTCCTACCAAATCGGCAATTTCTACATTGGCGCCATCCTCTGTACCGAGCGTGACAGCACCATTTAACATAAACTTCATGTTACCTGTTCCGGACGCCTCCTTAGAAGCCAGTGAAATCTGCTCTGAAATATCACACGCCGGAATTAACTTCTCAGCCAATGTTACATTGTAGTTTTCTACCATAACAACCTTCAAATATGGGCTGACCTCCGGGTCGTTATTAATCAATTCCTGTAAGCAAAGAATCAAATGGATGATATCCTTTGCAATCACATATGCCGGTGCTGCTTTTGCACCAAAGATTACTGTGATTGGCGTTGCAGGCTTCTCGCCGGCTTTTATCTCTAAATACTTAGAAATCACATACAACGCATTCATCTGCTGACGTTTATATTCATGAAGTCTCTTAACCTGAATATCAAAAATTGTGTTATCGCTGATTTCAATGTTCTGCTTCTTTTTCAAGTAGTTGCAGAGATTCTTCTTATTGTTCTGCTTGATTTTCCAAAGGTGCTCAAGCACTGCAGAATCATTCATAAACTTCTCTAAATCTTTGAGCTTTGTTGCATCCTTCTTGTAGTCATCACCAATCAACTCTGTGATGTATGCTGCAAGTTCCGGATTGCAATGTAACAGCCAACGACGGAATGTGATACCATTTGTCTTGTTGTTAAACTTCTCAGGATAAATCTGATAGAAGTGATGTAACTCACTGTTCTTCAAAATCTCTGTGTGAAGTGCAGCCACACCATTGATGCTGAATCCATAGTGAATATCTATATGTGCCATATGCACTCTGTTTTCATCATCGATAATGGTAACGGCATCATTATGCTTAAACTTTCTGCGAACCTTGTTATCCAATACCTCGATAATTGGAAGTAAGTGTGGTACTACCTGTTCTAAGTAATGAATTGGCCATTTTTCGAGAGCTTCTGCCAGAATGGTATGGTTTGTATATGCACATGTCTTTGATACAATATCGATAGCCTCGTCCATAGCAATGCCTCGCTCCATCAAAAGGCGAATCAACTCCGGAATCACCATGGTTGGGTGTGTATCATTGATTTGGATAACCGCATAATCATAAAGATCATGTAAGTTGCTTCCCTTTGCGATACACTCGTCCAAAATCAACTGTGCTCCGTTGCTTACCATGAAGTACTGCTGATAAATTCGGAGAAGCTGCCCCTTCTCATCGCTATCGTCCGGATATAAGAACAATGTAAGGTTCTTTTCAATATCATCCTTATCGAATGAAATACCATCTGATACGATAGTTTCATCTACTGTGTCAATGTCAAACAACTGCAGGTGATTTGTCCGATTGTCATAACCAGTAACCATCAACTGATACAAACGCGATGTCAAAGTGAAGTCCTTAAACTTTATCTGATAATGCTTATCGGTATCAATCAACCAGTTCTGCTTGTTAATCCAAGGGTTTGGTGTTTCCTTCTGTAAGTTCTTTTCAAATACCTGTCGGAACAATCCCAAGTGATAATTAATTCCAATACCGTCACCATTGATTCCAAGTGTTGCAATCGAATCCAAAAAACATGCTGCAAGTCTTCCCAGACCGCCATTTCCTAAGGACGGCTCATTCTCAATCTCTTCGATATCACAAATATCTTTTCCGTTTGCCTCCAATATGTCACGAACCTCACCGTAGATTCCGAGGTTGATCATGTTGTTTGATAACAACTTGCCAATCAAAAATTCTGCTGAGATATAATATACTTTTTTCTTTCCTGTATTGCTTTCTTTTGCTACAGCCATATCCTGTACTACAGTAAGAAGCGCTCCATAAACTTCTTCATTTGTTGCATCTTTGATGCTTTTCCCCATAACATCAACTAATCTGTTTTCTAATTGACTCATTCCTCTTCTCCTCTCATGATTCTTTCACTGACTTCTCTGCTGATATTTGCAGTTATCTTATATCCATATTATAGCGAGATTATTCTGCAAAAACTTGTAATATCCCTTCCATATATGATACTATTCTATCATCGACTATCATTTTTTAGAAAGGAGTTTCCCAATGGAAAAGAGTAGATATAAGACATTACAAGAGAAAAAAGAACATGGCCGTCCCGACTTCCTATTCAACATATACCCTTGTACTATTCCGCTCGATTTCACAGATGTTCCCGTTCACTGGCATGACGATGTGGAAATGATCAGCGTGCGAAAGGGTTCCGGCATTGTGGAACTTGACTTTGAACCTTTCAAAGTATCAAAAGGAGATTTGGTTTTGATTCGCCCGGGGCAATTGCATGCCATTCGTCCAATTTCCGGCATCTCAATGGAATATGAAAACATTATGTTAAATCCAAATTTTATGTTATCAAACCAAATCGATGCGTGCGCCAGACAATATTTCATTCCATTTATAGAGGGACATTATCAGATTCCCTCCATATATCGTGAGGGAGAACCCTGCTATGATTCCGTGATGGATTGCATACGACACATGGATCAAATGTGTTCCAATAAATCCTTTGCATGGGAACTAAGCATCAAATCTTCACTATTACAGTTATTCTATGTCATTTTTTCACAATATACTTATGAAAAAAAACATGAAAGCGATGGGAAAACATATGAGACATTAAAAGAGATACTTTCTTTCGTGGATGCCAACTATACCCACGCCATCAGTATTGAAGATATCGCCAACAAAATTGGCTATAGTGAATCTCATTTTATGCGCTTTTTTAAGCAGCAGACAAATATGACTTTCGTGTCATATCTAAATGATTATCGCTTATCGAAAGCTGCCGAAGCACTCACCGGTTCCAAGGATTCTATCCTCGAAATCTCAGGAAACTGCGGATATGACAACCTGTCTTTATTCAATAGACAATTCAAGCGGAAGTATCAAATGACACCTTCCGCTTTTCGTGAACTGTATCTATCATAATCTATCAACCTATTTTCTTGACAGATTCTCTTTCTATGAGTTCTGCCTGAAAAATACGATGTTCTCCTTTGCTACCTCCGTTGATCGCATTTAGCAAAACATCAATCGACGCTTTTACCATCTGCTCACACGGCTGGCGCATCGTTGTCAAAGACGGATGATAGAAATTCGTCAAATCCAACCCGTCAAATCCTATCACAGAGATATCTTCCGGAATACGATACCCCTTTTCTTTTATCGCCTTATATGCGCCAAATGCCATCAGATCCGAAATGGCAAAAATTGCCGTAAAATCCTCATCTGATTCCAGCAATTCTTTGGTCATCCAGTAACCATTCTCTGCTGTGTACCCTAAGATGTCCTCTCTCATATGTGCCAAAAGTTTCGGATTATAGGTAATGTTATTCTTTTGCAACGCATCCTTATACCCTTCAATACGCATATATCCTACAGAACTATCATCCGCACGACCACCTAAAATGGCAATCTTTTTATGTCCGCATTGACACAAATACTCAACCGCACGGCATGCCTCTTTTCTGTCATCGATAGAAACAGAATAATCTCTATCTGTCACGGAAACATTCGGGTTTGAAATGGTACAACGGACGCATGGTACACCAATGCTATTCAAGTTGCTCCGCGAAACCTGCGTTAATCCACCAAGAAATATGATTCCCTTCAGTTTTTTTTCTTTTACAAGTTCAACCGCAACCATTGTCTCATCCTGATCTTCCGCGACAGAATAAATCAAATACGAATACTCTATCTTTTGTAACTCCTGCTCAAAAATACGGAGCATCCCTTGGAAAAAAGGATTGTTTGTACCTTTAATCAACAATGCAATCGTATTTGATTCCACCATTTTAAGGTGTCTGGCGCTACTATTGGGAACAAAATTCTGTTCTTCTATTACTTTTAAAATACGTGCCCTGGTTTCTTGATTGATGCCAGGATCATCGTTAATCGCGCGGGAAACAGTACTAATGCCCACATTGCACATACGTGCGATATCTTTAATTGTCATCCCCATCTTTTCTTCTCCCGATTTCGCTTCTACCATAAAGGCAAGTCAGATTAGCAATCTCCTCTGCCAGTTCCTCTGTAACAACATCGGCTTTAAAGCGCCATTGCCAGTTACCGCCTGTCGTAGAAGGTGTATTCATTCGTGCCGAATTATCCAAGAGTAAATAATCCTGTAACGGAATGATACAATAAGAAGCTACCGAATTATGTGCACTGCGAATTAAACCGCGGCAAATAGATTCTTTGCTTTTATTCTCAATCCCGAGATACTCACTGATATATTCGATTTCTGATTCCTCTATATTCTCTAACCAACCATATAGCGTTTCATTGTCATGTGTTCCTGTATAAACAACACAGTTGGTCGGATAATTAAATGGAAGATACTCACTCGAATCACTGGAATCTCGTGAGTCAAATGCAAACTGTAACACTTTCATATTCGGAAATCCCGTATCCGACACCAGTTTTCGCACAGTATCTGTGATGAATCCCAAATCCTCTGCAATAATCTTGATTTCTCCAAGTTCCTTCTGAATCGACTCAAATAATGCAAATCCCGGTCCGTCTTTCCACTGACCATTGACTGCAGTATCCTCGTTTGCAGGGATAGAATAATACTGATCAAATCCTCTAAAATGATCAATGCGAATCACATCATACAGCTTGGTACAATGTCTGATACGACCTACCCACCATGCAAAATCTGTCTTTTTGTGATATGTCCAATCATATAATGGATTGCCCCACAATTGTCCTGTTGGAGAAAAACCATCCGGTGGACAACCGGCTACTGCATTTGGTTTGCCCTCTACCATCTGAAAAAGCTCCGGGTTTGCCCAAACATCAGCACTATCGGGAGCGACATAGATTGGAATATCTCCAATAATGTAGATTCCCTTCTCGTTTGCATAAGATTTTAAACGATTCCACTGACGATAAAATTCAAACTGTATATACTGGTAGAATGCGATTTCATCCTGCAGCTTTTCGCAATACGCTTTCAAGACATCCTCTTTGCGAAGGCGAATGTCATCCGGCCATTCCATGAAACTCCTGCCTCCAAAATGCATTTTTATCGCCATATAAGAAGCATAGTCATGTAACCAGTATGATTGTTCTTCACAGAAGTCGGCATATTTTGCATTCTGTTCCACATTGCTTCGCTCATAAGCTTTTCGCAATAGCGAAAAACGTCCAAGATAGATTTTTTCGTAATCTACCATTTCTTCATCATCGCCAAAATCCACTTCGTCACATTCTTCTGCTGTCAACAATCCTTGTGATATCAATTCTTCCAAATCGATAAAATACGGATTCCCGGCATAAGTAGAAAACGACTGATACGGCGAGTCGCCATAACTTGTAGGACCTACTGGCAACAATTGCCAATAGGTCTGTTTTGCTTTGGAAAGAAAATCAACAAATTGATATGCCTCCTTGGAAAAACAACCAATTCCATATTTACTTGGAAGAGATGAAATTGGTAGTAAAATTCCACTTGTTCTCATCGTTTCTCCTATCCTTTTACCGCACCTGCAGCAACACCCTTAATAATATACTTCTGACAAGTGAGGTAGAAAATAATAACCGGTATGATACTAAGTACAATCAATGCCATTGTCGCACCCATGTCAACCGTACCGTAACTTCCCTGTAAGTACTGGATGTGAATTGGAATGGTACGATATTCATTGATATCAAGTACCAAATACGGTAACAGATAATCGTTCCAAATCCACATGATTTCAAGAATACCTACAGAAATCAATGTCGGTTTCAGCATTGGCAAAATAATCAGGAAAAAGGTACGAAGCGCACCACAACCATCGATTGCCGCAGCTTCTTCAATCTCCAGCGGAAGAGTCTTAATAAATCCGGTGAACATAAAGGTCGCCATACCTGCACCAAACCCTAGATAAATAATCGGAATCGTGAATGGTGTGTTTAAGCCTAGTGTATCAGCAGTCTTTGCCAAAGGATACATCAACATCTGGAACGGTACTACCATTGAAAATACAAATAAGTAGTAGCAAATCTTACACATCAAACTGTTTACACGTACGATATACCATGCCGCCATTGATGTACAAAGTAAAATCAATGCTGTTGCCAATATTGTAATGATAGCGGAATACCCAATTGCCTTAATAATCGGGTAATTACCAAAGGTAAATCCCTTGATATAATTTGCCCAACCTACAAACATTTCTCCCGTTGGCCATTGAAATGTTGCCGTCTTAACAAACGTGTTCGCCTTAAAGGAGTTCAACAGCACTATAAAAATAGGTGATATATGAATAATGGATACAACTGCTAAAACCGCTGTTATAATATTTAATCTTACTTTTGCAGAATTCATTATTGTTGCACCTCCTTTGATCTTGTTGACCGAAGCTGGATTACAGAAATCAAAGCAACCAAAACAAAGAAGATAACGGCCTTAGCCTGGCCTACACCCTTTGCGGCAGAATTCTGTCCATAGAATGTACTATATATATTTAGGGCAAGCATTTCTGTCGTCTTTACGACGCCACCCCCATCCAAGAACTTAAATGGTTGACCGCCACCGTTCAATGCAAGGTTTTGGTCAAACAACTTAAATCCATTGGTTAATGTCAGGAACATACAAATTGTGATAGATGACATCACATTTGGAATTGTCACATGAATCAATGATTGCCAGCGGGTCGCACCATCAATACGCGCTGCTTCATTGAGTTCCTCCGGAACACTCTGCAAACCTGCAATATAAATAATCATCATGTAACCAACCTGTTGCCAGAGCATCAAAATGATCAAGCCCCAGAAACCATATTTTGTTTCCATCAAAATAGATGTATTATATTTGCTTAAGATACCATCGAAGATCATACTCCAGATATATCCTAATACAATACCACCAATCAAGTTTGGCATAAAAAATGCCGTTCTGAAAAGATTTGCACCTTTAATTTTTAAGGTGAGCAAGTATGCCACCAAAAAAGCCAAAAGGTTAATTAATATAACGGATACCACAGCGAACAATGCCGTGTACCAAAAAGCATGCATAAAAGATGAATCCGTAAATGCTTCTTTGTAATTTTCAAATCCAACAAACTTCGCATTGCTTGTAGTAACAAAAGAACAAAAAGATAAATAAAAGCCCTTGAAGAATGGATATATAAAACCAATCACAAACGCCGCAAACGTTGGTACGAGAAAGACAAAAAACATTTTCTGGATCGACCTTCTAAGCAAAGGCGAATTTACCGAAGTTCCATCATTGACTTTCTTCTTCATTGCACTTTCCTTTCTAAAACAGGTTTTTGATAAAAATAGAGGGCTGATCCCAGTCAACCAGCCCCCTAATTGTAATCAGTAAGTAATACTTATATCTTACTGGTTAGCTTTCTTGTACTGCTCAGCCCAACCATCAACAAATGCCTTTTCAACATCTGCCCAGTCACCGCCAGCATCATAGCTGTTCATTGCTGCAACAACACCTGCTCTCCAGTCGTTTACGTTTGGAGTGTAGTTGAATGCCCATGTAACTGTTGTCTTACCAGCGTTAGCATATTCATTCGCATTGTTCAAAAATACATTTGTAGACTCTGCTGCACCCTTGTAAGGAATGATGCCAAACTGTTCAGACATCATCTTTGTACCAGCCTCAGATGTAACCATCCATTTCATGAAGTCAAGTGTAGCCTGAATATCCTTCTCTGATGCGTTTGCATTAACTGCCCAGCAGTTCTCTGTACCAGAGCAAAGTCCGATATTCTCTTCACCTTCATGACCTGTGTAGATAGGAATCATGCAGATCTCATCATCGTCCAATACTTCGCTGATTGCTGCGTACTCCCAAGAACCATTCTGATAGAATACCGCCTTACCATCTGTGAATTCAGCCTGTGCATCGAAACCGCCTGTAGCTAAGTCACTCTTTGCTGTAGCTGTATCAGTTGTATATAGATCCCAAATGTTCTTGAACTCATCAAGGTATGTACCTTTGATTTCTGCAGGACACTCTGTCCAGTTGTCATCTACTGACTCATAGTAAAGTGGCATGTTAGCTAAGTGACCTGAGAATCTCCAAGATGAAGAATCATCCATACCAGAAGACGTGAAAGCATCGAATCCGTTCTTGTCAGCGTTTGCATGAATGTCATCAGCAACTGCCTTCAATGATTCGAAATCTTTGATTTCATCAACGGAATGACCGGCCTTCTCAAGCAATGTCTTGTTTACAATGATACCGAATGTCTCATAGCAGTATCCGATTGAAGCAACAGAACCGTCTTCCTTCTTCAATGTGAAAGCGTCTGTGTTCAACTCGTTGTAAACATCTGTACCGGTCAGGTCATAGCAGTAATCTCCCCATGTCTTAACTGCAGCCTGATTACCAACTACGAACAATGTAGGTGCGTTTGATTTGTCCATCTCTGATGTAAGAGTTGACTCATACTTACCTTCTGCTGCTGTAACAACCTTAACCTCAACACCTGTTTCTTCTTTGTAAGTCTTTGCAATCTCCTGCAAGGCTTCATCTGCTTCCGGCTTGAAGTTTAACCAGTATACAGATCCGTTGTCATCCTTTGATGCTGAATCGCCTGACTTGCCGCAACCTGTGAAAAGTGTGGCAACCATGGCTGTAGCCATCAAAATGCTTACTAATTTCTTTTTCATTACTATTCTCCTCCTGTCAATGATATAAAGAAATACGATAGGTTTCCATGCATAAATCATAGCATCTATTGGAATCGTTTTCAATTCTTTTTTTACCATAAGTATCAGATTTGTCATGGTTTCCCAAAATAAATTGTATCATTTTGTATAATTTGTACATTATATAACCTGTTTTTGGCACTTTTTTCATTGGAAAGATTTCCAAAAAAAACAGCGGGAGGTACAAGAAAAAGACATGAGGTACAAATCCTCATGTCTTTTTCTTTGGCTGCCTATTTTGACTCCACAGCGTCTTCCGGTTTTTCAACAGCCGAAATCGCTGTCTTCTGCATTGGAATACGGCAATTCTTATTGCTACCAAATTCAACGATTACGGTATCTTCTTGAATGTCAATCACCACTCCGTAAAAGCCGCTTGTTGTAAGAATCGTATCCCCTACTGCAAGAGATGCCATCATTGCATTTTTATTCTTCGTCTCTTTCTGCTGTGGACGAATCATAAAGAAATACATAAAACCAAATAAAACAACAATCCATACAACCAGACTGATTACGTTGCCGCCTCCTGTTCCTGCGTTCATAAAAATATCCATTCTTATTTCCTCCTATTACTTCAAGGCGTGTCCCGCCTCAAACTGTTACTATTGTACTAAAACATATTACAATTATCAAGTAAAAAAAGCCATCGGCACTATTCTCCGGCTTCCATGCCTTCCAGTTTATGTTTCTTATAGGAAGCAAACTGTCCTGCATCCAAAGCATCGCGAATCTCTTCCATCATATTATTATAAAAGTAGAGATTGTGAAGAACGCACAGGCGCATACCAAGCATTTCCTTTGCTTTGAGCAAATGACGAATATATGCTCGTGAGTACGACCGGCATGCCGGGCAACCACATCCCTCTTCAATCGGTCTCATATCCTTTTCATATTTTTTGTTGAAAAGATTCAACTTTCCATGATTTGTATATACATGACCATGTCTGCCATTTCTGCTAGGATATACGCAATCAAAGAAATCAACTCCTCGTTCGACACCCTCTAATATATTTGCCGGTGTGCCCACACCCATAAGATATGTCGGTTTATCCTGTGGAAGATAAGGAACCGTCTCATCCAAAATATGATACATCTCCTCATGTGTTTCGCCCACAGCCAAGCCGCCGACTGCATAGCCATCCAACTCCATCTCGGCAATCCGTTTTGCATGATTAATTCGGATATCCTCAAAAATGGCGCCTTGATTGATTCCAAAAAGCAACTGATTTGGATTTACGGTATCTTCAAGGCGATTGCATCTTGCCATTTCTTTTTTGCAACGATCCAACCAGCGAGTCGTTCGGTCCACAGAATCCTGCACGTATTTCCGCTCTGCTTTGCTGCTCGGGCACTCATCAAATGCCATTGCAATCGTTGACCCGAGATTTGACTGAATCTGCATACTTTCTTCCGGACCCATAAAAATCTTATGTCCGTCAATATGCGATTGGAAATAAACGCCCTCCTCCTTTATCTTGCGAAGTCCCGATAAAGAAAATACCTGAAATCCACCGGAATCTGTAAGAATCGGCTTGTCCCAGACCATAAATTTATGCAAGCCGCCGAGTTCTTTGATCAACTTATCCCCTGTTCTCACATGTAAATGATAGGTGTTCGAAAGTTGTACCTGTGTTTTTATCTGTTGCAAATCATCTGTAGAAACGGCACCCTTAATTGCTGCCGCCGTACCAACATTCATAAATACCGGTGTTTGAATCGTACCGTGCACTGTCTCAAGCGTCGCTCTTTTCGCACGACCTTCCGTCTTTAATACTCTATACATCTTGTTCTTCCATTACTTATAAAAATCAATGAGTGAATCCATCTTTGACGCCATATTTGCAAATAACAAATCTACCAGCGTAATCGCTGCCATACTCTCCACAACAACCACCGCACGAGGCACAATCACAGGATCATGCCGTCCATGAATCTCAATATCTGTCTCCTGCCGGTTTGTATTTACTGTATGCTGCATCCTCGAAATGGATGGCGTCGGTTTGATTGCTGTGCGAAACACAAGGTCACTTCCGTCACTCATGCCACCCAGTACACCACCGGAATGATTGGTTGCTTTCGTAGTTTTTCCTTCTTGTACAAGAAACGAATCATTGTTCCCCGCCCCCGTACTTTTTGCAGCCTCAAAACCATCCCCCATCTCAAAGCCCTTGACCGCACCGATGGATAGCATTGCCTTGGCAAGATTCGCGTCCAACTTATCAAAGACGGTCTCTCCAATACCAACCGGCATACCCGAAACAACACATTCAATAACACCGCCTGCTGAGTTTTGTTCTTTCATGCATTTTTCCAAATATGTAGTTGCCTCTTTTGCAGCCTTTGCGTCCGGCATATAAAGCGCATTCTTGGCAATCTCCTCCCGCTCAAATGATTCGATTGACACCGGACCAATCGCCTTTGTGTATGTCGTCAGCGCAATGCCCAGTTGTTTTAAAATTTTCACAGCAATGGCACCTGCTGCCACACGTCCAATCGTCTCTCTGCCCGAGGAACGACCGCCACCACGGTAATCTCGAATACCATACTTTTCCCAAAAAGTAAAATCTGCATGTCCCGGACGAAATACATCTGCAATATTCGAATAATCTTTGGAATGCTGATTCTGATTGTACACCATCAGAGAAATTGGCGTTCCTGTCGTTTTCCCTTCAAAAACTCCCGAAAGAATCTCTACCGCATCCGCTTCTGCTCTTGCCGTTGTATATTTGGATTGCCCCGGCTTTCTGCGATTCAAAAAAAACTGAATCTCTTCCTTTTCAAGCGGCAGTCCTGCAGGGACACCATCTACCACAACACCCAATGCTTTACCATGAGATTCTCCCCATGTTGTTATTCGAAATAATTGTCCAAATGAAGAACCTGCCATGTTCTTTCGTCCTTTCTATCTTTGTACTTTATAGTTTGTGAATCTGAATACAGTTTGGTTGTGCAATATTAATCGGTGCATTTTTCATATAAGCACACTTCTTTTCATGATTTACCAAAAAGGTACGCATTTCGTTCGTGTCATGATTCAACACAACAAACCCCTCATCTCCCGGCAACACATGAAGTGTCTTTGGATAATCACCGCTAATGTGTGTACTAAATTCCCATGTCAACATGCCACTTTCCACATCTCTGCTGAGACAGGACACAGCATTTAAGGCATCGATGGAAACATAAATATACTTTTCATCTTCTGAAAATGCAATCATGGAGCTTGCGGCTATCTCATGTTTTTTATTTTCCAAAACAGAAACCGTCTGAATCTTTTTAAACTCCGGCATTCCGTCTTTCATTTTATATTTGTACACATGAATATCGTTGGACCGTTCACACATCACATACGCATACTTTCCATCTTTGCTAAATCGCATGATACGAGGTGACGCCTCATATGGAAAACGAAGAACACCAACAACATCCATCTTTCCTTTTTTATAGTTTACTTTGTAGATTTTCACCTGATCCAAGCCATAATCAACTGCACACAGAAACTTCTCATCCGGTGTCAAATCAACACAAGTCACCTTTGGCTCCAATCTCTTTTCTACAGAACTGATACCTAAGCCTTTGTGAAAAATACCGTCTGCAATCTTTCCGATACTTCCATCTTGATTCAGACGCATCATGGTCACTCGTCCATCGTGGTATCCCGCGACAAAAAGATATCTTCTCTCTTTATCCGTCTCAACATAACATCCGCGCATCCCGCCAATCCATGCCTGATTGATTTTTTCCAGATTGCCATCTTCATCGATAGCAAATGCCGCCACACCTTCATCTGCGATGGAATACAAAAATTTTCCATCGAGAGAGACCTTGAGATAAGATGGATTATTGATTGGCACGACAGTGCGTTCTGTTAGCGCTCCCTTTTCCGTGTCAATATCGTATATATGAATACCAACACTGTTTTCGTGCGTATAAGTTCCTACATATGCTACATATTTTTCTTGTGCCATCATCCTTCCTCCTCTTTTCGTCTCAATATATCAAACGCATCTAACTGCACTCCCAGATTGATAAACAATCTCTGCTGCGGATGCGGTGCCGACTTCATGTCTTCACCATCCTCATTCACAATTCTGAGTACATCGACAGGAATGTTATCCCCGTTCGGCTTCATCACTTCTATGGTCTCGCCGACAGAGAACTTGTTACGCTGTTCTATCTCATATAACCCTGCATCATTCCTAGGTCCCACAATACCTAAGTATGTGTATTCTTTGATGTAAGTATTACTATCATAAATCTGTGCTTCCTCAGAAGGTTTTCCAAAGAAGAAGCCCGTTGTAAACTGACGATATGTGCAGTTTGAAATCTGTTCCTGATACCATGACATATTGGCACGGTATTTTTCTTCTGATTCCAGACAATCATCAATCGCCTTGCGATAGGTTCGTGCAACAGTCGCCACATACAAAGCCGTCTTCATTCGTCCTTCGATTTTAAAACTGTCAATACCGGCATCAATCAATTCCGGTATGTGCTCAATCATGCACAAATCCTTGGAGTTAAAGATATAAGTACCGCGCTCGTTTTCGTATACCGGCAAGTACTCTCCCTGACGCTGTTCCTCAACAACGGCATATTTCCATCTGCACGGATGGGTGCAGGCGCCTTGATTCGCATCCCTTCCCGTAAAATAATTGCTGAGCAAACATCTGCCGGAATAAGAAATACACATCGCTCCATGGATGAATGTCTCAATTTCCAAATCCTCCGGAATGTGCTCACGAATCTCTTTGATTTCTTTCAACGACAATTCGCGCGCCGACACGACTCTCGAAGCGCCCAGTTTATGCCAAAACTGATAAGTGCCGTAGTTGGTATTATTCGCCTGTGTACTGATATGCACATCTATCTCCGGACAAACTTCTTTTGCTATGGTAAAGACTGCCGGATCTGCAATAATGAGTGCATCCGGTCGAATTTCTTTCAGTTCAGCAAAATATGCTCGCACACCATCTAAATCATCATTGTGTGCTAAGATGTTTGCTGTCACATAGACCTTCACGCCGTGCTCATGTGCAAAGGCAATCCCTTCTATCATATCCTCTTTTGAAAAATTCTTGGCTTTTGCACGAAGTCCATAAACTTCACCACCAATATAAACTGCATCTGCCCCAAAGATAACAGCAACCTTCAAAACTTCCAGGCTGCTGGCGGGCACCAGCAATTCAAGATTTCTCATAGCAATATCTATCCTTTCTTATTTCATCGTGCATACCGCCAAGCCATCGCCAACCGGCAGGATACTGCATACAAAATCTTCATCCTTTGTAAGAAGCTGTATATACTCGCGCATTCGCCTGTGAATGGTCCGATTACGACGCTCGATTGCATAATGAGATTCTAATAAATCCCCTTCCTGTAAAATATTATCTGTCACCAGGATACTGCCACTGTGCATCCGCTTTTTCAAATAAGGTAAAAATGCGGAATACTGCCCTTTCGCTGCATCCATAAAGATAAAATCATACGAGTCTGTAAGAGATGGTAAAATATCCATCGCATCCCCCTCTAGCAGCGTAATGCAATCCTCCTTGCCGCCACGTTTAAAATTATTTTTTGCGATTGGAATGCGTGGTTCATAATTTTCGATTGTGGTAATCTCGCATTGTTTGGGATTGTAACTGGCCATCAAAAGTGCTGAAAAACCAACAGCCGTTCCCACTTCCAAAATCTTTTCCGGCTGCACCGTCTGCATGAGGAATTTCATAAAAGCCTGCGTATCCTTTCGGATAATCGGAACAAATGTATCCAATGCTTCTTTTTCTATCTCAGCAAGATACGATATCTCCGGCTGTTCTAACGAGGCGAGATATGTCATGTAGCGCTCACTAACTATCATTTTATACTTCCATAATAATTGGCATAATCATCGGTCTTCTCTGTGTTTCCTTCCATACAAAATCACCGAGAGCATCCTTGATATCACATTTAATCTTTGTCCAATCTGTAATGTTATTGTCCATCAGATGATCCATCGTCTCATTTAATACCGTTCTGGCACTGTCCATCAGATCCTCGGAATCGCGCACATATACAAAACCACGCGATACGATGTCCGGACCTGCAAGCAACTGTCCGCTGCCCGCCTCTAAGGTAAGTACAACAATGATGATACCATCTTGTGCCAAATGCTGTCTGTCGCGCAAAACAATATTGCCGACATCCCCGACACCAAGACCATCTACCATGATCGCACCTGTATGAACACGCCCACTCACCCTTGCACTCTTATCGTCAAGTTCTAACACATCACCGGAAGATAAGATAAAGATATGGTCTTTATCGATTCCAAGACTCTCAGCGATTCGTGCCTGCGCCAATAGGTGCTTGTACTCTCCATGCACCGGAATTGAATACTTTGGGTGCACCAAAGAGTAGATTAGTTTAATCTCCTCCTCACAAGCATGTCCAGATACATGAACATCTTGGAAGATTACATTTGCGCCCTTCATGGACAACTCATTGATTACATTTGAAACTGCCTTCTCATTTCCCGGAATTGGGTGAGAACTGAAAATAATCGTATCGTTTGGCTTGATGCTAATCTTACGGTGTGTACCATTTGCCATACGAGACAATGCCGCCATCGACTCTCCCTGACTTCCTGTCGTGATGAGAACTGTCTTCTCGTCCGGATAATTCTTTATCATCTCAATGTCCACCAACGTATTGTCCGGGACATCCAAATAACCAAGTTCCGACGCCGTCGCAATAATGTTTACCATGCTTCGGCCTTCCACACATACCTTGCGGTCGTATTTGTGTGCCGTGTTGATAATCTGCTGTACGCGGTCAACATTTGATGCAAACGTCGCGATGATAATTCTTGAATTTGAATGCTCTGCGAATAAGCCGTCGATTGTCTTACCAACCGTACGCTCTGACTGCGTAAAGCCGTGGCGCTCCGCATTTGTACTGTCGCACATAAGCGCCAAAACACCTTTTTTGCCCAACTCACCAAAACGCTGCAAATCAATCGCATCCCCGTACACCGGTGTATAGTCCACCTTAAAATCGCCTGTGTGAATCACGATACCAGCCGGTGAGTAAATGGCAAGTGCTGCTGCATCCTGAATACTATGGTTTGTCTTGATAAACTCCACACGAAAGCAGCCAAGATTGATGTGCTGCCCATACTTTACAACCTTGCGTTTTACCTGTGACAAAAGATTGTGCTCTTTTAACTTATGCTCAATCAGACCATTTGTAAGTTTCGTAGCATAAATAGGCACATTGAACTCCTTTAAAACATATGGAATGGCACCGATATGGTCCTCGTGTCCATGTGTAATAAAGAATCCCTTCACCTTGTCCTCATTCTCCTTCAGATAAGATATATCAGGGATAACAAGATCGATTCCCAGCATGTCGTCCTCCGGGAACGCCAATCCGCAATCCACTACAATAATACTATCTTCGTACTCAAAGGCAGTAATGTTCATTCCAATCTGTTCCAGTCCGCCCAATGGAATGATTTTTAATTTACCAATATTCTGTTGTTGTTTGTTCAAAATTTACCTCCTATTTCTCACATCTCGAAATCAGTATCTTCCACCAATTCCTCAAAAACTTTAACCACTGCTTCAAATTCCACATCATCTTCTACGATCTCATATACGGCATCCGTGTCATCTGTTGCAATTTCCTTTAAAATAAACGCTTCTGCGTCCTCCTCACAGTTTTCCGCCACGAGCAAATACTTCTGCTCATTTAGCGTTGTCTCCTCTATTACGTAAACGGTGATTTTCTCGTTTGTATCCGGTGCTGTCAATGTAACGCTATCCATGTACTTCCTCCTATCTAGGATAGAGAATGTAAATAATCCTCCAAAATAATCATCGCGGCAATCTTGTCCACAAATTGCTTGCGGTCCTCTCGTCGCACGCCTACTTCCATCATGATGTCATCCGCTTCAGCTGTGGTTAAACGTTCATCCCACAGTATCACTTCACATCCCGTACGCTTCTCAATCATCTCCTGAAACTCGAGTGTCTTTTGGCAACGAGTCCCCTCCGAACCATTCATATGCTTCGGATATCCAAGTACAATCTTCTCTACCTCATATTCTTTTACCAGTTCCTCGATACGAGCCAATGTCTTTCGTAATTTGGTCGGTTTTTCTCTGCGAATAATCTCAACTCCCTGGGCAGTCAAAAGTAAAGGGTCACTCACCGCAACCCCAACTGTCTTCGTGCCGTAATCCAACCCAAGGATTCTACCAGCTTCGCCCATATTATCTCCAGGCCTCGTGTGAAATGTATTCTTTTAAAAGTTCTTCCACAAGTTCGTCTCGCTCCACCTTCATAATCAAACTACGCGCATTGTTGTGACTTGTAATAAACGTCGGGTCTCCTGACATGATGTAACCTACTATCTGGTTCACCGGATTGTAACCCTTTTCGCTCAGGGCTTCATATACCCGACGCAAAACGTCTTTGACAGAAGCTGGTGTTTCCTTTTCAACTTTAAAATATTGTGTGTTACTTAAATTCTGCATATTCATCCGCACCTATCTGCTCTTTTGTTTCGGAAACTGCAATCAGTTTCTCCTCAAGCTAATCATACTTATTCTAGTATATTGACAAGAAAATGTAAAGAGGTCAAGCCTCTTGTCAGCGGTAAAGAACAAAAACTTCAAAAATGAACTCGCACTCCTCTAAATGTAAGCACTCAATCATGAGTACCTTTTTATTCTATCACAGTTGTGAGATGATATCCCCCAAT
>CAYPAA010000028.1:7320-29907 GCA_964408625.1 uncultured Roseburia sp. | reverse complement strand
AACCTCCCTCCAGTTGGGTATTGTGCATATTCAACTGATTGGGTAAATATATTATTGCACTGCTAATAATTATAGCATATTTTTTTTTGCCGTCAACCGTTTTCTGAAATTTATGCCAACTGACCTTCCAATGCAACTGCAACTGCTGCGATCGCATCCGGGATGGCTGCCGGGTTCTTACCACCCGCCTGCGCCATATTGGGGCGACCGCCACCGCCGCCGCCTACCATACCTGCAATCGCTTTGATCAGGTTGCCGGCGTGTGCACCTGCCGCCATGGCACCGTCCGTTGCCATCGCCACGAGGTTTACTTTTCCATCCTTGGCAGAAGCAAGAACGACAACGCCCTCCCCAAGCTGACCTTTGAGCTGGTCGCCGAGATCACGAAGACCGTTCATATCAACATCATCAACGGAGGTAGCCAAAAGCTTCACACCCTTCACTTCCACTACTGCATCCATAACATCACCAAGTGAGTTCTGTGCTGCCTTCGCTTTCAAAGATTCATTTTCGCTCTGAAGTTCTTTCATCTCAGCCATCAGCTTCTCAAGGCGTTCCACTAAATTTGCCGGAGTAGTCTTTACCGCCTTTGCCGCTGCATTTAACTGTTCTTCCATGTTTGCATAGTAGGTCAGAACATTGTCACCTGTCAATGCTTCGATACGACGCACACCTGCCGCAACTCCGCTCTCTGATAAAATTTTGAACGCTGCGATATCCGATGTGTTCTTTACATGGGTACCACCGCAGAATTCCTTTGAGAACTCGCCCATGGTAACAACGCGGACTTCCTCACCGTACTTCTCACCAAAGAGTGCCATCGCACCTGTCTTCTTTGCCTCATCTACCGTCATAACCTGCGTGATGACATCGATGCCCTCAGCAATCTTTTCATTGACCATATCCTCTACTTTTTGCAATTCCTCCGCAGTCATTGCCTCGAAGTGAGAGAAGTCAAAACGTGTTCTGTCTGCATCCTGATAAGAACCACTCTGCTCAACATGTGTGCCGAGCACTTCACGAAGCGCCTTCTGCAATAGGTGGGTAGCAGAATGGTTGCGACACGTCTTTGCACGGAGTTTTTCATCCACAGACAAGGTAGCATCTGCATGCATGCGAATCATACCCTCGCGCACATAACCGACATGAGCATAACGATTACCGACAACCTTAATCGTATCTTCTACTACAAATGTGCCGTCTGCTGTCGTAATCACGCCTTTATCGCCTTGCTGTCCACCCATCGTGGCATAGAATGGGGTAACCGGAACGATAATCGAACCCTTGGCGCCATCGGTAAGTGCCTCGACCAATTCCATATCCCCCGTCTCCTCATTGACGCCGGCGAGTGCTGTAATCTTTGACGATACAACCAACTGATCATATCCGACAAACTCTGTCGTAATAGCAGCATCCAACTCCTCATATACGGTTGCATCCGCACCCATGTAGTTTGTGACTTTACGGGCTTTACGCGCCTGATTACGCTGTGCCTCCATAGATGCCAAAAATCCCTTCTCGTCATAAGAGAATCCCTTCTCCTCCAAGATTTCCTGTGTCAGATCAACAGGGAATCCATACGTATCGTATAACTTAAATGTGTCTTCGCCGGACAATTCCTTACTGCCGGACTTCTCCAAGTCCGTCATCATGTCATTTAAAATAGCAAGACCCTGATCGATGGTCTTAGCAAACTGCTCCTCCTCCTTCGTCAGAACCTTGAGAATAAAATCTTTCTTCTCGTCTAACTCCGGATATCCATCCTTGCTCTCGTTGATAACAACCATCGCAATCTCTGCGAGGAAAGTACCCTGAATACCGAGCATCTTGCCGTGACGAGCTGCACGGCGGATAATACGGCGCAGTACATATCCTCGTCCCTCATTCGATGGCATGACACCATCGGAGATAAGAAATGTTGATGAACGGATATGATCTGTAATCAGGCGGATGGAAACATCGTCAAGTGCATCTGTCTGATATGTCTTATGACTCATCGCACAAACCTTGTCACGAATCGCTTTCATCGTATCAATATCAAATACAGAGTCTACGTCCTGCGTAACAACTGCCAGACGCTCCAGCCCCATACCAGTATCGATATTTTTATTTTCCAACTCCGTGTAACCACCTTTGCCGTCACCATCGAACTGGGTAAATACATTGTTCCATACTTCCATGAAACGGTCGCACTCACAGCCGACCTTACAGTCTGCTCTGCCGCAGCCATACTTCTCACCGCGATCGTAATAAATCTCAGAACACGGACCACATGGACCTGCGCCATGCTCCCAGAAATTATCGCATTCCCCAGTCTCCGGATCACGATAGAAACGCGTAATCCTCTCTGCCGGAATACCAACCTGCTTATTCCAAATCTCAAATGCTTCGTCGTCCTCTCCATAGATAGAAGGATAAAGACGATCTGCATCAAGTCCCAAAACTTCAGTCAAGAACTCCCAAGACCATGCAATGGCTTCCTCCTTAAAATAATCCCCAAAAGAAAAATTGCCAAGCATCTCAAAAAATGTAAGGTGGCGTGCCGTCTTACCGACATTGTCAATATCGCCGGTACGCACACACTTCTGGCAAGTTGTCACGCGCTTGCGCGGTGGTACTTCCTGTCCCGTAAAGTATGATTTGAGCGGTGCCATACCCGCATTGATAAGCAACAAACTGTTGTCATTGTGCGGCACCAAAGAAAAACTCTTCATTGCAAGATGTCCCTTGCTCTCAAAGAATTCCAAATACTTTCTTCTTAAATCATTCACTCCAAAAGTTTTCAATCTTTCTTCCTCCGAATCCTATGCTTCTGTCTTTTTATCCGCTTCTGTCCCGGCAGACTTATCTGTCGCCTTCGCCGCTTTCGCCTTTGCCAGTTTGATACCGATGATCGTTCCTATCACCGCAAGTGCAACTAAAACAATAAATACGAGTAAATAAGATAAAAAACTATTTATCACTACCATGGAAATGCCTCCTTCTCATGTATCCTCTTAAACTACACTATTATATAAAAAAATGCTTGCCTTTTCAAGACAAGCACTCCATTTTTGTTTATTTCATTCTGCCGATAATCGCATTTGCTTTCGCATAGATTTCAGACGGGTCAAATCCAATGTCAAATTTGCCGGCTTCGTAAAGAATCTTACCATCCACCATCGTAAGACCAACATTTTGTTTGCTGCCGCTGTAAACAATATTCTTGACGGTATTGTTTTCCGGCTGCATATTGGGTTGCTGTAAATCAATCATAATGATGTCGGCTTTTTTGCCGACTGCCAACTGATCGCAATCGTCAAGCCCCATGCAGCGAGCGCCTGCGGTTGTTGCCATAAAGAGCACATCCTCCGCCGGAACACAGGCCGCATCCTTCTCACGAACTTTTGCAAGTGCCGTTGTCAAAAACATCTCTCGGAACATGTCCAGACAGTTGTTGCTGGCAGGACCGTCCGTACCGATGGCAAGTGAAATCCCCTCATCCAAGTATCGCTTGATCGGTGCCACGCCACTCGCAAGTTTCAAATTGGATGCGGGATTTGTAACTGCGGTCAAACCGCGCTTCTTGAAAATTTCAAAATCTGCATCTTCCATATGCACGCAGTGATATCCGCCGCCGCCGTACTGATACATGCCGAGCGAATCGGTCAGTTGTGTCGGCGTCATACCCCAACGCTCCTTGCATTCTTTTACTTCGAGTGCCGTCTCCGCATTATGTAAAAACACCGGCGATTTCACTTTCTGAGCAAGCGCCGCGATTCCTTCCATCAGTTCTTTTGATGTCGTGTACTCCGCATGGAATCCTATAATAAAACTTGAAAGATCGCTCATCTCATTTACAATGTGGTAATTCTCCTCAACCTGTTCTACCGAGCCTCCGAAATTATTCAGTCCAGACGTCTGAACCGTTCTAAATCCGCAATCTACGGAAGCCTTGGCATTCTTCGGCGGGAAGAAGTACATATCAAAGTTTGATGTGATACCGCTTGTCAGATACTCCATAATGCCCAAAATATCCAGCCAATAGATATCATCCTCAGTTAGCTGTCCCTCTCTTGGAAATACAGCATCATACAGCCAACTCTGAAGTGGCAGATCATCAGCAAACGAGCGAAGAAATGTCATCGCTGTATGTGTATGTGCATTCTTAAATCCGGGCATCAGAAGATTGCCTTTTGCGTCAATTTCTCTCCCCCATGTGAGTGCTTCCGGTGCATCCGTGCCATCCCCGATATAGAAAATTTTGTTTTCCTTTGTCCAGAGTTCACCCTCTACCAACTCGAACTTCTCGTCGCTTGTAAGTGTCAAAATCTTTGCATTATAAAATCGAATGTTCATCTGTTTTCTACCCCTTTTACATTGAAATAAAAATTATACCAGGTTCTCGTGAATGTGTCCGATTGTCGTGCTGACCAAAGCAGTAAAATCTCTCGCCACAGCCTTGCCCGCCTCAATCACTTCCTCCTCAGAAAGCGGTGTAGGCGAAATACCGGACGCAAGATTTGAAATACAGGAAATTCCCACAATCTTCATTCCCATATGGTTCGCTGCAATTGCTTCGCACGCTGTACTCATACCTACCGCATCTGCTCCCAGCACACGGCACATATTGATTTCCTGTGGAGACTCATAGTTTGGTCCGGGAAGTTGGATATAAACGCCTTCCCTGATATTCATGTCAAGTTCACATGCACTCTTGCGTACAATCGCCTGTAAATCTTCGTCATAGATGTGACTCATATCCGGGAAACGGACGCCCAATTCCGAAATGTTTTCTCCTCGTAGCGCGGATGGAACAAAGGTAGCAATCTGCCCTGTAATCATCATCAAATCTCCTGCGTGGAAGCCCTGCTTGATGCCACCGGATGCATTTGTCAAAAACAGAACCTTAGCCCCCATCATCTTCATCAGGCGAATTGGCAATACGACATCCGTCATGTCATACCCCTCATAATAGTGTACGCGCCCCTGCATCGCAACAACCGGTGTATCCTTTACATACCCGAATACAAAGCGACCCACATGCCCCGGTGCCGTAGAAACCGGAAAGCCTTCAATATCCTTATAATTGATTGTGGCCTCCACTTTCATTTCGTTGGCATAGTCCCCCAAACCGGAGCCAAGTACCAATGCCACCTCCGGCTCAAACGGAACTTGTCCTTTGATACTTTCATAGCATTTACATAATTTTTCATATACTGGATTCATCGTTTTCTTCTCCTTTTCAATCATTGAATTCAATCTAGCACGAATTCGACAAAAACACAAGATATAAAAGAGACGCGCCCAAACGGACGCGTCTTCTCATCATAAAAACGTATAAATAAATTATTCTGCTTTTCTTGCCATAGCGAGTTCGAAGTCTCTTGTACCAGCAAAGATTTCGTTCTTGTATGGATTCTTCTTCTGCTCAATTGATCTCTTGATGATAACAGAAATACAAACCACATTAATGGCCAATGCCAAAATAGAAACAACACCCTGTGCTGTAGGATTTGCTGTAATACCGTAGCTTGCAATTGCATCACCGGCAGTATTTACACCACTGTTGTACACTTCGATAGCTGATTTGTAAAGGTCGAGAGCCTTAACACCATTCTCTGTTGCTCCTCTGTACAAAGATGGAAGTACAGAAAACTTGTCGCTCAACTGGAACAATGGGAATACCTGAGCAAACATACACCAGATAGCCAATGTGTTCGCACGGTTCTGAATCCAACCACCCTTGTTCCAAAGTGCATTTGCAAATGTAGGAGCAAGCAACAAAGCAACACCACAATACCATGAGTGTGTAGGCAAGTTTGCATATGTATACTGGAAGTTCCAAACATCATATGCTACGATAAACCAGATTGTCATATCCGGCCACAACATATCAGATTGGTTCTTATCCTTTGATGTGTAGATTCCCCACCAGCCTGTCATACAGAAGATGTTGATTAAGCCAGCAATAGCATTGAGGATATTCCACCATCCACCATACAGGAATACACCTTCACTAGAAGCCCACCATGCACCGCTGAAATCACCTGTTACAGCAAATGCTTTCAATGCTGACTCGATATCAGATACGTTTGCAATCATGATGTTAGCTGCTACGATGAAGAATGGGAAAGGCTTGAACCAATCCTTCTTGCCGATACCCCATCCATACTTGATCATCATGAAACCAACACATCCGATGTCTGCTGCATAGAGTTTGAAGTAATGGAACCATCCATCCATGTACATCATTGTCTGGCTTTGCTCACCACCAAAGACGCCACAATGAACACCAATAAAGTAAACTGTTAAGATAAGTGGAATGATAACGAAAATTAAAACTCCACCTGCCTTAGTGCGCCGGCCAATCTCATTTAAAATGATAAGTCCGGCAAATACAAGTACCCAGCCAATCAACTGTGTCATGGCAGTACTTCCATAAAGTTGAAATAACATCTTTCTTTCCTCCCTTACAATGTTATTTATACGTTTTTTTTGAGAACTTTTTCTCAAATCAAATTCATTTTATCACTTTGTCAATTTACTTTCAATGTTTTTGACACGCTATTCGACAATTTTTTTCATATAATAATGCAAATCAGCCCACCATTGTTGTCATTTACTATTTTTTGCATGGTATCCTGTAGTTTCATCTGGCACTCATCATCCATCATGGCGATTTTACTCCGCATGCCATCCTCCATCAACTCCCCTACGGATTTCCCGAAAATATTTGTCTCAAAAACACCTTCCTGCGTCTTTTGCCCTTCTTTTATATATGTAATCAAGTCTGTTGCCTGTTGTTCGCTTCCAACGATAGGTGCAATCTCCGTTTCAATGTTCGCACGAATCATATGAATCGATGGTGAGAGTGCTTTCATCTTCACACCAAATTTATTTCCATGACGAATCAGCACCGGGTCTTCCATTGTGATATCCGATAAATCCGGCGTCACAACCCCATAGCCTTTTTGCTCCACCGCCTGCATCGCAGAGGCTACCTTTTCATAGGAAGTGCGAAGCGCTGATAATTTTTGTACAAAGGCAAGCAACTGATACTCGCCCTCAATCGTCACGCCTGTCAATCTGGAAATATTTTCATAATAGAACCGTTCTTCCAACGTAATCGCAATCGAAATCATTCCTGTCGACAGGTCAACATCTGTAAGTTCCGTTTTTGCCACATATGGTTCTTCCTTAGAAAAGTCGATTCGCAACACATCCGAAACCTTATTGGTACTATCTAAAATCTCCCTCGCATATCCCGCAATACTCTGTTTTATCTCATGCAGGGAGTCAAGCATCTCCACCCATTTTGGAATAGAAAAAGAGATACCGCTGACCGGAAACTCATATAATACTTTTTTCAGAATCTCGTCAATGTCCTGTCTCGTCATCTTCTGGCAATTCATCGGCACCACGCTGCACCCATATTTCATTTCTAATTGGCTTGCCAACTCTATCGTCTCCTCTCCGGATGGATAGCCACTGTTTAAAATCACCACAAATGGCTTGCCAATCTGTTTTAAAGATGCTATCGTCTCCTCTTCCGCCTCGATGTATGCTTCCCGGTCAAGCTCCCCAAAGGTACCGTCACAAGTTACCACAATGCCTATCGTAGCATGGTCTTTTATTACCTTTTCCGTGCCAATCGCCGCTGCTTTTGCAAATGGAATTTCGTGAGAAAACCAAGGAGTCTTTACCATGCGCTCTTTGTCACCTTCCATATACCCCTTGGCGCCTTGAATCAAAAATCCCACGCAGTCAATCAAGCGCACCTTACACACCAGATCGTGATCCAGCACAATCTCCACATGCTCCTTTGGAACAAATTTCGGCTCTGTTGTCATAATGGTACGTCCCTGTGCCGACTGCGGCAGCTCATCCACGGTGCGCATCCTGCTATGCTCATCCGTCATATTGGGCAACACCATCTGTTCCATGAACTGCTTAATAAATGTAGATTTTCCCGTTCTAACCGGTCCCACAACTCCCAGATAGATTTCTCCGTTCGTACGATTCTGAATATCGCTATATAAAGAATAAACTGTTTCGCCCATAAAAAACGCCCTTCCCATATTTTGTCTAATTCAATATATGGAAAAGAGCATCATTTTATGATAGCAACATGTAATTATTCTTGCCATTATCTTTCACGCGGTACAACACTTGGTCCGCGCGCGAAAACAGTTCGTCAAATTTGTGCGACGGATTGTCAAAATGGTCACCTTCCTTTTCAAGTGCAATTCCAATACTGCACGAGAACGGTTTTTCCCCATTCGGCGCTCCAATCATTCTCGTCCGATTCAAAATCCTCTCCGCGAGTCGCTGCATGTTGTCAGCGTCAGTATGCTTGATAACGGCAAAGAACTCATCGCCGCCGAACCGCCCCGTAATATTCTTCTCATCAATTTCTTCCCGAAGAATCCTGCCAAACTCGCGCAACACGACATCACCCGCCTGATGTCCAAAGGTGTCATTTACATTTTTAAAGTTATCAAAGTCCAGCACCATCATCGCGCATGACTGGAATGTCTCGCTCTTGAGATAATTCGTACACAGGAATTCCGTACTGGCTTTGTTGTATAAGCCCGTCAATTGGTCTATCATGCCCATTCGCCGGATTTGCTGTCTCGTTTCATTCTCACGGATGCGGTGATTCCATAGGATCCGAATCAGGAAAAACGCCATGACAAGTGCCAATGTACTGCTGCACGCATCGATTACAAAGACATCTTTTTCTTTTAGCAGACCGGAAGCGATGATATACAATATCATTTCAAGCACAGCCAACACCCTCGTTCTGCGATACGAAAAAACAAACACTGCCACAAACGCCATGCCAATCGGCGCAAAATAGACTGCCGGCTGATGCATTTCGATTGGAAAAATACTCATAACTCCGACAAACGTCATCGCATATATCTGAAATATCGTACAAACAAGGTTCACTTCCGTCCACTCGCGTGTATCGGTTCCGTAGCGAGCCAGAACAAAAACCAAAAAAAACACCTGCAGTACTGCCGCAGCCATATAGAATTCAAACACTCCCCATGATGAAAAAGTCGTCCACGACAAAACAATAAAGGAAATCAAAACAATAAGATAAAACACATTCAGCATGACCAGTGTACGCTGATTGTTTCGTGCCACTTCTCCTTTATTGTCCTCAATATATTGAAGACTTTTTTCATTCGTTTTTTCTAATTTTTTAAACATAAACCATATCCCCCAAATACGCTCTCCATTGTATACTAATCCAAATGTGGCATACACAGTGCACCTGGATGTATCAGGAATGTAACCTCTGTCTGATCTCCACAATCTTCCCCATCTGCGTGAACTACCATCGGTTTGTCAAATGTAACATGAAATTCTGATGTATCGATCACATCAAACCCTTTTATTTTTTCATGTTTTCCCGCCAGCAAAAACGGGAAGCAGAATAAACAGAGTAATCTCGGAATTCCATAAACGCAACAGATGGATAACCTGCCATCCACTCCGGAAGCGCGCGGTGCCATAGGAACTCCGCCTCCTTCGCAACAGAAGTTCATCGCCGCGATAAAAATCACTTTCGGCAGGTCTTTCTTTTTTTCATCCTCCGTCACAACAGTACCATGTACAAATGGTGATTGGAACAAGGATGAAATCGTAAGCAAGCCATACGTCAGACTGCCCAGGTGAATCTGATTCAAAAAGACCTTCAGCTTTGATGTCAGTGCCCTTCTACATACCATGGCGTCAATCCCCGCGCCCGCACTGATCACAAAGCGCCGGCTGCCATCTTTCCAGGAAATCTGACCAATATCAATGTAATCATGCTCCCTGCTATCTAATATCTTATTCAGAATAATCTCAGGTGACTCCTTGATTCCTACTCCTCTTGCAAAATCATTTGCAGAGCCAAGCGGAATATAACCAAATGTCACACACGACAAATCACGAATACCATTCAAGACTTCATTGACCGTTCCATCACCCCCACAGACAACCAAAAATACTTCGTCATCTGTAGCTGTGAGTTCTGCAGCTATCACTGTGGCATGATGTTGATACATTGTAATATGCGCCTCATAAGTGACTTTTCGCTGAAGCAAAATCTTCTCCAGTGACTCCCAAAGCTGCTCCGCTTTCCCGGTTTTCGCGTGTGTATTCACAATAAAATGTAATGTCTTATTCATGACTTCCTCTGTTCTGTAAATAGTTAGAATTATTATAGCACATATACTTCAAGAATTGAATTCTTTTCTAAGAAATGATAACATTTATGCTGAGGAGTTACTATGATAGATAAAGCAAGAATTAAGAAAAAAATGAACCATGATGCCAAACGATTTTTATCCACCACAAAATGGCTTGCACTCTCCATTCTGATTGGTATCATCGTTGGCTTTGTAAGCGGATGTTTCGGATACATTCTCAATATTGTCACATCCCTCAGATTAACGCATCCGAGACTGTTGTTCCTCTTGCCGTTTGGCGCGGTCCTGATTGTAGCGATGTACAATCTTATTCTGCACACAAAAGATCCTGGAACCAACCTTGTTCTCTCAGCCATTCATTCCGATGACAAGATACCGCTTCGAATGGCACCATTGATTTTCATCTCTACCATTATCACACATTTCGTCGGAGGTTCTGCAGGCCGGGAAGGCGCTGCATTGCAGCTTGGGGGAAGCATTGGAAACGCTTTTGGAAGATTGTTTCATTTGCATAAAAAAGAAGACACAAATATCATGATTATGTGCGGTATGAGTGCTGCGTTCTCCGCTCTGTTCGGCACACCCATTGCCGCTGCCGTCTTTTCCATGGAAGTTGTCAGCGTTGGCATCATGCATTACGCAGCATTATTGCCATGTGCAATATCCGCTTTAATAGCAAGATCCATCGCAAAAGTTTTCTTCGGTTTAGGTGCACCCTTCTATGATATTTTAAAAGTACCAGATTTTGGTCTGCTCTCCGCGGTGCAGATTTCTGCCCTCGCCATTTTATGTGGTGCTGTCAGCATTCTGTTTTGCCTCGTGTTACATCAAAGCAGCTATCTTTATCAAAAGTATTTAAAAAACCCATATGTCCGTGCCCTTGTCGGTGGCAGCTCTGTTTTAATACTGACACTGCTTGTCGGACATCAAACCTACAACGGAACCGGCACTTCGATGATTCAGGACTGCATTAACGGTGAGATTCATTCCGCGGCATTTATCATCAAAATCATTTTTACTGCTCTGACACTCGGCTGTGGTTACAAAGGCGGTGAAATTGTGCCAACCTTGTTTATCGGTGCATCGTTTGGTTCCCTTTTCGGAAACCTGTTTGGCTTTTGTCCGTCCCTGTGTTCCGCTGTTGGTATGGGTGCTCTTTTCTGTGGCGTTACCAATTGCCCGATTACATCTCTTCTCATTTGTTTCGAGTTATTTGGTTTTGAAGGTACACCATACTTTTTGCTCGCCATAGGATTTAGTTATATGGTATCCGGTTATTACGGGCTGTACAGCAGCCAGAAGATTGTATATTCCAAATATAAATCAAATTATATTGACAAGAAAGCAAAGTAGACTTGAAACCGCAAAAGGCAGAATGCATAACGAAACATCGTTATTACATTTCTGCCTTTATACTTTCACTTTGTTCTACACTTTACTTACTCTTCTGTTTCTTCCATAAAGTACAGTCTTGATGCGTAATCCGGGAAGTGGCGAACCTCATCACTATAGCCTGTCGCAACAAATCCCTGCTTTAACTTCACGCCCTCATACATGATTGCATCGCCGGAGCATACACAATCTTCCGTCTCGCCGTCCATCTTGATAAACTTAGCAAGTGCGTTGTGCACCAGAGAATCCGGTTTAATGTGAACCGGTGCAACTGTATTAACCAAATCGCCAAATTCTTTGATGTTGTACTTTCTCTTTTGTCCAAAGAAATGATACTTCTTGTCCGGGTCAAGTCCTTTGGCAACAAACTTCGCGAACATGAAGTTTGGCTGTACTTCTCTCTGCATAATCATACCGATGGCTGTTTTCTTATCCTTCGACACCACGGTCCACTGGTATTGATTTCCGGCACTCACACGGAAGAAATCGCCCTGCTGCCAAACATCTCTGTATTTCTTATATAATGCAATCTGTTCTTTGATTTCTTCCAGGTCATCCTTGGAAGCGTCACAGAGATTGCATTCGTATCCAAGTACACCGAATGACGCAACCGCAAAGCGCGATGCAAGCGGTGTCACACGAAGTGTTTGATGGTTCGGACAGGAAGACACATGTGCCGATACCACAGACATCGGGTATCCGTAACTATATCCATTTTGGATTGCCAACCGGCTGACTGCATCGGTATTATCACTCGCCCAAATCTGCGGAAAATAGCAAAGCACACCGAGGTCAAAGCGATTGCCGCCAGCAGAGCATCCCTCAAACAAAATATCCGGAAAACTCTCTGTCAATGCTTTTGCCAACTGATATACACCCATGATATAGCGGTGTGCCACCTCGCCCTGACGGTCCTTTGGCAGATACTGTGAATAGCAATCGGAAAAGATGCGGTTCATATCCCACTTCACATAGGCGATATTTGCACTTTCCAAAACGCGCTTCATCTGCTCTGTCATGTAGGCAACCACCTCCGGATTTGCGAAATCCAATATGCGCTGATTACGTCCCTCCGCGTGGTCCTTCCCCGGAATCTCCATAACCCACTCCGGGTGCGCGCGATACAAATCGCTGTCAACATTGACCATCTCCGGCTCAATCCATATTCCAAAATCGAGTCCCAAGTCATTTATCTTCTTGCAAAGACCTGCAAGACCGTTTGACAGTTTCTTTGCATTCGGTGTCCAATCGCCAAGCGCCCTCTTATCGTCATCGCGCTCGCCAAACCAGCCATCATCCATAACAAACAGTTCGATACCGACATCCTTACCGGCCTTTGCCAGCCGCAACAAACTGCTCTCTGAAATATCAAAATACGCAGCCTCCCAACTGTTCAAAAGAACCGGACGCGCTTTCTTTTTCCAAGTGCCACGAACAATATGCTCGCGGACAAATTGGTGCATATGTGCGCTCACGCCGCCAAATCCCATGTGCGAGAATGTCATCACTGCCTCCGGCGATTCAAATTCCGCCTGTGGCTCAAGCACAAATGAAAATCCGTTCGGATTGATACCTGTCACAACTCTCGTCTTCTCAAAAGCATTTACCTCAACTGCCTCGTAATGATTTCCACTGTATACCAGATTCAATCCGTAGCAATCACCAATCTCCTCAGAAGTATCCGCCTCGCTAATCATAAAGAACGGGTTGCTTCTATTCGAAGAACTACCGGTAAAGGAAGCATTCACAAACTTGCCAATATTCACGGTCGTTTGGTATTTATTCATCTCTCTTGCCCAATGACCGTTGAATGTTGTGACTACCAAGCCCGACTGATTGAAATCGAGTTGTGTACTCATAAGTCTTGTCAAAGTCACAGGTGCATCCGATGTATTGATAAACTTCGTCGAGCGAACAATCACATCCGTCTCAGCGAACACATAATAGTGAAGTTCCATCGTGTAGCCATTGTTCTTGTCCTTCATCGTGACAACAAGATGTTCTACCTTACCCGTCTCATCATAGGCGCTTGGCAAGGTGGCAAGCGGCACCTTTCCCTCCACCTGCTCCGCTTTCACAAAGACAAAGTCTGTCGTAGCACTGCCATCAGCAGCAATCACTTCAACGAACGGTTCACGAATGTCACCCTTACCGTAGCCGGATGTCTCAAGACACATATCCTCCAGTGTAAAGTTCGTATGCTCCTGGTCGTATGCAATGGTATTTCCCGGTGCAAAAGCATGCTGTTCCGCCAAGACAGCCGGGTCACTCACGCTGACCTTTCTACCATAATAAAGATGCTCCAACTGACCTGTTTCCATCACACGAAACGCATATGTAGTCGCATCAGTGTGCAACAAATAATAACTTTCATGAATCTGTATCATATTTTTTCCCCCAATTACTTCGTAATACCATTATTATACCCTTTCTCGAGTCAGAAATAAATAGGAAATTTGGACAGCGCGGGACATGGGGCGGAGCGGGGCGCACAAACAAAAAGAGGCCGGAACCCGAAGGTTCCGACCTCATGGAAGAACAAGTAAAAGACTATGCTCTCTTCTGATCTAATTCTGATGTAATTTCATCAAGTTTTTCATCTGTCAGGAAATACTTCGCCTTGAAGACAACGAATCCAATAATCAATACAATGATTGGCAAGATTGTCATACATCCACGAAGACCTAGACGCTGACCGCTTGCAAGCTGAGTAAGTGCTCCGCTCTCATCCTTCTTGATATTGAAGATTGTCAAAACGAGCGAAACAATAAATGCAGAGATACCGGATGCCAATTTAACAACGAATGTCTGCATTGAGAAGATGACCGACTCATCACGACGACCGTTCTTCAATTCACCATAGTCTACCGTGTTCGCAAGGAAGATTGTGATAATAACATTCAACATACCAATCGCTGACATGATTAAGAATGCAGGAATCAAAAGTAAGTATACATTTGATGAACCGGTAGCTGAAATAATCAAAATAATCACATATCCGGTCATTGCCATTCCGAAGCATACAGAGAACAACTTCATGGTGTTCATAAACTTACGGAACAATGGGAATAAGACCATCATCGCCAAAATCTGGAATGCACCACCGCATGTGTTAAACAATGTGTAATTTCCTTCCCATGCTGCCGGGCTGAAATCATACTTGAAGAAGTAAATCAACAAGTTCTGTGTAATGTAAAGTGCTGTGTTAATCATAACGATAGCGATAACGATTGTCATAGCCTGATCGTTCTGGACCAAAGCCTTGAACATGTCACCGATAGAAGCAGATTTCGTCTCAACGGTTGACTTCTCCTTGATTGTTGCGCATGTAATGGTAATGAATACAACGAACAATACCGCAACAATAAGAGCCATATATTTATAACCAACAATCTCGTAGTTGGCATCCGTACCGAATGTGTGACCAAGCGCTGAAACTGCCATTACCGTAACAATAGAGATCAGAGCAGAACCAACACCGGCACAGGAACGAGCTAATGCAGATAAGCCTTCACGCTCTTTACCGGCCTCTGTAAATGCAGGAATCATTGACCAGTAAGGAATATCCATCATTGTGTATGTCACACCCCAAACGATATAGGTTACTGCTGCATATGCTACCAACCCACTACCCTTCAATGAAGGCGGGCATGCAAACATCAGATACAGGACAACCGCATTGGTAAGCGTACCGATAAACAACCAGGGCCTGAATTTGCCCCATTTTGTCTTTGTCTTAGCAACAAGGACGCCCATGATTGGGTCATTAAACGCATCAAACACACGAGCAACCAACAGGATAACACCCATTGCAACTGCACTGACACCCATAACATCCTGATAGTAGTACAAAATGTATGATGCTGACAACATGTAAACCATGTCCTTACCTACAGCACCAATACCGTAGGCAAACTTCTCTCCGCCTGATAATTTCTTCTTAGTTTCCATCTTTTTTCCTCCTCGAAAACCCCTTTTACTTATTCTTTAATCCCATGGCAATCTCTACCACTTTATAAGCACCATCGTATAATCCGATGGACTTGTTCAACTTAATACTGTCACACATTTCTCCGAGAAGCTGACCATCTTTCATAAACAAATCAATCATCTGAAGTGTGTGTGGAATATCGCGGCACTCTAATGTACCGTCACCCATCTCTGCTGAGTGAATAGCGCCCCACATCTCATGTTTTCCAACACGCTTGATGAAAAGCTTAGGTACCGGATAGAACGCCAACTCACTTGGCTTCGTAACGAGTACGTCACAACTTCTCATAAGAAGATTGGTGCAATATACAGCCTCAAAAATATTCTCATGGTAGAATGCATGAACTCCTTCCACATCACCTGTCAAAGCCTCCTCGGCAAACTTTGTTGTCTGCTCGAACTCATTGAAGTGCTCTGTAGCAATCGGTGTCATCTCCGGAATTTCGTTTTTCAAATCATCCCATACATTCTTATAATCACCAACATTTACATATAAGGCAGCCTTGTTTTGTTTCATCATCGGAAGCAGGTATTGGATAATTGCTGCAAAGATTTCCTTCTGCGCACCCGCACCACCGATGGTAAGTAAGAAACGCATTGGTTTTCCGTTTGCTTTTCTTGCCATTCTTGCGTCACAGTCAGAATCAATATTAGTTACAAGTTCATGGTCAATGTAGTGACCTGTGTAAATCAATGCATCATTTGGCATTTCCTTACATACGGCATCACCATTCATGCCGTTGCAGATACGATAACCCATGTAGGCATTCTTGCACTGAATGGTATGAACACTTCCCTCAGCAAAGTGAAGCGCCATTGGCCAGTTGTCAGGAATTGCGTTTACGACATGTTTCATACCTGCATGAATCGCTGCCTGTGCCGGCCATACGTGTGTCCCAATCACAGGAATATCCTTTGGAACGTTGCGATATACAGGTGCCATCAATTCTGCATTCTTCTGATCAGACGCATTGTAGGAAAGAGCGCGGAATCCTTCGTAATTCATCGGCTCCCAAACAAGCTTATTGAAAATCGCATTCTTTGAAAGGCGTGAGCCCAAGGAATACAAATCATTCTGAGCACTGATAACCTTGGTACATGTGGTCTGTGGATATCCATTTAAGTCCATCCAGTATGGCGTATAACCCATAGACTTTGCTGCCGATGCCATCGCCATAGAAATACGATAATGGCCAAATCCCATACGGATGTTTCCGACTATGATACCCTTTTCCTCATCAAATGGTTCTGAACCTTCCCCTTCCTTCAAAAGAATATCGTAAACTCCCAACGAATCTCCGATATGTTCATTCTTTTGAATAAATACTGGATAATTCACATTTGAATCATCGCCAAATTTTTTGATGTTTTTCTTTTTGGTCTTTACAGCTTTGTTATAAACTTTGCTGCTCATTTCATTACCAAAAATCACTTTGGACTTATCTGCCATTTCTACTCCTCCCTTGTCTCATCGCAGATGACCTGCAATTTTATCTCAACAGGCTCCATATCTGTGCAGCGAAGTTTGACTTTCGCTTCACCGCTGGTTCCCGTAGACTTTACATAGATACCACTCATACCGCCTTGAAGAGGTACACACGATGGTCCAATCACCTCAATCGGACCTTCCACTTCGATAGACACCGGTTCATTCATAAAGTATAGTTGATTTCCATTTTCATCTGTTGCCTTGAGGCGAATCTCTGCCACATCATATGTGATATTCTCCACCAGATTCGTATGACTGCAAGTCACTTCCAACTGTGTCGAAGTCATCGGTGTTTTGATGATGGTCTTCACCACTTTACCATCTTTGACCGCATCAAAACGGTACTGCTTTGATGCGCCGCCCCAGTCGCCAACATATTTGTTGTAAAGCGGAACTGCATCTGCCGGATTCATATGATACAAAACAACCAACTGTAATGCCATCCAAACAAGCTTCGGTGTAATCTTCATACCATTCATCGCAACTGCATTCATGCAGTACTTAACCAATGCACCTTGACGTTTTGTATACCCTTCCGCCTTTGTCATCGCATCCCCAATGTAATCATTGAGAAGCATCGGACCGTGCGCCAAGTTCTTGTACGTCGAATCTGCGTTTGTATATTCCTTAATCAGAACACTGTTTTTGTACATCCGGACACTGTCTGCATTGGAAACCAGATACGTATCACCGCGATTACATGCCGGATGCTCGCCGATATCCATCGACGAGGAGAGTTCCAGCACCGGCGTTTCCTCTCCCTGCGCCGCATAGACACAAGCTGCCGGTTTTGCATTTCGGAACATATCCATCACACCATGATAACAAATGCGATCTCCACTGCCGAAATCTTTGTGTGTATTGTAATCAAACATACACCAGCCAAAACTTCCTGCAATATCCTCTGCTCCCGCCACTGCATCTAAAACATTCGCGTGACGAATCATATGTTCTCTGCGGTGTTCTTCCCAGTCATACGCCTTTGTCGGATACATATGACCATTATACTCAGATATCAGATATCCCTTTTCCTCATCCGATGTCACCTTCGCTTTCGGCTCACATCCCATATTATCACCGCTGTGAACAAAGTCATTGTAAGTATAGACATCTTCAAATAAGTGGCTGTTCTTTATGCAGCGCACACCGCCAGTCTGTCTCGTATCATCAAGTTCATGTGCCATTGCATTTGTTCTCTGATAAAACGCATCGTTGTCAGGTGATTCATTAATACGAACGCCCCACAAGATAATCGATGGATGGTTGCGATACTGCATCACCATCTCACGAACATTTTCCACCGCGATGTCCTGCCAAGCCTCATCGCCAATGTGCTGCCAGCCGGGAATCTCAGTAAACACCAAGAGTCCGCGTCTGTCGCATTCATCCACAAAATAGTGTGACTGTGGGTAGTGTGAGGTACGAACTGCATTGACAGCAAGTTCTTCTTTCAGTATCTTCGCATCATAGCGTTGCATTGACTCAGGCATCGCATAGCCCACATACGCATAACTCTGATGGCGATTCAAGCCACGAATCTTCACTTTACGACCATTCAAATAGAAACCGTCTTTTTTAAATACTGCGTCACGAAATCCAATCGTCACCGTCTGTTCGTCGACAACCTCCCCATCATACAGAAGCTGCGTTGTCACATCGTAAACCGTCGGACTTTCAACATCCCACAGTTTTACATCTTTTACAATCGTAGAAAAAGTCGTATTCAACTGCGCCGACTCCATAATAGGCAATCCGTCAATGTACTGACGAATACCAAGTTTTCCGGAAGTCATCGCGTCCTTTGCCGCCTGTGAGCAGGCAATTTCTGTGGTAAGAATACCATCCTGAAGCATCTCCTTAATTTCGTCCTTGCTCTTTCCGACGGTAGATACTCTCTGTTGGAATGTAGGTTTTAAGAAAACATCCGCCAAATGGATTGGATGTTTTATCTCCAAATACACATCTCTATAGATGCCACCGTAGGTCATATAGTCAATGACATATCCAAATGGCGGCTGATTGATGGTCTCGTTCGAATCCACACGAACGGTCAAAAGATTCTCCTCACCATAGTTTAATTCTCTCGACAAATCCACCGTAAAAGCTGTATAGCCATTCTTGTGATTGATAAGATGTTTTCCATTTAAATACACATCCGCCTCATGGCCTGCCGCCTCAAATGTCAACAATACAACTTTATCTCTCCACGACTCCTCCGGAACAATGGTGCGCTGATAACAACTCACCATCTGATAAATATGTTCATCAAAATAATGAAAAGGAGTTTCTTTGCATGTATGTGGCAGCATCACTGTCGTACTCGCTTCCACTGCCATCTTCTCTGAAATCATTTCCTCAGAAAAATTTTCACAAAAACTCCAATCCTTCATGAGATAGATTCGGTTTTCCATTGTTTCCTCCTGCTATTTCTTTATAATGCCATCAACCAAAAGGTTGACCAGTTCATCCAATGCGTCCATATAAGGAATACCCGCCTGTTCGAGTTCGTTTCCCATCAAAAAACGTTCCACGGCTGATTCAAATGCCAATTGAAAGATTCGCATATCCACCGCTCTGAGTTCCCCGGACTTCACACCTTCCTCAATGATCGACTGCGTCATCTCCCATCCGCTCTCCAATCGTATCTCCACGCGTTTGTAAACTTCCGGATACTTGTCTTTCAAGGCATAGAATTGCGTAAAATCAAAATCAGCAAAATTCTCAGGCATAACCCCAAGTATCTTTCGCAGTCTCTGCGTATCAGACAGATTCTTTTCTTTTAGGACTGCCGCTTCGCTTTCTTTTATAATGTCAAACACATAATCAACCATCATAATCAAAAGCGAATTCTTATCTCGAAAAACAGTATAAATTGTCTTCTTACTCATGCCGAGCTCAGAAGCCAAATCATCCATCGTAAACTTGATGCCCTGTCTTTCCACAACATCAAGCGCCCCCTCAATAATTCTCTTCTCCATAACTCCAAACCCCTTCGGTCATCAGTTTCCAAAACCCGAAAACTAAAAACCGTTTTGTCGTTTCCTTTATTGTATCATCCCACAAAACCATCAGCAACATAGCATATATACCAAAAAACGATGTCTTTTTTTAGTCAATAATTTCATTTCTCACACTTTTTATGAAAAAGTAACGAAAAAGCATTTGAAATTAATATCCACTTATCCCTCAAGTGTGTATTTTGTCGTCATTATTCACATATATAATATTGCTATTTTGTGCATATTTGCCATTCTCATTTTTCTTCCATTTGGTCGTTCTGTCCTAAAAACGCGTATTTTTTGTTGGTTTTGCACATATTTTACGTATTATTTTTGTTGACATTTAACATTGCCAGTGTTATGATAGGTTCATCAAAGGAAAGGAGGAACAAAAAAATGTATGATCAGTATATGGCTAACACAATCTACAATGTAATCGCTGATTATGAAAAGTATGTTGCAGTTCAGAAGCAGAATGGTAACGAATCTGTTTCATTTATCAAGTATGCTTTGGGTAACCTGTAATTTGCCTCAAAGCATACCAAAGAATTAGGAGGTAATTATTATGTTTAAGTCAGAAAATTACGGACGCTCCCTTGGAGAATATGAAAGATACATTCTTGCTCAGGTAGCAAAAAGAGAAAAGGCAGTGTCTTATTTCAAATTTGCTTTAGGCAATTACTAAGATTGCCAAAAGCAATACCAACCGATTATTTAGGTTTATACCTTTTAGATAAAACAAGGGCTCAGACTTCGGTCTGGGCCCCCTTTTTTATTTTAATTATAGTGTTGCGATAAATTGATTGAATTCCTCCAATCCCTGCTCATCACACTTGAACACACCTGCGTCCTCAAGTACCTGACAGAATACATTACCAACTTCCTGCTGCAATACTTCTTCCACATTGGAAGCATCGATAGCAACGCCCTTTGCGGCATATTTTTTTTTGAATTCGTCAACCCAATCCGCATGCTTTTCCAGTGCCTCATCTGCGCGAATATCCTTACCGGAAACAATCGCTTCTGCCAGTGCTTCCATCTCCCCCTTCAATCTCGAAGGTAACACAGCAAGACCCATAACCTCGATCAAGCCGATATTCTCTTTCTTAATGTGATGCAATTTCGCATGTGGATGATATACACCAAGCGGATGCTCCTCTGTCGTAATGTTGTTGCGAAGAGCCAAATCAAGTTCAAATAAATCGCCACGCTTTCTGGCAATCGGCGTGATTGTGTTGTGCGGCTCACCGTCCGTCTCGGCAAAGACAAACGCCGCTTCATCTGTATATCCCCTCCAAGCCTGCAGGATGTGATCCGCCAACTCGATGATTCTCTTTTCATCTGCGCATGACAGACGAATCACAGAAAGCGGCCATTTTACAATGCCGGATTTTACATCCTCAAATCCTGCCACTGTAAACTCCTGAATCACCGGAGCCTTTTCCATCGCAAATGTATAATGTCCGCCCTGGAAATGGTCGTGACTCAAAATAGAACCACCAACGATTGGCAAGTCGGCATTTGAGCCAAGGAAATAATGTGGGAATGTTTTCACAAAATCAAACAGCTTAACAAAGGTCGCCTTTTCAATCTTCATCGGCGTGTGCTCACCATTAAACACAATACAATGCTCGTTGTAATAGACATATGGAGAATACTGGAATCCCCACATTGTGCCATTCATTGTAAGCGGAATGATACGATGATTCTCTCTTGCCGGATGATTGGTTCTGCCCGCGTACCCTTCGTTTTCCACGCAGAGCAAGCACTTCGGATATGCAGACTGCTTTGCATTTTTCGCCGCTGCAATCGCTTTGGGGTCCTTCTCCGGCTTTGACAGATTGATGGTGATATCCAATGTGCCATACTTTGTATCTACCGTCCACTTCTTATCTTTGATAACACGGTATCTTCGGATATAATCGCTGTTCTGGCTGAGGTTGTAGAAATAATCTGTGGCTGCCTCCGGTGACTGCTCATATGCTTTTGCAAAATCCGCCTGCACCTGTGCTGGTCTCGGCATCAGACAGTTCATAAGTTTTGTATCAAACAAATCGCGATAAACAATGCTGTCCTCAATCAACTCTCTCTTGACAGCCTCGTCCAACAAATCTGCCAGCACTTCCTCCAAAACAATATTCTTCAAATCGCATTCCGGATCTGTGTACTCATCCTCCTGCATCACTTCAAGCAAAAGGTTTGTCGTATAGATACGCTCGCACTCCGGCGTCAAGCCTGTGTCGATACCATACTGCACCAATTTCTTAATACTTTCTTGTAACATATTGCCCCTCCTTACATGTATTTCATAAAGCTTTTCCGCTATATTTCAGATAAAAAAAGTATAACATAAATAAGGCCAAATGAATAGAAGGATTTGTTCGGGGTTCGTATACTTTTGTTATATAAAAAGTGCCACTAGGACATTTCCTAATGGCACATAACATTTCTATTATTTATGTATTAAGATTTAAGTCTATCAATTTCTGAATGTATTCCTCTGTCTCTTCTAATTCTTCTGCTATCTGTG
>CAYPAA010000028.1:5528-7220 GCA_964408625.1 uncultured Roseburia sp. | reverse complement strand
ATTCTAACACCTATACCATGCAGATGCAAGCGTTTTTTGCGTATTCTTTGGTGAACATTTGTGGACATGGTGCCGGTTGTCACGCTCTATGTGTCCAAATCAGGACGCAGAAGGCGCAGGTTGGAATCTCACCGTGGGGAAATAGTAAAATCAAAATGCCTTGCTCATCCGCTAAGACAAGCAAGGCACTCACGTACTTCAATCGAACTAAATTATTATGAATTCTAGAATTTTTTAATAATCGTTTTTTACTTTTGTTTTATGTAATCTTTAAATTACTTGTTACCAGGTACCATGTTTTTCACCTGCTTAGCACCATCAACCAACTGAGCGATACCATCGATCAATGCCGGGGCTGAGTCCTTCAACTGAGAAGCTCCATCTCTAAGAGCATCGCTGTTCTCCTTGAGCTGCTTTGTACCATCAAACAACTGCTTGATACCATCTGACAATGTAGGTACAGCATCATTTAATGTCTGAGTACCATCAGCCAAATCTGATGCTCCCTTTCTCAATGTGGCACTGTTTGCCTTTAATTGCTGTGAACCATCATATAACGCCTTGATTCCGCTTGTCAGTGTAGGAATCATGCCATTTAATGTTGCCAGGCCGTCTGAAAGTGCCGTTGCACCTGCAGAAAGTGCACCGATGTTTGCAGGAAGACTATTCGCTGTATCAACACCAGCCTTTGCAGTTTGAAGACCTACGACAATGTTATTATACGTCTCACTATCAATCATACCTTTCAATAACGCTTCGCTTTCAATAACCTTCGTCAACACCTCACCGATATTTCCAGTGGTAACTCCATCGCCGAATCCCAATTGTTGGAATAATGGTTTAACTGTGGCATTATTAAAATTGTCATCCAACTGTTTCTGAATACCATTCAGCATCAAATTCTTGATTGTATCGGAACCTGCATTTAATTGTGCCAATCCATCATTGAGCTGAACAGCACCGGCTGCCAATTGACTTACGCCATCTGACAATGCAGGTACATTGCTCTGTAAAGTTGCAATACCGTCTGCCACCTGATCAACGCCTTCTGTGTACTGCTTAACACCGTCTTTGAGCTGAACAGAACCATCTGCCAACTGCTGAACGCCATCAGACAATGTAGGAACATTGTCATTTAACAATGCAACACCATCTGCCACCTGATCAACACCTTCTGTGTACTGATCAACACCATCCGATAACTGAGCGGTACCATCTTTCAAAGGAGCTACTGACTCAGCTAAAGTCTGCGTACCATCAGCTACTGCTGTAGTACCTTTGCCCATGATAACCATGAACACGATTAAGGCGACGAGCAATACGGCTGCGATAATCGTAGGAATGAGCCATATCTTGCTGGTCTTCTTAACTTCATTTTCCATAACCTATCCTCCTCCTCTAGTTCTATATGAAGTAGTTTCATTATAGCCCAAAAACTATATCATTGTCTAGCGTTTTTTGGATAATTTGCTTGAATCCAGAGGCTTTTTCACATTTTTTTCGTGAAATATTTTATCCAGGGCATGTCGCGTTTCCATTGCCTTCCAATTTTCGGTGGGAGATATCGCCTTTTTTTCGAGCCAAATCACACGATAAAACATTACTCCTCGTTTGTATGGTTTTGTTGCGTTTCCTCGATTTGCTTTTTGAGTTTTTCGAGTTCTGCTTCCTTTTTCTGCAATTCTGCCTCCA
>CAYPAA010000028.1:0-5428 GCA_964408625.1 uncultured Roseburia sp. | reverse complement strand
TCTCACTCATCTTATTCTGCATATACTCCTCGTGCCGGATTGCTTCCTCGCGCGCCGCCTCCATCTCACTCATCTTATTCTGCATATACTCCTCGTGCCGGATTGCTTCCTCGCGCGCTTGACATTTCTCTCGAATAAGCCAATCCGAATTCTGGTAATAGATTGATGAAGCTGCCGATGAATATACTTCGTTATTTTGTGCCAACATCTTGATATCCTCCCATGTTTTTGCTTTGAATAACCTGGCCCATTCATCTATATGCCACCGCCTGTCTTCCTCTGTAGCCAGTTCTGTTTGGTTCAATGATAGCACGCGAAGTATAAATTTGTCATTATAAACTTTATGGGTTTTCACGTTCAACATCTGATATTTTGCATAAAATTCTAATTCTTCCGGAAACAAATCAAAATCCAGAAATCCAATGTGCGTCACAGGCACTGCACAATTATAATCCTCACCCTTTTGCAGTTGGTCAAAGGTGCGGCACAGATAACTCAGCGAACGATTTTTCCAATTATGTAAATTTACAACCTGCATCTCCAGATTTATAATGAAAGCATTATTAAGTCGGATTCTGACATCCATAATGAATGTTTTATCATTGATATCATCCCCCGGGCTAATTGGATTTTCAATTTGAACCGTTGCTATTTCCTCCATCGGAATATGCATGACAGAACTAATCAAGCCTCGAAGCACTAGTTCATTGTTTTGCAATACCATGCGAAACATATAATCATTCGTCATGGTATAATCTATCGGCCCACTCGCATCCATCCAACTGCACGTTACATTATTTGTTTTTTCTTTCTCACTCATAAGGAAATTCCTCCTTTTCTGTGCTATTTATGCAGTGCAATACAAAACATGAAAAACCAGCGATTCGCCAAGATAACGAAAAAAGATATTCGGATTATATCACTACAGACTAAAAAAGACAACAAAAAATCAGACCCTCTCGAGTCTGATTCCCAATTTTATAAGTATTCCTTTAATTTGTTTCTCAAATCCTCCTCGACGTCAATGATACGCCGGCAAATGTCTTTTGCCTCATCGCTCGCGCCCCCATATTGATTCAGATACTTGCGAAGCGACTTCACACCCATGTCACAGCCATCTGTCATCAAATCTGCAATCGCCTCATCGCGCTCATCCATCGCCGTCTTAAACTCTGTCTTCATCCAAGACATCCCCTTTGCCATCATATTGGGCTGTCCGTTGTCACAGTGTGCTTCCGCCAGCAGTTTTTGTAATTCATCTGCCAAAGTCTCATGCGCTGTCTTGTTATCGGATAACACGTGTTTCAGTTTTTCACTTTTAATCTTATCAAGTACCTGATCAATCGATGTAATACCCATTTTGACGCCGGCATCACATTCCTGTAATAATTCTATGGTATCCTGTGTCGTCATATTTTTACCTCCGGTTCCATACTTTTCTTTTGCTAGTATTTACCGAATTCTAAAAAATATGCACTGTTTCCAAACCCGAACAGTATTTATCTGCCAAACAGAGAATCCACGCCTCACGACTTGTCGGGATGTGACAAGGCGTCAACGGCCACATATGGCTTCGAATCGTTTTCTGTTCTTTCTCTCCAATCTTGAAATGCTCTTTTGCATTATTCGCCGCCACTTTCGGATGTGTAAATCCATGAATTTTATTCTTTCGTTTCTTTTCATGCCAATCATACAAGAAAAAATCATGCAAAAATGCGCTCGTAAGCAGGGATTCCATATCTGCCTTCTCCCCCATCGCCTTGTTTATGCGATAGCACAAACGCGCCACGTTTTCACAATGTTCATACGTAGAAACCGCTCCATGCTGTATATAATTTTTCATCTGGAGCGCCTTCTCATCCTGCATAATCTTTCTCAAATACTTTTGAAACTCCATTTCCTCATCCACTGAGAATACCATTACCATCTCCTGTTATTTCGATTCTATCTTTCCCTTATTATAATTTCTTGAATTTTTTCTTTTGTTGGTGTCCCGCCAATGCAATATAAATATCCTGGGGCAGAAACCTGCCAAATGTCATAGCAGCTTTCATTCGCAGTGTCGGTACAATTACCGTCTTTCTTCTTTTCATCATATCGATTGCATAATTCGCACAATATTCGGATGAAATCCCCGGAAGCGCGAACTCCACATTTGCCACATCATTAAACTCTGTATTCACAGGACCCGGGCAAAGACATCCAACATAGACTTTGCTCCCTTTTTCTTTCAATTCTCTGGCAATCGCCCTCGTCAAACTTGTGATATAAGCTTTGCTCGCATAGTAGGTCGCCATAAATGGTCCTGCCGGCATCAGTCCCGCCGAGCTTGCCACATTCAAAAGGTAACCATATCCCTGCATGTCCATTTTCTTCAACACCCATTTTGTCAAAATATGAACCGCTTTGACATTGACATCAATCATATTCTCCTCTTTTTGCAAGTCTCCGTCAAGAAAATATCCGCAATCACCAAATCCTGCATTGTTGATAAAAATTGCTATCGGTTTGTCTGCTATGAAATCATACAGTCTCTTGCATTCATCTCCCCAGGATAAATCTGCCTTAAAGCAAATATACTGCGCGTTTTTAGAATTCACCTGCGTCTCAAACTCATGCTTTAATTCTTCCAGTCGATTTTCCCTGCGGGCAACAAGAATAAGCGAGTAGCCCTCCTTTGCCAGTCTTCTCGCGAAATCACTTCCCAACCCGGAGCTTGCACCGGTAATCACCGCATATTGCTTTGCTCTCACTTTAAGATTTGACATTTATCTCCCCCCTAAAAAACTATTTTGCGCAACGACATCTGCGAAGATGTGCTGCGTTTATATTATAAACACACAGCCGAAAATTCATTCTATTTCCAATGCTGGTCAAAGAAAATCTTCGGATGCTCCCGATACTGCCTCAGAATGACCGGCTCCTTCTCCTGTTTGTTTGTATCCTCTTCTTCTTTTGCCGCCTCCTGTATGGTACGAAGTCCAAAGCCATGCCCATCTTCCGTCTTGGTGCTTTCCGGGAGTATATCTTTCTCCACAATCAGATCATGTCATGCGGGACTGATGGATTATGCTGCACCGATTATGGTGAATGGGAAGCTTATCGGCTGTTTTATCGATGGTCAACTGCTTCCGAGGAACCGGTTCGAAAAAAGTATCGCAGAATTGCAAAAGAAATTAATGTGGAGAAGAATTCTTATTTTTCATATACAGCGATAAGCCATACGCAGTTTCTGTGATGGAAACAATGGGCAAGTAAATCAGGCGCACCACCATTTCCTATCATGAACATACGCTCCAAATTACCATGACATTTAGCGTTGCCTTTTGCGAGGAACAGACAGATATCGAAAAACTGATTGCACTTGCTGATGAACGCCTGTATTACGGAAAAAACATGAAAAAACCAGATCGTTGATGTGGATATAACACCTTCTATTTAAACTCAAAAAAATGCGTTTCCAGTTCGGGATATATGTGCTTGAGGGATATCGGTTTTCCGGCTTTATTCATAAAGCAATGCGTACTTTGTGCCACCGCACGCTCTTCACGTGTCTCCTTATCATGCATTTTATACTCGATGGTCATTTTGTTGCCCTTGCATGATATAAGCCTTGTCTGTATAACGATGGTGTCATCAAAGTGAGCGGCGCTGTGATATTCAATTTTTTCCGAGAGTATTGGCGTTATAATCTCCATCGCCTCCATCTGTTTGTATCCAAGACCAAGTTGATCCATCAAGTCCATACGCGCCTCTTCCATCCACTTGATATAATTGGAATGATGAATGATGCCCATCTGGTCTGTCTCATGATACTTAGTATGATGCTCATATGGCATAATCTTTAATTCATGTATTGTATTTCCAACCTGTATTTCGTTCTTCGACATTGTCATTATCCTCCTTACAAAAGAGCCTTCCACCTTATAGATTTTTGTTTTGAAGATATTATACACCTGTTATTAGCACTCGTCAACAGTGAGTGCTAATATGTTTTAAAAAATATAAATTTCTATATAGGAGTATTACTTTTATCCTTCCTCATCTCTTCCGTCTTGATATAATAAGCTATCAATCTGAGTACATAATCCGGCATCTTCCTGCGTCCGCCTTCCCACTCCTCAAGTGTGCGAAGCGGAATATCCATATATTTAGAAAACTCTGTTCGATTCATTCCGATTTCAGCACGAAGTTCCTTTAACATTTTCATTTGTTCTGATAATTCTTCTCGTTTATTTTCCATGATTTGCCTCTCAAAAAACCACCTATTGCGTGGTTTTATTCTAGCATCATAATAATTGTTTTTCAAGATAAATTATTTAAACTAAAAATAGAAAAAACGGGAAATCAATATGGTCACTTTCCCGCTAAAATTAGGACTTTTAACCCTTGATTTCCCGCCATACTCATACCAAAGACTTTATATAACAAGATATGGTGTTACTTTTTTTCGATAATTATGGGAATTGCCAAGAAAATAGCGGAGAAAGTAACACCAGATTCGCGCCAACAACATGATTTGGTATGAACGCCACCCATTTACACCAAAAAAACGGTGTCAGGCATTCCCCAAAACAAAAAAAGCGCCCCATCTTTCAATGAGGACGCCTCTTATTTCTATTAAATTCTCAATAGATCAATATCTGCTTTCGCTGTATCCTACTTATTTGCAATCGCAGCCTGTGCTGCAGCAAGTCTTGCGATAGGTACACGGAATGGAGAACATGAAACGTAATCCAAACCAATCTTGTGGCAGAACTCTACGGAAGAAGGATCTCCACCGTGCTCACCACAGATACCTACATGAAGCTTGTTGTTAACCGACTTACCAAGTTTGATTGCTGTCTCCATCAACTTACCAACACCAGTCTGATCTAGCTTAGCAAATGGATCGTTCTCGAAAATCTTGTTGTCATAGTAAGCATCTAAGAACTTACCGGCATCATCACGAGAGAAACCAAAGGTCATCTGTGTCAAGTCGTTTGTACCGAAGCAGAAGAAGTCTGCCTCAGTTGCAATCTCATCTGCTGTAAGCGCAGCTCTTGGGATTTCAATCATTGTACCAACTTCGTACTCTAAGTTGACACCGGCAGCAGCGATTTCAGCATCCGCTGTCTCAACAACTACCTTCTTAACATTCTTTAACTCTTTCACTTCACAAACAAGTGGAATCATAATTTCAGGCTTAACGTTCCAGTCAGCATGTGCCTTCTGTACTTCGATTGCTGCACGGATAACAGCCTTTGTCTGCATCTTAGCAATTTCCGGATAAGTAACAGCAAGACGGCATCCTCTGTGACCCATCATTGGGTTGAACTCGTGTAAACCATCGATGATAGCCTTGATGTCCTCTACTGACTTGCCCTGAGCATCAGCCAACTTCTTGATGTCAGCTTCCTCTGTAGGAACGAACTCATGCAAAGGTGGA
>CAYPAA010000027.1:0-29915 GCA_964408625.1 uncultured Roseburia sp. | reverse complement strand
GCTTGAACTTTATGTTCACTCAAGAACATTTTTACATCTTTATTCTCACTTTTTGTGTCAGAATCAAAATAAAGTTCTTTTACAGATTTTGCTCCTAAACACAAGTCAATAATCTTTATTGCTGTAGATTTTCCAACACTATTCCCACTTTCAATAAGATCCTCTGGGGTATCATCCACTATCAAATTAAGCCCTTTTTCATTAAATAGTATCTCTCTAATAATTTCTTCAGAAGGCTTTGTTTTGCGTACTATCAATTTTTTTATTTTCATAATACACCTTTCCTTCCTCTATCCTTACCAGCGACAATAAAAACAACCAATCTAACGCATAATATAAAAAATCTATATGAATTCTTTTCCCCATAGATTTCTGGCTTTCAGATAACAATTCCTCAATTGGCATAATAGTTACCTGCTCTAAAATATTTAATAATATTCCACCCAAATAATATAACGAAAAATCCGGCTCTCTTTCAATATTTATAATCATAATGGTTTCTCCAATATTTTACATTCCATAAAACAGAAACAGGTAAAACAAGCAATTCCTAATTCTAAATCCTCAATATACATTGTTTCAATTTCACCAGAATTTTTTACTGCTTCATAAATTTTATTTCGCACTATATCTATAAGTTTATCTGAGTTTTCTCGAATAATCTCGATTTCACTCTTCCCTGACTCCTTATTTTCTACCAAAATCTCCCCTTTCGCATTTAAATACCACAAATGCACACATCTTAAAATTTTGGCTTTTCCTCTTATATTTGAGTCATCATACGCATTCAAATGATTCTCACAAATTGAATAATATGCCGAGAATTCCCGAATTATATCTCTATATTTAACCACACAATTATACTCTATTTTCTCGTTTGGTTTAAACTCTTGCGGATTACTGCTACTTAGTGGTATATCTTCTTGTGAACATACCTCTCCCAAAGTTCTAACCACCGTTGAAATAAGCGATGGGATCTTAACAACTTTTTGCAAAGAAAAATTAATATTCCCAGTGTTTTGACCGACAATTAAACCTTGATTATTTCCACTGTTCTCTGCTTTGTAATCATTACCCATCATTTATGTATATCTCCCGAATTAATACCACTCATTATTCCTGAGTTATTTCCAGTATTTGAAACATGAACCTCTCCACTATTTCTTATATTACGACTTTTTTCTTCCTTAATTTGCTTTAAAATTCTTTTTGCTTCGTTCTTTGCACGAACAGCAACAATTGTAGAAATTACTGTAGCTACTGTACCTATCGCAGTCAATAACAATCCCCACTCCATAATGTTCCTCCTATATTTTATCGTATTTATTTTATCATTATTTCTTTTTTCAGTCTAGATTTGTTGAAAATAAATTCTATTAGTTTTGCTTCTTCACTCCATTACACGAATACAGGTCACAAACACCACCCATCCACCCAGTGTTATCCCGTCCATTTTGCCGCTTTTCATCCACAAAATATAGAAAAAACAGCACCAAACAACACTAAATAACGTGTCAATCACCCCATCAGTAGATTAGGACACAAAATACTCCACTGCATTCTCCGGGAAGAATTCCTTGAACTCGCCATAAAGCTGCGTCGCCAGTGTCTTGTTGTGTGCCAAAATCAACGTCGGTTTGTTCAGCGCCTGGATGACATTCGCCATCGTGAAAGTCTTTCCGGAACCTGTGACGCCAAGCAATGTCTGGCACTGATTTCCCTCCTGAAATCCTGCAACCAACTGTTCAATTGCTTGCGGTTGATCCCCCGTCGGCTCGTATGGGGAATGTAATATAAATCGATCCACTTATGATCCTCCCATATAAATCCATAGTTTCTCCATTTGTAGTCCCTATTATAACAGAGCACATATAAAATGTACAGATAAAAATCGAATGTATGTTCTATTGTTATTTTCCACCATTTTACATATAATATCTCCGTATTTGATTAAACGAATTCCTTATGGATTCATATAATAGGAGTAAACCATGAATAGAAAAACAAAAAAATTGATTCGCACATTAATGCTACTTGTAGGTAATTTCATAGATGCTTTTGGTTTTGTTATTTTTATCTCCACGTCCGGCTTGATTATGGGTGGAACATCCGGTATCGGTCTGTTGATTCACCGTGCCCTTGGAGTTCCTACATCCACTGTGGTCTTCATTGTAAATGTCATTATGCTTATTGTTGGCTGGTTCGCTTTTGGAAAGCGTTTTGCATTGTCCACCATACTAAGTACATTTTGTTACCCCTTTGCGATGGCGATTGCGGAGCAAACCGTAGGTGACTGGGTTGTCACACAGGACATCTTCCTTTGCACCATCATGGGTGGTATTCTGATTGGTTTGGGAGCCGGTCTTGTGTTGCGTGCCGGCGCTTCCTCTGGTGGTATGGATATTCCTGCATTGTTGATGAATAAGTATCTGCGCATTCCACTCTCAACAGCAGTTTACATCGTGGATATTGCCATTCTTTTACTTCAGGCATTCCAGACACCCGGAGATAAAATACTGTACGGTGTTGTCCTCGTGCTCGTTTACTCAAATGTAATCGAGAAGGTAAGTCTGATTGGACGTAACCGCGTGGAAGTACAAATTGTCAGCGACCAAAGCGATCTTATACGTCAAAGTATCATTCGCGATTTGGACCGCGGTGTCACAATGATGAAAGCCCGTAGCGGATATTTGGGAAAAGATGTAGACGTCGTAATGTCTGTCATTTCCAACAGACAGTTGAACCGCGTAGAGCGAATCGTACACGAAATTGATCCCACCGCATTTATGGTTGTAAACCGCGTTAGCGCAGTCGTTGGAGAAGGCTTTACATATCCGCCAAAGCCAAACCCGGTCATTGAAGAAACAAGCGCATCTTAAAGAGGCGTTCCGGTAATGCGGAAATAAAAACGATTCCAATCGCAATGGCAACTGCACTTTCCAAGGTCTCCATTCCCTTCGCGGACGAGGCTGCCATATCGCCGACGATAAGATAATAGGATGTGTAATATATGCTCGCACCGGGCACAAGGGGAAAGATTCCTGGAATCAGATAGACGGTTCCCGGCTTTTTTCTTACATTCGCAAGCACTCTTGACAAAAGTGTCAACATCATGGTGGCCACCAACGTTGCCAACACCTTTTGCCCACTCATCTGATAAACCACGGCAGAGATTGTCCAACTCATCGCACCTGCCGCACCGCAAAAAATCCATTCTTTTCTCGGTGCAGAAAACAGTATACAGAAACTTATTGTGCACAAAAAAATGGCAATCACCTGAGAAATCATTTTATCTTATCCCCCTTACAATAGAGATTCCAATACCGACACCTGCCGCAATACACAGTGCGGTTAATAGCGCATCCACGAGATGAATCACTCCCGACAAATGATCCGCGTTGAAAAATTCGCGAACGGATGTTGTAAATGCCATCCCCGGAAACAATGGGATAATGCCGCTGATAATTACTTTGTCGGCAGAGATTGGCATTCCCGCAAACGCGAACAATCCACTCATAAGCGCCACCATGATACTTGCAAAAAGACTCGCCACAAACCGAACCATTCTCTGCTTTCGCATCCAAATCAACAATAATTCGATCAGTATTCCCAGCCCAAATGCGACAGACACATCCAAAATCGTTCCGCCCTGTAAAAAGCAGAATGCACCACACCCTATCGCACAACCAACAACCAGTTCCAGCGGTCGACACAGTCTTTTCTCATGTATTTCATATAACCGTCTCCAGCCGTCCGCTATGGAACAACGCCTCTCTACCACATCTCTGGAAAGTTGATTGTAATACGATATTTTTGCCAGATTCACTGCCCCAAGGGGAACCTGACGAATAATGCTGCATGCATCTTCCTGCCCCTCATTTGCACTTGCAAAAATCCCATTCGACAACACATAGACATCAAAATGTGGCAATTCATACGCTCGTAGGATTCGCATCACCGTCTCCTTTACGCGATAAATTTCCGCCCCGTTTTGTAACATTGCTTCGGCCAGTGCCACGGAAAATGTCAGCACCTCCTGCGTTTTTGTCATGTTCCACTCCTTCTAACAATACAAAAAAGTCAGACCTATAGGTCTGACTCTTATACGCAAATAGTGTATCCATATTCTGTTATTTTATGCTTTTCTTCCGCAGCACTGTTTGTATTTCAATCCACTACCGCATGGGCAAGGATCGTTTGGATATACCTTGTCTACTGCCCGCCTCCTCGGTGCCTTTGCGGCACTCTCGTCTTTATTCGTACCGGTCACCTTTGCAACCTCTTCGCGTTCCACTTTCTTTTCAATACGAACGCGATACAACATCTGCACCGTCTCTGTACGAATCGCATCATTCATAGCATCAAGCATATCATAACTTGCAGCCTTATATTCATCGATTGGATTACGTTGCGCAAAAGCCTGCATTCCTATGCCTTGGCGAAGCTGTTCCATATCATCAATTTCTTCCATCCACTTACGGTCAATGACTCGAAGAAGAACGACACGTTCCACTTCACGGAATGATTCCTCCTCCGGGAATTCCGCCTCTTTCGCGGCATACATTCTCTTTGCCTCATCTGTCAACTTCTCGATAAGACCCTTTGTATTCTTAATTCCCTGTAATGTGTTTGATGTAATTGGTGCAAACGGAATCGTTGGACGAAGAATCTGATTCAACTCGTTCAAATCCCAATCTTCCGGTGCCACCTCATCTGAGCAACATGTATTTACACACTCATTAATTTTATCTTCAATCATAGAAAGAATCTGCTCTTTCATGTTCTCGCCTTCCAGTACACGACGGCGCTGTGCGTAAATCAATTCTCTCTGTTCGTTCATAACCTGATCGTACTCAAGCAAGTTTTTACGAATACCGAAGTTATTGCTCTCTATCTTTTTCTGCGCTTTTTCTATTGCATCGCTGAGCATCTTATGCTGAATCTGTTCGTTTTCCGGCACCCCCAGAGAATTGAACATGTTAATCAACTTTTCCGAGCCAAACAGACGCATCAAATCATCTTCCAATGAAATAAAGAACTGTGACTGTCCCGGATCTCCCTGACGACCGGCACGACCACGAAGCTGATTATCAATACGACGTGACTCATGTCTTTCTGTACCGATAATCTTTAAACCACCTGCTGCCCTCGCCTCATCATCCAGTTTGATGTCAGTACCACGACCTGCCATGTTTGTGGCAATTGTAACAGCACCATGACGACCTGCATCGGCAACAATCTCCGCCTCCTTCTCATGGAACTTGGCATTCAAAACATTGTGCTTGATACCTTCCTTTGAGAGAAGTCTGCTGATTTCCTCCGAAATATCAATCGTAATCGTACCGACCAAAACCGGCTGATCCTTGGCGTGCGCTTCTTTTACTTCCTCAACAACAGCATGATATTTCTCTTTCTTTGTCTTATATACGGCATCGTTCAAATCTTCTCTGGCGATTGGACGGTTGGTGGGAATCTCGATAACATCCATTCCATAAATATCGCGGAACTCCTGCTCCTCTGTAAGTGCCGTACCCGTCATACCACTTTTCTTTTCATATTTATTAAAGAAGTTCTGGAATGTGATATTTGCAAGTGTCATACTCTCGCGTTTTACTTTCACTTTCTCTTTTGCTTCAATCGCCTGATGCAAACCATCTGAATAGCGGCGCCCCGGCATGATACGACCGGTAAAACTATCTACGATCATAACCTGATCATCTTTTACCACGTAATCCTGATCTCTGAACATCAAGTTGTGTGCACGGAGTGCTAAGATGACATTGTGCTGAATCTCAAGATTCTCAGGGTCCGAGAGATTCTCAATATGGAAGAAATCTTCGACTTTCTTTGTTCCTTCCTGCGTCAAACTTACAATCTTGTCCTTTTCATTGACAATAAAGTCACCTGTCTCTTCTCGCTCAATTCCCATGATGGCATCCATCTTTGAAAACTCAGGTAAATCTTCCCCTCTTTGTAACTGGCGCGCAAGGTTATCACAAAGTTCGTATAACTTTGTCGACTTTCCACTCTGACCTGAAATGATAAGCGGTGTTCTCGCCTCATCAATCAATACGGAATCGACCTCATCAATGATGGCATAATGAAGTCCGCGCTGAACCAACTGCTCCTCATGAACCACCATGTTGTCTCTCAAGTAGTCAAATCCCAATTCATTGTTTGTGATATAGGTGATGTCGCAATTGTATGCTTCTTGACGTTCCTCTCTCGACATGTCGTTTAAGACAACACCCACTTTTAATCCGAGGAACTCGTGTACCTGTCCCATCCACTCGGCATCACGTTTCGCCAGATAATCGTTAACAGTGACAATATGTACACCTTTACCTTCCAGCGCATTTAGGTATGCCGGCAATGTTGCTACCAATGTCTTACCTTCACCGGTCTTCATCTCTGCGATACGTCCCTGATGTAATATAATACCACCTATCAACTGTACACGAAAATGCTCCATACCAAGGGCTCTTCTTGCAGCCTCGCGGACAACCGCATATGCTTCCGGAAGAATATCATCCAGCGTCTCACCATTTGCTAATCTTTCTTTAAACTCGGTAGTCTTTGCTTTCAGTGTCTCATCTGAGAGCGCAACCATATCGTCTCTCATCGCTTCTATCTTATCCACAATCGGATAAATATGTTTTAGTTCGTGTTCACTATGTGTACCGAAAATCTTGTCAATTAGGCTCATTCTACCTCTCCTTTTTGCCTTTTGTCGTGGTCTATACGAAATATAATACCACGATTTCATTGTAACACTTTTATACCGCAGAAACAACTGCGAACAAATCTGTTATCATTCCGATATAATTTGAAACGCTAAAACATATACTGTTCTAGAAACATTTTTGGAGGTAATATGAGCAGTATTGCAGGATATTTCACGCCGGAATGCAGACAATCTGAACGGTTGCCCGCACTCGAACAAACGGCAGAACATATGCTAAAAGCACTCTCCCATCGAGGTCCTGACGCCGCTTACCGCATGACAACGGACGATGGCATCATCATGGGAAACTGTTTATACACAGACGAAAGCAGCCGCAAGATTGTTCCCACCCAGGGAAAAGGTCCATTGTCCCATCTTTATATTGTATATGAAGATGGCATCTACAATTACGACCAGTTGTGCAGTCAACTGGAGGGACAGAATATCTGTACAAAAAATCTAAGCCGACCGGAGGTACTCCTCTATCTTTACCATCTATATGGCGAACGTTTTGCCACCATTCTTCGTGGTGGATACTCCATTGCCATAGTTGACACCCATATGCACCGGGTTGTTCTTTTTCGAGATCCACTCGGAGTAAAACCTCTGTTCTATTGCATGGAAAAACAAACATTCCTTTTTGCTTCAGAGATTAAGGGAATCCTTGCACATCCTGATGTGTCTGCCGTTATGGACTACCGCGGTATGCACCAGATATTCTCCCTAGGTCCGGCTCATTTGCCGGGCACAACGCCTTATCAGAATATCCATGAGGTTCGTCCGGGCAGATGTCTCACCTATGCAAACGGAAAAATAAGTGAAAATACATTTTGGCATTTACAAGCCGTTCGGCACGAAGAGAGTTATGAAGAGACAATCGATCACGCCAAGTATCTTTTGACCGATGCTCTGCACCGTCAATTCCATCCGGAATCAGATATGTGCTGTCTGCTATCCGGTGGACTCGACTCCTCTGTTGTGACAGCATTGGCAAAACAAGAACTCGGCAATAGTAATGCCCCATTGAAGACCTATTCCTTTGACTTTTCGGAAAGTGGCAAATACTTTACATCCAACGATTTTCAGCCCAGCCTGGATCATCCGTTTGTTGTATCCATGGTGGAGCATTTTCATACCGACCATACATTTTTGGAGTGCAGTACACAAAATCAGGCAAGTCTGTTGCGTCAGGCGGTAATTGCGCAAGACGGTCCGTGTATGGTGGACATTTCATCGTCTCTGATTTATTTTTGTTCACAGGTGGCAAAACAGTCTCGCGTAGCATTCACCGGGGAATGTGCCGACGAAATTTTTTGTGGTTATCCTTGGTATCACAATGAACGCATGCGTGCGGCAAACACCTTCCCATGGTCAATGGACTTGGGACCAAGACGCATGTTATTGCAAGATTCTTTCTTGTCAAAGTTGAAGATGGAAAACTACTTGTCAGATGTCTATGACAATTGCTGTCATCAGGTTTCGTATCTGTCAGACGACACTGTAGAGAATCAGCAGCATCGCCGGTTGTTCGTTCTGACAACGCAATTCTTTATGCAGACATTACTGGATCGCATGGATCGCGCAACCGCCTTTACCGGCATACAGGCCGTTTGCCCATTCGCCGATCTTCCACTTGTAGAATATCTTTATAATATTCCTTGGGAAATGAAAGCAAAGAATGGCGAAGTAAAACATCTCTTGCGGGAGATTGCAAAGCCTTTGTTGCCTAGTGCCATTGCTGAGCGAAAGAAGAGCCCTTATCCAAAGAATTATAATCCGGAATATGAACAAATACTGAGTCGCGAACTGCTACGGTTAATAAATCAGAAGGATCACCCAATCAATGACTTTATTGACCCTGAAAAGACGCATCAATTCTGTCATGCTCCAAAAGATTATGGAAAACCTTGGTATGGACAGTTGATGGCCGGTCCTCAGCTTCTTGCTTATTACCTGCAAATTGATTATTGGTTAAGAGAATACCATGTAGACTATTCTCTATAATGAAAAGAAGCTTGTGCTCTCATGCACAAGCTTCTTGCTTTTACTGCAATATTGGTTGAATTTGTTTTCCTTTCAAGGCTTCCTCAATCGTATCCGGAATCAGATTTGTCTTCGCTATCATAGAACTTGGTTTCGCTTTGTAATTGTCTTGCCCAAAAGGCACAAAATAGATATTCTTCATATGCATCAAACTTCCTATATTTTTAAAGTTTATGCCCAATGCATCATTTGTAGAAATTGAAATAATCAGCGGACGGTTGTTTCGCATATGTGCTTTTGCTGCCATTAACACAGGCGTATCTGAAATACCTGCCTGCAGCTTTGCAAGTGTATTTCCTGTACATGGTGCAATCACCATAACATCAAGAAATGCATTTGGTCCGATTGGCTCCGCCTGACCTATGGTACGAATACCTTCGTTCATCGTGATTTCCACCACTTCCCGAACAAATTCTGTAGCCGTTCCAAATCGTGTGTCCGTATTCAAGGTTTGATATGAAAAAATAGGAATAACATTTGCTCCCAATTCCATCAATCTACGGATTTCGGCCTTGATTTTTTCATGGGTACAAAAGGATCCAGTAATACCAAATCCGATGGTATATTTTGAAAAATCCATTTTTCCCTTTCCTCTACTATTTCCATTTTATTTCCGATGGCTTATATCCAAAAGGCATCGCTTCCAATAAAATTTCACCGCTGGTTTTCGGAGAATAGATTCCCGGCAGACCCAAGGCTAATTTGCATTGAATTCCTTTCTCTTTGCAATAATCGAAATCACATCCCCCCGGAGCAGATGCTATATCCAGAATAACCGCATCCTGCTTTAGTTGGTCGATTTCTTTCTTCTCAATCACCCTGGCTGGAATTGTATTGATGATAGCATCCGCCTCTGAATACGGAATATCTGCATCCATAGGATAGTCCATAAATCCAAAATAATGAGCGAGTGAGAGTGCTTTTTCACTGCGAGCCACAACGGAAACATCTGCACCCATACAATATAATTTTTCCGCTATTGGCTTGCCGCATTTCCCAAATCCCATCACAATAATATTGGCGCCTTCGATGTTAACTGGCATCAGACGACTCAGTTCCGCCAGAGTGCCCTCCGCCGTTGCAATCGCATTTCTTACCGCAACCTCGGGGTTTTTCAGTACATCCAACCATGGAATCTGATTTTCTTGAAGCACCTTAACAAGATGTTCAGGGAATACGCCTCCAATACATAGCTCAATGGTATCTTTGTGCAGGAGCAAACAGGTTTCCAATTGCTCTTGCTCTTTTATCCGATGAACAGGGACCGGTAAAATGATTACATTCGCTTCCCAGACTTTTTCTTCCGGAAATAAATTTGTACCTTCCTCAAGATCCCAGACATACACCTGATAGCCTTTCTTTTGCAAAAGCTTCGCCATATATGTTTGCCTGCCATCAACGACAAGTATCCCTATGGTTTTGTCTTTCTCAATGATTTCCATAAGCCACCTCCATAATCTATCTTATGCAGGAGCATCGGTGGCGTGCCAAGAAAGCAGTGAGTCATTATAAATTCAAGGATGCTGACGATGCATTTTACTCGGGGAGGAAGAGTTATGTACAAAGAGAAAAGATACGAAAACAAATCTTGCAAGTGATTAATAACCTGTTTGAGGTTAAAATCAATGCGTCATTAGAAATGGAAGAGCCTTCACAATTTGTTATCGAATTTAGAGAGCCAGAGGAATGTTCCTCTGGCTTTTATGCCTTCATTACGATGTTGGCAAGTTCCTGCATCTGTTTGTCCGCTTTTTCCATTGCCTTCGCACATTCTAAAAGCTGCTCCTGCATTTGATCCGTGAATTCCAGATTCTTCTTATAACGAAGCTGATGATCCGTGCTTGCCCAAAAATCCATAGCAATCGTTCTCAGTTGGATTTCTACCGGCACCTGCCTTTCCTGTTCTGCAAAATTTACCGTTACCTTCACAACGAGATGCAGACTTCTGTATCCATTTTCTTTGGGATATCGAATATAATCTTTTTGCCTGATCAGCTCTATGTCAGATTGATTCATAAGCATTCTGGCAATCTGATATACATCTGACACAAAAGAACATATCACCCTGACTCCCGCTATATCATAGATATTATCAAGCATACAATTTGTCGTTAATGGCAACCCCTTTTTCTGCATCTTGGCAATAATGCTTTCCGGTGCTTTCACTCTGCTTTTTATGTTTTCAATGGGATTTCTTTCATAGAAGCACTGAAACTCCCTGTTCAATATCTGCAACTTTGCCGTCAATTGTTGAATCCCTGCCTCATAAAAAAATAACATTTGCTGGTACTGGACAGAGAGATCAATCAGTTTTAATGTTTCCGGGAGTAGACTTACCTCCGCATCTTCCTCTATATCCTCCACATCATTTTCCGAACTAAAATCATATTTGTGTTTTCTCTTCAAGTTAAACATAAAATCCTTCTTATTCCTTTCCTTGCGTCACGCTCATAGCGTCTTATAAAGGAACCATATCGTTCTTTTGTGTCTTTTGTGTGAAGTCATACATTTTTATTGTCTCACGATTTCTGTACTCATGCTTCTCATAATATCCAATCAGCTCGTTCAAATCATTTCGCAGTGCCACCATGTAAACATCCTTATTCTGTTTTTCATTATGAAATGTATAAACCAGATTATTATCCTTATCTGATGCAAACCAGTCTACCGCCTTTCGAATCATCGCCACAGACCTTTCATTATGGCAGTCAAAAATACACTGTCCTACGAGGTCTTTCCCTCCATACTTTGCATAATTGCTGTCTGCTGCCGGATTCATATACACAATGGTATGATTCAAATCACAGATGACAACTGCTGCACGATCTGCATCAATGACACTCTTCCATAAATCTTTCAGTTCCATCGTTATTCTCCTTATGCTTGTTTTGCTTTAATACGTAAGTATCTCTACCCCATCCTCTGTAACAAGCACTTGATATTCCCACTGTGCAGACGGCTCTCCGTCTAATGTGTACACTTCCCAACCATTTTCCTGATCGGTGTAAATCTTCTGTGTACCCGCATTAATCATTGGCTCAATCGTAAATGTCATGCCGGGAACCATAAGCATTTCCTCGCCCCGCTTCGTATGATAGCCAATCCAAGGCTCCTCATGAAACTCAAGACCACAGCCATGCCCACCAATCTCGCGCACCACCGTATAACCATTGGCAGCTGCATGCTCCATCACAACAGCACCCATGTCTCCCATGAATCCCCATGGCTTTACTTCCTTTAACGCAAGGTCAACACATTCTTTTGTAACAGTAACCAGTCTCTTCTTTTCAGGGCTGACATCTCCTATGCAAAACATTCTGGAAGAATCAGAATAATATCCGTTTCGTACCGTAGAACAATCTACGTTAATGATATCTCCATCCTGCAAAATCACATCTTCAGATGGGATGCCGTGACACACCTGGTCATTCACGGAGGTGCACACACTCTTTGGAAATCCCTCATAATGTAGCGGTGCCGGAATTCCTCCCATCTCCTCTGTCACCTTTGTGACAATATCGTCAATTTCTTGTGTACTCATGCCTACACGAATCTGTTTCGCCACCTCGTCCAAACATGCAATATTAATCTTAGCGCTTTCACGAATCCCTGCAATCTGCCCAGGCCCTTTAATAATATTATGAGGCGGTACTATATGCCCCTCACGTGAAAAACTTTCAATTTTGCGGTCAAATGCCTCATGACACTGCTTGTACTTTCTTCCACTATGACACCAACATGGGTCATTTCTTCCTAGTTTCATATTACACACTTTCCTTCTTTGTACGACCATTTATATAGTTAGGGGTGCCGTGACGCAATGAGATATTCCCCACCGTAATGCGCTCCCATAGTTTGTCATTTACCTTAACATCCTGCTTCTCCCGCCATTTTTTATAGCCATAGCCATCCCATTGATAGGATGCGTACGAATCTCCCATCTTTTCGGCAAGCATTATCTGGTATTTTTCCGCCAATGCAATTTTGTGCATCGTCTCAATGATATACTCGTCCGAGACAGGCATCTGTTCTACCTGCTCATCCAAAAGATCCATCCAAAAATCGGTCAATGCATTCCGATAACTTTTTTCCTCTTCTGCATCAAGCGTCAGATTTTCTTCCGTTGCCTTCTGATAAAACAGTTGGTCATGTATCGCCATTTCCAGAATGGTATCCTTCGCCTGTTGCTGAATGAACACACCGTCTACGTGTAGATTCCAATAATCTCTTGTATTCTGGGGATTGTACACTTGCGCCTGAAGTTCAACTTCACGCTCCTCGTATAATACATAAAATCCCAAATCTTTCATCTGAACCTTTTGACCATTTGCAGTAAAAACTGTCTCATCCAGACAATCAGCAAAAGCAATGTCCTGTCGACCCTGCCAACTATAAACTCCTGCTACAAGTAAAGCAGCACACAATGCGCCAACCAAAAATGACTTAGATACTTTCTTCATAATTTATAACACTCTTCGAATTGTCCAAATAGATCGGCAATTTGCCGCTCTGTTATTTGTAATACCTGCCGCTGATGATTGTGCTTCAACAATACAACCGTTTCCCGCATAAATCGCCACGTGACCTACGCCCGCCTTCGGCTCATACACGATAATGTCACCCGGCTGCATATTATTATAACTGACTTCTTGTCCGACAGACGCGAACGCACTCGAATATCTCGGAACCGAAATACCAAAGTTCGCATACACCAGATGAACAAACCCGGAACAGTCACATCCGTTCGTCAGACTGTTGCCGCCCCATACATATGGACAGCCAACAAATTGATTCGCAAACGAAACAACCGACGCACCACTGACGTTTGTCACATTGCCGGGATTTAAGTTTTGCGTTGTTCCCGTTGACGCATTCGGATTTCCATTCGTGTTTGCCGAATTGGCCGCAGCCTGTTGCTGCCTGCGTGCTTCCTGTTGTGCCGCCTTCAATTCCTTCTCTATGTCACCTAACTCACTCTTCTTTGATGCAACGAGTGAATTCAGTTCTACCTGCTGGTTCTGAAGTTGTGTCTCCGCAGCAATAAGATTCTCTTTTTCCTGCTCCAGACCAATCTTCATATCCTCTATCTCACGTTTCATAGCCTCATAGGTATCAAGCAACTCTCTATCGTAGGCGTGAACCGAATTTACATACTCCAGTCGATTTAAAAAATCCGATATGCTTCCGGATTCGAGCAGGATTGCCAGCACACTTTGATCCCCATTTTCATACATATACTGAATGCGAAGTTTCATGTCAGCATACTGCGTATCAACCGCCTGCTGCGCTTCCTCAAGTGCCGCCTCGGCTTCCGCTATCTCCTGTTGTTTTTGCTCAATTTCAACCTCGAGCGTCGCAATCGAAGATATGATGCTGGAAAGTTCTGCATCCAATGTCTGTAATTCATTATCTACTTTCTCTTTATCCTTTTCTATTTCTGAAACTGACCGTACCGCCTCAACAACTTGAGGTTGTCCCACAATCATAACACCCACAATCATAGCAGCGATGCCGCCACGAAACCGTCTTTTCCATGTCATTCTTTTGATCATTTTATTCTCCTCGGTATTACCCCAACGCACACTTCTGTATTTTTTATCGGTTGATTATCGTGATTCCTTAATCTTATTCCCTATTTATAATAAATAAATGACGCTGTCTTTGCAACCAAAAAGCAGACCTTTTTGATGGTAAAATTTGTTTTCACCTCCATCGGGTCTGCTGTGTGCTATAGGTATATATGTTTCATGACAAGTAATTTCTGTCCGGCTGTTATCTCTTCTGCCATCAATTGGTTTGTCTCCATCAGTTCCTGCTTTGTCGTGTGAAATCTTTTTGCTATATCCCACAAATCGTCTGCATCCTTCACCACATAGCCAATCATACCCGGTTGTTTTTGCAGTGCATCCAAATCCAAAGGCTCCTCAACCAAGTCGTCCGGAACCTGCATTTCTTCCTTGTGAAACGCAACCAATTGTAGCGTCACTTCACCTCTGCAGAGAATACTTGCACTATCTACCAGAGAGCATTGTAGACGATGGATGGAAACATCCACATCTATGTAATCTCCTTCCATGATTCCTCCGGCTTCGATTTCTCCCTGGAACGGAACGCTAAATTTCGCACATGCCAGCGGCATCGACTCCTCCGTGGTTAAGTATAACACTTCAATATAACAAACACCGGATACGGCAATACTTCCTGCAACCGAGGTGACTTCCTGCAATCGCACATCTGCCTGCCCATTGCATAGATAAAGCGCCTCTTTTGTACTTGGCAACTGCTGCGTGGTTTCAAACGACAGTTGCGCCTCATTCTTCATTGCCATCTGCCATGTCTCTTCCTTGTGGCGATGAATATGCAGTTCTCCTGTCATACAGTATGCATCCTGTAGCAGTTCAATCTTTTCCTCCTGCCAAACTGTGATTTCCAATTCCACAAAGCATTCCGCCACGAGATTTCTCATCTCACCATCAAGATCCTCACGGGCTTCCAACGATGTCTGCGTAGAAATCATTTTTACCTGATAAAATCCATCCGTTCCCGGTATCTCACACGTGATTCTGTCTGTAACCGGTATACTCGTCTCATACCAGGTGAATTCTTCCTGTTCCGAACGATATAGTGCAAACAGACACATCATCGCAGAGAGTTCTATCCCATCTCCGTTTTGTCTCATATTGACCTGTTCCAGATGCACATCCTGCCAGAGCAGACTTTCCACATTTTCCTTTTCTTTCGGCAACGAGATTTCCTGTTTCATGCGCATACGGTCTCTCTTTTGCTCCAGCAACTTCAAAATCGTTTTTTCTTCCTGTCGAACCTGATACTCCGGTGGATACGTTGACACGACAGGCAATTCTATCTCTTCTGCGCCAACCACAGATATATGTACTTCTGCAAGGCCTCGAAGTGACAGTTTTCTAGAATTGATTACCACAACTCCCATGTCCTCTACATTTGTGCTGACAATAACACTGTCCCCCTGTGTCACGCCTTCCACGCTAACTCTTTCATGGAATGGCATGCTCCCCTTAATACAGTCAACCGTCGACTTTCCGCCTTCGCCTTGATATAGTATTTCAAATGCGAGGCGTCCCTGCAAGGATACGTGATCTTCCTCGGGCATCACCTCATCAACCAAGACACTCCCTTTACTTTTTATTATTGACATGATATCCGGCTTATATTCCGGAAGATTATAATCCTCCTCCGTTACCATTTGCGCATATGATGTTATAGGCGCTTTATTTTTATGTATGAGCCGTTTTTCTAATTCCATACGCTGTCCCCCATCCGTTTTTCTATCATTTTATGATACCCGATGGGGATTTATGCAAAAAAAGAGTCAGACCGGCGCGGCCTAACTCTTTTCTCTTCCTATTTCATTAGCATAATTTCATACGAATCTCTTTCGTAATAATGTCTGTGTAACTGAAAGACAACAACTGCGATGGTCTCTCTTCCGTGTCATTCGTCAAAATGGTGAACACGCTCGGATAAGCCTCCTGTATTACACCTTCCTGAATATCAACTTTATTTCGCCCTTTGTCGAGTTGAATCACAACCCTACTTCCGCACTGTTGCTTTACGGATGCTCGAACTTTATCAAAATCTGAATGCTCCATGAACAACTGCCCTCCTACATTGTTTCGCTTAACGAAACATACTTTTGATATTATAGCACTCGCATCCTAATCTGTCAATGGTTTTTTACCGCCCAATGCATATTCATGCCTTTTTGCTACATTTATATACATTCCTTTATTTATAAATAATTTGACGATCCATCGTTTCTGTTTTGACGACAATAAATGGCATTGTTTTCTTATCTGCAACGTCCTCTCCCTCTCTCGGTCCTGTAATTTCCGTATCAAAAACCAAGGTGTGTTCAGTGAGATAGACTTCTTTTACTGTGACATTATACCCGCTCGTATTTCGAGCCCCATATCCCTTCGCTATGTATAAATATTCTCCATCATCATAAGAAAGTTGAAACTCTTTATCCTTAACATTTTGAATCTCATTCGCAAGATCTTCCGGTATATCATCAGGGCTGACCACGGTGTATTCCAAAGCGCGAAGTTTTTCCTCCTCCTCCACAACACTACACCCTTGCAGAAATACCACCAACAGCAGCAGCGCAACAGAGCAAATTCTTCTTTTTTTCATCGTTTTCATCTCAACATCTTTTCTATTTATATATGAAGAGAACCCTCATTTATGCAATTTGTTATGATCTTCGAAAATTGAGAAGTTGTATTTTAGGGCAATATAGATTATGATGAAGAAAAGGATTTTAAAGGTGGAGGTCACTATGATTCGAGCATTAGGAACACTTCTGTTTGCTGTTCTGTTTTTGGTTTTGGGATTCCCTCTTTTGGGCATCGAACATCTATATCGTAAATTCAATAAAAAAGGAGCTGATCTTTCCAGCCTGCGTATCGTCCAATGGGCTTTTGGTGTCATCATCCGAATTTGCGGAACAGACGTGATTATAAAGGGCGAAGAAAATGTTATTGACGATGCTCCTGTTTTATATATTGCGAATCACCGCAGCATTTTTGATGTGATTATAGGATACGCAAGATGTCCGTCCCGAACAGGCTTTATCTCAAAAGACAGCATCGAACATGTCCCAATCCTGCGGCTGTGGATGCGCAGATTATATTGCCTGTTTCTAGACCGCAACAATCCCAGAGATGGATTGCGCGTAGTACTAACATCCATCGAATATATCAAAAAAGGCATTTCAATCTTTGTGTTTCCGGAAGGAACGCGTACCAGAAACGGAGAGATGGCTCCTTTCAGAGAAGGCACCTTCAAGATTTCCACAAAGACAAATTGCCCGATTATCCCAGTCGCCTTTTCGAATACGGAACAGATTTTTGAGGGGCATTTCCCATGGATTCAAAAGGCAACCGTCGTAGTTCATTACGGCGAACCAATTTATCCGGCCACATTATCACCGGAAGAAAAAAAGCATATCGGCGCATACACACAAAATGTAATTGCCAACATGCTTTCCGAAGATAAAAATTTATTTTAGTCTGTAAGTTTTTTCACGATTTCAGAAAACTCCATAAAGTGAGACGCCTTTACCAAGATGGTGTCTCCTTTTTTTATGGTAGCAAGAAGTACTTCCGCCATCTGTTCCCTTGTATCAAAACTGTGCACCTCTGTGTTGCCACTCTTGGCAATGACGGCTCTGCACATTTCTCTCGACAGATTCCCAACAGTAAACAACATGTCAATACCAAATTCCACCACTGCTTCTCCCACTTGATAATGAAGCGTCACCTCGTCTGCGCCAAGCTCGCCCATATCACCCAGGACTGCTATCGTTCTGCCTTCGGCGTGACTCAGCACTTCCAGAGAAGCCCTCATAGACACCGGATTTGCGTTATAGCAGTCGTCGATAACTGTCATACCATTATGATAAATAAAATGATTTCTTCCGTCGATTGCAGATACCTTCTGTATGCCGTTTATGATCTCTTCTTTCGACATTCCCAATTTTTCCGCTGCAACCATCGCCGCTAATGCATTATATATATTGTGTCGTCCGGGAATCGGTACCAGAATTTCTTGTTTCCACTTCGGGCCGCTCAAAGTTGCCCTTACTCCCTCCAGTCCACTGTCAATATCCGACGCAGAGTACTCTTGTTTGGAGCAACCAAAAAAATGGGTCTCCATCCCAAGTGTATCTGCCATTTGGAGTTTATCATCATCTCCGTTGAGAACCACAACGCCGTCCTTTGGCATATGAGCAAACACTTCTGTCTTCGCCTTCAATATCCCATCTCTCGTACCGAGATTCTCCAAATGGCATTGTCCGATATTTGTCATAATCACCATATCCGGCCGTGCCATGTTTCCCAGACGATCCATTTCTCCAAAATGGGAGATACCCATCTCCACAACAGCCACCTGATGATGTTCCTTCACGCGGAATAATGTAAGCGGAAGTCCTATCTCGTTGTTAAAATTCCCTTGTGTCTTCAAAACAGAAAAGTGCTCTGACAGTACCGAAGCCACCATCTCCTTTGTACTTGTCTTTCCCACACTGCCAACGATTCCTATGACATATGCATCCATTTGGCTTCGATAAAATGCAGCCAAATCTTTCAGCGCCTGCTTTGTATCTTTCACAACAATGTATGGACCCGCTGCATCTTCAAACTCGTGTTCCGATAATACTGCCATCGCTCCTTTTTCAAACGCATCCGGAATAAAGCTATGTCCATCCACTCTCGCACCTTTGATTGGAACAAACAAATCGTCTTTTTCTATCTGTCGATTGTCAATGACAACACCCTTTATTTCTTTTTCACAATCCTTTTCATTTTCAAATAAAAACAATTGCCCACCAACTGCGTGGGCAATATTTGCCAATGTCATATTTTTCATTCGTCACCCCTATTGCATTCTCTCTAAAGAAATATCAATAATCTTTTGGCACAGCTGTTCATACGAAATGCCAACTGCTGCTGCTTCCTGTGGCAGAAGGCTCGTCGGTGTCATTCCCGGCAATGTGTTTGCTTCCAGACAAAATATCTCGTCACGCTCATTCAGCAGGAAATCCATGCGTGAATATGTCTCCAATCCTAAAACCCGCACCACTTCCTCTGCACAAGTCTGCATCTGTGTTGTCAGTTCCGGCGAAATCTCCGCCGGGCACGTCTCAATCGCACTGCCAGCTGCATATTTGTTTTTGTAATCATAAAATCCCTGAATCGGAGCTATCTCAATAACAGGCAAAGCCTTTCCCTCAATCACGCCTACAGAAAATTCCCTACCTTGAATAAAGTCCTCAACAATAACTTCGTCTTCCCAACGGAAGGCATCCTGCAAGGCAGTCTCATATTCTTCTTTGTTGTTTACAATCGACACGCCGATGGAAGACCCGCCACATGCCGGCTTCACAACACACGGATACCGCGTTGGTTCCACCCCATCCGATGCATGATCTTTATGTAGGGCATATCCATCCGGTGTTGGAATGTGATTGTTGCGGAAAAACTCTTTTGTAATCGCCTTATCCATCGCAATCGCACTGCTCAAATATCCATTGCCGGTATACTTGATGCCATATAAGTCAAACGCCGCCTGCAGTTTTCCGTTTTCTCCATTTTCACCATGAAGTGCCATAAATACCACATCAGCCATACGGCAAATCTGAATGACATTTGGGCCAAAGAAGCAGTCCGACTGATCCGCGCGCGATACCTTTACCGCTGTCAAATCGGGTGTCTCCGAAGGAATATCCGATACTATAACACTCACCTCTTCTGCAATGTCAAAAATATTACGGACGTCTGTTTCTCTATCTGAATATCCCAAGAATACATCCAGCAAAAGAACGCGATGTCCCAGGCTGCGGAGCGCATTCGTCACCCTCTCTCCCGACTTAAAAGACACATCCCTCTCGGCACTAAGTCCTCCTGCTAAAACTACTATATTCATACGTCAATATCTCCCTTATTATGATATGTGAAAAATCCATCACCTTTGGGAAACATTATACCATACTTTGTGTGATATCAAATCCTTTAATTACAAAATCAGCAATTCTTTTGCGCCAAATATTTCATTGTTGTTTTTCCTCATTTTGCGGCATGTACTTGGCATAAACCGGCACGCCTGCAGCATAAAAAGACGCTCCCTTTCAAACGCGTCCCTATCATCCAGTGCCCTCGATATTTCCATCTTTGTCTGCATCAAATGAAGCAGGAGGGAGACACCTCCCTCCTTATACACATTCCAAGATGCTTTTATCAGGTATTCTCTCGCTGCTTGGGGTCTATCCATCTTTAAAAGACAAATTGCCATATTGTTACAAATAACAGCACGCGCTTTCCATGTATGGCATTTGATAAATTGGTCATCCCCCATTAATCCATAGAGTGTTACCAATACTTCAAGTGCCTCTTTGTAGTTCTGTTGCCACATCATCCCTATTGCCATATTGTTTAAAATCCAGATTTCCACCCAGTCCTTTTTTCTGACATCAATCTTCGCCCGCCCAATCCTTAGACTATCCTCATATTGTTTCAGGCTTTCTTCGATGTTCCACCCCGGACGCCCCATCTCTAGTATTTCCTTGCAAGCTTTTGCATAGTCGCCCCTTATTCTCTGCTCATCACCTAAATAAAAGCAAATCAGTTTGCTCATCTCAAAAAACTGCCTTAACTTAATGTCACTCTCATCCAAAACCTGATGCAGTTCGCCAAGCAAATCACAAGCCGCCTCATAATCCTCATCCTCGAGCGCCGCCAGCAAATTCTCTTTTACAATCTCCTTATGATACTCCTCCGGCGACAAAAAATGGGCATAAGAATAGCCAGGTCCATCTAAGCGTTCCATCAAAAGTTGAAACGTTTTCCTCGATGGCACCTGGCCCCCATTTTCTATTCTCGACAAGGAACTGGGAGAACATATCCCCTCTGCAAGCCGTTCCTGTGTCAGTCCTTTCTCAATTCTTATGTTTCGAATGGCATCGCCAAAAATAACTTCCTTCATATCGTCTCCCCTGATATCATTATAGCATCTGGGGGAGCAGCCGAACGCGTCGTTTTGCAAATACCATTTGCATTTTGTGAATCTTAGAACTCCGGTTCAATCAAGCCGTATGTATTTCCTTTTCTCTTGTAAACAACATTAACCTCTTCCGTCTCAGCATTTAAGAATACGAAGAAGTCATGTCCCAGCAACTCCATTTGAACGCATGCATCCTCCGGATACATTGGCTTGATTCCGAATCTCTTAGAGCGGATAATCTTAATCTCTTCACCTTCCTCATCATCCTCTTTTGAGAGATATTCCTCTGCAAAAAACTTATCAACATTCTGTTGCTTTGTAACAATCTTATTTCGATATTTCTTAAGCTGACGCTCAATAATCTCTTCCACCACTTCAATAGAAACGTACATATCGTTGCTAACCTGCTCTGCACGAATCACATTTCCTTTCACCGGTATCGTAACTTCAATCTTTTGTCTTTCCTTCTCAACACTTAATGTAACATGCACCTCAGTCTCTGGTGCGAAATACTTCTCTAACTTTGATAATCTCTCCTCAACTGCCTCCTTCAAACCCTCTGTCAACTCGATGTTTTTTCCTGTGATTGTAATTCTCATGATGCCTATCCCCTTTTCACATTTATTTGATACCCTTCGAATATCATGACACAATTATAACACATTTCGTCCGCCGAACAAGTAGTTTTCTGAAACATTTGTTGTATTTCACAAATTGTTCATACATTTTTTGTCGCATTGTCAGAAAAGTAGTGATTTGATATACTTAAATAAGTTTTAAACAGAAATAGGAGGAGGCATTATGTTTCAGACAGCATTTGTTTCCGGAGCTTCCAGGGGCATCGGAAAGGCTATCGCGGCAACCCTTGCAGAGCAAGGATATCATCTCAGTTTAACATGCCAAAAGAATCAGGATCTGCTCGTATCCTTTGCAGAAGAATTACGGGAAACGTTCCACATTGAAGTTCTGACTTTCTGCGGGGATATGGGAGATTCTGAATTTGTATCCCAAGTGACAAGAGAAACCTTAGACGCCTTTCACCGAATAGATGTCGTTATAAACAATGCCGGCATCTCACACATAGGATTATTACATGAAATGGCAACAGCAGAGTGGGACAGGCTGCTCTCCGTCAATCTTTCTTCCTGCTTTTATACCGCAAAGGGATTTATCCCATCCATGATTGAAAAAAAGCAAGGACACATTCTTTCTATTTCTTCTATGTGGGGCAATGTTGGCGCCTCCTGCGAAGTTGCATACTCTGCCAGCAAAGGTGGCATCAACGCCTTCACAAAAGCTTTGGCAAAAGAATTGGCCCCAAGCAACATACAAGTCAACGCCATCGCTTGTGGCGTAATCGATACCGATATGAATCAATCTCTTGAAACTGCAGATCGCAATGCTCTTGAAGCTGAAATCCCCGCCGGGAGATTTGCCACACCAAAAGAAGTCGCCGAAGCGGTCCTTTCTATTATAAAAAGCCCAACCTATCTCACGGGACAAGTCATCGGTCTTGACGGTGGCTATATTTGATGGCATTTTGCAAACCTGTTTCGCATTCCGCAAAGTTTTTTCTATCACAAGCCAGAGTGTTCTATCATTACATTATTACAAAAGATAGGAGATTCAACTTATGAGACAAGCGCTTTTGGGAGAACGCATTCGTTTTCTGCTGGATTTGCGTGGCATGTCCAAGCGAGAATTATGTGAGGTATTACACATTCAGCCCTCCACCTTCAGCGGATACCTATCAGGCAAGCGGCAGCCAAGTTATGAGACTTTGATACAACTTGCGGAGTACTTTGATACAACTTGCGATTATCTGTTGGGGTACACTCCCGAAATCAACACAGCGTTTTCCATAAGCGAGGAGGATGTAACTGCCATCGTCGACCTGTACCGCATCATGTCACCGGACCGGCGGACACTGTGGTTGGAGACAGGCAAAGTAATGTGCAAAAACTATAAGAAACAGGACGATAAAACAATATAATTTTGGCATGAAAAAGACGCATGGTTTCCTGCTATCTGTTCCATGCGCCTTTCTCATTTTGTGAATTTTCAAATCTTTGAAAAAGATACGGCATTTGTTCTTTTGGAATACCCTCGCCGGCGTCTGTAATAGAAATCCACTGATATATTGGGTTCTCCCCGCATTCCACGAAAATCGTGCTATGTTCTTTGGAGCATTCCGAAGCATTTTTTAAAGGTTGGAAAGTGCCTCCATCGTCCACTTTTTATCACAGGTCAATGTGATTTGATTTCTTATTTCTACATTGATATCTTTGGCGTCCATGAGAATCTCCAGTGACTTTAATGTTCCTGCTTTTTTGCCGGAGCATCCTCTAACAAATTTGTCATCAGCATAAGCGATGTGATGGGCGTCTTCCACTGATGCGAGATATCTGCAAGGAATTCCGCCTGTCTTTCTTTTTCCTGTCCGATGACATATCTCTGTTCCTTTTTCTCCTTCTGGAGTGAACGCTTCACTCTTGCCAATAATTCACGAAGCCGAAATGGTTTGGTAATATATTCTGCTGCCCCCCTACTTCTTTGCCATTGCCATCCGGAAGTTGTATATCAAGAATCGCCAGTTGAAATATCTCTTCCCTTATAGCTTGCATTGCTTTTTCTATCGTCCGGCAGTGGCGTGGCAGATAACCTTCTTTTTCTAATGCATACATAAATCCCGATGCAATGGATAAATCATCTTCCAATAGAAGAATATTTTTTGTCCTGTCATAGTTTTCCCCAATCTCTTCTCCCATCAGATATACTTGTCCGCAATCATTTTCATGTAGCTTATGTATTCTTCCCGAACATCCTCAGGTCCTTCAATCGTAACATTGCCACCCAGACCTGTTACCCAGCCAAAAAACTGGTCGCTCACTTCCACCTCTGTGCGGACAACAATATCATCGCCATCGCTCCGCATCGTCACCTCCTGCCCAAAGCGGTCGATCATAACCCCCGCCATAGCCTTTGGTCCGCGAAGCTTCACTGTCCTCGGCTCCCCCGCAAACATGCTGAATCTCTTCCTCGCATAATCCGTCGGCTGAACCGCATTTCCCATTCCGCTTCTTTCCTCATCCATTTCCGCCGCTCCACAAATCTTGTCCACGCGGTAGTGACGGATTTGTTTTGCATCTTCATCGTAAGCCACCAGATAATAGTATTCGTTATCCCAGAGCAGAAACTGCGGACTGACCATATACTCCTTACCATCACGGCGAAGCACACGTTCCTTTTTTTCATTCCACTCCATATACAAAAAGGTCATCTTATGATTATTATCAATGCAGTTATAAATCTCATCAATCGCATAATAAATCTGTTCATTCGCCGTTTTTACACGGTCCGATACCACAACCTGGCGATGCAAATGCTTTGCCTGATAAATGCTTCCCAATCGCTCTATCTTCGACACCAATTCTCTTGATTTCTTTTCTGTGATAAACTTAGACGCCACCACCGCATCAACCAGAAGCTTCAATTCCGGCAATTCAAATTCACGGGAGGCAAGATAAAACCCACCTCGGTCCCCCGATTTTTCAATGTCAATGCCATACTCCTGCAACACCTGTATGTCGCGGTAAATACTCTTGCGTTCTGCCACAATTCCTTCCTGCTCAAGCTGCTTAATAATGGCTGATGCCGTCAATGGATGCTCCTCATCGGATGACTTTGTAAACATCTCCATTACTAATAGAAGTTTTCGTTTTTGATTTCCTGAATTCGCCATAGCAACCTCCCATCAAGTTGTATATCATTATATCATAATTCCCATATTTAGGGGTTGCCAGTTTAAATTGCCGGTGCTATAATTTATTTATAAGATTCATAAGTTACCAGAGACGAGAGCAAGGTAGATAGGCGGATTATGTTCGCTTGTTTTCGCTTGCTTTTTTTGTACCAAAAAGTCAAAAATGAAAGGAGTTACATATGTATGATGTAGCAATTGTTGGTGCTGGTGTAGTCGGCAGTGCCATCGCAAGAGAATTATCTAAGTACAAGGTAAACGCATGCGTCATTGAAAGAGATGAAGACGTGTGTAACGGAACATCAAAAGCTAACAGCGCGATTGTTCACGCAGGCTTTGATGCGAAACCGGGAACACTCAAGGCAAAACTTAATGTTCGCGGGAACGAAATGATGGATCAGTTGTCAAAGGATTTGGATTTCCCATTTAAGAGAAACGGTTCTTTGGTTGTTTGCACAAAAGATCAAGACCCATCACTTTTAGATGAACTGTTAGAAAAAGGTAAGGCAAATGGTGTACCCGATGTAACCATTCTCAACAGAGACGAATTGATTGCCATGGAGCCAAATCTTGCCGACAACGTTGTAAAGGCATTATACGCACCGACAGGCGCCATCGTATGCCCATTCCATTTGACTATGGCGTTGGCAGAAAACGCTGCCGACAATGGGGTTACCTTCTTCCTTAATACAGAAGTAACAAGCATTGCCAAGAAAGATGATTATTATGAAATTTCAACTGACAAAGACACCATCGAAGCAAAGGTTGTTGTCAATGCCGCCGGTGTATACGCTGACAAGTTCAACAATATGGTGAGTGCCAACAAACTTGAAATCATTGCTCGTCGCGGTCAGTATATGCTGTTAGATAAGGATGCCGGTTCTCATGTAGAAAAGACCATCTTCCAGTTACCTAGCAAGATGGGTAAGGGTGTTCTTGTCACACCTACCGTTCACGGTAATCTTTTGGTAGGTCCTACGGCAGAAGATATTGACGATAAAGAGGGCGTCAACACCACAATGGAAGGTCTTGACTCTTTGGGTGCTACCGCTTCTCAGTCCGTTAAAAATGTTCCTCTCCGTCAGGTTATCACTTCCTTCGCAGGTCTTCGTGCGCACGAGGTAAACGGTGATTTCGTAATCGGCGAAGCAGAAGACGCAAAGGGCTTTTTCAATGCAGCAGGTATTGAATCTCCGGGACTTTCATCAGCTCCGGCTATCGGTGAGATGGTCGCAGGACTCGTTGCCGAACACCTTAGCCTTGAGAAAAATCCAAACTTTAATGGCACAAGAAAAGGCATCTTAAACCCGGCAAATCTCTCTATCGAAGAAAGAAATGAGTTGATTAAGAAACAGCCGGCATATGGTAACATTATTTGCCGTTGCGAAATGGTTACAGAAGGTGAAATCCTTGATGCCATCCACAGAACATTAGGTGCCCGTTCTCTTGACGGCGTGAAGCGAAGAACAAGAGCCGGAATGGGGCGTTGTCAGGCAGGTTTCTGTTCTCCAAGGACAATGGAAATCTTAGAGCGTGAAGTTCCAATGAGCATGTTTGATGTAACAAAGAATGGTAAAGATGCAAAGATCGTTTACGGTTACAACAAGAAAATATAAGGAGGGGCACAGAGATGAATTATGATTTAGTCATTGTTGGTGGTGGTCCTGCTGGTCTCGCAGCAGCTATCGCAGCAAAGGATAACGGTATTGATAGTATTTTAATTATCGAGAGAGACAGAGAGCTCGGCGGTATTTTGAACCAGTGTATTCACAATGGTTTCGGATTACATACATTTAAGGAAGAATTGACCGGCCCTGAATATGCATCTCGGTTTATCGCACAGGTTGTTGAGCGCGGTATCGAGTACAAACTCAACACTATGGTTATGGATATTTCAAACGACAAGGTTATTACCGCGATGAACGCAACCGACGGTATGTTCACTATTGAGGCAAAGGCTGTCGTTCTTGCCATGGGTTGTAGAGAGCGTTCTCGTGGCGCATTGAACATTCCGGGATACAGACCTGCCGGTATTTTTTCAGCCGGTACTGCACAGCGACTTGTCAACATCGAGGGTTATATGCCGGGTCGCAGGGTTGTCATCTTGGGTTCCGGTGATATCGGACTGATCATGGCGCGCCGTATGACATTGGAAGGCGCCAAGGTTCTTGCCGTTGCAGAATTGATGCCATACTCCGGCGGTTTGAAGAGAAATATTGTTCAGTGTTTGAACGATTTTGATATTCCGCTGTATCTTTCTCACACAGTTATAGACATTCAAGGAAAAGAAAGAGTTGAGGGAATCACAATTGCAGAGGTTGGTCCGGATCGCAAGCCAATTCCGGGTACAGAAATTCATTACGACTGCGACACATTGCTTCTTTCTTGTGGTCTTCTTCCGGAGAACGAATTATCAAAGACTGCAGGTGTTGAGCTTAGCCCAATTACATCCGGTCCTGTCGTCAACGATAGCTTGGAGACAAATATTGAAGGCGTCTTTGCCTGTGGTAATGTTCTTCATGTACATGACCTTGTTGACTTTGTTTCACAGGAAGCTACCAATGCCGGCAAGAACGCTGCCAGATATATCAAGGAAGGCAAACAGGCAGCCTCAAAAGAACTCGAGATTTTACCTGTTGATGGTGTTCGTTATACTGTACCAAAGTACATCCGTCCGGAAGTTATGGATGATACTCTTACCGTTCGCTTCCGTGTTGGCCAGGTATTTAAAAACTGCGCCATCGCTACCTACTTTGGTGATGAGCTTATCTCCAAGAGAAAGCGTCCGGTAATGGCACCCGGTGAGATGGAACAGGTTATTTTAAAGAAATCTCAGCTTGCTGAGTATCCGGATATTGCAAATATCACAATTAAGATTGAGGAGGCATAAAAAGATGGAAACAAGAGATTTAATTTGTATCGGCTGTCCTCTTGGATGCAGCCTTAAGGTTACTTTAGAAAACGGCGAGGTTACGGAAGTTGTCGGCAACACTTGTCCAAACGGTGATAAATATGCCAGAAAAGAATGTACAAATCCTACAAGAATCGTCACTTCGTCTGTTCGCGTTAAAAACGGAAAAATCAGCATGGTTTCTTGCAAGACAAAGGAAGATATTCCAAAGAGCATGATTTTTGATGTGGTAAAGGCTATGGAAAATGTTGTTGTAGATGCACCGGTTGCCATTGGCGATGTTATTCTCGCTGATGTATGCGGCACAGGCGTTGACGTAATCGCGACAAAAAATATAGAAGTAAAATAATGTCTTTTTTGGGGGAAAAAGAGATTAGGGGTTGTGAGAGAAGGGTCCGTTCGTTTGAATGGGCCCTTATTTCGAGTATTGTCCGGTACAATGTATTTTATAAATATTGGGTACTACCCCAAATTAGTATCACGTGATATAGTATATTTTGGTTATCGATTTAAAAACAAAAGACTTACAGACTCCTTTCGGGCTGTGGCACTGATGTCTGCCGCTGTAACTCTTCTTATAACCATAATTATGCTTATTATATCATCCAGATATACCTGAAAAATTATGGTTTTGCTCAGGGAGATATCGGAAATGCCATAGCAGACTTAGCGGAAGCAAGAAGTGCAACCCGCGCTGTTATAATCAAGCACCCGATCCAATGCAACACTACCATAGCCCCGTCTCTGATTCGATTCATCAATCATCATATGCCATATATCATATTCAGGAATATCATAATCGTAAATCACCATAACATAGCCAACCATAGTGTCACCTTCATATATTCCAAAAGGTTGGCATTGCTCCCTATAAACATAAGCCTGTGCGAGACTACGAATCGGATGTGAAACAAATCGTTCTTGCCCCAGTGCAAGTTTTAGATGAAATGCGTCAATAAAGTTTTCTTCTGTAATTTTTCTAAGATTAATCATAAATTTCTCCATAAAATGTCCTGACTAAATTAGTAATTTGGTCTTGTATGAACGTCTATGAAGAACATAAGATTGCATCAAAAAGCAAACAAAAAGCCGTGGCAAATAAACCACGGCAAAAGAATTTCTATTATAATATTTTCTTTCCCTTATTTTTCCCTTACCAAAGGTCATAAACAAGGGAATTTGCCTATAACTTTTTCTTGGCAATATTCTTATAAATATTCTTATTAAAATTACGTTTCGAATGGAAGAATTCACTTTCTGATTTGGTAAGTACATTCTTCTGTGCAATCGACTCAACTGTACAAATCAAATCCGCTGTCTGGGATAGTTTATATTGATTAGTCTCTATCTTTCTAAATTCAACATTAGAAAACATTGTATTGAAAACAGATACCAATATCTGTGCCAATTCAATTTGTCCATAATCATAGTACACTATAATTTTGTCAAACGCAGAAAAGTATTCATAATTTGCTCGTAACTGATTTGCAATCTCCTTTGTCAGCTTATCCGTATATGCGATCTTTGATTTCTCTGCACAGTCGCCCTGATTAATGATTGGACAGATGTAATGAATATCTAACATACGCGTAAAGTGATACAAAGCATTGAACAAAGCTTTTCTGTCTTCTCTCAAATCATTTTTATAAACACTTTCACGACGGATTAATGGACCTGTATGTATGGTATGTTCCGGATATCCCCAATTACTTATTTGCTTTTCTAAAGTGGAAATGTTTTTTGAAATATCTCTATCTTGTTCATGTAAAACCATTGCTACATAGTAGTTTGGTGAAACCGGATTATATTGTCCAAAATCTCCGGACTCATCTATAAAAACACTAAGTACTTTATCCTTCATAAAAGTTCCCCTTCATCATACAAAAATGGCGGGGTAAATCCCCGCCAGCCGGTGGACCAGGACCTTTCGGTCAGCC
>CAYPAA010000026.1:0-30251 GCA_964408625.1 uncultured Roseburia sp. | reverse complement strand
GGGGTAGATGTAACGATATATACAGTAAGAAGAACGAGGCTTGCGACTCAAGATAATGTATATAATAAGGTAAAAATTTCTTGAAGATATTGAAAAATTAACATATATTAAGTATACAAGATTATTTTTTTGTCGAATATTGTGGGTATAACCTGTGGTTTTGAAATAGAGGAAAATGAAATGATGAAAAAAGTGCGAAAAAGCCAGATATTTTATTATAATTTGATCATTTTTATTTGTATGGGATTGATTCTGGGGGGGAGTTTATACTATATCTTCTCTTTGAGGTCGAAACTGATGGATCAGGCCATTCATAATGTCTTAACCGTGACAATACAGCAACAGCAGGCGTTTGATACTTTCCTTTCGGGCGATAAGGAGCGTATTCACAGTTTTGCCCAATATCTGGAGAGCACCAATTCGAACGACGTGCAGACGATTAATATCTGGCTGGATACATTTTATGATGTAGATGCTTTCTACACGGTTATCGATTTGGAGACAGGACAGTATTATAATAATAAGACGCACGAAACCTATCAGTTGAGAGAAGATGAATTGGCATTGTATCGCGGATTGTCAGGGAGCGGTGTGAGAGACCCATACAATGGTTTGTATTCAGACGATATCATGTTCGGATTTTATGAATGCTTTTCCTTTGCTGACGGTGCTCGCGGACTGCTTCAAAAAAGTTATGAATGCAATAAGATTTCACAGTCTTTTTCTCTTTCTTTCTATAATGACCAGGGATTTGCTTATCTGGTGAATGATGAAGGTGATATCCTTTTGAGATCCGTGGGTATGATTGGCAATCATTACTATGACAATATATTTGACATACTGGATGAACATGACGACAATGAAGAGCAGGAGAAGCTTGATGATTTTAAAAAGGCGCTGAAGCAGCAGAATACGGGCAGTATCACTTTTTCCGGAAACGAAGATAATTTTGTCTATACTTATGTTCCAGTGGAGAATGTGGAGAGTTGGTATCTGGTTTCTGTTGTCAGTGAAACTGCAATCACAGAAGAGGCAGACGACATTTTACAAAATTCACTTATGACAGTTGGGCTTTTGTTCGCCATATTGACTGTGTGTGGTATCATTATCTTTTACGGCTGGAAAACCAACAAGGATATGGAGAAGAAGAATCTTGAAATTGCATATCATGAGCAGTTTTTTGATGTATTTGCGAGTTATCTTGCAAATAACACAGATGATGTCTATATTATGACTGATGTGCTGGAAAACCAACTGGAATACATAAGCCCAAATGCCAGGAGGGTGTTGGGTGTTTCCATACAAAATCTTACAGATATTGAGAATTTTTTATCTGAGGTTGTGTATTCATCCGGGGAGAAAATGATGCTTAGTGATTTGTATAAGCTTAAGCCGGATATGTCACTCAGGGATTTATCAAAAGAATGGGAAAATCCGGATACAAAAGAGCGCGAATATTTTCAAATCAATATCTATTGTACACAAGTGCAGAATGATCCTAAGATGATAGTCTATATTTCTGACCGTACGAAGGAGAGAGTTGCTCAGGACACTCTCACGCAGGCACTGGGGATTGCTGAGGTGGCAAATGAAGCCAAGAGCACATTTTTAAGCAGTGTCAGTCATGATATTCGTACGCCAATGAATGCAATTGTTGGATTTGTTGCATTACTGCAGAAAGAAGCAGATAATCCCGACCACGTACGGGAATATTCAAAACAGATTGACGTGGCTAGTCAGCATCTGCTGGGGCTGATAAATGATGTCCTGGACATTAACAAGATAGAGAACGGAAGCACCACACTCAATTATTCCGATGTGTCCCTTGCTGACATCATTGATGAAATTAACGCGATCATCAGACCGCAGGCAAATGCGAAGAATCAAACTTTCGATATTTTTTCATCGCCTATTATGCATGAGCATCTGTTGGCAGATAAGATGAGAATCAACCAGATTTTGATGAATCTTTTGTCGAATGCCGTGAAATATACTCCCGAGGGAGGGAATATACAGATGCGTCTGGATGAATTGCCACAGGTAGATATAGACTATAGCCGCATCCGGTTTACCATCAGTGATGATGGTGTAGGAATAAGTGAAGAATTCCAGAAAGTGATTTTTGAACCTTTTGCCAGAGAGAATAGCGAAATTATACGTGCAATTCAAGGAACAGGCTTAGGCATGGCGATTACCAAGAGTCTGGTGGACTTGATGAATGGAACAATCAAGGTTGAGAGTGAGCCTGACAAGGGCAGTGTATTTACCGTAGAGTTGGAACTCCGTATAAGCAAGAAGGAGGATGATGATCCAAGATTTTGGACTCGTTATGGCATTAGCAAAATGATTGTAGCGGATGATGATGAGGAAACCTGCCTCAATATTGTAAAGGCAATGGAGAAGACAGGTGTTACTGTGGACTATGCAACAGATGGAGAGAGTGCCGTCAGGATGATGTTTACCGCTCGTGAGGAGGGGGAACCTTATCATCTGATTCTTCTGGATTGGAAGATGCCGAATTTAGACGGATTGGAAACTGCACGATTGATTCGCAAGAACTATTCCGAAAAAATTCCTATTCTGCTTTTTACAGCCTATGAATGGGAGGAGATTGAGGATGAGGCAGAGGAGATTGGTGTGAATCATTTCATGCCTAAGCCTTTCTTTATGATGACATTCAAGGAAGCAATCAGGCGGGTGATGGGAAGAACGAAGAGGGTCAAATCAGAAACAAGCAGTATGGTAGTGAAAGGAAAACATATTCTCGTTGTAGATGATATTGAGGCCAACAGGATGGTTTTAATGAAAATTTTATCTTCCATGGGGGCAGAATGTGATGAGGCATGCGATGGACAGGAAGCGGTGGATAAAGTTACGGATTCTGCATCCGGCGACTATGACTTGATTTTTATGGATGTGCAAATGCCTGTTATGGACGGATACGCCGCTACAAGAGCGATTCGCAGCAGCGCGTATCCGGGAGCAAAGGATGTGATTATCATAGCAATGACTGCAAATGCTTTTGTTGAGGATGTACGAGCGGCTATTAAGTCGGGAATGGATGCACATATTGCAAAGCCGATCCAGATGGACAAGCTGGAAGACACGATACAAAATGTGATAAAAAAAAGAAATACAAAGGGAAGAGAAAGGTGAATAGGAAGCATGAGTTTGTTTGAAGAATTAAAGGAATTGGGCGTGGATGTGGATGAAGGATTAGAACGCGTAATGGATGATGAACCGTTATACGAGACGATGCTGGGTATGTTCGTTGAAAGGGTGGAGACAAATCCTATTTTGTTGGAGGATTTCGATGCACAAGACCTTGGCGGACTGACAAGACAGGTACATTCCCTAAAAGGTCTTACCGGCAATCTTGCAATGACGCCGCTTTATGAGGAATATGAGAAGATGCTGGATCTTTTGCGAACCGGCTGCCCCAAGGAAGCCGGGCAGGCATATGAAAATATACTTTCTACACAACTGGCGATTGTGGAATGTATCAGACGTTATACGAATGGATAGATACATCAGGTACGGATTTGAAATACGAATCAGGAGGAATGATGTAAGTGGAAACAAAGAAGAAAACCGACAACATATTGATTGTGGATGATGACATCGTCAACCGTATGACGCTCAAAAAATTATTCTCACCATACTATACAGTCATGGAGGCGGAGGACGGACATGAAGGACTGGAGAAGATTCTGGATGAAAAATGCAGATTTTGCGCAGTTCTTCTGGATATTATGATGCCGGGTCTGGATGGTCTTGATGTACTTAAAAAACTGAAGGGATTGGGATTGCTGGAAAAGATACCTGTGTTTATCATCACAGCGGACGGCAACAGTGACGTGATGAAGACAGCGTATGAACTGGGTGCCATGGATGTTATTCGCAAACCGATAGTGCCTTATATGGTCATCAGGCGCGTGCAGTCGGTTGTGGAATTGTTTGAAGCACGCAGACATTTGAGCCATGTAGTTGAAAAACAGAATATATCGCTGCTTGAGCAGGCGGAAAAAATTATCCAGTTTAATCAGGGGATGATTGAGGCATTAGCTACGATTATTGAGTTTCGAAATGAAGAATCCGGCGGACATGTACAGCGCATCAGCATGATAACCAAACTGCTGTTTGAAAACACAGTTTTTGGGGAAGGGATGAATACGAGAGATATTGAAAACATTGCGCTTGCCGCAGTGTTACATGATGTGGGGAAAATTGCGATACCGGATGCGGTACTGACAAAACCCGGGAAACTCACAGATGATGAGTACAGGATCATGCAAAGCCATACGACAAAAGGCTTGGATATTCTGGAAAGCATACCGCAGATGCATGACAGCGAGTTTTACGAATATGCCTGTGATATCGCGCATCATCATCATGAGCGGTGGGATGGAAAGGGCTATCCGGACGGACTCAAGGGGGATGAGATAACGCCGTGGGCACAGGTGGTTTCGTTGGCGGATGTCTACGACGCACTGATTTGTAAGAGAGTATATAAACCTGCATTTTCAAGAGAGAAAGTTCTTCAGATGATTCAGGAGGGACAATGCGGAGTCTTTAATCCAAAGCTTTTGGAGAGTTTTTTGTCCGTTGAGGACACGATTTATGAGAGGTATCGGCGGCTGCCGGAGGTCATGGATGTATAAAAGAACTTCATGAGAGAGATTATGAGGGAGAGTATGTATCATTGTCATGTTCAAATTTATTTTATAGGTGTTCCGGATACTTTGACGGAATACATTGAAAATATTGCGCCGAAGGAGAATTTTATACACACATTTTGCAAAAGCGATGAGCCGGATGTAGAGAAAGTGGAAAGCGCAGATGTGCTGTTTGTCAGTCTACAGCATATAGATGCAGAAGAGACGATGCGGGTGCTCGCTGCACATAAGAAAAACGATGCTGAACTGATTTTGCTTGCTGGGAGGGACCGGATAACAGATTTGCAGGAGGATTTTTCTTGGGTCAAGGATATTTGGATGTTGCCAATGTCGGAAAAAGAAATTGGATTCCGCTTTCAAAAATGGCAGCAGGACTATAAACAAAAAATAGATTTGTGGCAGTCTAAGCAATTTATGGATCTTTGTATCAACAGTTCACCAAATTTAATCTGGTTCAAGGACAAGGATGGTGTACATGAAATTGTAAACGATAGTTTTTGTAAGGTTGTCAACAAAACGAAGGAGCAGGTGCAGGGGCAAAGACACGCATATATTTGGGATGTGGAACAGGATGATCCGGCATGTATTGAGTCGGAACAGGAGGTTATGCGCAGGAGAGAAACCTGTGTGTCAGAAGAAATTATTCAGACCGGTGACGGTGAAAGAATCCTAACCACCTACAAATCTCCATTATATGATTTTGATGGTAGCGTAATGGGTACTGTAGGCGTTGCCGTCGATGTAACGCAGGAAGAGATTTATAAGAAGGAGATAAATAAGAAAAACAGGACATTGGAGATGCTTTTCTCTACAATAGACTGTGGAGTGATGTGTCACAATCTGGATGGAAAGAAGATTCTCAGTATTAACAGAGCTGCTCTACATCTTTTGGGTTATAAGTCTCAGGAAGAGATGGAACGGGATGGATTTGATATGATTGCCCGGACGGTTGTGGAAGAAGATAGACAAAAGTTGAGAGACAGCATCAATTCTCTGACAGGAGTAGGGGACAGTGTCAGTGTAGAATACAGTGTCCAGCATAGGGATGGAAAAAGGCTGTATATTTTAGGAAATGTAAAGCTGGTTGAAGAAGACGGGGAAATGTATTACCAGCGATTTCTGTTGGATTTCACTGCGTATAAGTTAAAGGATGAACAAAAGTGGGCAAGGAAAAATAAGGAAATTCAGTATCAGGAGCAGCTGTTTGAGATGTTTTCCACCTTTTTGTCAGATAATGTCGATGATGTCTATATGATGCTGGATATGGATGTCAAGAGGGTTGAATTTGTCAGCCCTAATATAGAACGTGTGTTGGGCGTTCCATGGAAGGATGTAATGGAGGATTTAACGCAGATTGGATGTGCCAACTATACTGCAGGAGAGACGATTGACAGGGAAGATTTGATGGTACTGGAGCCGGGGATGTCGCTGGAGCCAATGGATACAGAGCGGATTCACCGTAAGACGGGAGAACTGAAGTGGTTCCATGAATCTGTATATTGCGTATTGGTACAGGGAATCAAAAAAATTATTGTCTACATCTCAGATAGAACAAAGGAAAAACGAGTACAGAACATGCTTTCTGAGGCGTTGAACATGGCACAGACTGCAAATAAAGCAAAGAGTGCTTTTCTGAGCAATGTGAGTCATGACATACGTACGCCAATGAACGCAATTATTGGCTTTATCCCTTTGTTGCAGGAGGAGGCAGATAATCCGGAACATGTGCGGGAATATACCCAGAGGATATCAGATGCCAGCCGGCATTTGCTGGGACTTATCAATGATGTGCTGGATATGAGTCAAATTGAAGGCGGTGGAGTGGTACTGAACATTTCTGATTTGAATCTGGCAGAGCTTATCGATGAGATTAACACGATTATCCGCCCTCAGGCGATTGCAAAGAACCAGAAATTTGAAATTTCTACCATAGATCTCACGAATGAACATCTCCTTGGAGATAAGCTGCGAATTAACCAGATTTTGATGAATATTTTGTCAAACGCCGTGAAGTATACACAGGAAGGCGGCAGTATCAAGATGACAGTCGATGAACTGTATCAGGTAGATGAAAGTTACAGCCGCATCCGGTTTACCGTTCGTGATAATGGTCAGGGAATGAGTGAGGAATATCAGAAGGTGATATTTGAACCGTTCAGCCGTGAACAGAATACAGCGTGGAATAAGATGCAGGGTACCGGTCTTGGCATGACGATTACAAAGGGCCTTGTGGATCTGATGCAGGGTTCTATCAAGGTGGAAAGCAAGCTTGGAGAAGGAACTACCTTTACAGTAGAACTGGAGCTGCGTAATCAGAACAGGAAGGATGATCCTAAATTCTGGAGTAAGTACAATGTGACCCGTATGCTGGTTGCAGACGGAACTGAGAAAATATGTAGCAATATTGTGAAAAAGATGGCAGGAACAGGTGTGGAAGTAGATGATACCACCAGTGGTTCAAAGGCATGGGAAATGATTCAAAGCGCAGAAGAAGAGGGAAAACCATATGACATAATCATGTTAGATTGGGATATGCCGGATTTGGATGGGCTTACTACTGCACGTCAGTTTCTGGAATCTCATTCGGAAAAGAAGCCAATCCTTTTGTTTACTTTCGATGATTGGAGAGAAATTGAACAGGAAGCATCGGAAATCGGTGTGGAGCGTTTTCTGCAGAAGCCTTTCTTTATGACGAGTTTTCAGAATGCAATTCAACATATGATGAGTACCGGACATGAGCAGAAGGATAACAGCGATGATAAGAGTATGCTTCTTGGAAAACATGTCCTGGTAGTAGAAGATATTGATGTTAATCAGTTGCTATTGATAAAACTACTGTCTACGCTGGGAGCAGAGTGTGTGATTGCAGAGGATGGAAAGCAAGCAGTAGAAATGTTTACAGAATCCTCGGCCGGGCAGTATGATGTTATACTTATGGATATCCAAATGCCCGTTATGGGTGGATACGAGGCGACTAGGGAAATACGCGCAAGCACACATCCGCAGGCAGGGACAATACCAATTATCGCCATGTCCGCCAATGCTTTTGTAGAGGATGTTCGCAAAGCCTTAAATTCAGGAATGAACGCACATATTTCAAAGCCTATCGTATTTGAACAATTCAAAAGTACGCTTCGGGAAATCATGGGACTGTCGCGATGAAGTCATTTTGAATATAAAAATGCCAGCCTCGTATATATTTCGGGGCTGGCATACATATTTTATTATGATTTTCTTAGTCAAGCACAAGAGACGGAGCTGTGTATGTGCGCGCCTTTAATTCGCTGTTAAGCAGGTACAGGCTGCGCGCGTCATCACCATACAGTTTCATCTTGGTGATCTGGTCGTCGGAGTTCTTCTCCTCCTCGCCCTGTTCCTTGATGAACCAGTCCAAAAACTGTGTTGTACGGTAATCGTTGGCGGCAATTGCAGCGCCATAGATGTCGTTGATGAGTGAGGTCACATATTTTTCATGCTCCAAAGCCACCTGCAGTGGACCAATCAAATCCGTGAAGGTTTTGTCCGGCTTTGCGATTGCGCTCAGAGCGACCGGTATGCTGTTATTGTGAAGATAGCGGTAGAAAAGCATGGCGTGATCCATCTCTTCCTTTGCCTGGATCTCGTACCAGTTGGCAAAGCCGTCCAAGCCCTTGGCATCGTAGTAGTTGGCGATGTCCAAATACAGATAAGCGGAATACATTTCTTTGTTAATTTGTTCGTTTAATAATGCGGAAACTTTTGTATCCATGATATCATCCTCCAATTCTTATGTTTGTAAAACAATGATCTTTTGCTTAACTTCGTATTATATGTCAAAACTAATTGATTTACAAGTCTTTTCAAAAGAAAAACTTGTCTCTTTCAAAAATTTTTGTTATAATAAAAACAAAAACAGCGTAAAACGACACAAGTATTGTTTCTAAACATGTAAATCTGATTACGGTACAAAAGCTCATGAGAGACAGAAAACGGAATCGGTTGAAAAACGATGCTTGTATTTTTTTGCGCAAAAAAAGGAGGAAGTTATGCCAAGAAATCAATTTCAAAGAATGGTATTTGCATTTATTACTGTTGTCATTACTGTGCATGCATATGTTTTTTATAGTTTATATGTGGTAAATGGTGATGCTTTGATGCAGATTAACGGAACAAGTAGTGTGATTGCCGCGCTTAATAAGCAGGGCGGTGTTTTTATGTGTGGATCATATCTGCCAATATGGGGATGCATTCTGATAGAATTCTGCCTCGCATATTTGTTAGAAAATTTTATGGGAAGCCCGCTGTCTTTTAAACTCGCGTGCAGAGTGTTTAATCCCGCGAAGAATCATCCGATGATCTTTGAAACAGTTATTATCTGTGCCACTGTGCTGCTTATGTGTCCGGCAATGAGCTTTATCGCAGCATGGCTGTATTATCCCTACTATGCAGGTTTTGATATTTTCACATTATTGGCAAATTGGTTAAAACTGATATGCTATAATTTCCCGTTTGCATTTTTTTCCCAGTTGTTCTTTATTCAGCCGGCAGTGCGGGTTATTTTTAAGGCGTTGTTCCGTAAGGATATTGAGGCAAGAGCTGCTGAAGAAGAGCATTTTGGCGCTGAGAATGAACAGGAAACGATTGCAGATATCTTTAAGAGAATGGATGAAATCCAGCAGGAGATTGCTCATGAACATAGAAGGAGAAAGGTGCTGGAAGCAAAAGTTCAGGATAAGTCATAATGAAAGAGGGGGTGTTGTATTTGGAGATAGGTAAATTGATAAATGTCGTTGTGATTCACAAATCACTTGGAGAAGGAAGCATCAAAAGCGTAGATCAAAAATATTTAAGTGTGGAGTTTGAAAATGGGAAAATCAGCCGGTTTATCTATCCGGCTTGTTTTGATGAGTTTCTCACAATAAAAGACAAAAGAAAGCAGAATGCTGTCGAAAAAGATGTTGCCATTTGGCGAGAGGAAAGCGGAAAGATACAGCAGGAAGAAATGCGTTTGCAGTATCAGAGGACACAGGAAACCATTGTTGCAAGGCGTGCGGCGGCAGAAGAAAGGAAGCTGCAGGCAGCCAGACGTTCCAATGCAATGCGAATTCAGCATATGACATCTGCCAACAAGAAGAATTAGTTTAACAAAAATATTTTCATTTGTGCTGATTTGCGGTATAGTATCTGGGGAGAATAAAATCATTTTAGGACATGGAGGAATCGATTATGATAGCATGGAATAATTTTGATTCTTTAAATTCATACAAGGATTTAAAGGAAAATACAAAAGCCGTAAATCTTGTTGAGGTTATGTCGGGAGATAATGGTGCGGACCGTGTAAAGAATTACAGTGTGCCTATGGGAGCAGGGCTTGCATTTAATTACGCTGCAAAACAGGTTGACGAGGATATTCTTGCAAAGTTGGCATCATTGGCAGAGGAGGCTGAACTCACACAGAAGTATGAAGCACTCTATAACGGAGAGGTAATCAATACCGGTGAGAAGCGCCTTGTGCTTCATCAGTTGACGCGCGGACAGCTTGGAAATGCAGTCACGGCAGACGGTGTAGATAAGAGAGCATTCTATGCAGAGCAGCAACAAAAGATTGCTGACTTTGCAAACAAAGTACACGCCGGCGAAATCACAAATGCAGCAGGCGAGAAGTTTACCACGGTTGTTCAGATTGGTATCGGTGGTAGCGACTTGGGTCCTCGTGCGATGTATCTTGCACTTGAGAATTGGGCAAAGAAAAACAACACATTCAAGATGGAAGCAAAATTCATCAGCAATGTAGATCCGGATGATGCGGCAGCGGTATTGAATGCTATCGATGTTGCACATTCTATTTTCGTTCTTGTCTCAAAATCAGGAACGACATTAGAGACATTGACAAACGAATCTTTTGTAAAGGATGCATTGAAGAACGCAGGTCTGGACGCTTCTAAGCATATGATTGCAGTTACAAGTGAGACATCACCACTTGCAAAGAGCAGCGATTACTTGGCAGCATTCTTTATGGACGATTATATCGGAGGACGTTTTTCATCTACTTCCGCAGTAGGTGGAGCAGTTCTTTCGCTTGCATTTGGACCGGATGTATTTGACCGCTTCCTCAAGGGCGCAGCAGAGGAAGATGAACTTGCAAAGAATACAGACCTTCGTAAGAACCCGGCGATGTTAGACGCCTTAATCGGTGTATATGAAAGAAATGTATTGGGATATCCTGCGACAGCAGTACTTCCATATTCACAGGCACTTAGCCGCTTCCCGGCACATTTGCAGCAGCTTGATATGGAATCAAATGGTAAGTCTGTAAACCGTTTCGGTGAAGACATCAATTATGTAACAGGACCAATTATCTTTGGCGAGCCCGGTACAAACGGACAGCATTCGTTCTATCAGCTATTACATCAGGGAACGGATATCGTGCCTCTTCAGTTCATCGGATTTAAGAACAGCCAGATTGGAACAGATGTGGACATTCAGGGTAGCACAAGCCAGCAGAAACTTTGTGCAAATGTGGTAGCGCAGATTGTTGCATTTGCTTGTGGTAAGTCTGATGCAGATAAGAATAAAAACTTTGAAGGTGGTCGCCCATCAAGTATCATCATTGGTGACCGGCTCACACCGGAATCACTTGGCGCTCTGCTTGCACACTTTGAGAACAAGGTGATGTTTCAGGGATTTGTTTGGAATGTCAACAGTTTTGATCAGGAAGGCGTTCAGCTTGGAAAAGTACTTGCAAAGAAGGTACTTGCACATGAGACGGACGGAGCATTAAAGGTTTACAGCGATTTGCTTAATATTTCATTATGAAAACGAGAGAAGAAGCGTTAGCGTATGGACTATCTTTCCCAAACACATATCAGGATGCGCCATTTCACGATCCAAATTGGCAGATTGTCAGAGATAAATATACGAAGAAAGCATTTTTATGGACATATGAAAGAGATGGCAATATAAATCTTAATGTAAAAGTTGATCCGGAATGGAGAGACTTTTGGCGGAATGCATTTGATTCCGTGCTACCGGGATGGCATCAAAATAAAGAGCACTGGAATACGATTATTCTCGACGGAACGATTCCTGCGGAAGACATCAAGAGAATGATTGCGGAGAGTTATGACTTGGTGACGGATTGTCCGACCAAGCGTATATATGAAGCGGTTAAATGCATCCCAAAAGGTAGGGTGGCTACATATGGAGATGTTGCAAAATTGGCAGGAGACAAAGAGATGGCGCGGGCAGTTGGCAATGCGCTTCACAAGAATCCTGATCCGGAGAGCATCCCCTGTTATCGCGTGGTAAACGCAAAGGGAGAACTGGCGGGTGAGTTTGCATTTGGTGGTCCGGGTGCGCAGGCAAAACTACTACAGGCAGAAGGCGTAGAAGTCGTCGATGGAAAAGTAGACTTGACGAAATATAGAATGGAATTCTAAAGGAAAAGTGTGGCTCCTTATAGGAACCACACTTTTTGATTTGTCGTCGATATTGCGCTTGCGCCTGCATCAAGAAGAGAATAAACATCTTCTTTTTCGCTGATAAGACCACTCGATATGATGGGATAGCGGAACATCGATTTGATCCGTTTCACAACGCTTGGCATTGGTCCCGGCAGCACCTCAAGTATGTCGGGTTTGACATGATGCAATTGCTTTTCGATGCTGGCATATGCCATGGAATCTATCACAAAGCAGCGCATCACGGTGCAAAGAGAAAGCTCTTTGGCACGCTGTAGCGGACCGGCCTTTGTGGAGATAATACCATCAGCCTTTGTGGACTGTACAATATAATCCACAGCAGCCTCCTTAGAACTGAGCCCCTGTATCAAATCGATATGTACAAATGCCAACTTTCCACCGGACTTAACTTTTGCGACAATATCGGGAATGGTAATGATGTCGCCATACAGTATAAAAATAATTTCACTGTCACAAGAGAGACATTTTTCCAAGCCGTCATCGCTGTTAATCGCGGCGATAATGGGAGAATTTTCCAGTGCTTCCTTATATATCTTTTTCATACATCAAATCCTTATAAAGTAGTATATTGTATACATCGTAACATAAATGAAATTACTTATCCAACATTTTTTTATATTCGCGCGGACTTACGCCAACCTGTTTTTTAAACAGTTTTGAAAAGTAACCAAAATCAAGAATGCCAACAGACTGGGCGACATCAGCAACACTCATTTGTGTCGTATTAAAATAACGGATAGCTGCGTGCATGCGCTGTTTATTGATATAACCTGTGAGTGTCTCACCCACTTCTTTTTTGAAGACATTTGACAAATAAGACGGATTCTTTTGAAATTCTTCGGACAGCACAGAGAGCGTCAAATCGGATGCAAGGTGCTGGTCGATATAATTTATCACATTCCGAATTAGATATGAGTATTCTTCAAAAGCATAATTCTTAGCAAGCATGGAATATTTCCGTGCCATTTCAAACGGCAGGCGATGCAGTTGGTGCGCTGAATTTGTTCCATTTATTAACTGGTTAAACGATTGCAACTGACGGACGATGTGGGCAGGGTGAACCGATGTGTCAAGAAAGCGTGTTGCAATCATCGTGTTTAGCGTGAGCAAATTGTTTTTCAGATGGAGGGTCGTCCCGGAGTTTAGTACGCCGATGGAATCCAATAGAGATTTCATTTTTTCCACCGATTGCGTACTGTTGCCTGCAGTGATGCTATCCAAGCACTCGCGCAGTTTTTTTGCAAAGACTTCCATTCGATTGGAATTAAAATGGATAATGCGATCGTCGCTGGGCTCATACCGGTCCGTACGAGAGGAATAACTAATGTGCTCGATAGGACAATTTTCAAAGGTGGGAATAAATGACATGATAAAATGACGTACCATAGGAATAAAGTCATCTATGTTTACGATAGGCAGTTCGAAATAGAACTGTTGTATGAAGGCAAAGTACTTTGGAGAGATTTGATTGTCCTTCATGATTTTGCTGATGGTCGTTGCCGATGCGGTTTCCGTGCAAAATGGACCGAAGCTAATGAAATCCGGACTGGAATCTTGTCCAAAAAGGATAATGATGTTGTGAAAATGCAGGGAGCTTTCCACGATTACAATCTGGTAGGGATGATCTTCCATCATAGAAAAAAACAGATCAGAATTTGTAGAATACGTTCCCCAAATCATCTTGCGAAATCCCATGTCGAGGATGTCGAAATTGTCGTAAGGGGCACTAAAATAATAAGATTCTACTTTATAGGTATCTAGAACCATTTGTTTCAAAATAGGAAAAAGTTCCTTCGGTGTTAACTCTGGTAATCCCATACAACCTCCAAATCATGTTAATTTTTTTGATAAACTAAAAATAACACAAAAATATTCCAAGTTCAACAAATAAAATGCAAGAGCCATGTATGATATCTTGCTATAATTGTAAAAACTAGAGATAGGAACGAAAAAGGAGGTATCGTATGGCAACAAAGAAACAAATCAATGCATCATGGCAGTTTACCAAAGATGCAATTACCATCACAGAGGGAACTTCTGTTTTGGAAAGCGGCAGCTGGGAATCTTTGAACCTGCCACATACTTGGAACGGAATCGATGGACAGGATGGTGGCAACGATTACTACAGAGGTACTTGCTATTACACCAAAAAGATCTCGCGTGCAGAAATCGGAAGAGAGCCGGTCGTATACTTGGAATTTGAAGGTGCAAACTCCAGTGCGACACTTTACGTAAACGGCAAGGAGGCGGCAAGTCACGATGGCGGTTATTCTACATGGCGTGCCAATATCACAGATTTCCTCAGTGATGAAAATGAAATTGTCGTAGCGGTTGACAATGCTCCAAACGACCATGTGTATCCACAGATGGCAGACTTTACATTTTATGGCGGACTATATCGAAATGTGAATGTGATTGCAGTTGAGGAAGCACATTTTGACCTGGATTACTATGGTGGTCCGGCGATCATGGTTACGCCTACTGTGGAGGGTGATAAAGCACAGGTGGCAGTGGAGGTGTTTTTGACCGATTGTACGGCGGAAGATGTCTTGGAGTACAGCATCTTTGATGGTGAGACAGAGATTGCGAAGAAAGCAGGTTCTGCAGATGAGACAAAAGTAAACTTCACAATCGAAAATGTTCATTTGTGGAATGGACGAAAAGATCCGCACTTGTACACAGCAAACGTTGTTCTCAAGAGAAATGATACAGCAGTTGATGAGAGAAGCACACGTTTTGGATGCAGAACCTTTGTGATTGATCCGGAAGAGGGATTCATCTTAAACGGAGAGAAATATCCGCTTCGCGGTGTATCTCGTCATCAGGACAGACCGGAGATTGGAAATGCACTGACACACAAAGAGCACGAAGAAGATATTGATATTATCATGGAGATGGGGGCGAATACCATCCGTTTGGCTCACTATCAGCATGACCAATATTTTTACGATTTATGTGATGAGAAGGGTCTTGTAATATGGGCGGAGATTCCATATATCTCAAGACACATGGAAGGCGGTCGTGAGAATACGATTTCACAGATGAAAGAGTTGATTATCCAGAATTACAATCATGCCAGCATTGTGGTTTGGGGACTTTCAAATGAGATTACGATGGGTGGAGCAGAGAATCCGGACTTGTTGGAGAATCATCGTATTTTGAATGATCTTTGTCATGAGATGGACAAGACAAGACTTACAACAATGGCAGTTGTTTCTATGTGCAGTATCGATGCATCTTACCTGCAGATTCCGGATGTGGTTTCTTACAATCACTACTATGGATGGTATGGTGGAGATACCTCGATGAACGGAGAATTTTTTGACAAGTTCCATGCGAAATATCCAAACATTCCAATCGGTATGAGTGAGTATGGGTGTGAGGCGCTGAACTGGCACACCTCTAATCCGGAGCAAGGTGACTATACAGAAGAATATCAGGCATACTACCATGAAGAACTCATCAAGCAGCTATTTACAAGAGACTTCATTTGGGCAACGCATGTATGGAATATGTATGATTTCGCTGCGGATGCGAGAGCAGAGGGCGGCGAAGATGGTATGAATCACAAGGGGCTTGTTACGTTCGACAGAAAGTACAAAAAAGATGCCTTCTATGCATATAAGGCATGGCTGTCAGACGATCCTTTTGTGCACATCTGCGGTAAGCGTTATGTAGACCGAGTGGAAGATACGACGAAGGTAACGGTTTACTCAAATCAGCCGGAAGTTGAATTGTTTGTAAATGGCGAAAGTCTTGGAAAGCAGACGAGTGACGTTCACTTCTTTTACTTCGATGTTCCAAATGCAGGCAGGAGCACATTGGTTGCAAAAGCAGGATCTTGCGAGGATACAAGCACAATCAACAAAGTGGATGTATTTAACGAAGAATACCGTATGAAGGAGACGGGCGATGTCATTAATTGGTTTGAGATCGAGCAGCCGGAAGGATATTTCAGCATCAACGACAAGATTGGTGATGTCATGGCGACGATGAAAGGAAAACTTTTCCTCGGCTCGCTTATGATGAAGATGATGAAGTCGGGAGACAAGGGCGACAAAAAGGGTGGCGCGGCAGGATTTGATATCAATAAAGAAGATATGATGCGGATGATGAACAGCTTCACTATAAAGAGAATTCTTGCTATGGCACCTACCATGGGAGCAGAAAAACTCACAAAAGAAGAGATGCTTGAGATTAATGCCAAGTTAAACAAGATTAAGAAAAAATAAGGAGGAGAGTTATGGGAAATAATGTAAAACCTTTTGGAATGAAGGACAAGGTGGGCTACATGTTTGGCGATATCGCCAACGATTTTTCATTCATTTTTGCAAGTACCTATGTGATGGTTTTTTACTCAAAGGTTATGGGTATCAGCACAACATTAATCGGAACAATGTTTTTGGTTGCGAGGTGTGTCGACGCGTTTACGGATATCGGTATGGGACGTATCGTTGACCGCTCGAAGGGCAATGACAAAGGCAGAATTAAGCCGTGGCTGCTTCGCATGTGCGGTCCGGTAGCAATCGCTTCCTTCCTGATGTATCAGGCGGGTCTGGCAGATGCCAGTTATACGGTAAAAGTAGTCTATATGTTTATTACGTATCTTCTTTGGGGCTCTGTATTTTATACATCTATCAACATTCCATACGGATCGCTGGCATCTGTTATTTCAAACGATCCGAAGGATAGAAGTTCACTTTCTGTATTCCGCTCATTGGGCGGAGCGCTTGCCGGCATTTTGATTATGGCGATAGCACCGCAGGTGGTATATGTGACAGATTCAGCCGGCAACCAGGTAGTCGTTGGCAGCAGAGTTACGATGATTGCTGGAATCTTCGCCCTCTGTGCAGTTGTGTGCTATATTATTTGTTATTCCCTCTGTACGGAGCGTGTTAAGATTGAGCCGAAGTCAAATAAAGAGCGAGTACCAATTGGAAAGACGCTGGCACAGTTGTTCGGAAGCCGTGCACTTTTGGGCGTTGTTATCTCAGCCGTGCTGATGCTGTTGGCATCGCTGATGGCACAGGGAATCAACAACTTCCTGTTTGCTGATTACTTTAAGAACACATCTGCGCTCTCGCTCATGTCAATGCTTCAGTTACCGGTCATGATTGTCCTGGCGCTTTGTTCAACAAAACTTGCTATTCGCTTTGGTAAGAAAGAATGCGGTGTTGTAGGTATGGGATTTTCTGCAGCGATGTACATTCTTATCGGAATTCTCAAGATAAAGAATGTATATACGTTTATTGCACTTGTATTTGTCGCAATGCTGGGAATGTACTTCTTCATGATGCAGTGCTATGCACTTGTTGGTGATGTTATTGATGACAATGAGGTAAAGACGGGAAAACGTGATGATGGTACTGTTTACGGAATCTACTCATTCTCCCGTAAAATCGGTCAGGCCATCGCGGGTGGTTTATCCGGATGGGCGCTTAGCTGGATCGGATATGATGAGATGGCAGCAGGACAGACACAGGAAGTAGCGGATGGAATCTATTATTTGTCTACCTTCTTCCCTGGCATAGTATACCTGCTTTGCGCACTCGTTCTGGCATTTATCTATCCTTTGAATAAGAAGATAACAGAAGCAAATGTTGCAGAACTTGAAAAGAGAAGAGACTAGGCGAAAAAGAAAAAAATGTCGAAAGAAAATGTCTATACATTTTGTAGAAAATTGGTATATAATGTAACCAATGATTTGATTGGAAATTACGCGATGAAGAGAGGAATGTGAGACATGGACGAAATGAAATTTCGATATGCCAATAAGGCGGAGCAAATCCAGAAAGTGAATGGGCTGGTCAGTATAGCATATCTTATTTTTGGCTTAGGTAATTTTTCGGTTGTACTGATTGCAGCGATAAGAGGATACCGTTCGGCGGGATTCACCGTCATGATTGCAATATTGACGTTGGGATTTTGGGCGGCAATGATTGTGTGCAATCGCAAGGAGGAATGGACCAAATATGTGCGATGGGTTGTGCTGAGTGCGCTTGTTGTGATAGGCTTTTTTGGCACGTACGCGTTTGACAGTTACTATTTAAGGTTTGTGGTGGCAGCGCCGGCTGCAGTGTTTATCCTGTATTATGATTCGCGTTTTATCATTACATCAAGTGTTGCAATCGGTATGATGGAGGTTATCACCACGCTTTCCAAATTCATTTTTGGCTCATCCGTTTCTTTGATTGATATTGCGTCGGCTACTATTGTTGTTATCTTCTATTTGATTATTATATGTCTGGTGGAACGCACAGGAAAACTATTCCAGAGACATATGTTGGGAAGCATTCAGGAAGAGAAAGAGAATCAGGAAAAGATGATGGAGGATGTCATCTATGTGGCCAGTGAGGTTCGCAAGGGCACACAGGGCGCTATGGATATCATGAATGAATTAAATGAATCGACAGGTGTTGTTACCGGTGCAGTTCGTGATATTTCAGGCAGCACGCAGCTGACTGCTGACAATATTCAGAGTCAGACATTGATGACACAGAATATTCAGGATTCCATCGAAAGTACGATAGCGCGCTCCGAGAGTATGGTTGGCATCGCCGAGAAGTCAAAAGAATTAAACAACGCAAATCTTATGATTATGAATGACATCAAGAGTCAGTCAAAGACGATTTCTGAGACAAATGCCAATGTGGCGAATACGATGGAAGCGTTGCAGGAAAGAGCACATGCGGTTAAGGGAATTGCGGATACCATCTTTGCGATTTCAAGTCAGACAAATTTGCTTGCATTGAATGCTTCTATCGAAAGTGCGAGAGCAGGTGAGGCCGGACGTGGATTTGCGGTTGTTGCTGATGAGATTCGCCAGTTGGCAGAAAAGACGCGTACCGAGACGGAGACAATCGCTTCTATCTTGGACGAGCTTTCAGAGAACGCAGAACAGGCGGTAAACGCTGTTGCACAGTCAGTAGAAGCAACGAATCAGCAGGATGAATTGATAAATAAAGCGGCAGAAAGTTTTGATGAAATGAATGAGAACGTCAACGAATTGACACAGGATATTCAGGAAATCGATAACATGCTTGCAAATCTTTCTGAGGCAAACAACCATATCGTTGATAGTATTACACAGTTATCTGCAACGACCGAGGAAGTGACAGCTTCTTCTGCACAGGCGGAGGGACTTAGCAATCAAAATCTGGAAAATGCGGATAACACAAAAGAGATTTTGGATCAAGTGCTTGCAGTATCACAGCAGCTTGATAAATACATAAGTGATACCGTCGAATAATATCATATCCTACATAAATATTGTGATAAACTGCGGAGATAAATTCTTCGCAGTTTTTTTGTGAAAAAGGTGTAATGTTTTCCAAAAATTATCCGATAAATGTATTGTAAAAGCAAAAAGCTTCAATTTCAAGGAAGAAAGGAGAGTGCCATTATGCGTATAGAAGCATACAATCAGATAGCACAACTCTATAAGACCAACAAGACTTCCGGTACAAAATCTACAGCCGGCACAAGCATGGGCAGAGACGAAGTGCAGATTTCATCTTTTGGTCGTGACTATCAGGTCGCAAAAAAGGCAGTCGCAGAAGCTTCGGATATCAGGGAAGATAAAGTTGCTGAAATGAAAACAAAACTTGCGTCAAATAATTACCAGGTAGATACCGGAGATTTTGCAAGCAAACTGCTTCAAAAGTACAACATGGGACTGTAAGGGAGAGTTGATGTGGCTAGTTTAGTTGAAGAATTGTTAGTAGATTTACAGACAGAGAATGAGACTTATGGGGAGTTATTGGCTTTGTCTGACACAAAAAGGGAATCTATTATAAAAGGAAATGTAGAGGAACTCGAAAAGATTACCGCTTCCGAGGAAGAAATCAGCAGCAGGCTGAAAAACTTGGAGAATAAGCGCACTAGCATTCTAAAAGACATGGCTGTTGTGTTGGGACACGACGGAGAGATTCCGACGGTTACCAATGTGATTGAGCAATTATCATCGCAGCCAAAGGAACAGCAGGCATTGACTCAAGCCCGCGACCGGTTGGTCGAAACTGCATCCAAATTGCAGTTCGCAAATCAACAAAACAGTATACTACTACAACAGGCATTGGAAATGGTAGAATTTGATCTTACATTGTTTAAGAGCCTAAAGCAGGCACCGGAGACAGCGAACTATGATAAAAACGCATATAATACCGGTGATTTGCTGGGAGGCGGCAGTTTTGACACATCCCAATAGCAACATCTGAAGCTTTCTGGATTAGTAGTTAGGAGGAAATATTATGGCTAATGGATTCGGAAGCTTATATGTGGGCGCGTCAGCGATTCAATCACAACAAAATGCATTAAATGTTGTGGCAAACAACTTATCAAATGTAAATACGACCGGCTATGTGCGCCAGCAGGTTTTATTTGCAGATAGAAACTATACATTTTTTGCGTCAGCAGCGATCAGCGACCAGCGATTGGGGCTGGGTGTAGACATCGGCGATGTTGTACACGCAAGAGATGTTTTTTTAGATAAAGCATATCGGTCTGAGTCAGGACGTCAGGCATTCTATGCCGCCAGTTATGATGCGGTGACAGAGGTGGAGACATTCCTTCAGGAGACACAGGGCAATGCTTTTAAGGAGGCGTTAGCTGACTTATATGAAGCTTTTTCCGAGTTTGCGAAGGATCCGTCTGATGCTGTCAATCAAAACCTTGTGATGCAGAAGTCATCTTTGTTTATGAGCAGAGTGAGTAATGTGAATCAGGGTCTGAAGGATTATCAGTCGACCATCAACAAAAAGATTACAGATGATGTTGATCGTATCAATGAACTGGGGAAAAAAATCTCAACCCTAAATTTACAAATTCAAAGAATCGAATCTGCAGGCGTGGAGACCGCCATGGACTTGCGAGATACAAGAGATTTATATATTGATGAGTTATCGAAGCTGGCAAAGGTTTCTTATACGGAATTGCCGGATGGCATCGTCAAACTTCAGATCGAAGGCGTGGAGTTTGTCACGGAAAGCAATGTATATGAAATGGAATTGCAGGAGGATTTGGCTACAGGGTTTAAGACGCCATACTGGCCGCAACTTTCAGATACCGGAAAAGGAACGTATACCTACGTGTTTAATACACAAAACGCGAGCGCTGAAAATAACACGGATGTCGGCGAGGTGAAAGCGCTTCTTCTGGCAAGAGGTGACCATTATGCAAATTATCTGGATATGCAGGGACTGACGTCACAGGAATATGAGACGGGATTGTCAAATTCCATTATGTTAAATACACAAGCGGAACTGGATACGTTGTTTCACACGATGATTACGGCGATCAATGACCAGATATGTCCGAATATTACAGCGGGAGAAAAATTTGGTGCCGGAACATTTACGCCGCCAATCGCAGCGACAGACACAAATGGCAACACCATCAACATTACAGAGAATACAAAAATTCTGGACGAAGATAACTGCTGTGTGGGCAGTGATGGAAATATTCCGCCGCAGGAATTGTTTACAAGAGTCGGATGTGAGCGATATACACAGGTGAATGTTACGATCGACGGAGAAAACAAAACGCTTTATGTTTACAACGAGGAAGACCCAAAGGATACATCTAAGTGCTACACTATCGATTATACAAAGGTGAATCCGAAACTGGTAGAAGAGGAAAGCCTGCTGGTACACAAGACACAGACAGGAGAAATCGCCTATGAACTCGGTGCACAGTTAGAAGGCATTTGGGACAATGCGGATTATACAGTCAACCCGTCGGATACAACACCATGTACATTTACAGATTTTTATATCAAATGGGTCGGTGAAATCGGAACAACAGGTTCAATTTATGAAACAACGGCAAAGAGTCTGGAAGGAACGAGAGATACCATTGAGAACAACCGGCAGATGGTAGTCGGAGTTTCTTCCGATGAAGAACTTACAAATATGATCAAATATCAGCAGGCATATAACGCAGCAAGCCGATATATCAATGTGGTCAGCACAATGATTGATTACCTGTTACAAAGTGTTTCGTAGGGGAGGAGCTTATGGCATCATCATTTTTTGGATTAACTGTAGCATATTCAGGCCTGAATGCCGCACAAGCATCTATCAATACAACTGCAAATAATATCTCAAATGTAAATACGGAAGGATACAGCAGGCAGGAGGTAAGTTTAAAAGCAGCGGTTTCTCTACGTGCATACCAGAGATTTGGTACCACCGGTACAGGTGTTATGGTAGATTCCGTAAAGCAGGTTCGCGACGAGTACTATGATATCAAGTACTGGAACAATCAGGCGGGTCTTGGACTGTATCAGAAGAAACTCTACTATATGGAGCAGATTCAAAACTACTTTACAGACGGCAATCTGTCTACCAATTCCAATACGGGATTTACAACACTCTATGCCAAGATGTTTAATTCACTCGATAATCTGAAAACGAAGGCGGGCGATTCAGCAGCACGCAATGAGTTTATCAGTGACGCACAGGAACTCTGTACCTACTTTAACAGTACTGCTCAGAGAATGCAGGATCTGCAGAGCACCGTGAATGATGAAATCAAATCGACAGTAGATAATATCAACGCTATCTCACAAAAGATTGCTCTTTTGAACAAGCAGATTAACATCGTTGAGATGGAAAACGGATATGCAAATGATCTTCGTGACCAGAGAGCGCTTCTTGTGGATGAACTTTCAAAGATTGTCCCGGTGCAGATCGATGAGCGTGAGGTTATCAATACCAACTTTGAAAACCAGTATACCGGCGCAACATATTACACAGTAAAAATAAACGGTCAGCTTTTGGTTGACAATTATGAATACAACACGCTCGCCTGTAAGGCAAGGGAAGAAAAATATAACATTTCAGATATCGACGGATTATACGATATCGTTTGGAGCGCTACAGGCGCTACATTTGACGCGACAGCCGCAAACATGAGCGGTGAGTTGAAGGCGATGTTTGAGATACGTGATGGAAATAACGAAGAAAATCTCTCAGGCACCATCACATCCACTTCGTCAAACACCATCACGATTTCAAAACCAAGCATCCAGGACATTGATCTTATGAATATGCCGGATCGAGGCGTGATCTGGGCGAACAATACAGAGTTTGTGTACGATTCGTTCCAATGCGAGACAGATGCAGATGGAAACATCACATCCTACACATTTAATCTGGTCAAGCCAATCACATCCGATGTGCAGTCAAAACTTTTGAACCGTTCGATGGAGGTGGGAAGCAGTATCGATTACATGGGAATTCCGTACTATATGAATCAGATGAACACATTCCTTCGTTCGTTCACAGAAGCGTTTAATGTGATTGAACAGACCGGTGTGGATGCAGATGGAAATCCGATGAATGCATTTTTTGTAGGAAAGAATTCGTTTACCGGCGGAGAGTATACTATGACAGATCCGCTTGCAGACAAGGATACGGGAACAGGCATCACCTTCACATCCGGCGCCAACAATTACTATCAGTTGACAGCGCTAAATGTTTCCGTCGCGTCTGCAACGCTTCATGACCCGGATATCTTTGCGACACAGACGAAGGATGAAGATGGCGTGGATGCACATGATATTATCGATGCATTGCAGAAACTGCAGAGCGATACAGAACTTTTCCGCGGAGGCGGTGCAGATACCTTTTTGCAATGTATATACGCGGATATCACGGTAGATACTCAAGAATGTGAGATTTTTACCGATAACTTTACTAACATAGGCAATACAATTGAGAATCAGCGGGCATCGATTTCCGGCGTAGACGAAGACGAGGAAGCGATGGATTTGATCAAGTTCCAGAATGCTTATAATCTGGCTGCGAAATGTATTTCCGTCTTGGTGGAGATGTATGATCAGCTGATTCTGGAAACAGGTGTATAGCAGCGCTTTTGAGGAGGTAGACATATGCGGGTTACCAACAACATGATTATGAAAAATTCAACTTACAATATCAACAGTACAAAGACTACTGTAAATAATTCTATGAATCAGATGACGACGCAGAAAAAAATCAACAAGCCATCAGAAGACCCTGTTGTGGCAATTCGTTCTCTGCGGCTTAGCACAAGCCTAAGCCGGGTAAATCAGTACTACAAAAAGAATATCCCGGATGCACAGTCATGGCTCGATGTGACAGAGACAGCGCTCACAAACATCAAGACGCTGATGACGGATGTCCGTACACAGTGTGTCAACGGTGCGACCGATACTTTGACGCAGGATGATCGAAACACGATTCTTTCCCAGCTCAAGGCGTTGCAGAACCAGATTTTTTCCGAGGGAAATGCAGATTACGCAGGCAGAACTGTTTTCACGGGATTCCGTACAGATCAGGATCTGGTTTTCATCGATGAAGAGGAGGACACGGAGTATGATATTGACCAGCGTCTTTCTTATGAGAATATGGAGAGTTTTCGTTATTATGCGGGCAGCGTTAGTGTACCGGCGACGGGTGCCGATATTCTTGCAGGACCGGATGCAGCGGCGTACACGGTAGAGACAGATTATTATCGTTTTCAATTAGCGTATAAGGACATCACAGATATCAAGGAGATCAAGTATTCATACGGTGCTACGGAAAAAACGCTGGCAGCCGGAACAAATCTCACCGTATTTGAGGATGAAGAGGCCTGGCTGGCTGCAAACGGAGGCAAGGAGGTAGCTGATGATCAGGCAGTATTTATCAAGTCAAGTGGCGAGTTGATTCTTGGAAATGACATCGCGACGGAGATTCGCGATAACAAAGCCGACATCGATTTTTCATATAATAAAAAGGGATTTGCAAAGGGCGAACTGAAGCCGGAATATTATTTTAATTGCACGGACAAGACAAATCCTCTGCATGAGATTTCGTATCAGAAATTTGATGATGCAGGAAATGAGATAAGTTATGATATCAACTACACCGTAGCAATGAATCAGGAATTGACGGTGAACCTTGAGGCGTCTGATGCATTTAACAGTGATATTCAGAGAAATGTAGATGATTTGATCTCGGCGATGGATAGAGCTATCAAAGCACATGATAAGTTGGATGCCATCAAGGCGATGAAGAATGAGGCACAGTATTCGGCAGAAGAATATCAGGACAAATTTGACGATTGGATTGAGGCTGCACAGAAGGAAGCAGATTATGCGGACGATAATGTACAGAAACTGTACAGTAGTGAAATTACAAAAGTAGATGGCTATTTGGATAATATTAACCTTGCAGTTGCGAAGGTGGGATGTACGGTAGATCAGCTGGAACTCACGGAGGAGCGGATGAGCAATCAGCAGGAGACCATTATGGAGCTGCAGTCAGAAAATGACGATTTGGATATTTCCGAGATTATCATCAATTACACAGCAGCTTACAATGCGTATCAATCCTCTCTGACAGCAGCAGGAAAACTTAGCGGCATGACACTTTTGAATTATATCTAGAAGAAAGGATAAAAATATGAAAGTAAATACAAGATTTTTTGGGGAAATTGAAATTGGAGATGATAAGATTATCACTTTTGTAAACGGCATGGTAGGATTTCCTGAAATGAAAAAGTTTACCATTATCTTTGATGAGGAAAGACCGGGGAAGAACGGCATCATGTGGCTTCAGTCATTGGACGAGCCGGAGTTCGCCATTCCTGTTATAGAACCGAATTCGATTATGCCCGGGTATAATCCGACCGTAAATGACGAACTTTTAAGCCCGCTCGGCGAATTGACAGAGAACAATCTCTATGTACTTGTCACGGTGACAGTGCCATCGGATATTACAAAGATGACGTCGAACATGAAGGGACCTATCGTGATTAACACGGATACGCTCCTTGCAAGTCAGATTGTAGTGGAGGATGACATGCAGGTTCGTTTCCCTATCTATGAGATGTTAAAGGCTGGAAAAGAAGAGAAGGCAGGTGAGTAGAGTATGTTAGCATTGACAAGAAAAAAGGGTGAATCCCTTATGATTAATAATAACATCGAAATCACGGTATTGGAGATTCGGGGAGATCAGGTTAAGATTGGCATATCTGCTCCAAAGGAAGTGCCTGTATATCGCAAGGAAGTGTACTTGCAGATTCAGGAAGAGACGAAGGAAGCTATGAATGTGGAAGGATTAGCTGCTTTGAAAGATTTATTATAAGAGGCGACAAGGGATTGACTTTCAAAAGTCAATTCCTTTTTTTATTATAAAGGGGTTAATATTTGGAATGATGTTCCGATATAAGATACAGAAGTAGTAACAATTGCGCACAATTTCGATTAAGAATCGTAATAGAATCACATGGAGGTGTAAAGATGAATGTAGAAGGGATGAATAGTTTGACAAGCAGTTATCAAGGACAGGGAAGTTCGGTATCATCTGCTACAGTACAGTCGGCTTCACAGACAAGCACACAATCGAAGGCGCCGACGACAGAAGTAGTAGAAATATCAGGCGCTGTGTCGAAGGAGAATGTTGACAAGAGACCTGCCAGAGAGGAAGGACAGGCAAGCAACGAGCAGATTCGTAAGGCAGTAGAGAAACTCAATAAAGAAGTTCTGGGACACGGTGAAGCGATTTTTGGAATTCACGACGCCACAAACCGCGTCACAATCAAGATTGTAGACAAAGAGACCAAGGAAGTCATCAAGGAATTTCCACCGGAGAAAACACTCGACATGATTGCGAAAGTGTGGGAGATGGCCGGCATCATGGTCGATGAGAAGAGATAGGAGGTAATATTATGTCATCAGGAATCAGAATGTCAGGAATCGTATCCGGTCTTGACACCGAATCAATCGTACAGGCCATGGTAGCTACCCAAGTGGCAAAGAAAGAAAAACTGCAAAAATCGCAGACGCTGCTTGAGTGGAAACAGGACGCCTACAAGACAATCAACACAAAAATAAACAGTCTGTATAACAGTATCAGCAGTCTGCGTTTTTCTTCCGCCTATCAGATGAAGACGACAACCGTATCCGACTCTACGAAGGCGACCATTACGGCAAGCGAGAGCGCGGTTAATGGTACACAGACACTCCAGATTAAAAAATTGGCAACATCCGGCTATCTGACAGGTGCAAAATTAAAGAGCGGGACAACCGCAGATACGACGCTCGGCGATTTGGGGTATACGGACGAGGAGACGACCATTTCCGTGACCACGGCATCCGGCAAGACGGACATCACGCTGAACGCTTCCACGACCATTTCCGATCTTGTCAGCAAATTGAACAATTCCGGCGTGAAAGCGAGTTTCGACGAGGGGAACGGTCGTATCTTTATCAGCGCGGCAGCGACCGGAAAAGACAACGATTTTTCCCTTACGGCGAGCAGCCTCTCGGGGCTGAAGGCACTCGACGCCGCAGGGCTTTCCGTGGCTTCCGCCGCAAATACACAGACATATGAGACATTGGCAAGTTATGCTGAGGCTACGGAGGAAGATACAAGAGCCGCTATGCTGGAGATGCTTACCAATCTCAAGAATGCGTATGACAGCAATGCGGATATGACCATCCGCGAGAACGAAATCAACGAAAAAACGGCATATTCCAATGCGAAAGACGCTGTCGACGCCTTTAACACCGACGACGATACGGCGCTTTTGATCAAACTTTTAAAAGAGAATAACAATTCCTATGCGCGCGTTGACGAAGACGGCAATGTTGTGATGGATTATGAAAATACGATGCCGCTTCCGACATTGGAAGAAAAGATCAACGAGCTGGCAAAGGCCACGGGACTGATTGTGGAGACCGTGGGGGAAGATGGGGAGACGACCGAAGACAGGTCGAAACTTACGGAACTTCAGAAAAATGTAAAAACGGTTGCCGCCATCGATGACAATGCTGTTTTGACGGAGGAGGACAAGGCACAGTATTATCTCACAGTGGAGGAGAGAGAAGAAGCCGCAGAAGAATTGGCAACATTTGCAGATACGCGTGCTGCTAACAACGCCGTGATTGCGGATGAAAAGAATGCATACTGGGATATCGGAGATTATACCGGTATGCAGGACGCTGAACTGGAGGCACTCGCCGACAAATACACCGCTCAGATTATGACGGCAAAGAATATTGTGGATGGCGTGGAGGGATATGAAATTCCAATCAGTGAAGGCGCAACCCGTGTCGACGCTGAGGATGCGACAATCATTCTCAACAATGCGGAATTCACATCCAGTTCAAATGTGTTCAATATCAATGGGCTGACCATCAAGGCGACCGGCGAGACGAAGGACGGTGAGGTCCTCACCATCAATACGGATACGGACACGCAGGGACTTTATGATAAAGTAAAAGAGTTTTTATCAGAATACAATTCCATCATTAACGAATTGTCAAGTCTTTATAATGCAGATTCATCAAAGGGATATGAGCCGCTGACCGACGACGAAAAGGCGGAAATGTCAGAGTCGGAGATAGAGAAGTGGGAGACAAAAATTAAAGACTCCATTCTCAGACGGGATTCCACGATTGGAAGCATTATGAACGCTATGACGAATTCAATGATGAAGAGTTATACGATCAACGGAAAAACCTATGCGCTTTCCAGCTTTGGAATCCATACGCTTGGCTATCTGAACGCAGCGGAAAATGAAAATTATGCCTACCATATTGACGGCGATTCGGAGGATTCTTCGACTTCCGGAAATACAGACAAACTTCTGGATATGATCACAAACAATCCGGAAGATTTTCAGGAGTTTATGAAACAGCTCACATCTGATCTGTATACGCAGCTCGACAATATGATGAAGAGTTCCGACTTAAAGACCCGTTATACGATTTATAATGACAAGCAGATGTCAAAGGAATATGACAATTATACCGAGGAGATCGAGAAATGGGAAGATAAGATTGAGGAACTGGAAAATCGCTACTATTTGCAGTTTTCCAATATGGAGACACAGCTGGCGAAACTGCAGAGTTCATCCTCTTCTTTGTCATCACTGTTTGGCAACTCATAAGATTGGGAGGTAAGAAATGACACAGACGAATGGATACAACGCGTATGCAAAAAATAAGATTACAACGGCATCTCCGGCAGAACTTACACTGATGCTCTATGAAGGAGCAGTTAAGTTCTGCAATGTTGCCATCGTTGCCGTTGAAAACAGGGATTTTGAGAAAGCAAACACAAATATCCAGAAAGCGCAGCGCATCATCGGGGAATTTCAGGCGACGCTCAATTTCAAATATGAGGTTGCGAAGGATTTCAACAATGTATATAATTATCTCATGCAGCGGCTGATTGAGGCCAATATGAAAAAGGACATTGCGATTCTTGAGGAAGTACTGAAACATCTTCGCACGATGCGCGATACATGGAAGGAAGTCATGAAGTTGACGAAGAATGGTACCGGGGTTGCGTAAAAAAGGAGTAGCATGACGGAGAAAAATTATATTGCCATGCTGGAAGACAGTTTGGAAAAAAAAGTAGATATACTGAGGCAGTTACAGGTGCTTTGTCAGGAACAGACAGAGATGCTGGGAAATCGCAATATGACATCGGAGATGTTTGATGAGAATGTAGAAAAAAAAGGTGTTCTGATTGACAGATTAGAACAATTGGATCAGGGATTTGAGCAGTTGTTTGAGCGGGTGGAGAAAGAGATTACAATCCACAAAGAAGAGCACAGGGACGCGATTTTGCGGATGCAGGCATTGATTCGCGACATCACGGATCGGAGCAATCATATCCAGGTGATGGAAGCGCGCAACAAGGATCTGGTGCGGAAACGATTTGGTGAGATCCGCTCGCAGGCGAGGGAAATTCGCAGGAGCGGCAAGGCGATCAGTTCATACTATAAGAGTATGATGGGAGACAAGATCATGGATCCGCAGTTTATGGATAGTAAAAAATAAATTCAAAAAAATTTATTTTTGCTATAAACTTTTCGGGAAAATGTCCCGATATTAAAATTACAAAGGCAAGAAACACTTGCCGGGTGATAGAATCAATGGAGCGTACGGCCAACGGGGACATCACACAACCAAATAACATCTGTCAAGGATGACAGATCATTTTCAAGGAGGAAAAAATTATGGTAGTACAACACAATATGCAGGCAGCAAATGCCTCAAGAGTATTGAATGTAACAGCAAATCAACAGGCAAAGAGCACAGAGAAATTATCTTCAGGTTATCGAATCAACCGTGCAG
>CAYPAA010000025.1:0-31623 GCA_964408625.1 uncultured Roseburia sp. | reverse complement strand
GTATTCGTCAATCGCTATGTAGTATTTTTGATTTCGCATATCATTTGCTGTTTTCAAATTTCTTCCTTATGTAGCGTTAACATTAAGGGTTACCGCTTAACTTACCTTCAAATTTATCTTTTCTAAGATCTGTCGGAACAGTGGTAGGATACGCCCCATCAAAGCATGCTCCACAGAACTCGGTATTTCCCACTAAGACATTTAAATCCTCCAATGGTAAATACCCCAGCGAATCTGCTCCGAGCATCTTTGCAATTTCTTCCGGGCTGTGATGATTTGCAATCAAATTCTCCTCCGAATCGATATCCGTACCATAATAACACGGGTGTAAAAAAGGCGGTGCGGAAATACGAATATGAATCTCCCTTGCACCGGCGTCGCGTAGGAGCTTTACAATCCGTTTACTTGTTGTACCTCTGACAATCGAGTCATCAATCAGCACCACACGCTTCCCTTCCAGCACGCTTTTTACCGGACTCAGTTTCAACTTTACCTGGTCAAATCTCTGATCCTGTCCCGGTGCAATAAATGTTCTGCCAATATATTTATTCTTAATCAGCCCAATCTCATATGGAATTTTGGACTGCTTGGCGTAACCCAAAGCGGCATCCAACCCGCTATCCGGTACGCCGATGACCACATCGGCATCTGCGGGATACTTCTTCGCCAAAACCTCTCCTGCCCGCAGTCTTGCAGTATGGACACATACACCGTCAATCACAGAATCCGGTCTTGCAAAATATATGTATTCAAAAATGCAAATCTTTTTTTTCTGCTTGCCACAGTGTTCCTTATAAGAAGTGATGCCCTCCTTTGAAAACACCACAATCTCTCCCGGCAAAATATCCCGTTCAAACTCTGCGCCGACCGCCTGCAAAGCACAACTTTCCGATGCCACCACATAACTTCCGTCCTCCGCCTTGCCGTAGCAAAGTGGTCGAAATCCCATCGGATCTCTGACTGCAATCATCTTTGTCGATGACATCATCACAAGCGAGAATGCTCCCTCTAAATATGGCAATGCATTGCTTACCGCCTCCTCAATACTGCCGCAGTGTATTCGTTCTCTCGTAATCATGTAAGCGATTGTTTCCGTGTCGCTTGTGGAATGAAAAATTGCCCCCGACAATTCCAACCGGTCGCGAAGCTGTAGCGCATTGCTTAGATTTCCGTTATGTGCAAGCGCCATCTTTCCCTTCTGATGGTTTACCTCTATCGGCTGACAGTTATTGCGCGTTGTCGCTCCTGTCGTGCCGTACCGCACATGCCCCACCGCAATTTTCCCCTTCGGAAAACGTGCCAGCGTATCCTTTGAAAACACATCACTTGCCAGACCCATATCTTTATAGGAAGTAAACACGCCATCATCATTGACTACAATACCACAACTCTCCTGTCCCCTATGCTGCAGTGCATACAGCCCATAATAAACCATGTTGGCAACATTTGCAGGCTTTGCACTCATCACACCAAAAACTCCACATTCCTCATGAATACTCATTTTTTTCTCACTTTCTACTTTACCATAACAAAAAAGAGTCTCGAATCCCTACGATTCAAGACTCCATTGTCCTTACGGGTGCAATCTTACACCACTTTATTTATCTTGTCAATATGACATATCTGCTAAAACAATATCTGCTTTGCGCAAATGGCGACCGGTCCGATATAACTCTCGCGGTCAGAAAGTTCTGAATACAACACACGATTGTCCTTCCATGAAGCATCATAACTTCCACATGCCTGAATCAGAGCATCACGAATTTCTTTATCCAGAAACAGACTGCCTGTGATAATGATACGGTTTGGCGCCATAATCGTCGCGGAGTTCACAATACTTCTGGCAAAGATGTCGATTGCTTCATCAAATCCCTGTGCTTTCTTATCCTTCTTCGCCTGTACATAGGCTTCTCCAAACTTCTTCTGTTCAAATGGAAGAATCCGATTCAACGCCTGATATGAAATCTTCGTCTCCAGACATCCCCGTCTGCCGCAACTACAGCGCTCTCCATCTTGATCCACAATAAAATGTCCCAGTTCTGCAGCTTTATTGTGACGACCCTCATACACTTCCTGATCGATAATCATCGCGCAACCGACGCCGGGTCCCCATTTAATGACCATCAAATTTTCATGCTGTCTGCCGGTGCCGTAAAAAAGTTCTGCCATAGCAAAAGCGTTGACATTGTTTTCAATATAAACCGGCAGCGCAAGTGCTTTTGACAATATCTCACCCACAGCAACTTCCTTGTTCCAAATTCCATACGCCTTTTTGCTGATACCGTTTTTCTGGTCAACGATACCGGTGATACCGACGCCAACTGCAACAATTCTCTTGGAAACCTTCGGATCGTCTGCCCGCATCTTTTGGCACACCTCTGCAATCTGCTGCAAAAATATTTCCGGTGAAACCACAGTCTCCGTTTTACACTGCTCTAACGCAATCATCTTCCCGCCAAGATTACTAAGCGCAATCACGGTATACTCCGGCTCGATATTCACTGCAAAAACATAGGAAACATCATAATTGACGTTGAGCAAGACCTTTTTCCGTCCTGCCCCCTGGCTCTTGGCATTCATTCCTGTCTCTACCAGGATGCCTTCTTTTAAAAGTTCCGTACAAATCTGCGTCACTGCCGCCGGCGTCAAGCCGGTGACATCCGCCAAATCCTTTCTGGAAACAGGACCACAGTCATTTATGAACTTTAAGATTGTCGAACGGTTTCTTTTTCGAACCGTCTCCATATTTGCTCCTACGTGACGAATCATAACTCCCCCCTGTTTCCCGCATAAATGATGATTCAAACTTTTGCACTTCCATATTGAGCATGTTTGCCAGAATTTCCAACTCTGTTGCGATATCGCCATATGCCACAACAAAGTGTGGTTCCCAGCCTGCCTCCACACTCTTATAGACAACCTTCTCTGCAGATGCATCTGTCTTAACGACAACCGATGTTCCGTTGAACTGCTTTGGCTTGTCAAGTGCCTCACCTGACGCGATGAAGAAACGGAATTTGCCTTCATTGTCCTTGCCAATTCTAAAGATGGTCACCTTCTCACATGGTTTACAGCCAAAGTCGAGCGTAGGTCCAATCTTGCGATTGCAGTGAACATCTACCTTCGCACCTGTATCCGTGCGGGCAAGAGAGCAGGCTGCTGTTCCACAATGCCAAAAAGTAATGGTGTTTTCTCCCTCATCCATAGATACCGGATCGCCAAAGAATGTAGGCATATCGGTAAGCTGCATTCCCAAATACATGGAAAGTGCACCATAGGTATCCGCCTCACAGCTTGCTGCCACACCCAAGTCATTGAGCATTGCAAGTGCTGCACAGACCGGCGTGCCAAATGCGGTAAAGAAATCCGGCCAACAGCGGGATGCCAATGCGCCGATATGATTGTTTTCCACATATTCCTTGTATGACTTGTAAAGCCTTGCAAAATCCTTACGGTTGTTTTCGGGCGTTGTCTCCAAGCCACACATCTTATTGGAAGCATCCTGTAAATACTCCTCAATCTCCTCATCCGGATAAGTTTTTGCTACATCGATGAGTTCCCTCGCCTCGATGGACTCCAATGTCACACCAAAGTTCTGAAGCATCTCCAAGTCAAGCGCACGGCCAAAGCCAAAGCCCTGTGGTGTATGACCTACCGCCGCCATCTTCAAATGCGTCATGGCGTGCTTCATCTCGGCTGCACGAATCGTAGCCTTTACTTTTGCAACGACCTGCTCCTCCTCCGGAGCGCCAAAGATATAATTCAGTGGCTCCTTGTGGAATGCTTTTATCGCATTTGCCGCCGAGTATGCGCCTGTCAACGAGTTCAAACGAAGCCTTCCCCCATCAATCACAGGCTCACGCAATGTCCAAAGTAAAATTGGACAATCAAATCTTTTTAAAACCTCGCTTGCATATGCCGCGTTTGCAAAAGTAATATTCTGCAAAATAATCAATTCCGGTTGAATCTTGTCCAAAAATGCATTTAACAAATCGATGGAAAGTAACATCTCCTTTGGACAAACAGCCTGATCGGTAAGGCTTTCAATTAGTTTTACTGACTTTTCAAATTCAATCTGTGCACTCTCCAAATGGAATGTCGGCACGCCAATTGGCACATATGCTACTTGAAATTTACTCATAAGAACTCTCCTTTATTTCTACAATATCTCAGACAAGACTTCGTTACTTTTGGGGATAGAATAACTCCTTGTTCTCTCCTGTCACACCCGGATGCGCCCCTTGTTTGATCAACGGTTCTCTCTCAGGGTGTGCAATTACCCATTTGTTTCTCTGCAAGAGCAGTACCTGTTCTAAATCTTGTGTATTTTTCTGTTTTACCTGTTTTTCATCATCTTCCAATGGGGTATTGGTCCCCTTTGGAAGAACTACAATGCCTTTAAATCCCGCATCATAAACGCGAAGTGGCGATAAGTGCAGCGTCGTCTGATACATTTCAATCACAGTGTTTTTCGGTACAAAAAAACCCTGTGCCTGTGAAATGTCATATGTATTATTTCTGATTTCATAACTGTGTCCCAGAACCAGCATAAAGTCTGTCACCGCGATATTGATCTCACTGCCCTTGTGATATTCAAACCCATTGTACGTTGTGTTTCTTCCGTTACAGTAACCTACTTGTATCGGCATTCCACCATAGACAGTATTTTGTATCTCTCTGGTAACTTTCATCGCCTCCATCTCCGGGACAGACGCCATGTAAATATTTCCCTCTTCCGGAATTGGTGTCTCGTTTTCCATATAAGTCGTCCATGCAGATACATCATATCCCTTGAGCACTTTACCATAACTGGCAAAAGCCTCGTCCTCTACAGACAATATTTTTACATCATTGCATGCATTCAACTCTTCTAATAAACCCATTGTCACACCCGATTCTTTTCTTTTTTCAAATGAGATGCTAGTCCCCAAGGACTAGCATCATTGTTTGTTTGCGCTATTTCTGAACTCTGACAACCTTGATTGTTGCGCTGAAGTCTTCCTTGCCGTATCCGGCTTCCATCGCCTCATCATAAATGCGCTTTGTGTTAGCCTGCCCCGGCATAACCACACCGGATTCCTCGGCCAGCTTCATGCAGATACCGAGATCTTTGTGTTCATTTTCAATGGAGAATGCTGTCGTAAAATCATTCTTCGAGATAACTTCTTTCTTTGAATCTAAGTAGAAATTCTGACCACCGCCATATGAGATTGCCTCTGCGAAAGTCAAAATATCAATACCGTTTGCTGCTGCAAGTGTAGAAGTCTCATTCACACCATTCTGAATCTGAGCAACCAATGCATTGTGACAAATCTTCATAACAAGACCCTTGCCATTCTCGCCCATGCGGATTACATTCTCGCCCATGTAAAGTAAGATTGGCTTCATTGCTTCATATACAGATTCTTCACCGCCAACATAGATGCCAAGCTTACCTGCAATGGCTGCCGGCTTACTCTTTACTACCGGAGCGTCAATGAAATGAGCACCTGTCTTCCTCACCATCTCTGATATTTCAACAGAAACGCTTGGGTCGATGGTACTCATATCGATGCATGTCTTTGTCTCATCAAGTACATCCACGATACTCTCATATACACTTCTGGAATGCTCTGACTTTGGAACCATTGTAATAAATACATCAACGTTCTCTGCCACTTCCTTACTGCTGGCACATGCAACTGCGCCTACTGCCTCAAGCTGTTTTACCTTTGCCTCAACAAAGTCGAATACATAAACCTTGTCGTCATGCTTCTTTATAATATTTTCGCACATGGATTCACCCATGATGCCCAAACCTACAAATCCGATTTTCATTTTTATCCTTCTTTCTATCTTAACGATTAGTCTGTGATTGTCTTATCCCAAGCGCCCCGGAATTTCGCCATTCCGTAATCTGTAAATGCATGATACATGCTATCCTTGAATACCTGAAGACCTGCTGTAACAATATCAGCACCTGCAACTGCACAGTCAACAATCTGCTTACCATTGCGAATGGCTGCACAGATGATTTCTGTCTCATATCCATAGTTCTCATAGATGTCTACGATATCCTGGATATACTGTACACAGTCTTCTCCACTGTTCTCTTTCCATCCGATGAACGGTGAAACAAAAAGGGAACCGTTCTTTGCCGGGAAGATAGCCTGTGAAGGTGAGAATACCAATGTAACATTTGTTCGGATGCCTTCCGCCTCTAATCTTTTCGCTGCTGTGATACCTTCCTGTGTGCATGGAATCTTGATTACAAAGTTTGGACACATTGCAGAAATCTCTTTCCCCATTGCGACCATCTCATCTGCATTGTCCAAATGTGGATTGATTTCTACAGAGATAGGAAATTTTTCATATCCAACAATATCCTTTTCCTCTACGAAAGCAATCATATCCTTTAATACTTCCTTAAAAGGCTTTCCTGACAACATAATATGATTTGGGTTTGTTGTAACACCATCAATACCAAATGTTTCATATGCCTCACGAATTTCATCAATTTTTGCACTGTCTAAAAAATACTTCATTATTCTACCTCCTGTTATGAAGTCATTCTTTCCAATGACTTTCTTACTTATTGGAAAACTTAAATGCGTTGTTCTTATCCCACAACTGATCGTATTTAAATCCGGTAACCTTTTCACATACTGCAATCTCTTCTGCTGTAGCTACCGAATCATCCTCTCCCTTGCGGCGGGCAATCTCTTTCTTGATAATATCAAACTGCTTCTTGTTCATCGGGAAAAGAATAGTAAATATCAGTGCCAATACTAACAATATAACAGGTGCAAAGATATAGATATACGCAATACCTGTTTGTGTTTCAGCTGCCTGACGTCCACCTTCTGCCGCAATCACCTCATTGTATCCAACCCATGCAAGCAACAAACCGATGATTGCTGATGAGAGACCGGCTGCAATCTTGCGAACGAAGGTTGCCATAGCAGAACATACTGCCGGGCGGTTCACCGATGTAATCAACTCATCAACATCTGCCATATCGGCAAGAATTGCATAGATTGTTGTAGAAGTACCAGCCATTCCAAGTCCAATAAAGAATGTCAATACAAGGATAATTGCAAAATTAGCACCCTCATATGAGAAGAATAACATTGCAATGGTTGCTACCAAACGAAGCGGTGTTCCAAGCAGTAATGGAAACTTTTTCGATGTCTTCGGCATAATAACTGAAAATGCAATGGTTCCGACAAACTGTGAAATAAGGATAACTCCCATTAAGTATGTAAAACGACCGCCACCATATGCATTTAATACATCATCAATATAATAAACTGCCAAACCTGTCACAAAGTCTGCCGCAGCCTGACCAAATAAGAAGATGCCAATGAACAATCTGTAGGATCTGCTCTTATAAACAGTAAGTGACTGTGTAAAACTTTCAGCAAAACCAACCTTTACCGGTTCCTTCTGTCTCTCCCATGTTCCAAAGAATGTAACCAAAATAACGACAAAGAAGATGACGCCGAAGAGAAGTGCCACGGTTAAATAGGAAGAAGCATTTGTATTGTCCTTGATAAGCAAGGTAGGAATCAATCCTGCCAAAATCGCACCGAATGTTGAGCAAATCATTCTTGTTCCTGAGAAACGGCTTCGAACATTATAATCTTCCACCATATCAGGAAGCAGTGCGTTGTAAGGAACCATAACGATAGTATACCCTGTTGAGAATAACATGTACATCAACATGTAGAAGAAGTACTGTCCCATGACACTGCTTGTGTTAAATCCAACCCACATCAAAATGAATGTGATAGCGGAAATAATACTACCAATTAAAATGTAAAACCTCTTTGCCCCAAACTTTGATGATGTTCGGTCACAAATATTTCCCATAAGCGGATCTGTAATCGCATCCCATACCTTACCGATAAGCGGAATGGTACCTGCAAGTGCCGTAGGCATTCCAAGTGCCTTTGTTAAAAATACTGTAAAAAATGTTCCGATAATTACGAAAGCACCGCCACCGTAAATATCCGCTAAGCCGTATGCCGCTCTTGAAAGAGCGCTGTTTTGTTTTTTGTTGTCCATAAGAGCCTCCTCATTAAATTTGTTATTTATACCCAGCCATTATTTTGCTATGGCCATAAGCGGTTCGAAATCCTTGCTGTCTTTTCTGACAAATACCGGCGGTTGTCCAATCGGAGCATCCACAGTGACCTTCCCTCCATGGTACTCTTTTCCGGTAAACAAGTGTACCCATGTATCCTTTGGCAGGAAGCATTCTCGCGTCACCGCTCCCTCTTTATATACCGGTGCCACCAATATATCGCGTCCCAGAAGATACTCGGTTTTCTCTGTGTATGCGCTCTCCTCATCATAGTGATAGAAAAGCGGGCGCATCACAGGTGTTCCCTTATCGATGGTTTCCTTCATTGTCGCCTTTATATATTCACCAAGTCCGACATACCATTTTGTGCATTCTTTCATCTGTGCCAAGAGTTCCGCATCACCTGTAAACTGCACATCTCTGGAAGGCTGATTGCCCTCATGGCTTCGGAACAACGGTGTAAATGCATTCATCTCTGCCCAGCGCATCAGAAGTTCCTTACTTCTTGTCATATGCATCACCGTGGTGTATCCGCCCACATCAGAGTGCGTAATTCCATATCCGCTCATCGCAAGTGACAAAGTCGCCGGAATCACAGAGCACAATCCATCATCGATGGACCAGTCTACATGCTGATCCCCTGTCCACATCAGAGTAGAGTATTTGATGGTTCCCGTATGACCTGCTCTTGTAAAGAAAAATACTTCACCGAGTTTGCCGCATTCCTCAATCGCCTCGCGATTCATCTTTGCCCAGATTGCCGGCCACTGGTTATGTAATACAGCCGGGTCTTCACCGCTGTAGAGAACCGCATCGATTGGAAGATACTCACCAAAGTCAGCCATCCATCCGCCCATGCCGATTTCAATCATATTCTCCTTAATCAGGTTTTTGTACCACTCGTACGCTGCCGGATTCGTGAAATCCACCATCGCAGCCGGGAATGTGGTAATCGTGACAAGATAATCCTTGCCCTCTTTATCTTTTACACAATATCCCTTTTCCTTCGCCTCCTGATAAATGTTTTTCTCAAGTGCAATAAATGGATTGATGTAACCGAGGAACTTCACGCCCTTTGCATCCCACTCTTTTATCTTTTCCGGCAAATTCGGATACTGTTTTTCATCATACTGCCAATTCCACATAACCTGGTAGCCAAACTGTGTGCAACGACAGCCACACCAATCCTGACACCAAACACCGTTGATCTTTACACCTGCTTCTCTCGCTTTTGCAATTTTACGATCCACATTTCCACATCCGTCAAAGCCCTCATGGGTATTCTTGCCATCGAATGTCCAATCCTGCATAGCAAAGATTCCACCCTCGTATACCCACTCCGGAAGTGCCACCGGACGACCAAGCATAGCAGAAAGCTTCTCCGATACCTCTGTAAAACTTTCTCCGCAATCCGAAATCACCACCGGAGGCTCTTGGAAATACAATGTAATCTTCGATGGGTTTGTAAAATCGAATTCGCTATATGCATTGATATCACAGTGAACAAAGTATTTATCACTGGATACAAATGTAGGCTGTGCATAATAGGACTCGTACTGACCAAACGGCAAAACCTTCTCCGGCTTCTTACCAAAAATCTTTTCTTTGATCAGTTTCTTGCCAATGCGGTTGGTGTTCTGATGCTCTGCCACCCATATACGAACATTTTCACCCTTTAAATCAAACTTTGAATATGTCTCCCCGCATCCATAGATGTGCTCCTTCGGATTCGTTGCAAATGAAAGCCAATAACGGTTAATATCGCCTTTATTTCCGCCTTCATACGCCAGACGAAACTGTCCGTCCCGCTCCTTTAACGTAAATGTATGCTGCTCTTTTGTCTTTGGATCTTCATAGGTAAGAACAATATTCCCGTCTACTTCTTCCATCGATTTTTTAATCAAATCCCGCTTGTTGTTAATCTTTTGTTTGTACTTAAAACTTCCCCTGGACATCGTAAAATTGTTCTCGCCGTTTGCGATTGCAACTTCCATGTCAATTATCTGCTGCTTGTTAATCTCGGTACCCCCCTTTACTCTCTTTTCCTATAAAAAATCCTGTTTTTGAATTAATTAAGTTGTTTAATTAATTATATTCCTACACCTGAATTTTATCAATAAATGGCGTAAAAAAAAGATGCACAATAATGTGCATCTCCTTTTAGAACTATTTACCAACCCAAAAATTCATAATTTATTAATAAACAAAACACAGATTATTCACAAATCTCCTTTATCATAAGCATTGTCAAAACAAATGACATATCTTTTTTCATAACTCCCTCTTAAGAAGTGGTGCTTCGGCATCACTTTTTATTTTCCCACAGTTCAAATAATCGCATATTTGCCGCATTGTTAATCGCTATGATTTGGCTTCGGTCCGTCCGTTGTTCCCATGTATTATCCTCACCGCACACATCCATCCCCAGGACCCGATGCTTTTCCAATATCGATTTTATTATTGTTTCCGCTTCGCCCAGCGCAAGTGTCCCCTGGTCCCAATCGCACCTCGCATCTGTTTCCTGCAGCACATCCTTATCAAAGGAAATATAGACAGGGTTTTCGTCTTCCTCCAATGCTTCTGTCCCTATGGTAACGCGCGAATCCATCTCCAATTCACTGAGATGTTTTTCGTTCACGCCCACCAGATAGACGCGGTTGATATGCTGATTGGAATCTAACACTTCCTTTACCCATCCGCCGCAGGAAGTAATTTCACCAAAAGATGGCGGCTGCATATCCGGATGATGATCAAACAGTACAAGTGAAAATGGTTCGTCTAACTTTTCCAACCACAGTAGTGACAAATAATGATAATTTCCAGAGTCCAAAAAGTGAATGTCTTCCGCCGGAAGGTCTCTTATCTGCCGACGCAATGCCACTTTCGCCTCATTATCACAGTAGCAGTTTGTTCCTTGTATGTGGCGGCAATCTACCACCTGCCCGCGTTCCTTATAAAAGTCTTGTGGCACATACGCACCGGACATATGCATTACAATCATGGTATTTCCTCTTTTTTCCTCCGAATCAAAAACATCGTTACACCTGCACCCGTGATGATGAGGTACCCCAAGATACTGACCGCATCCGGCATTTCACCCAAGAATATCATTCCCAGAACGGCTGCAAAGATGATCTGTGTGTAATCATATACCGAGATTTCACTTGCCGGTGCATGTGAATATGCCGCCGTGATGGAAAACTGTCCACCGGTTGCTGAGAGTCCTGCCATAAGAAGACTCGCCAGCTGTGGGAGGCTCATCGGTTCATAATTCCAAATAATAAACGGTATGGCACTCGCACACGAGAACACCGAAAAGAAAAATACGATCAATGGCCCCGGCACGCCATGCTCGCTTGCCAGTCTTACATTCGTATAAGCGAATCCCGCACACATTCCCCCGAGAAAACCGATAAAAGCCGGAAACGTTGCAAGGTTATCCAGCCCCGGTCTCAAAATAAACAGCGCTCCAACAAACGCCGTTATCACACACACAAGTTGGTACGGCTTTACTCTTTCCTTTAACAGAAAGAACGAAAAAATAATTGCAAAAAACGGGGACAGTTTATTCAGCATTGAGGCATCAGCAATGCACAGTTTCCCTATCGCATAAAAGTTTGCAAATACGCCGAGGGTTCCTATCGCCGAACGTCCGATTAAATATTTTAACGTACCCTGCGGAATGTGAAACGATGTTTTCTGTTTTCGCATCACGCCATAGGCAAAGAATATCGCTACCACATTTCGGAAGAAGCTCTTTTCGATTGCGGGCAAATCACCCGCCAGCTTAACAAACAGATTCATAAATGCAAAGCAGAAAGCCGCCGAAATGATACACAGTATTCCTTTGTTTTTTTCACTCATGTATGCCACATCCTTTTCTTTCACTTTATCTTTTCCACTTTCCATGTTTCCTATCCATTATATACCAGTGCTTCCTTCATTGCATATCGTATAATACATAAAAATTTCAGTCATTACATTGATTTTTCAGACAATTTACACTATAATGAAAAAAAACGAGGGGAGAAGGTGTTTATGAACCCAATCATTACGATAAGCAGAGAATTTGGTAGTGGAGGTCACAGCATCGGTGAAAAAGTAGCCAACAAACTTGGCATTCCATTCTACGACGGAGAGATTGTGACACGTGTAGCCACAGAGAGCGGATATGCAAAGGAACTGATCGAAGAACAGGGGGAGTATTCTACATCAGCCAACAAATGGTTTGATATTTCCGCAGCTAGTGCCATGTATTTCCAAAGTCCTCAGGATGAGATCTTTATCGCACAGAAAAAAGTCATCTTAGAATGCGTGCAGCACGGTCCATGCGTCATCGTCGGTCGCTGTGCCGATTATATTCTTCGAAAAGAAGGCATAAAATGTCTGAACGTGTTTATTCATTCCGATATGGAGCACCGCACAGAACGGGTATTGCAGCGTTACGGAACCATCAGGAATATCGGTATCGAAAAACGACTCGCCAAGAAAGATAAGCAACGAAAGACCTACTACAAATACTACACTGACCAACATTGGGGAAACTATAGAAACTATGACGTGTCTTTGGATAGCGGACAGTTAGGAGAAGACGTCTGCGTTGATATTATCTGCGAGTTATATAACAAAAAATAGTTTTTTTCTTGTATTTAAGAACAAAAAACGCTCCGGAGAATCAAATCTCCGGAGCGTTTCTATTGATTCACTGCTATCGTACGCAAAACAGATTATTCTTTTGTAGCATACATGAAGTACTTCATACCAAATACAGTAGAGTAGATACCAGTTACATTTGACTTTTGCATATAGATATCATTATAGTAGTAGATTGGAATAACTGCCCATGTATCCATAAGCATATCCTCAGCCTCGTGAGCCGCTTCCAAACGAGCCTCCATATCTGTTGATTCACGAAGTTCATCAATCAAAGCGTCATACTCAGACCATTGTGGAGCATACGACTTAGAATCAACACCAAATTGTGGATCGTTGTTTCCTGATGTAGATGCAAACAAATCCAACATGTTGATTGGATCGTTGTAATCAGCCACCCAGCCTTCACGGGCGAAGTCAAAGTTACCATTCTTACGATCTTCCAGGAAAGCATTCCACTCTTCTGTCTGAATCTTCAGGTCAATACCAACAGCAGCCAGATCCTGCTGGATCGCTTCTGCAATCTTCTGATGTCCCGAATCATCATTTATCAGATACTCTATTGAAAGTGCAGGAGACATAGAATATGTTCCGTCACCGTTGTCTGTCATCTCATAACCGGCTTCCTCAAATAACTTAACAGCATCCTCGACCATATCAGCGCCTGTCTTAGTTGCATCATAGTAAGAAACATCATCTGTCTTGTAAATACCACCGTTACCATCAGCCATACCTGCAGGTACGAATGAATCTGCCGGAATCTGACCTGTCTGTCCGATGTTCTCTACAATGTAGTTACGGTCGATCAGCATTGAGATTGCCTCACGCATCTTAGCAGCTTCTTCTACCGTCTTTCCTTCGAAGATAGGGCTGTTAACATTAAACGCTACATAGTAAGTACCCAACATATCAGCAATATGGAATTCTTCAGAGTCCTGAACACTTGCGATCTCATCATTTGGGACGGTATCAACGAAGTCCAAACTTCCATCCTGATATGCAGCATAGATAGCTGTATCATCCGCACTCAACATGAAGTGAAGTTCCTCAATAGTTACATTTTCAGCATCATAGTAATTCGGATTTTTAACATATACCATGCTCTCTTCATGCTTCCACTCTTTCAATGTGTAAGCACCGTTACATACGAATCCTGCCTCCTGTGCCCATGCACCAGGTGTATCACCATCCGGGTTTGCAGCATCCACGTCCTTCTGATATACAGGCAGGTATGTTGGGAATGCTACCAAATCCAAGAAATATGGACATGGATTTGTCAAGTTAACTACGAGTGTGTTGTCATCTGTTGCTTCCACAGCAAGTGTTCCATCACCATTATGAACGATGATATCGAACATATACTGGTAGTCAGCTGCTGTCTCATCTGCAGCTGCACGATTCCAGCTATATACGAAATCATTTGCTGTCAAAGCTTCACCGTTTGACCACTTAGAATCCTTTACTTTGAATGTATAAGTACATCCGTCTTCTGATACCTCAGCCTCGCCATCGGCCAATGCAGGCTTCAATTTGCCATCACCATCGTATGTGTACAAACCTACGAATGAGTTTACTGCAAGACATCCACCATCAACAGAACTGTTGAGTGCAGGGTCAAGGTAATCTGGCTCTGAAGCAAGATTGATTGCCAAAACATTTGTGTCAGAGTTCTGTTTTGTGGATCCTTGACTATCGTCTTCCTTTGATCCACATGCTACGAGTCCCACTGCCATACAAGCAATAAGAACTGCAGAAATCAATTTCTTTTTCATGATTCTTCCTCCTTATTTTTATCATGATATCTATGTTTATCTTTGCATAGCAAAGTCTAAACCTATTTGTTGCAACATGCAACCATGTGACCATTTCCACGGTCTGTAAGCTGTGGCATCTCCTGTGCGCACTGCTCTGTCGCATATTTACATCTGGTTCTGAAGGGACAACCGGATGGCATATTCAGAGGACTGGGAACATCCCCTTCCAATACAATACGTTTGCTGTTTCTTGCTGTCTCAGGGTCAGGAATCGGAACCGCTGACAACAAACTAAGCGTATATGGATGAATCGGTGCGCTGTTTAACTCGTCTGCGTCCGCAATCTCAACAACTTTCCCCAGATACATAACCGCAATACGGTCTGAAATATGATGAACGACAAGCAAATCATGCGCGATAAACAAATACGCCACGCCAAGCTTATCCTGCAACTCCTCAAACATATTTACAACCTGTGCCTGAATGGAAACATCAAGTGCAGATACTGCCTCATCGCAAACGATGAACTTTGGATTCACTGCCAATGCTCTTGCGATACCGATACGCTGTCTCTGTCCACCTGAGAACTCATGTGCGTACCGCATTGCATGTTCTGCATTCAATCCAACCAATTCCATCAACTCAAGAATGCGATCTCTTCTCTCCGCCTTCGTGTTATACAATTTATGTACATCCAAAGGTTCCCCAATGATATCCTCAACTGTCATACGCGGGTTCAATGATGAATATGGGTCCTGGAATACCATTTGCATCTGCTTACGATATGGAAGCATATCTTTGTCAATTTTCTGACCATAAACCGGCTTTCCATTGGCATCGATAATCACTTTGCCACGCTCATCGTATTGCTCACCTGTGTCAAACAGTACATCTCCGTCGAATGTGATGCGACCTGCAGTTGGCTGGTATAAGCGAAGCAGGGTGCGGCCTACCGTCGTCTTACCGCAACCGGACTCACCGACAAGACCAAGTGTCTCACCCGGCTTGATCGCAAACGACACATCATCTACAGCCTTCAACGGCACTGTCTTAAAACCCTTGCGCACCGGAAAATATTGTTTTAAATGCTCTACCTGCAGAAGGTATTCAGAAGATGTATTATTCTCATTGTGCATTGCTGTTTCCCTCCTGTGCATCATAGATTTCTTTTACATTCATCCAGCAACTTGCCAGATGGTCTTTGCCAACGCGAAACTCCTCCGGCTTTTCTGTCAGACAAATCTTCATTGCAGATTCGCAACGAGGACAGAATGCACAGCCTTCCGGAATCTGTAATAAGTTGATTGGCGTACCACCGATTGGCACCAATTTTTCACCCATATTCTCGACACGAGGAATCGAACGAAGCAACCCTTTCGTGTATTCATGTGCAGGGTGATAGAAAATAGCATCCGCTGTACCACGTTCACAAACACGCCCACCATACATGACAAGAATCTCATCGCACATGCTGGCAATAACGCCCAAATCATGTGTAACCATGATGATCGCCATTCCCATCTTTTTCTGCAACTCCTGCATCAATTCCAAAATCTGCGCCTGGATTGTAACATCCAAAGCGGTTGTCGGCTCGTCCGCAATCAAAATATCCGGCTCACATGCCAATGCCATCGCAATCATAACACGCTGTCTCATACCACCCGATAATTCGTGTGGATACTGCTTTACACGGGCTTCCGGCTCGTTTACACCGACAAGTGTCAGCATCTCAATCGCACGCGCCTTCGCCTCTTTCTTTGTTTTGTCCGTGTGAAGCAAAATCGCCTCTTCCAACTGATATCCGATGGTAAAAACAGGATTCAGACTTGTCATCGGATCTTGAAAGATAATGGAACATTTTGAGCCACGAAATGACTGCATCTGCTTCTTGTTCCATTTTGTAATATCTTCACCTTTAAAAATCACGCTACCATCAACAATCTTACCTGCCTCAGCAAGAATCTGCATAATAGAATAAGCTGAAACTGATTTTCCTGAACCAGACTCACCTACGATGCCAAGTGTCTTTCCAGCCTCAAGGTTAAATGACAAACCGTTTACGGCACGAACTTCACCATTATCTGTAAAAAAACTTGTATGAAGGTTTTTTACTTCTAATAAAACATTGTTTTGTTCACTCATTTATCCATCTCTCCTTAATTCAACTTAGAATCAAATGCATCTCTAAGTCCGTCGCCAAGTAAGTTTAATGCCAATACAATCAAACAAATAATGATTGCCGGAATCACCAGACGATATGGATAAGACTGTAATGCACCTCTAGCATCATTTGCCAAACTTCCCAGAGATGTCAGTGGAGCAGAAACTCCCAATCCCAGGAAACTCAAGTAACTTTCTGTAAAAATAGCACTTGGAACCTGCAGTGCTGTTGTAATAATAACAACAGATAAGATATTTGGAAAAATATGCTTTTTCAAAATACGACTGTCTTTTGTTCCAATACATTTTGCTGCCAAAACATATTCATTATTCTTAATCGTCAAAATCTGTCCGCGAATCAGTCTCGCCATTCCCACCCAGTATAACAATGAGAATACCACAAACATAGATATCATGTTGCTACCAAGTTTTGCTAAAACCGTGCCCGCAATCAAAGGCTCCAATGTCTGGTTCATCACGACGGACAACAGAATGATAATCAACATATCCGGGAGCGAATAGATGACGTCCACAACTCGCATCATGATCATATCGACTCGACCGCCAAAGTATCCTGCGATTGAACCGTAGAGCAAACCAATAATCAGTACCATGATTGCTGCGACAATACCTACGGACAAACTAACCCTTGTTCCATAAACCACACGAATAAAATAGTCGCGGCTCAATGAGTCTGTTCCAAAAATATGAGGAAACAATTTCTCGCCTGTACGATCCATATATGCCTGCTCCATCTTGGAATACTCAAACGGAGCCATATTTGCTGCGCCCTTGTCACGCTTTCCATCAACCGTAATAATCTGTGAGTATGTATATGGTACAAAGTGTGGTGCGATGATAATAATCAGCACAATTGCAAGCAAAACGATGATACTACCCATGGCAAGCGGATTCCTACGAAGGCGTCTCAAACCATCCTTAAGGAATGTAGTAGACTCACCCATAACTTCCTGCTGCTGCTTCTCTTCATCGGTCGCTTTTTCAAAATTCTTATCGTTAAACTTGCTCAAGTCAATCTGAGCCGAGAGGAATTGTCTTTTTTGAAATTCTTCCTGATCTGTTCCTTGCATTTTCTAACTCCTACCCTTTCTTAGTCAAATGTAATTCTTGGATCAATAATCTTGTATGCAATATCTGTCAAGAGATTTGCAACAACCATCAAGATGGCTAAGAACATCGTGGTTGCCATAATCATTGTATAGTCACGGTTTGTAATGCTTGTAACGAATGCAGAACCCAAACCGCCAATGGTAAAGATGCTCTCTACTACCATCGAACCTGTCAAAATATAAGCAACCATCGGACCCACATAGGTAACAACAGGAATCAATGCATTACGAAGTGCATGCTTGAAGATAACCTTCACACCGGACACGCCCTTCGCTCTCGCTGTACGCACATAATCCTGACCCAGGGCATCCAACATACTTGTCTTTGTCAAACGAGTAATATATGCCATCGGATATACCATAAGTGAGATAACAGGCAGTACAATATTCTGATTGGTAGATGCCCATACCGGCACCCATCCAAGTTGCATACAAAATACCAGCAATAAAAGCGTTGCCAAAACGAATGACGGCATTGCCGTTCCGAGCGTGGTCACAAAAACAATCAAACGGTCGGGCCATTTGTTTCTGGTAAGGGCAGCGATTGACCCCAACACAAGCCCAAAAATAATTGCAAAAATTGCTGCTGTTCCACCAAGTTTTGCAGATACTTTAAACTTTAATGAGATATCTGTCCAAATATCACGACCGGTCTTAAGCGAAACACCCCAGTCCCCATGAAGCAGATTACTCATATAGATAACATACTGCTGGGTTACAGGTTTATCCAAATTATAACGCTCCTCCAAAACCCTCTGCACTGCTGGCGAAGAAGCCTTCTCTTTATTAAAAGGTCCACCAGGAATCAATTCCATTACAAAGAATGTAATAGCACTGATTACGATGACCGACACAATAGCCAGTCCAATTCTTTTTAATATGTACTCTAACAAAAAATTCACCCTTTCATTTTTTATTTCTTGGTCAATTTAACAAGGTAAAGTAATGAAACAAAAAAAAACAATGGGGGCATTTTCGTGTGCACCATTGCATCATTTTTCTCACCACTTCTACAAAATCATTTTATCGCATTTTATTTTAATAACTTTTCATCGTTTTGTCAATATAAACCCTATTATTTTGTTGTTCATTTTGTTGTTTCATCATGAAAAATCATCTAATATATGATATTATTTTGTTGTTTCATAAAGCAATAGGAAAAAGAAGGAAATAAAAATGAAGGTACAACATCGACTTTTGAAGTATGTTTCATACTGGACCACATCGGATGAAGATGGCACTGCAAATCCCACAAGTGAGCGTGAATGGGCGTTTGGGAAAGAACTCGCCAAAGAATTGGCGCATATCGGGCTGAAACAGGTTATGCTTTCGGAACAATGCTATGTGTATGGGCTACTCCCTGCCACAGAAGGGATGGAAACGGTAAAGCCAATCGGTTTTATCGCACACATGGATACCGCACCGGACTTTTCGGGCGAAAATGTAAAGCCACAGATAATCAAAAACTACGATGGTCAAGATATACTGCTTGCCGGCAGTCAAACCTATTTAAAGACTTCCGAATTTCCTGACCTGAAAGGTCAAGTCGGCAGGACTCTGATAACAACAGACGGCACTACTCTCCTTGGTGCAGATGACAAGGCCGGTGTCGCTGAGATTTTCACTGCCGTAGAGCAGCTTAAGAATTCCGATTTGCCTCACGGCGATATCTGGGTTGGCATTACACCGGACGAGGAAGTTGGTATGGGACCCGATGGTTTTGACTTGAATTGCTTTAAAGCAGCCTATGCATACACCGTAGATGGGGATTATGAGGGCGAAGTAGCCTATGAGAATTTCAATGCTGCCAGCGCCGATTTTGTCATTCACGGTGTCAGCGTTCATCCCGGAGAAGCCAAGGATATTATGGTAAATGCAACGCTGATTGGATGCGAACTTGCAATGATGCTACCGGCAGAAGAGACGCCTGCACACACAGAAGGACGCGCGGGCTTTTATCATCTGACGGATATTGCCGGTGATGTCACAGAGACAACACTTTCATATATTGTGAGAGATCATGACAAGGAGCGCTTTGCAGCCAGACTTCAAACGCTTCAAGACATAGAAAAGACATTAAACAAAAAATATGGTGACGGTACCGTCTCTTTGAAGATTACACATTCCTACGAAAATATGATTTCCATACTGAAAGACCGGATGTATATTGTTGACCTTGCAAAAAATGCCATCCAAAAGAATGGTCTCACGCCTGTATCAAAACCAATCCGCGGCGGCACGGATGGCGCCAGACTTTCTTTTATGGGTCTTCCTTGTCCCAACCTCGGCACCGGCGGATACGGATTCCACGGTCCATTTGAACATATCGCCGTGGAATCGATGGAAAAGGTAGTCGATATTTTAGTTACTATCGCTACAAACCCGACATGATTTTTCCCAAAAAGAAACGGCTTCTGCCATCCACTTTTCTGCTCTGGTTCCAAGTGCCAGTCCTATACCGTGTGGCAATGCAAAAAATCTACGATATATATGAGGCACACCGTTTTCTTCCAATGCCTCCTGCAGCACTTCCGCGTGATGTGACGCCGGGACTAATACATCCCTTTGTCCTGAAAACATATAGGTCGGTGGATAATCCGGCGTCACTTGCTTTTGAACGCAAAGCGATTCCCGCTTCTCCATATTACTATGACGTCCGAACATATAAACGAAGCCTCGTTCCGAGAGCCAAATTCCCATCAGGCCTTTCCATATGTTCCAATAGGGATGATCCCGCCAATGCTGGATATTTGTCCACGGATATCCGAGCATAATCGCAGCCGGTTTCTCTGTGCCATATGTCTCATATCCATGATTATGGCTTGCATAGATTCCCGCCAGATTACCTCCCGCCGAAAATCCACAGAGCGCATAGTTTTTCGTCTCTACTTGAAATTCCTCACAATGTTCCTCTATGTATTTAATAGCGCGCGAAACATCCTCCATCGGCGCATAGTCCGAGCAGTGAAAGCCTGTGCGATATTCCAGAACAAACGCCGTATATCCAATCTCATTAAACTTCGCTGCAATCGGGTAGCCCTCCTCATATGTACAGCAATGTGCGTAACCGCCACCCGGGAGTATCAGCACATATTTCGTTTTCTCTCCACTGTCATTTGGGAAAACGGAAAGCCTCACCGTGCGTAAATCCTTACGATCCCGTATTTCATCCAGCGAATATATCGGCACTTGGCGAAATCTCCCCTGCGAAGTCAATTCAATGATTCGTTGTTTGCCGTATTTTCTGCCATTGCAGTGATGTTTTACCACATACATTCGTATGACAGAATAAAAGGTCAGTGCAAACGACAACACTAAATAGATGACAATAAAATTATATATGATTTCTCCCACACTGTTTCCCGGCATATTTCTTCCTCCCTGTCTCGTCGAAAAGTTTCAAAAGACGGGTCCGCACCAATTGCGAACCCGTCTCATCTCAAGCAATCTATAAATTATTTATTATTTCTTTAACCAGGCGGTCTCTTTTGAAGTCTTCTTAACAAATGGTCTCTTAATCGTCTGAAGTGCACCATTTCCTAATACATACTTAAGCTTCTCTTCTGCCTTTCGCATCGTAGTGCAATCCGGGTTGTCCCGTGTAAGCTTGATGGCATCAAACTCACATCTTGTTGTACAAAGTCCACAACCAACACACTTATTCGGATCCACGATAGAAGCACCACATCCCAAGCACCGAGCTGTCTCAGCCTTAACCTGTTCCTCTGTGAAGGTAAGCTTTGTATCGCGGAATGTAAGTTCGGCTGTCTCCTTGTGTCCGGCAACCTGACGACCTATGTTGTCATAGTTCTCAACTAAGATATCATCCTTATCCAACTCTAAGAAGTAGTTTGGATCACGACCGATGGTAAGTGATGAGTTCGGCTGTACAAATCTGTGAATTGAGATAGCGCCTTCCTTACCACAAGCGATAGCATCGATAGCGAATCTTGGTCCGTAGAACATATCACCACCAACGAAGATATCCGGAACTGTTGTCTGGAAGGTAACCGGGTCAGCTACTGGAGCCGGTCCTCTAAACTCAACAGTTTCATCCTTGAGCAAGTCTCCCCAAACAGTAGCCTGACCTACAGAAAGAAGAACATTACTACATTCGATTGTCATGGTCTCATTCTCATCGTACTGAGGATCAAAACGACCTTCTGCATTCTTAACCTGTGTACACTTCTTAAATACAATACCTGTAACCTTGCCATTCTCTGTAAGGATTTCCTTTGGACCCCAACCACCGTGGAATGCAATACCTTCAGACTCAGCAATCTCAATCTCCTCCGGAAGTGCCGGCATAATATCACGAGTCTCAAGTGAAACCTGTGTCACCTTAGATGAACCGCAACGGACTGCCGTACGTGAAACGTCGATAGCAACATTACCACCACCGATAACAACGGTATCACCGTCCAGTTTGAAGTTCTCGTCATCAGTTACGGCATGAAGGATATCAACGCCCTTCATAACGCCTTCTGCGTCCTCACCCGGTACATTAACACCACGACCACCTTGGCAACCGATTGCAATGTAGAATGCCTTATATCCTTCTTCACGAAGTTGTTTTAATGTGACGTCTTTACCGACTTCAACACCAAGACGAATATCAACGCCCATCTCGCGAAGGACATCTACTTCCGCCTCAACAATATCGTTCTCCATAACAAACGAAGGAATACCATATGTAACCATTCCACCCGGCTTCTTGTTCTTCTCGAACAATGTAGGCTTATAACCTTTTTCAGCGAGATAGTATGCACAAGAGATACCTGCAGGACCTGCACCAATGATGGCAACCTTCTCATCGAAACCACCAAGAATCTTTGGTACTACTTTCTTAGGAATATAACGTGTATCTGCGTTCAAATCGCGCATAGCAACGAATTTCTTTACTTCATCGATTGCGATGGCTTCATCAATCGTACCACGCGTACATACATCCTCACAGCGACGGTTACATACATAACCGCAAACTGCCGGAAGCGGATTGTATTTTTTTATCAAAGCAAGCGCTTCTTCATATCGACCCTGCGCTGCCATCTTGAGGTATCCCTGTACAGGAATATGAGCAGGACAAGCTGTCTTACATGGAGCTGTACCTGTCTTATGTGTGTTAATTCTGTTGATGTCACGGTAATCCTCTGTCCACATTTCTTCAGACCATTTCTGTTCTGTCGGGAGTGGCATCTTAGGATAAACAACCTCTGAGCCATCTTTCCTGCATAGCTTCTGACCAAGTGTAGCTGCACCGGATGGGCAAACCTCTACGCATCGACCACAAGCTACACAGTTGTCTTTATCCACATGTGCGACATATGCGGAACGGGACATGTTTGGTGTATTGAATAACTGTGATGTACGAAGTGCATAACATACATTTACATTACAGTTACAGATAGCAAAAATCTTGTTCTCGCCATCAATATTTGTAATCTGATGAACAAATCCATTGTCCTCAGCTTTTTTGAAGATTGCCAACGCTTCTTCTTTTGAGATATAGCGACCATCCTTGTCTGTCTCAACAACATAGTCTGCCATATCGCCGACGGCAATGCACCATCCTTCCGGATCATCCGCACAACCTTCATTATAAGTCTTGCGTGATCGGCGGCAAGAACATGGACTTGCTGCGTATTTCCCTTCATACTTTTCAAGCCAGTAAGAGATGTGCTCCAATGAGGAAGAATGATTCTCCATCTCGATTGCCTCTTCAACCGGAATGACATGCATACCGATACCGGCACCACCCATTGGCACCATCTGTGTCAAACCTTCCAATGGAAGACGGCTCATGCGCTCAAAGAAAATCCCCACTTCCGGGTGTTCCGCAATCACTTTATGATTCATGTTACCAAACTCTGCGGAACCCGGCACATACATCGGAAGTACCCACTGCTTCTCGTGCTGTGGATTCTCGTAATTCCACTCGATTACACCGTTGTAAGACATTTCCTCCAACTGCTTTAACAATTCTTCCTCCGTGTATTCCGGACACAACTCTTTCATCTCTGCGAGTGTTCTCGGATGACGCTTCTCCATCTTAATTCCAATCTCACACTGCTCATCTGTCACAAGATTCCGAAGTCCCCAGTACTCCGGGCTGTGCTTTGTGATTTTCTCTTTGCCGAGTTGCACCTTTGCGCGGTCTGTTACAACCTTGGAAAATCTTGCCAATGGCTCACGAAAAGGCTCATCATCCACTTCCTTTGGATAGATGCCGGCACGAGGATCTTTCCTGTTGCGATCCTCATCCAATGAATACGGTGTCATCAGATACTTTTCATCTTTTCTCTTGTCCATTTTTACCTCCAAAAAATAAAATTTTATCTATTGCATAAATTTATTTTGTCCAATCAGCCACTTGTTCCCGCAACCAATCGCACCACTCATCAAATCCTTCTCCTGTCTTTGCGGATACAAAGATAACTTGGGCGTTCGGATTTAATTTCTTTATATGTTCCGCAACCACTTCCTTATCAAAATCATCAAATACCGGAAGCGTATCGCATTTGTTAATGAGTACCACATCGCAGACAGCGAACATCAGCGGATACTTCGCCGGTTTGTCGTCTCCCTCCGGGACGGACAAAATCATCGCATTCTTCGCACTACCCGTATCAAACTCCGCCGGGCATACGAGATTACCAACATTTTCAAGCACAACCAAATCTAAATCTTCTGTGCCAAGCTCCCGCAGTCCCTGTCGCGTCATGTCAGCATCCAGGTGGCACATACCACCGGTATGAATCTGAATCGCTCTCGCACCAGCCTCCACAATTGTCGCAGCATCAACATCGGAATCAATATCTGCTTCCATAACGCCGATTGCCATCTCATCTTTCAGCATCGAAATCGTACGGCATAATGTGGTCGTCTTTCCCGCCCCCGGAGATGACATCAGATTCAAAAGAAATGTCTTTTGTCGCTTTAGTTCTTCTCGAAGTACCGCAGCATCTGCATTATTGTCTTCCAAGATACTTTCCTTTACTTCTATCACCTTATAATCTTTCACAGATTCTCTCCCATCTTCTCATCGTCTCGTAAGGTCATCATATCGTATTTTCCCTTGTTTTTCAACAAAAATATCCCCAAAACAGGGCCGCGAAATCGTATGGTTTAGATTGCATCTAAAGCTTGCGCCAAATCCGCAATCAAATCTACTTTATCCTCGATACCACAACTCATGCGAACCAGTTCCGCAGGTACACCCGCTTCTTTTAACTGCTCATCCGTCATCTGACGGTGTGTGCTTGATGCGGGATTCAGACAACACGTCCTTGCATCTGCCACATGTGTCTCGATTGCAGCCAATTTCAAGTTCTTCATAAATACACTCGCCGCCTCGCGACCGCCCTTCAATCCGAAGGAGACAACGCCGCAGCTTCCGTTTGGCAAATACTTCTTGGCCAAAGCATAATATTTGTCTCCCGGTAGCCCGCAATAGTTTACATATGCCACCTTTGGATGATCCTGCAAAAATTCGGCGACCGCCTGCCCGTTTTCACAATGGCGTGCCATACGAACATGCAAACTCTCCAGTCCCAGATTTAAGATAAACGCATTCTGCGGACTCTGGATAGAACCCAGATCACGCATCAACTGCGTTGTACACTTCGTGATAAACGCCCCTTCATTTCCAAACCGTTCCACATATGTCACACCATGATAACTCTCATCCGGTGTGCAAAGCCCCGGATACTTATCCGCGTACTTCATCCAATCAAACTTGCCGCTGTCCACAATAGCGCCGCCGACACCTGCGCCGTGTCCATCCATATACTTGGTTGTAGAATGTGTGACAATATCTGCGCCCCACATAAACGGACGGCAGTTTACCGGCGTCGCGAATGTATTATCGACAATAAGCGGCACTCCATTTGCGTGCGCCACCTTTACAAATTTCTCAATATCCAATACCGTAAGCGCAGGATTTGCAATCGTCTCACCAAACATAACCTTTGTATTTGGTCGGAATGCCGCCATCAGCTCCTCCTCTGAAGCGTCCGGGTCTACAAATGTCACATCAATTCCCATGCGCTTCATCGTTACAGAGATCAAATTGAATGTACCGCCATAGATACTTGTGGATGAGACAATATGATCTCCCGCCTCACAAATATTAAAAAGCGCAAAGAAATTTGCAGCCTGTCCGCTGCTGGTAAGCATAGCTGCTGTTCCGCCCTCCAGTTCAGCAATTTTTGCCGCCACAAAATCATTTGTCGGGTTCTGGAGTCTTGTATAGAAGTATCCCGATGCCTCCAAGTCAAATAACTTACCCATATCCTCGCTCGTGTCGTATTTGAATGTCGTACTCTGTACGATTGGTATTTGACGCGGTTCTCCATTGCCCGGTGTATATCCGCCCTGTACGCAAATTGTATTTCTTTCCATTTATATGTCCTCCCTATGATCCCGCTTACCCGGAGTACGCACTTTTTTCAAGTGCGGTATCGGTATATGCATTATTTTCTTTGTAAAATCAACAAACGGTTTTTGTGCCAACAGCCATATGGTCACCGCGCATGCGCCGAGTATGATCACCGTTTCAAAAAAATTACCTGTTCGCTGATACCATGACTTTCCTCTTTGGAATACCTTAAAAATCAATCCATGGAACAAATAGATCGACATCGTTTTTTGACCCAGTATCGAGAACTTGTTCTGCGCCCCCGGAATCATCACCATCACAACTCCAAGCATCAGGACGGATATCAGGTAACAGATAATGCGAAGAAGCACGCCCTCAAAATCAGTCAAACCCAGGTACTCATAATTATATCGTCCATAGAAAATCTTTACAGAAAGTCCACTCTTCAGCGCCGCCCACACAAGCGCCGCATTGATCAGTGAGAGCAGCACAAACGCTTCCCACCTGCTCACTTTTTCCCTCAGCCGGTCAACACTGCCGCGATCCAGGTTCACCCCCATCAAAAAGAACGGGTAGAATGTAAGCATCCGGGGCAATGTCAGATAGTTGTCATCCAGGGATGATGCTCCCACAGCCAAACCGATGGCAAAGGCAATCCAAATGCACCCCGGGATTTTTTTCACCAATGGCGTAATCAGCCTCCACATGAAAAGTGCCAGCAGATACCATAGCGAAAACTTCGGATACAACAGCGCTAATGTTGTGTCCTTTTTAAGAACAATGGTATATAACAAATAGTAAAAAATCTCAAATATCAAATATGGTATCAGCAGTTGCTGTACTAAATGATAGAATGTATCTCTTTTTCTGGAAAAGTAACCTGAAATAAAGACAAATGCAGGCATACAGAAAGAGAATATCATCCACTTCATCACAACCAGCAGGTCATTATCTTCTGATGCGACCCAGGTAAAGTGTGCAACGACCACCAGTATAATCAAAAATGCTTTGTAATTGTCAAATAAATAATCTCTCTGTTTCATTTTATTTTTGTTTCATCTTTATCTTATTCTCATACATGTCATGGTCCGCATGACGCAATGTATCTCCTATATCAAAATCACGTTCTTCATCATATACACTGTATCCACAGGCAATTTTCATATCAAACACATCATGTACCTGTTCATTGTACTTGTCCGTCAGCTTCTGTAATTTCTCCCTCGCCTCCGTACACGCCTCCTCAGATACATTGGGCAAAATGGCACAGAACTCATCACCGCCCATTCGATAAACATTTCCCAATTTGCCAAAGGAAGCGTCAATTGCCTTCGCGCCCTCTCTGATGTATCGATCACCCACATTATGACCATATGTATCATTGCATTTTTTTAAGTCATTTAAATCAAGCATCACAAATGTACATCCTTTTGGACGAAATGTGTCGCTCCCTATATATCGGGCATATGCATTTCTGTTGAACAATCCTGTGAGTTCGTCATGGAATGCCATATTTTGATAATCGGAAGCATGTTGTCCCAGTTCCATCCATTTTTGTGCTTCCCGCATGGACATAACGCCAAACACCGAAATATAAAACAAGAATGCAACCATTCCCAGAGATTGCTCCGTGTGTCCATACGAACCATAGAACAGAATCAAATCGCCCAGAATTCCTGCGCCGCATATCATAAAACTAAAGACGATAATCTTGTTCTTCTTGCTCCAGCCAAATCGAATCAACTCATATATGAGAAGCGCAACACTTGTCCCGAGGATGATAAGCAGCATAATATGATGCAACCACAGCATCTCTCTCAAATCAACGACATCAAATATCTGCAGGAGAATTGTGAGCATCACCGCGAGTCCGTCTACACATGCAATGTAATCAAATATCTTTTTATACTTCGACTCAAACAACTCCTTCTGATACAATGAAAACGGAATTCCAAGCAGCATAATCAGCAGAAGTGCCCGGTAAGAATACTCTATCGAGTGATTCATATAGAGATGCATCACACTTAAATCCGATAGTTTCCAACTGCCCAAAACCACTGCAAGAATGCTCAGTATCAACAAACCGCTCTTATTCTTGTATCCACGGAATTGAATCAGTGAGATCGACAAAAATATCAGCCCGAGAACCAGCGTGACAATTGCACACACGAGTGAAACAAGTTCCGAAATCAAACAGTCCGCATATATCTTGAAAGCATTGCCCAGCATAATCTCAGGTTGGAAGCCAATATGCGTTTTATACACCGGCGTGAGACGAATCTCCACTTTCTCACCGCTGTCCCCTTGCAAAATCGGCACCTCACTCCATATATTTCCGGGCGTATGTCCCATGACATTGTCTTCTCTGGCAGAACTGCTATATACCAGACGATTATCAATGAAAATATCTACATTTTCATGGAAAGTGTACATCACAAGACTGATATTGTTTGGCAGAACTCTGTCTAGTGTGAAAGAATAGACATCCACAACACCCTGCGGGGCCTTTTCATCCTCGATCTGATAATAATCAAGATTCGTCAGAACTTCATAGTCTGCAATATCTCTTGTACGAAAAGTATCAACCTTTAATTCCTTGCACATATAACCAAAGACAATCACAATACAAATGACAACAATTGCTATGATACTATTGATGCTTCGTTTCTTTTTCACCATACCATGCTCTCTTTCTGCGTCAAACCCACAGATATATTTATTATATCAAAGACACGTGAAATATGAAACGGTTATCTCAGATTTCTTTGTGCTTTATTTTCCCAAAATACAGGTAAAAAATTACACAAATGATTGCAGAAAACAGAGAGCCCGCAGGCGCTGCCCACCCCATCGGATAAAGCGAGCCCGGGAAATATACACTCGCAAGATAGGCACCCGGAACCCTTATGCACACAATCGCAATCATATTGTGAATGAAAGAAAGCACGGACTTTTGTTCTCCGCAAAAATATCCGCTAAAGCAGAAATGAATTGCGGCGAACATCACATCCCATACATAGGAACGCAGATATGCACATCCTGCGGCAAGCACAAGTGCATCCCTTGTAAACAATCCAACCAGTGTTTCCGGCAGGAACTGATTGTACAGTGCCACCACAAAGCCATACGAAACTGTGATAAGCAGTCCAACACCAAGCGTTTGTCTCGCCCTCTTTGGTTTCCCTGCACCCATGTTCTGCGCAGTGATAGCGGAAATCGCCGAAAGGAACGCAGATGGCACCAGAAACATAAAACCGATTAGTTTTTCCACAATTCCCACACTTGTCGCCGCAATCAGTCCACGGCTATTCGCAATCACCGTAATCACGATAAACGAAACTTGTATCAGACCGTCCTGAAGCGCAATCGGTCCGCCGATAAACAGCACTTCTCTCAGAACGTTCCCCTTGATTCGGATTTGTTTCATCGGAACGCGAAGATTCGTATCACTGCGAAGCATCTTATACACAGCCATCACCGAACTTGTTGCCTGTCCCAATACCGTCGCCAGCGCCGCCCCGGCGGCTCCAAGATGAAATCCACCGACAAAAACAAAATCAAGAATGATGTTTGTCACGCACGCTGCGGCAACAAAATACAGCGGTCTTCGCGAATCACCTGCCCCGCGGAACATACCGCTCACCACATTGTATATCACAATAAACGGCGTTCCCAAAAAACATATCTGCAGATATCGCACCGTTTCGCTCACCGCCTCTGGCGGGGTCATCATCACCGTTGTAATCGGTTTCACAAGAAACAGCAGAACAATGGTAAGCACAAAGCCAAGCAACAGAAAAAATGCCACCGCTGTTCCAATGGTCTCCTCCGCACCTTGTTTCTCCTTTGCTCCTACCATTCTTCCGATTCGGACCGTGACGCCCATTGCAAATCCGGCGATAATCACAGTCAGCATATGCATGATCTGGCTTCCAATCGAAACCGCCGTCGTTGTCGCCGCGCCATTGTATAATCCAACCACAAACAAATCGACCATCCCATAAAATGTCTGCAAAAAGCAGGCAAGCAGATACGGCATGGCAAATCTCAGCAATGTTTTGCCGACGGGTCCTGTTGTCAAATCAGATTTCTCATTCATCTTCTTTATCCTTTAAGAAAAAGCCCTCGGAAAAATTCCAAGGGCTTTGCATTTTAAATTCCATCGTTCTTTCTATTGAATTGTCTCTCCTGTATTGGTATTTGTTGCACCCTTCAATGACTGATAGAATGTCAGCGTATCTAAATCCAACTCAAGTTTTGCACTAGGAGCTTCGGCAAGTTTGTCACCACATACATTCCAGTTACCGAAAATATCATCTCTCAGATATCCCTCGCAGTGTGCTGCAACAGCCTGCGTAACGCTGTATTTCCCTTTGCCTTCCCAGTTGGTTCCGGCTATATTTCCACCGATGTTCGTACTCAGATTAGGAACAATATCGTTATAAACACCCATTCTTCGAATTTGACCCTCTCGACCGCTGCCTTGTCCAACAGCAGGGGAACCGAATGCGACTGTAAATCTGACATTATATTTCTCTTTAATCTGATCGTTGGCAATCACCTGCTGCGCAACCATGCCGCCCAGACTATGACCGGCAAGGAACAGATTGGAACCCTCCGGCACATTGTCTAAGATCGTTTGAACAACATTTTTCGTGTAGTCATTTTCAAAACCGAATCCCGCCTGAATGTCTGTCTGCCAATCTGTGGTCTGATTCTCCACACTTTCTGTTCCTGACAATGTAACCAGATACACATCATAGGTTTGAACATCATGACCTGTTATCTTTTGCAGCCAATTCTTTTCTGGTATATCCTGTGTCAAACGACCCTTTGTAATTGTTACCGGACCGTACTCTCCATTGTTATATCCCTGCCATACATATTTTGCAAGTTCCGGCAGAGAGGTGAATGTTACGCTGTTGGCCGCCTTTGCGTCCACTCCCGTTGTCAACAGGCTGCCCACCAATGCCATCGCTGCAATTCCCATTGCAATTACTTTTTTCATCATACCTTTTCTCATTTGTATACCCCCGTTTTTTTGTGAAAACTGTTTTTTATGGTAACTTTTTCTGTAAACTGAGTTTACCATGTTCCGTTTCCATTTGTAAAGACTAAATAATTTATTTTTTAAAAATTGAAGGGTTTTTGTATACTTTGACAAAACCGCAGATGTCAGTTTGGTAAAAAGTGACAAGAAAATCCCAATTTGCTTTTAATACCTTCGCGCGTATTGCTTGTCAAAAGCTCGACCAGTTCTTTATCTGTAATACAATGTAATTCGATTCCATAAGGGTCTATAAAACAGGCAAATTATATGCGAAAATGAAAAGACTATATGCAGTTATATAAGGAACCCAATATCACTTAATATCTTCCAGTAAAAAGTCTGTTGCCTGGATAATTTTGATACCATCCCGAGTCTGTGAAATATCACACTCCAGCGCAATCACTACTTTTTCATAGTTGTCCCTGATTTTACGC